>CAVRYR010000015.1:0-46050 GCA_963725475.1 uncultured Solirubrobacterales bacterium | reverse complement strand
CGGCCCCGCAGTTCACCGGCCAGGCGGAGCAGAAGTCGCTGTTCGAGATCCTCGGTGATCTCTCCAAGCGATGATTCCCGCCAAGCGGCATAGATCCCCGGGCCGAACTGGCCGGCAGAACCGGTAGGCTGCCGGTGGTTATCCATGCGGTACGTGTCCCGATCCTAAGGCGGGACCGGACAGGCGTTGGAAACCGTGAGCGTCATGACCACCTCGCCGGTTCGCGCCGCCTTGTCGAAGGCCTCCGCGAGCGCAGCGAAGACGATGCCGGTTTCGCCGGTCACGATCGTGCTCATCGGACCGACCTGGGCCCGAAGACCGTGCGCCTCCAGCGTCTCTCGTACGGTTTCGACCGCCGGGCCAAGATGCTCCTGGCGCAACGGATAGATACTGATCTGGGCGCTGGATATCATGGTCAGGTCACTCCGGGGCCTCAAGGCTGGCACGCCGCGCGCGGCGCGCTACGACAGGAGGCGGTGGAAATGCGCCAATGTGCGTTGGCGCGCCAGTGCAGCCGCGGTCGCGTCGTACGGCAGGTATCCTTGCCGGTTGAAGCCGTGTTCCGTGCCCGGGTAGACATGGATGCTCACGCCGTTCAATCCGCCCATTGCTGATCGCCGCCACGGTCGGCGCCGGCACGTGCGGGTCGTTCTCGGCGAAGTGCATCAGGATCGGGCACTTGAGGCGATCGGCTTCGTCGAGATGCTCGTCGATCTGCACGCCATAGTAGCTGACCGCAGCTTCGATCGGCAGCCGCGTGCTGGCCAGGTAGGCGAACTTGCCCCCCAGGCAGAACCCCATCACGCCAACCTTGCCGGTACATTCCGGGCGCGCGCGAAGCGCGGCGATGGCGTCGCCGAGGTCGCGCGTGAACTGGTCAGTATCCAATCGCGCGCGGAGCGACTGCGCCTTGGCGCGGCCTTCGTCGGTATAGGGCAGATAGTTTCCGGCCTCCTGTCGCCAATAAACGTCGGGAGCAAGTGTGACGAAACCCGCCGCCGCGTAACCGTCGGCCACCGAGCGGATATGCGGGTTGGTGTTGAACACTTCGGGCAGCACGATCAGACCGGGCGCACGAGGACTTGCCGGCAACGACAGATAGCCGACGAATTTCCCGCCATCGGCGGCCGCGATCTGAACTTCCTGGCCCACCGTTCTGTCCCCTCGTGACCCTGGTTTTCTGTACGCTTCGTACGGACCGAGCCAGCCTAGGATTTTCGGAACGTAGCGCGCGCCGATCTGGCCTGGCGAAACGTCGCGGTGAGCTGGCTCTGGTCGGCGTCGGCGAAGGCGGTCGCGGCGTGCAGTGCGCCAGCGGTGGCATTTACCGCCTCCTTTACCATGCGCACCGTGGGCGCCGGCATCGACAGCACCACCTCGGCCAGTTCCAGCGCCCGGTCGACCGTCTTGCCGTCCTCGGCCAACTCCTCGACCAGCCCCCATTCCAGCGCCTGCGCCGCCGGCATCTTCTCGCAGAGGATGCAGATGCGCTTGGCTCGCGCCGGTCCGACCAGGCTGATCAGCCGCGGCAGTGCGCCCCACTGCAGGTTGAGGCCGATCTTCACTTCCGGCACGTAGAGGTAAGCGCCCTTGCCCAGCACGCGCCAGTCGCAGGCCAGCGCGATGGCGACGCCGGCGCCGACGGCCAGCCGCTCCATGGCGGCAATGGTGATCTGCGGCATCGCTTCCCAGGCCTTGCACAGGCGCACGCCTCCATAGGCGCGCTGACGCCGCTTCAGGTCGTCGGTCTCGCTTGTCCAACCATCCGTCGCCTTGAGGTCGAAGCCGGCGGAGAAGCCATTGGGCGCGCCGGCCAGCACCACGGCATGGGTGTCCAGGTCTTCGTGGAAGCTGCGCGCCGCATGCGTCAGCTCGACCACCAGCTTCTCGTTGAAGGCGTTGAGGTTGGCTTTGCGGTCAAAGCGTACGATGGCAATCCCATCACGCTTTTCGATGGTCACGTAGTCGAGCTTCACCGCATGTCCTTTCCTCAGGCCACCTTGCTCTCAGGCCGCCTTGATGTTCGAACGTTGGATGCGATCGAGATTGGCGCCTTCGATGCGCACCAGCTTGGTCAAGCCGTCGCGTTTCGGCGAATGGACGACGCCGACATCGTAAAAGTGGCTATCGCCCGGCTTCATGACATAGGTCTTGACCGGTTCGACCAAGGTGGGCGCATCACCCTCACCCTTCTTGACGATCCGCCAGTCGGTCATCTCGGTGTCGCCGACCGCCAGGCCGTAGATCGCCCAACTGGAGCCGTGATCATGTGGCGCGCCGTGCGCGGCGTTCTCGTACACGTGGCCGCAAACGCAGAAGCCCAGCTCCGGATCCTCGTACAGTACCTTGCGCGGGCGACACTGCTCGGCGGTCAGGTGTTTGGCGACGAATTCATCGTCGAGCAGTACCTTCGACACGAGCTTGCACACCGCCTGTTTGCCCGCGATCCCGGAATCCGTCTTGAGAGCCTTGCCGATATCGGCGCTCAATTGCTCGAGGGTATAGGCCATTCTTTGCCTCCATCTGGACGTCCATGCTCGCACGGTGACGCACGAGAGATCACCTCCTCGCCACCGCCGGCATTCGCTCTGCGAGCCGCGCGGCCTCGGCCAACATGCCGTCGATGAGATCGCGGACCGCTACGACGTCGGAGATCATGCCGGCAACCTGGCCGGCAGCCGATTGCCGGCGGTCGCCTTTGCCCTCCGCGTAACGCGATCCGCGGACGCGGCGCTTGAGTTCCGTCAACTCGGCGGCATCGGCGTTTCGGGCGAGCGCGTCCTCGTAGGCGGCGATCTCGGGCGTCCTGATGCAGCGCACTGTGGCTCCGGTCATTGCGCGGGTGACGATGGTGTCGGTCTCGCGCATCGAGAGGAGCTGCGCGCGGCCCCACTCATTGAGGTCGGACTCGGTCGTCGCCATAAAGCGAGTGCCCATTTGGATGCCGACGGCGCCGAGCGCAAATGCGGCGAGGAAGCCACGCGCGTCACCGATGCCACCGGCAGCCAGTACCGGGATCTTCACCGCGTCCACGACCTGCGGCACGAGCGGGAGCGTGGAGACCGTGCCGACGTGGCCGCCGGCCTCCGATCCGGAGGCCACGACGGCATCGACGCCTTCGGCCTCCATGCGCCGCGCATGCTCTACGGTCGGGATCACGGAAACGACCTTGATGCCCGCCGCCTTGAGCTGGCGCACCACCTCCTCTCCCGGATCGGCACGTCCCGTGGTGACGATGGGCACGCCCGAGCTCGATGCACGTCGCCGCGCACCGTTCCGTGATGCCGCGGCCCATGGGCATGATGTTGACGCCGAATGGTCTTGTCGTTCGCGCACGCACGCCGGCAATATCGGCCCTGAGCTTCTGATCGGTGCCGCCGAATGTGGGCAGTACGCCAAGACCACCGGCCTCGCTCACGGCCGCCACCAGCTCGACACCGCCGCCGCCTTGCATGGCGCCTTGCAGGATCGGATAGCGGATCCCAGCAGGTCGCAGATGACAGTGTGGAACATGGGTGATGCTCCGCGGTTCGTCACTTGCCTTCGTGCCGACGATGCGGCCGAGCGACCCGGGGATGAATTCGTGCACGCCCACGTCCATGAAGCCAGCCGCGCGGAAGTAGCCGATCACGTCTGCCTCCGAATGGGCGAGCCCGAGCGAATCTCCCACGGCCTGGCCGAGGCCCCAGTAGGCCGGCCCCCAAGGCCCGGTGCGCTCGTCATTGGTCGTCTCGCCGACGAGGTGCATTTGGCCGCCGGGCAACAGCGCATCGTGTGCTTTCTTGATGACGCTCGCAATCATCTCACGGCTGTACATGGGCAGATTGGAAGCCATGATGGCGACATCGCAGTCGGTCGGGAATGGATCGCGCGTGAAGTCGCACGGTTGAGCCTCGACGCGGTCGGCGACACCGTTCTCGGCAATGAATTCGCGCGCGATCTCGCACACCACGGGCAGGTCAAGCACCACGGCACGGATGGCGGGATGCTCCTTCGCAGCAGCAATGCAGTAGGCCCCCGAGCCACCACCGATGTCCATGATGCGTTTGCGGCCCTTGAGGTCGACCTGACGAACGAAGCGGCGGCCTGCGCCCATGCCGATCGAGTAGGTCGCGTCGTGGTAACGTCGCGCGTCGGCGACGGTGAATGTCTCGATCGAGCCCATCACCTTCAGGTTCTTGGTGCGGATGTGCTCGCCGAGCCGTCCCCACTCGTTCCACTGCGGCTTGGTGAAGGTGATCCAGGGCCCCATGTAGCCGGGCTTGCCCTCGACCAGGAAACGTTCGACATCGGCGGCGTTCTTGTGACGGCCCTGCGTCTTCTCCAGCAAGCCGGCCGCGCACAGCATCACCATCTCAAGTTAGTTCCTCGATGGTCTGCCGTGCGCATCCAATGATGTGCGGTGTTGGCAAGCCTGCATGCAAGAGCGCCGGTATACCTGTTGCGTCGTACTGCTACAGATCGCCGATACTTCCACCGATGAGCATTTATAGCAGGCTGTTATGAGCGTCGGTCTCGATGAGAAAATGTTCGAGCGTGGCGAAGCTCGTCTCACAGCCCTTAAGTTGGGCATAGGCTGCGAACTTGTGCGGATCGACGTGGATTTCGCGGACGATGTGGCCGCGTCGGCGTTCTTCCACGCTGCGCTTCCGGAAGCGTTCAGCCCATTCGTGGTGAGTGGACGGGGCGTCCTTCACAAGCTCTCGAAAGGCATCGTAGTCATGCCAAGCAACGAGCGGAACGCGGAAGATGTCCTTCGTCATGAGGCTTTCCCTGGAGCCGCCTGGCCCGCCCATCAAATGGCTTCGAGCGCCAGCGCAATGCCCTGGCCGCCGCCGATGCAAAGCGTCACGAGCCCGCGCTTGATGCCGTCGCGCTTCATCGAATGGAGGAGACGCGTGGTCAGCACCGCCCCGGTGGCGCCGATCGGATGACCGTGTGCGATCGCGCCACCGTCGACGTTGACCATGTCCTCGGGCAATCCCAGCTCGCGACAGACCGCGATGGCGATGGCCGCAAAGGCTTAAGGAGCTGACCCGGGACGTAGGCGGCGTGGTCCGGGATCTCGGCAGCCGCCGCCCCCGCGGCCGGGATCAGCACGGCGGCGAGGACGAGAATGGATGTGGCGATCAGCTTCCGCATGCTCCCCGGCTTGGGCAGAAAGAAGGCCGCCGCGCGGGCGGCCAGCCTACGCACCCAAAACACAGGCGATCGGGGAAAGTTCCTGCTCAGGCGCAGGTGATCGATACTCACCCCGTGAGCGAGCCAGCGACGGACGAGCTGATGATGAGGCGTGCCCTGGAGCTGGCCGAGCGCGCGGCCGGCAACGGCGACGTCCCGATCGGCGCGATCGTCGCCCGAGGCGACGAGGTGCTCGGCCAGGCAGGCAATGAACGCGAGCTGCGCCGCGATCCCACCGCCCATGCGGAGGTGCTGGCGCTGCGCGAGGCGTCTGAGCGGCTCGGAGGCTGGCGGCTGCTCGAGACGACGATCTACGTCACACTCGAGCCGTGCCCGATGTGCGCGGGGGCGATCACCCTGGCGCGGGTACCGAGGCTGATCTATGGCGCGGCCGACCCGAAGGGCGGCGCGGTGGGCAGCGTGATCGACCTGTTCGCGGAGCCGGTCGTGAACCACCGTCCCACGGTCGAGGGCGGTTTGCTGGCCGCCGAGTCCGCGGCGCTGCTCGAGAGCTTCTTCAGCAGTCGCCGCTAGGCCGTCAACCAGCGAACCGGGTTCTCGACCATCATCGTCCGCTCCTGCTCCTCGGTCATGCCGGACTCGCGGAGCTCGGGCAGAACCTTCTCCGGGACGATCCGGATCGTCCAGTCCTTCGCCGCCCCGCTCGCGAGCAGCGCCTCGATCACGTTGGGCGGAAACCAGTCGGTGGTCGCGACCGAGTCGGCCGAGAGGAAGATCCGGTCGGCGTAGCCGCGCTCGAGCAGCGCCTTGGCGGTCGCCTGGCGCTTCTCGTACGGCAGGAAGATGTCGAGCCCGTAGCGGTCCAGCCCGATCCAGACGCCCTGCTCGAGCAGCCCCTCGATGTAGTCGAGGTCGTCGGAGTCGCCGGTGTGCGCGATCTGCACCTTGGCCGGGTCGACGCCCTCCTCCAGGAAGATCTCGATCTGGCGCGGGCCGGTGTTGCTGGCCGGCCGGGAGTGGGCCATGATCGGCGCGCCGGTCCGGACGCTCGCCCGCGCCGCCGCCCGGTGGACCTTCTCGATGTTCTCGTTCACCCCGGGCTCGTCGGCCGCGCACTTGATGAAGGCGGCCTTGATTTCCGTGCCCTGGATTCCCTGCTCGATGTCCTCGACGAAGAGCTCGGCGATCTGGTCGGGGTCGCGGTTGAGGAAGAACTGCGGCAGGTAGTCGTAGGTGTAGATGCCGGTGCAGGGGATCACCTGCAGCCCCGTCTCCTCGGAGACGCGCCGCATGAAGTCGACGTCGCGGCCCAGGAACATCGCCGTGGGCTCGCCGATCGTCTTGATCCCGAGCTTCACCGCGGCGCGCGCCTCCCGCACGGCGATCTCGAAGTCCTCGCCGGGCGCCACCTCGTATGGCTTGTCCTCCTTGACGCCGCCCGCGCTGTGCCACTGGTTGCGGACTGCCTCGTCGCAGTTGCGCAGGTGCTCGTGGATCAGGGTGGTGCCGAGCTCCTCAGCCTCGACCATCCCGGTCACCGTGGAAACCTGCGCCATCGCGCGGCGAACCCTATGCCCTCGGCGTAGGATCGCGCCACGAGGATGAGCGATCAGGCCGACATCGGCAGCACCCGCGTTGTCATCGTCGGCGGCGGGGTAGCGGGGCTCGAGGCGCTCCTCGCCCTGCACGACCTGGCCGTCGACCGGGTGCAGCTGACGCTGGTCGCGCCCGAGCCCGACTTCCTCTACAAGCCGCTCCTGGTCGAGGAGCCGTTCGACCTGGCGCCGGCTGAGCGTCATGAGCTCGCGCCGCTCGCGGAGGAGCTGGGCGCTCGCTTCGTGCTCGGGGCCGCCAAGGCCGTCGACGGCGATGCTCAGGTCGTCGAGCTCGACGACGGCTCCAAGCTCGAATACGACCGCCTGATCTTCTGCGCAGGCGGCCGCTACCGCGAGGGCTTCGAGCACGCAACGACGTTTCCCTCGGGGAAGGTGCCGTACCGAGCGGATGAGGTCCTCGACCGGGCGGCGAGCAAGGACCACCGGATGGCCTTCGTCGTCCCGCACGGCGTCACCTGGTCGCTGCCGCTCTACGAGATCGCACTGATGACCCAGCGCCGGGCCGTCGAGCGCGGCGTCAAGGTGACGATCGCGATCGTGACGCCGGAGCCGGCCCCGCTGGCGATCTTCGGGCCGTCCGCGAGCGCGCTGGTGGGCGATCTGCTCAGGGGCCGCGGCATCGAGGTCTTCACGAGCTCCACCGTGCGCGAGCTGGACGAGCGGGGGATGAAGCTCAGCCCCGGCGACCGGGTGCTGGGGCCGGCCGAGGTCGTCGCGCTGGCGGTGATGGAGGGACCTTCGATCGAGGGACTCCCCTCCGACGAGGACGGCTTCATCCCGATCGACGACCACGCCCGGGTCAAGGGGCTCGACGGCGTCTACGCGGCGGGCGACGGGACCAACTTTCCGATCAAGCAGGGAGGCATCGCGACCCAGCAGGCCGACGCCGCCGCCGCGGACATCGCGCACGGCCTCGGTGCCGACGTCGCGGCTGAGCCCTTCCGGCCGGTGCTGCGCGGCAAGCTGCTTACCGGAGATGAGTCGGTCAGCCTCCGGGCCGACGTCGCGGGCGGGGGCGGCGAGGGCGAAGCCTCGCCGGACACCCTCTGGTGGCCGCCGCACAAGATCAGCGCCCGCTACCTGGCTCCGTTCCTCTACCACGGGGAGGTGCACGAGGAGCCCGAGCCCCCGCGCCGCACCCTCGACGTCGAGGTGGCCCTGCCCCAGGAATGGCACGAGGAGCCGATGGCGCTCGACCCCCACAGGCCGCCGGGCACACGAGTGAGCCCAGCGGTCGAGCCGGTCCAGGTCTCGCCGGCGTCGCCGGAGCGATTCAGGGCGCTCGTGGGAGACGACTACTCGCAGGTCGAGCAGGCGATCGAGGCCGCCGGGCGGTTGCTCGCCGGTCGCGTGATCTGGCACGTCAACTCGACGGCCCGCGGCGGCGGGGTCGCCGAGATGCTGCAGTCGCTGCTCGCCTACGCGCGAGGCGCGGGAGTCGACGTACGCTGGGTGACGATCAGCGGCGACGAGGACTTCTTCAGGCTCACGAAGCGGCTCCACAACCGCCTCCACGGAGCCGACGGGGACGGCGGAGAGCTCGGCGAGAGCGAACGCGAGACATACGAGCGCGGCCTGATGGAGAGCACCACGGAGTTGATCAGCCTGATCCGCGACGGGGACCTCGTCTATCTCCACGATCCCCAGACCGCGGGGATCGTGCCGCACATCAGGTCCCAGGGGGTGAGGGTCGTCTGGCGCTGCCATGTCGGGGTCGATCACCCGAACGACCTGGTCCGCGATGCCTGGTCCTTTCTGCACCGCTATGTGAGCGAGGCCGACGCCTACGTCTTCTCGAGAAGGGCCTTTGTATGGGATGGCCTCGAGGAGGAGAAGCTCTGGCTGGTCCCGCCCTCCATCGACGCCTTCTCGGCCAAGAACGAGGAGCTCGACCAGGAGACGGTGCGCTCGATCCTGAACGTCACCGGGCTCCAGCACGGCGACCACTTCAGCCACGCCCTCTACCTCCGCCACGACGGCAGCCGGGCGCGCGTGGACCGCCCGGCGGAGCTCGACCAGGACGGACCGCTTCCGGCCGACGCGCCGTTGATCACCCAGGTCTCCCGCTGGGACCGCCTCAAGGATCCGGCCGGGGTCCTTCAATGCTTCAGCGAGAACGTCGAGCACTCCGGAGCGCATCTGCTGCTCGCCGGGCCCTCTGTGACCGAGGTGGCAGACGATCCCGAGGGGGCCGAGGTGCTCGAGGAGGTTCGCGGCGCGCGAAAGGGCCTGCCGGGCCAGACCAGGGCACGGGTCCATCTCGCCAGCCTGCCGATGGACGACGTGGAGGAGAACGCGGCGATCGTGAATGCGATCCAGCGCCGGTCCGACGTCGTGCTCCAGAAGAGCCTTGCCGAGGGGTTCGGCCTCACCGTCGCCGAGGCGATGTGGAAGTCGCGGCCGGTGGTCGCCGGCCGGATCGGCGGGATCCAGGACCAGATCGTGGACGGCGAGTCGGGGCTGCTTGTGGACGACCCGGCCGACCTCGCGGCCGTCGGCGAGGCAGTCGACTCGCTGCTCGCCGATCAGGCCCGGGCCGAGGCGATCGGCGTCGCGGCCCACGAGCGGGTGCGGAAGGAGTTCCTGGGATCGCGCCACCTGGTCCAGTACATGGGCCTGATCGGCCGCATGCTCGACTCCGCCCCCGCTTGATTCCTCGTCGCGAGTCCACATAGGATCCCCGCGCAGCCGCGGTCAATTCGTCCGGATCGATGGCGATCGGAAGAGGAAGAGGAGAGACGGTCGGCATGCCTGCGGGCGAGACGCCCACGGGCAAGCGCGAGCTGCTCGTCTCGAAGACCTGGCTCCAGGTCGCCGGCCTGGTGGTCATCGTCGGTTTCTTCGTCCTCGCCCTGCTCGCGTACCAGACGTACAAGTCCGACCCGCCGATCCCCGACAAGGTGGTCGACCCGAGCGGCCGGGTGCTCTTCACCGGCAACGACATCCGCGCCGGGCAGAAGGTCTTCCTCCACCACGGGCTCATGGAGTCGATCCTGGAGTCTGATGTCGATGAGGCGACCTGCGGTCGCACGAGCCGCCGCAGGGCTCAGACGCCAGGTTGGGCGCGGCACTTCAGCCGTTACCGCAGGTGGGTGACAGAGCTGACGCAGTCGCCCTGGTTCTTGAAGCGCGGGCTGGTGAACGTCTTCCAGCCATCGTTCTTGCATTGGTCCTTGCTCGTCGGCGAGGCAAGCTGCCACGACACCGCGTGCCAGAAGCCGCTGGTCGTGTAGCTGTAGCCGACGATCTGTCCGCTGCCGCTCACCGCGTGGGCCTCGCTCAAGCCTCCGCCGGGGAGCGTGCCCAGGTCAACCTTCCCGCCGGCGGACGTATAGGAGAACGCGTGGTAGCCGCTAGCGCCGACGATCTGTCCGCTGCCGCTCACCGCGTAGGCTCGGCTGAAGTTGTCGCCGAGAAGTGTGCCCAGGTCGACCATCCCGCCCTCGGGGGTATAGAAGAACGCGTGGGAGCCGCCGCTGGACTCGTTGTAGCTATAGCCGACGATCTCGCCGCTGTCGTTCACCCCGTAGGCGAAGCTCCAGGTGTCGCCTGGGAGCGTGCCCAGATCGACCATCCCGCCCGCAGGCGTATAGGAGAACGCGTGGGGGCCGTTGGCCGTGACGGCATTGCCGACGATCTCCCCGTGGTCATTCACCCCGAAGCCCTCGCTGTATCTGCCGCCGGGAAGTGTGCCCAGGTCGACCATCCCACCCGCGCGCGTATAGGAGAACGCGTGCGGAAGGTAGAAGGGGGGTGCGTCGCCATAGCCGACGATCTCGCCGCTGTCGTTCACCCCGGTGGCCACGCTAGAGCCGCCATCCCCGAAATTGCCCAGGTAGACCATCCCGCCAGCAGGCGTATAGGAAAACGCATGCGACGGGCCGAATGGACTGGCCAGGCTAGAGCCGACGATCTCCCCGTCGTCGTTCGCTCCGTTGGCGAGGCTGTCCGAGTCGCCGGGAAGCCTGCCCAGGGCGACCATACCGGCAGCGGGTGTATAGGAAAACGCGGACGTGTGATTTTGGCGGAAGGATTGGCTATAGCCGACGATCTCGCCGCTGTCGTTCACCCCGGTGGCGACGCTGAAGTAGTCGCCCGGAAACGTTCCCAGATCGGTGATCGAAGACGACGGTGCCGCGCTCGCCGCCGACGGCATCAACACAACCAAGCCAACCAGACCGCAAGCCAGGAACAAGCGCGACAGCCAATATCCCAGAACGTGTGCCGCATACATGTCTCTCGACCTCCAATCTGCGGCAAGCCCAACCAGAAACAGCCTAACTCACCAAACGCGAACCGATCACGCGCCACGAGCCGAGCATCGCAGCTAATTCGTAATGTCCGGCCCCCCGGAATTTCGGTCCACTTTGGTCAGACGACTCCTCTTGAGTTGAAACAGAAGCACCCGCGCCGCTGCCTGTAGCTGCTCCTTCCGCGTGAAAGGAGCACCACGGGGGACAGAACCAGCTTCGCCAGAAAGCGCCGCTTTGGACGAGAAGCGGCGCTTTGCATGGATAGGAGTGCTTTCGGAATACGCCCGCATTTCGCGCATAGCGGAAGCGCAACGGGAGAGCCGATCATCAACCGGATGAGTGGTTCTACCGTGCTGGTTCCCGAGCTTGGGGTTCCGGCAAGGCCCCGCGGACGATCGGGCTGCGCTAGCGTCCGTCCATGCTGAGCGGTCGTGCCCCCGTCTAGCATGACCGAACCCGTTGTCCTCGCTCGAGCGCTCCGCAAGTCCTACGGCGAGCGCGAGGTCGTCCGCGGGATCGACCTCGATGTCCAGGCCGGCGAGATCTTCGCCTTTCTCGGGCCGAACGGCGCCGGCAAGACGACGACCGTGGAGATGCTCGAGGGCTACCGCTCGCGCGACGCCGGCGAGGTGGCGGTGCTCGGGGAGGATCCCGCCACTGCGGGCCGTGAGTGGCGCTCGCGGATCGGAGTCGTGCTGCAAAGCTGCACGATGCCGGGCGAGCTAACCGTGGGCGAGCTGCTCGGGCTCTACGCGAGCTACTACCCCCACGCCAACACGGTCGGGGAGACGCTCGAGCTGGTCGGCTTGGCGGAGCAGCGACAGGTTCGCGCCCAACGACTCTCCGGCGGCCAGCAGCGCCGCCTCGACGTCGGGCTGGCCCTGATCGGCGATCCGGAGCTGGTCTTCTTGGATGAGCCGACGACCGGCTTCGATCCCTCGGCCCGGCACCACGCATGGGACGTGATCGCCAACCTGCGCGAGCTCGGCAAGACGGTCTTCTTGACCACCCATTACATGGAGGAGGCGCAGGCGCTGGCCGACCGGGTCGCGGTGATCGCTGACGGAAGCATCGTGTCAGAGGGAACAACCGAGACGCTCGGCGGCCGGAACACGGCGCCGAGCGACATCTCGTTCAGCCCGCCCGAGGGAGTCGAGCCCTCCCAGCTGCCGCCCGAGCTGGTCACTGCCGCCGAGCTGCGCGAGGGCCGAATCCACCTGCGAAGCCGGCACCCGGCTCGCACCCTCCATGCACTTGCGGGCTGGGCGCTGGGGCGCGGCTTCGACCTCGACGACCTGACGGTCGGAAGGCCAACCCTCGAAGACGTCTATCTCGAGCTCACCGAGGGCGGGGAGCGGCCGTGATCGATCAGCAGCTGCTTGGGAGCCAGTTCCGCGCCGACCTCAAGATCTTCTGGCGCAGCCCGCAGTCGCGCTACTTCACGCTGCTGTTGCCGATCGTATTCCTGGTGATCTTTGCGGCGATCTTCAACGGCACTACCGTCGTCGACGGGAAGCCGATCGACATCACCACCTACTACGTTCCAGGAATCATGACGCTGGGAATCATCTCTGCCAGCTTCGTCAACCTGACCCAGGCGATCGTCGCCCAGCGCGAGGCGGGAGTACTGAAGCGCGCACGGGCAACCCCTGTTCCGGCCAGGCATCGTCATCGCAAGCCGCGCCGCCGTCGGGGTGATCGTCGCGCTGGTCATGTCGGGGCTCCTGCTGGTAATCGGACGAGTCGCCTACGGCGTCCACGTTCCGAGTTCGACGATGCCCGGCCTGATCATCGCGGTGGTCGTCGGGGCCGCCTCGTTCTGCTGCCTCGGCTTCGCGATCTCAACCCGCATCGGCGCCGCCGATGCCGCCGCCCCGGTCACCAACCTGACGGTTCTGCCGCTCTACTTCATCTCCGGCGTGTTCGTGCCCGAGGATCAGATCCCCTCGGGGCTCCGCGCGATCGCCGATGTCTTCCCGATCCGCCACCTCGCCGTGGCGATGTTGACTCCGTTCATCCATACCACCGGCGCGGGCATCGCCGCGGGGGATCTGTTGATCGTCGCTGCATGGGGGGTCGCCGGCCTCGCGTTCGCCGCCCGCAGCTTCCAGTGGTCGCCGCGGACAGCCTAGGTCAGTAGCTCCACGGCGCTCGTGACGGTAGCGTGAACTCGCTGCTCCTCCTCGCGCGTTGGGGGAGCGAGCGGACCCGCTTCTTCTGCTGCCCCTCGGCATGGAACGCGGCGCTGGCAATTAGCGCTCGCTTCTCGCGCAAAGGGGGGAGGGAGGATCGCCTAGTCTCGCCAGGATGACGTCGCTTCCCAATCGCTTCTACCACTGGATCCGAGACCCGTCCGCCCACTCGCTTGCGGGGGAGGAGCAGACGGTGCGGGGATTCGAACACCTGCGGGGCCATAAGTACTGCCTGCTGGTGACGTACAGGCGCGGCGGCGAGGCGGTACCGACGCCTGTGTGGTTCGGGCTCCACGACCGGAAGCTCTACGCTCGCAGCGAGAGGGACGTCGCCAAGGTCAAGCGCATCCGCAACGATCCGCGAGTACGTGTCGCCCCGTGCACGGTGCGAGGCAAACCGCTCGGGCCGCCCGCCGAGGGTCGGGCCCGGGTGCTCGACCAGCCCGGCGACGATCAGGGCGCGGAGGCCGCGCTGAGTGCCAACTACGGGCTCGGGCGCAAGGTCTACGAGGGAGCCGGTGGCGCCCTCGGGGCCGAGACCGTCTACCTCGAGATCACCCCCGCGTAAGCCCTTCTGCTGCTGCGTTCGCGTGAAAGCGGCAGCAAAGGCGTCCATGCTGTTATCGGCCGAAAAGCGCCGCTTTGGACTGCCATGAAGAAGGGCCTCCCAATGGCACGCTCGTGTCACCAAGAAACGAGCACCAAGGAGGCCCACTCACATGTTGCACGCCGGACTCGATCTCAGTCGCAAGCGCCTCGACATCTGCCTGCTGGGCGATGACGGGGAGCACCTCGACCAGCTCGCCGTCTCACCCAACGTCGACTCCCTGAGAACCCTCGCCCGCCGGATCGATCAGCTCCACCGTCAGCCCGTTTGCGCGGTGATCGAGTCGATGACCGGCGCCAGGATCGTCCACGACACCCTCGAGGCCGAGGGGTGGTCGGTGGAGATCGCCGACGCCCAGAAGGTGAAGGGGCTGGCGCCCCTGGCGGTGAAGACCGATCAGATCGATTCGCGGGTGCTCGCCACGCTCTCCCAGCGAGACCTGGTGCCGGCGATCTGGCTGCCGGACCCGGAGGTGAGGGAGGAGCGCGAGCTCGCCCGCTTTCGCCTCCACCTGGTGAAGCACCGCTCGATGCTGAAGCACCGGATCCACTCGACCCTGATCAACTTCGGGCGCCCCTGCCCGGTCACCGATCTGTTCGGGGTCGAGGGGCGGGAACTGCTGGCGCAGCTGGAGGTCCCCGAACCCTGGCGAGGAAACGTCGCCGCCTCGCTCGCCCTGATCGACGACCTCGAGGCCCAGATCGCCGAGGTCAACCGGCGCCTCCGGGAGGGCCACGCCGACCACCCCTACATCCCGCTGCTTTTGAGCGTCCCCGGGATCGGCTGGGTGCTCGCCTTCACGATCGCTGCCGAGATCGGCGAGATCTCTCGCTTCCCCTCGCCCGAGCAGCTGACCGGCTACACCGGGCTTTGCCCGCGGGTGGTGCAGTCGGGGGAGTCCGATCGCCGCGGCCCACTCTCAAAGCACGGGCCCACCTACCTGCGCTGGGCGTTGATCGAGGCGACCATGCACGCGCTCAAGCACCCGGCCTACGCCGAGCGCTACCAGCGGACCAAGCGCCGGCTGGGAAAGCAGCGCGGGGCCAAGGTCGCCCAGATCGAGATCGCCCGCCGGCTCGCCCAGGCGATCTGGCACATGCTCACTCGCAATGAGGAGTTCGCTCCGAGAGGCGCCGCTTCTCGTCTGGCGGCCTGACCGCCCTTTTGGACTTGCGCCCGAGAGCGAAGCATCCGATTTCGCCTGATCCTCCCGGCGAGGAGGCGATAGAGACATGAGCACCGCTCCCAACCCCCGAACGACGAGAGGACCCTGACCCCACAACCGACCACCACTTGACAGTCGGCCCTTCTTCATAGAGACGAGAAGCGGCGGTTTCGGCGGTGATCGATGCCGAAAACAAGGAGCGGCCCCCTCTATTCCGGGAGGGGACCGCTCCGACGTGAATATCGGTCGCACCGGGCCCTGACTGAAAGAAATAACGGATATGCATCTGGCGACCCTCCCCAGTCGGCCAGGGAATCGAGGCGCGGGCGGCAAACTCCGCGAGATAGTCTCCCCGCCGCATGTCGAGAAGGCAGACTGGAATTGTGGTCGTCCTCGTGGGCGTTGTAGCCGCGCTAATCGCCGCGTTGGCTAATCCGCTCGGGATTGGGGACCCCGGATGGGGCTGGAAGCAGAGCGTGCTGCTCGCCATCGGGATCCTTCTGATCATCGCTGGTGGTGTCATGCTGCTTCGCTCTCCCAGCGACGGGACAGCTCCACCCGCCCAGTAGAGGCACCGGGCTGCGGGAGTAGGCCGGTGCTCATCAGCACTCGAAGGACTTTTGGTGGCCCGCCTCGCCTCCCGGCTCGCCGCGCCATTCTCAGGTTTCGGCCAGCCAATGGAGAACTAGGAAACGGCGGGTGGAGACACAACGGCCCCCCCACGAAAGGGGGGCACGTCGAGTAGCCAACGGAGCCACTGAGGTTTCCGTGTGGGTATCGACAAGGAAGGCTCGGGCGGTCCCAGGTCGCGCTTTACACCGCAGCCGCTTCTCGCAGCTTCGCCTCCCTGCCCTTGGCTATCGCCAACGCGGACGGTCGCAAGGTCTGGGAAGGGTTCTCCACTCCTGCCGCGCAGCACGCAGCTTCGGGCTCCCGCCCGTCTTCGGCGTCGGATTGCCGCCTCGCTATGTGGGGCGCCGATGGCGCCCTGAAGTCTTCGGCTGCAAGTCGGACCCGGCTGCTGCAACTCTGCTGCGACTCTGTCGTCGACGACGACGAAACGCCTGCAAACCGGCTTCGCGGTTTTCGCGGTTCTCAGCGGCGGGATTCCTGCGTGAGACCAGCGATTTCGCGGTTCTTCGCGGTCGATGAGGAGAACGGAGAGGGTGGGATTCGAACCCACGAGGCGGTTAACCCGCCCACTCGCTTTCCAAGCGAGCTCCTTAAGCCACTCGGACACCTCTCCAAGCACTAAACGGGTTGCGCTGTCGCGCACCCTCGCATCAATTCTAGGAGCCGAGGGCCGATCAATAAGATCGAGCCATGGCATGGAACGTGTACCTGGCGGGCGAGATCCACTCGGACTGGCGGGAGCAGATCGCAAGCGGCGCGAATCAGGCCGGCCTCGACATCGCCTTCAGCTCGCCGGTGACCGACCACGGCGCCTCAGACGATGTCGGCGTGGCGATCCTGGGCGAGGAGTCCGAGGGCTTCTGGAAGGACCACAAGGGCGCCGGCGTCAACGCGATCCGCACCCAGACGCTGATCCGGCAGGCCGACGTGGTCGTCGTCCGCTTCGGCGACAAGTACAAGCAGTGGAATGCGGCCTTCGACGCGGGCTTCGCGGCGGCGCTGGGCAAGCCGATCGTCACTCTGCACGATCCCGACACGACGCACGCGCTGAAGGAGATCGACCGCGCGGCGATGGCGACGGCGGAGACGCCCGCGCAGGTGGTCGACGTGCTGCGCTACGTGCTCGAGGGCAGGCTGCCCGCCTCCGCCTAGCCCGCAGCCGCCGCTAGCCTTCCCGCAGCACCGTTCACGGAGGGGTGCCGGAGTGGTTGAACGGGGCGGTCTCGAAAACCGTTAGGGGCCTTTGGGTCCCTCGTGGGTTCGAATCCCACCCCCTCCGCTGTCGAGCCGATGGGTGCCGCTGCCGAGCAGCAGCCCGCCTCCATGTGGTGTCGCCGCACTGCTTGGCTATTTCTTGCCTTTCCTCTTCGGCTTGGCGAGGTGCTGGATGAAGACGTCGGAGCCGGGAAACACCTCGGCTTCGTGACCGTCATCCCAGCGGACGCGGTAGGGCGGGCCCCCGTCCTCACCGAGCACCTCGAGGACCTCCGCGTCGCGCGGGGCCTCGCCCTGACGATGGCCGCGGACCACGAGGCGATCGCCGGGCTCCGCGTGTAGGGGTGAGTTGCTTGAGGGCATCAGGAATTTCCTTTCACTCGCTTCCAGCAATGCTCTTCCCGGTCGGCGCAATCGACATCCGTGCGCAACCCGTATCGGCACCGGGGGTGTCACACCGATGCTCGCGTACTAGCTGCCGATCGTGCCGGGCGTGATCGCCTACGTTCAGCTGCTGCGCAGAGTGCCGGCTGCCGCGGGCTCGCGCTCCGGCGCAGCCCCGTTCTGAGTCGCATCCAGCATGCGCCGCGCCCGCAGGGCACGGGACATCGCCGTCGCCGAGATCAGCCCGATTTGGCCGTCCCGGCAGGTGACGATCGCGCGCTGGTGCCTCCGGAAGCCCGGGCGGGAGAGCAGGTCGTCGATGGCGACGTCCTCGTCGACGAACAGGGACGGGTCGCGATCCGCGATCTCGCCGGCCGTCGCGCCTCGGCGCCGGTGGCTCGCCAGACCGCTCACCTGCTCAATGCTGAGCAGGCCGATCGGGCGGCCGTGCTCGATCACGGGGAAGGCGTGGTAGCCGAGCGTCGCGAAGGAGTCGCGCAGCGCCTCCTCCACCGTCGTCCCAGCGTCCAGCGTGGCCGCCGGGACCGCCATCACGCGCCGCAGGCCGAGGCTGCGGAAGGTCGACTGGAGCTCGATGCCGCGCTCCTCCGCCTTGCCGGCGACGATCAGGAAGAACCCGATCAGGCCGAGCCAGAGGACGCTGGGCGCTCCGGCGAAGGCGCCGAACACCCCCAGCGCCACCATCCCGTAGCCGAAGCCGCGGCCCACCCGGGCGGCGGTTGCCGTGGCCCGCTCGAGGTCGCCCCAGCGGCGCCAGAGCAGGGCGCGCAGGACCCGGCCTCCGTCAAGGGGGAAGCCGGGCAGCAGGTTGAAGACGAGGATCATCGAGTTGATCAACGCCTGGTAGGCGATCAGCGCGGTGACAGCGTCGGGGGTGGAGGCGGGCAGGGCCAGCAAAGCCAGCGAGAAGACGAACGCGATCGCCAACGTAACCAGCGGTCCCGCCAGCGCGAAGCGGAGTTCCTCGTCGGCGCGGTGGGCCGCGCCCTTCATCTTCGCCACCCCACCAAGCAGCCAGAGCTCGATCCCCTCGATCTCGACCCCATACCGACGGGCGACGACCGCGTGCCCGAGCTCATGGACCAGGATGCTTGCGAAGAGCAGCAGGGCGCTCGCGAGGCCGAGAGCGTAAGCGGCCGCCGGCGCGATCCCGGAGACCTCGTCCGGATAGTAGGAGGCGCCGAGCGACCAGGTGATCAGGGCGACGATCACCAGCCAGAGAGGGTGGATGCTGATCGGGATCCCCGCAAGCCTGCCGATCTTCAGATCGCCGCCAAACACGCCTCCAAGCTAATCCTCGGATCCAGGCGTCGCATCAGATCGCCCCACGGAGCGCTCTCCGTGCTCACCACCTAGCCAGGCGTCGCTCGGAGCGGTAATCGTGTCCAAATAGATGGACCAGGAACCGCAGCTCAACCCGGAGGAGCGCCTGGAACTGCTGCCCAGCACCTGGGTGTGAGCGCGGGCGGCCTCGGGAGCCGCCAGGCCGAGCGCAGGCTCGAGCAGTACGGGCCGAACGAGATCCGCGGGCGCGAGCGGCGCAGCCACGCGCTGCGCCGCTGGCTGGTGCGGCGGAGCGAGGCGCCGGAGGCACGCAAGCAGGACGACGATTTCCGCCCTCGCCCTAGGGCTGCCGCAGGCTCAGGTAGTGGACCTCGATCGGCTCGGGGAAGCCGAACAGCGTCATCGGTCCCAGCGACTGCCAGTCGTGTTCCGGCGCCGCGGCCGCGACGGCCGGGCTGGCGAGGATCTCGTCGTCCCGAGCCCGGCTCAGGAGCCTGGCGGCCAGGTTCACGGAGCGGCCGAAGTAGTCGCCCTCCCGGAAGAGCGCGCGGCCGTGATGCAGCCCGGCATGAACCGACGGGCCCTCCAGATCCATCGCCGCGGCGATCGCCAGCAGGCTCCCGACCGCCGAGCTGGGATCGGGGAAGGCGAGCATGTACCCGTCGCCGAGGGACTTCACCACCCTGCCCTCGCCGAGGTTGTCGTGGACCGCGGCCTCGAAGCGTGCGAACACCTTGAACGCGGCAGCGTCCCCGTGGAGGTTCGAGTACGCGGTGAAGTGGCGAAGGTCCAGGAAGGCGAGCGAGACCGCGGCCGTCGGCATCGGCTCCCGCGCCTCGGTCTCGAGCTCCCAGACCGCGGCCTGGGTCATCTCATGCTCGAGCTTGCGCCGGTGGACCCCGAGGATCAGCGGATCGGCCAGGGGCAGCAGCCAGCCCATCGCCTGCCTGACGGCGCTCAGCGACGCGAGCGGGTTCGTGGTGATCTCCTCGAGCAGCGGCTCGACGCGAGCGCGGAAGAGGTGCAGCTCGGTCTGGGCGATCCGGCCGAGAGCCTGACCGTAGACGCGGGAGATGTCCTGGCGGACGTCGCGCGGCCAGATGTCCTCCAGGCGGCCGAGCTCGCGGAAGGCGTTGGCCTCCTCCGGGGTGAAGTACGGCTCGTCGGCGGCGGGCGGAGGGAGGCCCCACCCTCGCAGGATCTCCGCGATCTCGGCCGCCATCAGGCCGCCGCCCGCCTCGATCTCGGCCGCGCTGATCGTCCGCCGCTCCCGCTCGGGATCGAGCACCCCTTCGAACACAGCCGCCTGCAGCTGACCCTGCTCGGCCGCCGCACGGATCTGCTCGGGCGTCACCTCCAGGCGCAGCAGCGCCGCCACGAGCTCGCGCTGGTCGTCCGCCAGGCCGAGCTCGTCCGCCAGCGCCTCGGCGGTCGGGCGGCCGTCCATCGCGCCTAGGAGCGGGATCCGCAGATCAGGACCGGGAGCTTGGCGTGGTGCGCGATCGCGGTCGCCACGCTGCCCAGCGCCACGTAGGCGGCGCCGCTGCGCCCGTGAGTCCCCGTGACGATGATCCCGGCGCCCCTGTCCTCGGCCGCCTGCACGATCCGCTTCCAAACGGGGGAGCCCTCCACCGCCACAGGTTCGGCGTCGAAGCCGGCCTGTTTCGCGAGCACCGCTCCTTCGGCGGCGAGCTTCTCAGCCTCGTCATGGACGTCAGTGACCAGCTCGGCCGGCACGCGGCTCATTGGTGCTCCCCAGAAGGGGATCGACTCGAGTGGCTGCCAGACGGAGAGAACGACTGCCTTCCGCTCCGGTCGCAGCTGGCGCCCCGCCTCCTCGATCGCCGCCTTGGCGTACTCGGAGCCGTCATAGGCGATCAGCACGGGTTGATCGGATGGGTCGGGTGGCACGGCGGCTCCTTTCGGTCTGGGGCAGGGAGAGTATGCAGTGGAACGATGAGTTTCCGTGGGGCTCTCGGTCTAATTACCTGACCTGGAACACAGGAGGTGACGAGATGCCGGACCACAAGGTCGGAACACGTGAGGAATGGGAGGCGGCCCGCGCCGAGCTCGCCAAGCTGGAGGGGGAGCAGGCCGAGCGCCAGGCGGAGATCAACGAGAAGCGACGCGAGCTGCCCTGGGTCCCCGTGGAGAAGGACTACGAGTTCAAGACCGCGGACGGCGAGAAGAAGAGCCTGGAGGAGCTCTTCGACGGCCGCTCGCAGCTGCTGGCGTACAACATCATGTACGGGCCCGACTACACGATCGGCGCCTGCCCGGGATGCACGAGCCTGGCCGACGAGCTCGACGGCACGCTGGTGCACCTGAACCATCGCGACGTGACGCTGATCTGCTTCTCACGCGGCGCCGGCCGACAAGCTCGCCGCCTACAAGGAGCGGATGGGCTGGGAGTTCCCCTGGGCGTCCACCTACGAGACCGACTTCCCGTTCGACTTCGGGCTGGCGATGACCGAGGAGCAGGCCGAGCAGGTTCCCGAGGTCCTGCAGATGATCGACGACCCGCCGGAGTGGCTGGTTGAGTGGTCGGGGCAGATCGGAGCCGAGCTCAAGGACGGCCTCCGTGAGGGCCCGGGCTGGATCGCGTTCGCGCGCGAGAACGGCACCGTCTTCCACACCTACACCGTGATGGCGCCGGACCCATTCGTCGCGCCGTACCACAACTTCCTGCTCAACCGGACGCCGAAGAAGCAGGACGAGGAGCCACGCGCCTGGCGCAAGGACGAGTACCCCGACTGACACGGGCGCGCGGTAAATGACCAGAATGACCGCCATCCATGCGGGTGGCGGTCGTCGGTCATGTCGAGTGGGTCGAGTTCGTCCGCGGGGACCACGTCCCCGCGGCAGGCGAGATCGTGCACGCCGAGGGCGCCTTCGCGGAGCCGGCCGGAGGTGGGGCGGTGGCGGCCGTGCAGCTCGCGCGGATGGCCGGGGAGTCGACGCTCTTCACGGCCCTCGGTGACGACGAGCTGGCCTCGCGCTCGCGCGAGCGTCTCGGCGAGCTCGGGGTGCGGGTTGAGGCGGCCACCAAGAAGGGCCCGACGCGCCGTGCGCTCACCTTCCTCGACGCCCGGGGCGAGCGCACGATCACGACGATCGGCGAGCGGCTCGAGCCCCGCGGAGACGATGACCTCGACTGGGCCTCGCTCGAGGGTGCCGACGGCGTCTACGTCACCGCCGCCGACGAGGGAGCGCTGAGCGCGGCCCGCGAGGCGCGCGTTCTGGTCGCCTCCCCGAGGGCCGGGCGGGTGCTCGCCGACTCCGCGGTCAGGCTCGACGCCCTGGTCTACTCGGACCGCGACGAGCTCGAGTCGGCCTTCGCTCGGGCGCTCGTGCCTCGGCCGGCCCTGCTGATCGCAACCGGCGGCGCGGAGGGCGGGCGATACGAGACGGCCGAAGGCGGAAGCGGGACCTGGCAGGCCGCCCCTGTCCCCGGCCCCATCGCCGACAGCTACGGCTGTGGCGACTCCTTCGCGGCGGCGCTCACCTACGGGCTGGCCGCGGGGGAGGAGCTGCCGCGAGCGCTGGAGCTCGCCGCCCAGGCCGGGGCCGCGAACCTTGCCCGCCGCGGACCCTACGGCTGAGCGTCAGCGAAGCCGCGAGGTTCAGGCGGGCAAGGCCTCGGTCGGCTTCTCCGACTCGGCGTCCGACTCGGCCTCGTCCGGCCTGCGCTCTTCGGTCTTCCCGTCCTCGGGCTCGGCCTCGTCCGGCTTCGCCTCGGCCTCTGCCTGCTCGCGGTCCAGGGCGCGGTGGTAGCTCTCGCCCATCAGCCCGCCGGCGATCGCCGCCAGCAGCGAAAGCAGCACGCCGACTCCGAACAGGATCCAGCCGTTCTGCAGCGGCCCCGTGTCGATCGGGTTGCCGGGCAGCGAGATCGAGTCGGTCGGATCGAGCGTCCCGCCGGAGATCCAGGCCGTCACGACCCCGGCCGCCACCACCAGGGCGCTGAGCAGCCAGACGCCGAGACCCTGCCGCCAGCCGTCGAAGCGCGCCATCCGCGCGGCGACGTATCCACCGGTCAGGTAGCTGAGCGTCAGGATCGCGATCGCGCTTGCCCCGCCGCCAGCCGACAGGTGGTCGAAGAAGGTGGAGGCGGTCTCTCCGAAATCGCTGACGCCGGCGGCAACCAGCGCCCCGAGCAGCATCGCCACCAGCAGCACGGCGAGGCCCAGGGCCGACAGAAGCCCGAAGAAGGCGGTCTCCCAGAGAATTCGCCCCTTCATGGATCCAATCATTTGCGGTGCCGCGGCTTTTCAAACCTCGTGGCTCAACTCTCCTTAACCACGGAGTAGACGATCCGCTCGGCGACGTCGATCACCCCGTCGCCGATCCGGGCGCAACGCCGGTAGAGCTCCCGGCTGGAAATCCGCTCGTTGCGAGTATCGACCCGGAGCAGCTCGGCCATGCCGCGGTAGTAGGCGTCCTCGAGTCGGCGCTCGGCGTGGATCGCCTCATCCGCTGCGGTCGAGGCGGCCTCGCCCTTGGAGCCGAGTTGGTTGATCGCCGCCACCAGCTGGGCGACGGCGTCGCGGAGGATGCCCGCCATCTCCGCGAGCCTCTCGTCCGGAGGGCTCACCATCGCCTTCGATTCGCTGACCAGGTCGCGGGCGAAATCCAGGATCCAGTCGAGACCGCGCGAGAGCGCGAAGAGGTCCTCGGGCGCCAGCGGAGTGATGAAAGCCTCGCGCAGGTCGTCGAGCAGCTCCCGCTTGGCGACGTTGCCGCGGTGCTCGATCTCGAGCATCGTCTCGCCGGCGGCCTCATCCCCCCCGGCCCACGCGGCAAACGCGTCTACGCCCTCCAAGGTGATCTCGGCCTGGCGGCGCAGCGCGCCGATCAGGTCGGGGTCGTCGGGCAGGAACCAGCGGCGCCTTTTCATGTCAGCCCCCGCCAGATCGCCAGTGTGACCGCCGCGAGCAGCGCGGTGATCGGCATCGTCACCAGCCAGGCGAGGCCGATCTGGCGGACCACCGACCAGTTGACGTGGTGGAGCCGTCTGCGTCCCCAGCCGATACCGACCACTGAGGTGGCGACGACCTGCGAGGTCGAGGTCGGAGCGCCGAGCAGGGAGGCGCCGAGGATCACGCTGGCGGAGGAGGTCTGGCTCGCCAGGCCCTCGATTGGCTGGAGGCGGTAGATGCGTCGGCCCACGGTGCGAATGATCCTCCAACCGCCGAAGCTCGTGCCTGCCGTGATGGCCACCGCGCAGGCGAGCGTCACCCAGGTGGGCGCGCTGAGCGAGTCGATCTTGCCGGCCCCGAGGAGCAGCGCCGCGACGACGCCGACCGCCTTCTGGGCGTCGTTGGCGCCGTGGCTGAAGGCGAGGGCCGAGGACATCGTCCACTGGCCCGCGGTGACGGCTCCATCCCAGGCCCGGGTGAACCGGCGGACGATGCGCCGCACGAGGCGTATCACCGCCAGTGCAGCCAGGCCACCCGCGACTGGCGCCACCGCCAATCCGATCAGGACGCCAAGCACACCGACGGGGCGCCCATCCACGATACCTCCCCAGTTGACCGCGTCCATCCCCCCTTCGACGAGCGCGGCTCCGACCAGCCCGCCGACCAGCGCATGGCTCGAGCTCGACGGCAGGCCGAGCCAGTAGGCCGTGAGGTTCCAGCTCACCGCCGCCGCCAGGCCGCAGCCGATTACCTCCGTGGTCACCGACGGCGAGACGGTGACGATGCCGCCGATCGTGTCGGCAACCGCCGCTCCCACCAGGAAGGGGCCGAGCAGGTTGAAGATCGCCGCCAGCACGAGCGCCTGGCCGGGACGAGCCGCGCGGGTGGCGACCAACGTCGCGATCGCGTTCGAGGCATCGAGCAGCCCGTTGGTCACCGCGAAGGCAATGGCGAGCGCGATGGCGACCGCCAGGCCGGCATCCATGCCCCGACTCTATGCCGGGGGTCCGTCCTCGGCTAGCCCTGCGGCTTCGGCGGCGGGTACTGGGAGCGCACCATGCGATCCCACATCCGGTCGGTCATCAGGCCGCGGAGGCCCATCATCACCTTGGCCGAGGGCGTCACCTTGTACCGGGTGTTCGGCCTGTTCGCCGACAGTGCCTTGGAGATCTTCTGTGCCACCGCCTCGGGCCCGGCGCCGAACTTCGCCATCGGGCCCTTGTAGGCATTCGCCGTCACCTTGGCGACGTCCGAGTTGAACTTCGCGTACGGCCCGTGTTCCTCTACCTCCGCGAGGCTGCCGGCGGCCGTCTCGCCGAACTCGGTGACGATCAGCCCCGGCTCGATGATCGCCACGTGAATGCCGAACTCGCGTACCTCGAACCGGAGCGCATCCGAGAGCGCCTCCACGGCGTGCTTGGTCGCGTGGTAGACGCCGCCGCCCGGGAAGGTGAGCTTGCCGCCCATCGAGCTCAGGTTGACGATCCGGCCCGAGCCGGCCTCTCGCATGCCCGGCAGGACCAGCTGGCACATCCGCATCAGGCCGAAGACGTTGGTCTCGAACTGGCGCCGGACGCTGTCCATCGGGATCGTCTCGATCGCGCCGCTCTGGCTGTAGCCGGCGTTGTTGACCAGCGCGCCGATCGGGCCGTCCTCCTCGACGGCCGCGACAGCCTTCTCCATCGAGCGCTCGTCGGTGACGTCGAGGGCGTGCGTCGTGCAGGTCTTGGCCAGGTCCTCGATCGACTCCGGCCGCCGCGCGGTCGCGTGCACGTTCCAGCCGTCGGCGGCCAGCCGCTCCGCAGTCGCCCTTCCGATTCCGGTCGAGCAGCCCGTGATCAGCACCGGCCGCGACTTCTCGATCCCCATACCACGATCCTTGCATAGGCTCCCCCCATGCGCGCTGTGACGTTCCAGGCCCCGGGCGAGGTGCAGGTCGACGAGGTCGCCGAGCCCGAGCTGCTTGCGCCGGACGACGCGATCGTCCGCGTCGAGGCCAGCGGCATCTGCGGCTCGGACCTCCACATCTACCACGGGCGGGTGCAGATCGAGCCCGGCTTCGTGATCGGACACGAGTTCGTCGGCGAGGTGATCGCCGCCGGCGATGACGTGACGCGGGTTAGCGTCGGCGATCGCGTCCTCGGCACCTACGGCACCGCCTGCGGCGAGTGCTTCTACTGCAAGCGCGAGGAGTTCCACAAGTGCGACGAGGCGCGCGTCTACGGCCACGGCGCGACACTGGGGTCGCTCCAGGGCGCCCAGGCCGAGCAGGTCCTGGTCCCGCACGCCAACCTCACCCTGCGCAAGATCCCCGACGGCCTCTCCGACGACGTCGCCCTCTTCGCCGGCGACGTGATGGGGACGGCCTTCCACGCGATCGACTCGCGGCCGCTGGCCGAGGGCGAGACGGTGGCGATCCTCGGCATGGGCCCGGTCGGGCTCTGCGCCGTGCAGGCGGCGAAGGCAGCCGGCGCCTCCGAGGTGGTCGCGATCGACACCGTCGAGGATCGCCTGAGGATGGCGGAGTCCTTCGGCGCCACGCCGGTCCACCTCACCGAGCAGGACCCGCGGGGCGAGGTCAAGAAGCTGACCGAGGGGAGAGGCGTCGATCTCGCCGTCGAGGCGGTCGGCCATCCCGAGGCGCTCGACCTGGCGCTGCGCCTCGCCCGCAAGGCGGGCAACGTCTCGGTCACCGGCGTCTACGCGGAGCGGACCGAGGTCCACATGGGCGTGCTCTGGATCAAGGCCCTCACCCTGACCAGCGGCCACGCCAACGTGATCAAGCACCTCGACCGCGTGCTCGAGCTGCTCTCCTCGGGCGAGCTCGACCCGGCGCCGCTCGTCACCCACCACATGAAGCTCGACGAGGCGGCCGACGCGTACCGGATCTACGACAACAGGGAAGCGCTCAAGATCGTTCTAGCGCCGTAACGACGCCAGCATCTCCGGCGGCAGCAGGCCGGCGGGGAAGTCGTTGCCGAACTCCGGCACGATCCGCATCGCCAGCTCGGCGGCCGGCCGTCCCTCCCAGACGGGGCGCAGGTCCTGCACCGTCATCAGCGCCCGGACGCTGGTGGCGATCTGGTAGTCGGCCGCGTTCGGTGGCTGACCGCCGATCACGCCCTTCGAGATCAGCTCGTCGACATGGTCGAGCGCCTCGGGCACCAGCGCGATTGCGTTCTCGATCTCGGCGTCGCTGTCCACCTTGTTGGCCATGTAGCGGGCCGAGGGTGCGTTGATCCAGGCGGCGAAGCGGGGGAGGGGGACGCCGATCTCGCGAGCGATCATCGTGCGCGTCTCCGGCCGGTGCACCGACATCCAGCGGACGATTCGGCGGGGGATGTCCTGGAGGACCTCGTCGGCCCAGCGCTCGGCTTCCTCAACCTCCAGCCTCCTCTCCGGATCGGCGGGGAAGAGCGGCGGCTCCGGCTCCGCCTCCTCGAGCGCTCGCGCGATCGCCCGGGAGCTCTGCAGCTTGCGGCCGTTCATCTTCATGGCCGGGACCGTGCCGCCGCTGAAGCCGCGGGTCCGCAGCAGCGCTGGATGCAGGCCGGGGAGCAGCCAGATGGTCTTGTGGTCGAGGCCCTTCGCCTCGAGCATCAGCCGGGCGGTGTGCGAGGGGGGAGAGGGCAGCGTCCCGTACAACTTGATCCCCATGGACGACAGCCTAAACGGCAAGCTCCTGATCGCCTCGCCCAGCATGCCGGACTATTTCCATCGCACGGTGATCCTGGTGGTCGAGCACTCCGAGCAGGGCGCCTTCGGGCTCGTCCTCAACCGGCCGTCCGAGACGACGGTGGGCGAGGCCTCGCCCGAGCTCGCCGAACTGATAGGGGAGGAGCACCTGCTCCACATCGGCGGCCCCGTGCAGCCGAACGCCGTCACCGCGGTCGGCGAGCACCCGGACCCCGAGAACGCGACCAAGCTGATCGTCGGCTCGGTCGGCATGGTCGACCTCGATCATCCGCCGGAGCTCTATCGGGTGCGGGTCTTCGCCGGCTATGCGGGCTGGTCTGCGGGGCAGCTCGACGGTGAGCTCGAGGAGGAGGCCTGGATCGTCGAGGAGGCGCATCCCGACGATCCGTTCGGCGAGGGCGACCTCTGGTCGGATGTCCTGGCCCGCAAGGGCGGCGAGTACGCGCTGCTGGCCCGGATGCCCCCGGACCCGTCCGTCAACTAGTCGGCTTCGTAGGCGAGCTGCACGTGGTCGCGCGCCACGGCGATGAACGGGCGCTCCACCGGCCGCTCGCCGTTGCGGGTCGAGATCGTGGCATCGACCAGAGGGATGAACTGCACCCCCTCCGTTTGGACTTCGTCGCCGAGGTCAACAAGGCGGTCGAGTCCGCCGGCTAGCCGATTAGGCCTGCTGGTCCTTCCAGCCGCGGAAGGCCGCGAGCAGCTCATCGCGCGCGGCCGGCTCCAGGTCGTCCTCGGTGAGTCGGCCGCTCGCCTCGATCACCAGCCGCATCTGCTCGACGTAGGCGGTGCAGTTGTCGCAACCGGAGATGTGGCGGCGGAAGCGGCGACTATCGGAGCGCGACAGGCTGCCGTCGAAGTAGGCGGTGACGAGCTCGACCAGCTCCTGGCACGCCAGCGGAGGGCTGGTGAAGAGCCTCATGCGCGGCCTCCATCACTAAACGGGTGGCTCCTTGTCGGAGCCCCCTCGCCTATGGGTTCGAGATAGGCCTCCAGGGCGGCGCGCACCTTGGAGCGCGCCCGGTGGAGCAGCACCCGCTGGTTGCCGTCCGTGATCTCGAGCGCCTCGGCCACCTCCATCGGGGTCCAGCCCTCGACGTCGCGCAGGCGGATCACCTCGCGCTGCGCCTCGGGGAGCTTCTCGATCGCCATCTTGATCACGTCCAATGTCTCGTGAGCCAGCACCCGGTCCTGCGGCCATGCCCGCGGTGGAGCCGCCCAGGCTCCGGGCTGCGCCGAGTCCGGGCCGAGGAAGCGGTCGGGATCGACCGCGGGCTCGTCCTCCTCTCCCGCCCCCGCCAGCGAGGAGAACGGCACCAACCGCCCGTCGCGCTCGCCGCGGGTCTTGGCGCGATTGGTGAGGATGCGGAAGAGCCAGGTCTTCAGGCTGGAGCGCCCCTCGAAGCGATCGATGCCGTTGAGCACGGCGAGCCAGGTCTCCTGCACGACCTCCTCGGCTGTGGCCCGATCCCGCACGTACATCTGGGCGACACGCAGCATCGTGGCCCCGTAGCTGTCGATCAGCTCCGCGAAGGCGGATTCGTCGCCGTCGCGGAGTCGCTGCACCAGTTCCTGGTCATGGGATTCAGTCATCCGGCGGCCTGTACGGTTACATCCCCTGCTCGGCGATGCCGTGCCTGGAGCTCCACGGCCAGGATCACGGCGGCGAGTGCGCAGACGAGATCAAGACCGGCGTCGTCTCGCTGGTCTGAGCCTCAGCGGAACACGCCCGTGTGCCCGAGGGAATACCGGCCGGGCTGGGGGTAGACGCAGAGCCCGTGCGGGCCATTGCCGACGGGAATCCGGGCGAGCAGGTGGCCGTTGCTGGTGCTGATCGCATAGACCTCCGCTCCGTAGCGGCCGGACAGCCAGAGGACGCGACCGTCCGCCGAGACGCCTCCCATGTCGGGGCTGCCGCCCGGTATGTGCCAGGTGTGCACCACCTTCCGCGTGGCCAATGAGATCACCGAGACCTCGCCCGCGGTCCGGTCGGAGACGTAGAGGTACTTGGAGTCGCGGCTGACGTAGATCCCGTGCGCGCCCGGCGCGGTGGGGATGAAGCCGACCTTCCGCAACCGCTGGGCGTCGATCAGCCAGACGCCTCCCGAATCCTGATCCGCGACGTAGAAGACGCGCCCGTCCGGTGACAGCTTCACGTCCTGCGGCGAGGCGCCCGGGCTCAGCGTGAGCCGCCCCACCACCCGCTGCCGGGCGAGATCGACCTTGATCAGGGAGTTCCCGAACTCGCAGCTCGCCAGCAGGTAGCGGCCGTCGGCGGTGAAGTCCATGTGATTGACGCCGTAGCAGGGCACCTGGAGGGAGTGGTCGAGGCGCATCGTCTGCGGGTTGCGGAAGGCGAGCGTCTGCATGCGCTCCTCCACGACGATCGCGAAGCGCCCGTCGGGCGTGAAATAGAGGTTGTACGGGTCTGTCACCGGGACCGGCCTTCCCGGCTGGCCGTCGCCGGGTTGATCGGCGTCAGGGTGTTGCCCTCGTCGTTGTTGACCCAGAGCGTCTTCAGGTCGTAGGAGGGGACGACGTGCTGCGGCAGGGTCCCGGCGGGGAAGGTGTCGATCACCTTGTAGGTCTGAGGATCGATCACGCTGACCGAGTTGCTCTCGCTGTTCGGCACGTAGACCCGCGAGGGGAAGTGACGCACCACCGGCGAGAGGCGGCCGGGCCGGTCCGCGGCGTAGACGTCGTGGGGGTCGAGCGGCGGCGGGATGCTCGATGGCTTCAGAGCCGCGCGGGTCACGGATCCGTTCCGGTTCGTACCGCCATCGCCCCCGCCGGACCCGCCGGTGGCGAAGAACCAGACCAGCAGCGCGCCGACCGCTCCCAGCAGCGCGGCGAGGCGAATCAGCCCGCGGCGCCGGGCACGGCTCATTCGTCGCCGCGGACGGCTCATCTCAACGCCGCAGACTCGCTGCTTGCGATCAAGCGAATCTAAGAGTGGCAGTAGAAAACACTCATCAGGAACTTAAGTGGGCTATAGACCTGGGGCGCATGGTCGGTTGCCGGATGAGTGCCCAACGCCGCCGCGGCTTGGTCCGCCTCGCCATCCTCGTCGGCTCTCTGGTTGGGCTGGCAGTCCTTGGCGTGAGCGTGTTCCTCGGCAGCTCGGGCGGCGAGCGAACGGGGACCGGGGCCGGAGGCGGCCCTGTGCCGCCCGCCCGCCTCACCGCTCGAGTGGCCGGTCGGCTGCCCACGGCGCTGCACGGTGACGTCACGGCGGCGGTCCCGAACGGCGTGCTGGTGATCGGCGGCGAGCTCCCCAGCGCCACCTCCACCGACCGCGTCTACCGGTTCGATCCGGTGTCGAGCAGGACGGTCCCTGACGGGACACTCCTCCAGCCGCTGCACGACGCGGCCGCGACGACGGTTCGCGGCCGCACCCTGGTCTTCGGGGGCGGCAACACCTCAACGCTCGACCTGGTGCAGGAGCTCATGCCCTCGGGCACCGCCACCCAGGTCGGCCGGCTGCCAGCGTCGCTCTCTGACCTGGCGGCTGTCCCGCTGGCAGATGCCGCTTACATTATCGGCGGCTTCGACGGGCAGACCCCGAACGCGTCGGTCCTGCAGACGGTGAACGGGGCCGGCTTCACGCGGGTCGCGCGTCTCCCGACCCCGATCCGCTACGCGGCGACCGCCACGCTCGGCGACAAGATCTACACGTTCGGCGGGGAGTTGGCCGACGGCAGCGAGACCGATGAGATCCAGGAGTACGACCTCGGCACCGAGCGCGCGGTGATCGCGGGCCACCTGCCGGATCCGGTCTCCCACGCCGCGGCGGTCGACATCCAGGGAGCGATCTACGTGCTCGGGGGGCGGGTCGCCGGGGCCGCCACCGACAGGATCCTCCGCTTCGACCCTTCGGGGAACGAGGCTGTTCGGGCGGGCCGCCTGTCGCAGCCGGTCTACGACGGCGCAGCGGCCGTCTACGGGGGCCGCGGCTACCTGATCGGCGGGATTGGGCGGAGCGGATCCGCCCTCGACACGGTGATCTCCCTGCGGGCGAGCTAGCCGACCGAGTCCTCTAGGGGGCGGTGGCGTTGAGCGCCATCAGTCGGTCGAGCCGCTGGCCGAGCTCCGAGCGCAGCGCCGCATCCGAGTCTCGAAGCGCCTCGCCGCTGTCCCGGTCGACCAGGTTGCGGCTCTCGTCGGGGTCGCGGTCGAGGTCGTACATCTCGTACTCCGGGGGCTTCTTCCCGGTTGGATCGAAGTAGAGGGCGAACTTCGCGTTCTCGGTCCGCACGGCGCGGATGCGGTTCGGCTGGCCGGGGACGTCCTGGAGGGCCGTCGCCGCCTGATGGTCGTCGTAGGTGAAGTGGATCTCGTCCTGGACCGACTCCGCCGGCTCGGGGTGGGAGAGGACCGCGGAAAGATCGACTTCGGTGTGGCGCAGCCGCTCGCGCTCCGGCTCGGCCTTGGCCGCGATGATCGGTGCCAGATCCCTCCCCTTGGCGCGGCCGTCGAGATGTCCGCCCGCGAGGCCGGCGATCGTCGGCAGCACGTCGACCAGCGAGACCAGTGCCTTGCTGTGGGCCGGCCTCGGGAAGAGGACCGGGTTGGAGACGACCAGGGGGATGTTGATCGTCTCCTCGTACGCGTTGAAGGCCTTTTGGCGCAGGCCTCCGTGGGAGAGCCCCATCTCACCGTGGTCGGCACAGCGGACGATCAGGGTGCGTGAGCGCAGCGAGCCGGGATCCGACGCGTCCCCGAGCGGCGCCATCACCCTGCCGAGCTGCTCGTCGACCACCCGGTGCAGGTGCGCGTAGAAGTTGACGTACTCGAGCTTCTGCTCGTCGGTGCGCAGCGGCCCGAGGTAGGCCGTCATCCCCATCTTCATCAGCTCGTGGATCGAGGGCTTGTCGCGCAGCCGCTCGTCGACCGTCGGCGGCAGCTGGACCCCGAGGTCCCTGTAGCCGTCCTCGGCGTAGCCGCCGCGCACGTGCTGGGCCGGATAGCCGAGCACGTCGTGCGGGTTGACCAGTGAGACGACCAGGCAGAAGGGCTCCGGCAGGTCGTCGCGTCCGAGCCAGCTCTCGACCTGCCGCGTGTAGACCTCGTCCCAGCCCAGCCCGAGCGGCCCCGCGTTGCCGGCCCCGAAGTGTTCGGCCTTCGCGTTCTCTCCGGCATCGGGCGGTTCCCAGTCAGCGAAGCCGAACTCGTCGTGGAGCCGGTCGGCGTCGGCCTGCGTCCAGCCGCCGAGCAGCGCGCCCTCGCCGTGCGAAGGATGGGTGAGGTGCCACTTGCCCTTGTAGGCGACCTCGTAGCCGCGTTCCCGCAGGACGCGGGCGAGACTCTGGGTGCCGGGCTGGAGCTCCGGCTCGGCGCCGGATTTAGGGCCGGACTGCACGAGCCCGCGGCCGAAGTTGCGCAGGGCCCGCCGGCGCGGGGCGTTCGGGCCGGTCAGCATCCCGAGCAGCTCGCGCACCACCGCCGGTGAGTTGCCGAGGTCGGGCCGGAGGTCAGCTTCGGTGTGAGTCAGCGTGACCCCGTGCTGCGCCGGGTAGCGGCCGGTCAGCAGCGTCGCCCGGCTCGGCGAGCACATCGAGGTGTTGGTGAAGGCCCGATGGAAGGTGAGGGCGTTCTGCTCGAGCGCGTGCTCGTTCGGGGTCAGGTCGCGGAGCCAGCCCGGGTGGTCGGGCCAGTAGCGGGGATAGCGCTGCTGGTCGGTGATCAGCAGCAGGACGTTGGGTGGGGTCAATGGCCGCCCTTGGCCTGGAACGCGGCCTGGCTCGTGTAGTAGCCGGTCGGGTAGTACGGGCCCATCACCTGGCCGGGGAAGCCCTGGTTGGTCCGCGGGTCGACGTTCGTGAACGGCCCGGTCCAGAAGCAGCTCGCGACCGGGAGGTTCTGGGGGTTGGCGCCGGTCGGGACCGCAGCGAGCGCCGGGGCGGCAATGGCGAGCATCCCCGCGGCGAAGCCAGCGGTCGCGAGCACCGCTCGCAGGCGAGTCGTCATCCGGGCCGTGGCAGCCCGGCGCCGGCGGCCGCGTTCATCGCCGACATCAGCGTCCCTGCGATCAGCTCCATCATCTGATCGCGCTCCATGCCCTGCTCGATGCCGGACTCGATCACGGTCTCCGCGAAGGCGAGGAAGCCGTCGAGCGCGATGCGAACGGCCGGCGGTGGGCTCGACGTGCCGAGCTGGTTCAGCGAGATGTTTTCGATCACCTCGTTGCGATACCGCGCTGCTATTTCCAGTAGGGACTCGTCCACCGCTCCGCGCCCCTGCCGGTAGACGAGCCACGCCTCCGTCGGCCCGGAGGCGTGGTCGATCATCCGGTTGAGGTTCGCCGCGAGCCGCTGCGCCAGCGGGACCTCCGGGTCGGTGACCCAGTCGCTCGAGAGCTGCTGCCCGGCGCGATGGGCGACGGCCTCGATCAGCTCCTGGCGACCGCCCGGGAAGTAGTGGTAGACGAGGTTGCGGGTGACGTTCGCCCGGTTCGCGACCTTTTCGAAGGCGAGCCGCTCATAGCCGTCGCGCGCGGCGATGGCGAGCGCGGCATCGATCAGCTGCTCGCGCCGGTCCGCGGCCTGCATGCGGCGGGGTGCCGACTTCACCTCCATGACCAGAGCCTAGATGCAATTTACGCGATGCCCAATAGGGAAAATTGATGAGCCTCGCTCAACCGGGCAGCGCGGTATGGGCGCGGTTGGGATCGAACCAACGACCTCTCCCGTGTGAGGGGAGCGCTCTCCCGCTGAGCTACGCGCCCGGGAGGCGGCTGATGATACGCGCGGCCCTGTTACTGGGACGGCGGGGTCTCGGCCTCCATCGTCGGGTCCCCTTCGACTTGGAGGTTGGGGAGTATCCGGTCGAGCCACTTCGGCATGAACCAGTTGCGCTCGCCGATCAGCCCGAGCAACCCGGGCATGATCAGCAGGACCACCAGGGCGTCGATCGCGACCGACACCGCCAGGCCGACCCCGAACTGCTTGACGATCGGGTTGCCGTTGATCACGAAGCTGAAGAAGACCGCGAACATGATCGTCGCGGCGGCCAGGATCGGCTTGCCGCCGTTGACCAGGCCCGCCCGGACCGACTCGCTGTTATCGGCCCCGCCGAGGTGGCGCTCCTCGATCCGGGAGACCAGGAACACCTGGTAGTCCATCGAGAGGCCGAAGAGGATCGCGAACATCATCAGGGGGACGTAGCTCACCACGGGCATCTCGTGGTCCACCCCGAGCAGGGACAGCCCGAAGCCCTTCTCGAAGACGGCGGTGAGCACGCCGTATGACGCCGCCACCGCCAGCAGGTTGACCAGAGCCGAGACGAGCGGGATCGTCAGGGTCCGGAAGGCCATCGTCAGGAAGAGGATGCTGAGCAGGACGACGATCGCGATCACCAGCACGAGCTTGTCGCCGATCTTGATGGCGAGATCGATGTAGGAGGCGGTGGTGCCTCCGACGTACGCCTTCATCCCCTGCCCCTGCGTGGCATCCGGGATGGTGTTGTCCCGCAGGTGGTTGATCAGGTCCTGGGTCTTCCGGTCAGACGGTGAGGTCTTCGGGGTCGTGGAGAAGACGGCGGCGGTCCCGCCCTTGTCCGTCTGGGCCGGCGAGACCGCCTGGACGTTGTTCTGCTTCGAGATCTGCTGCTCGAGGTTGACCAGGCGCGGATCACCCGCGGGCGTCGAGGCGATCTGGAGCTCCTCCGAGACCTGCTGCATCTGGGACTGGAGCTGTGGGGTTGGCCCGCTGACCGCCTCTTCCTGCTGGAGCTGGGCCTGCTGCTGCTGGAGCTGAGACACCTGCTGCGGATTGGAGGTCAACGGCTTGCCGTAGACGTCGACGGCGATCAGTAGCGGCCCATTGGTGCCGACGCCGAAGCCCTCGGTGATGGCGTCGTAGGCCTGCCGCTCGGTCGTGTCGGTCGGAAGCAGGCCGTAGTCGGGCGCGCCCAGGTACAGGTCGAGGGCCGGAATCGCGATCCCGACCAGAACGGCGATCCCGGCCACGGACGAGACCAGCGGGTGATTCTTGATCGCGTCCGACCACCTGTCCCAGGCCCGGCTCTGCCTCTTGGTGCCGTCCGCGAGCTTGCGTACGCAGCGGGATGGCCTGGATGCGCCTGCCGAGCAGGGCCGAGGATCGCGGGGAGGAGGGTGATCGCGGCGATCATCGCGGTCGCGACGACGATCGCCGTCGTGTAGCCCAGCGAGCGGACCAGCGGGATCCCGCTGAAGTAGAGGCAGAGCAGGGCGATGATCACCATCACCGCGGCGAAGATCACGGCCGACCCGGAGCTCGAGATCGAGCGGGCGATCGAGTCGTTGGGCTCCGCGCCCTCGTCCAGCAGGCGTAAGTGGCGGCTGATGATGAACAGCGAGTAGTCGGTTCCCACCGCCAGGCCGAGCATCGTGGCGAGAGTCGGGGCGATCGACGGTACGTCGAACAGGTGGCCGGCGAGGCCGACGATGGCGAGCCCGCTCGTCAGAGCGACGATCGCTGTGGTGATGGGCAGCGGCATCGCGACGAGCAGGCGGAACGCGATCAGCATGATGACCAGGGCCGCGACCACCGCGATGATCTCACTGGCCCGCGTGCTCGGGCTGGAGAGCTGCTGGCCGAGGTAGCCGCCGGCCGACACGTGGATCCCTGTCCCGGCGGTGGGGTTCTTGGCCGCGTCCAGGACGCTGTTCGCCTGGTCATCGGTGATGTCGCCCGAAGAGGGCTTCAGGGCGGCCGAGACATACGCGATCTTGCCGTCCTTGGTGATGTCGTTTGCCCCCTGCGGCGAGAGCGGGCTGAGGACCTGGTTCACGTACTTGTTCTTCGAGAGCGAAGCGACGACCGCGTTGACGGTCTGCGCGTTCTGGCCCTGGGCGAGGGAGGTGCTCGACTGGAGGACGATCGGGTTCGCTGCCGTTCGCCTGCTGGGGCAGCTTGCTGTCGAGCAGGTTGGTGGCGTCCTGGGAGCCGGTGCCCGGGAGGTCGACGTTGTCGCTCTCGGGCCGGCCGGCCGAGTTGGCGATCAGGACCAGGCCAACGGCGATCACGATCCACGCAGCGACAACCCAGAGTGCTCGCCGCGCAGCAGAACCTCCCGAGCCTTTGCAGCGCCGCACCCATGCGGGCGGCATCCTTTCATGCCGACAGGCCCGATTTTGTTGCGATTACTGAGAGGATCGGCCGGTGAGCCCGCGCCGGCCCGAGAACCCGCCGCTCGACCACGAGCACGCCGCGGACGATCCGATGGAGCAGTTCGCGGCCTGGTTCCGCGAGGCCGAGGCGGACGTGCGCGCTGGAACAGGCGATGACGCTGGCGACGGCCGATGCCGACGGGGCCCCGAATGCGCGCATGGTGCTGCTCAAGGGCTTCGGTCCCGACGGCTTCCGCTTCTTCACCAACTACGAGAGCGCCAAGGGGGCGGAGCTCGAGGCGAATCCCCGCGCGGCGCTGGTGATCTACTGGCGCGAGCTAGACCGGCAGGTCAGGGTGCGCGGCCGGGTAGAGCGACTGACGAAGTCCGACTCGGATGACTACTTCGCGAGCCGGCCCCGCGACAGCCGGATCGCCGCAGCGATCTCCCCGCAGAGCCGGCCGATCGAGCGCGATGCAGCTCGACGACCGGTACGCGGAGCTCGAGGCCCAGGCCGGGGAGGATGGCCCGCCTCGCCCCGACCACTGGGGCGGCTACCTGCTCCGCCCCGATCAGATCGAGTTCTGGCAGGGGCGCGACAGCCGCATGCACGACCGGCTGCGCTACACGCGCGACGACGGCGGGTGGACGATCGAACGGCTCGCGCCCTAGCCGCGGCCGCGATCTGCGAGTAGGGTTGCGGCGTCCGGAGGCCGCACGAGGGGCGGCGGCCGGAGGGGGGCAACTGCTGAAGAGGAGAAGGAAATGGGTTTGTCAGCGGAGCAGATCAACGAGCAGGCGATGGGCGTCGCCTCGTCCGCTCTCAACGACTCGGTGGTCGCGGCGGCGCACTGCGAGCAGGTCACTCAGGACCAGCAGCTGAAGGCGGCGGGTGTGGGCGGCGGCTCGCGCATGGCGGCCAAGTTCGGCACGAAGCTCGGCGGCGCGATGATGCCGAGCGTCGGCAACATGTCGAAGGGCCTGCAGGGCGGCGGGTTGCCGGAGAACTTCATCCTGGCGGTGACCTCGAACCAGGTCGTCGCGCTCGAGGAGAAGGAGAAGAAGGGCGAGCTCAAGCCCGGCAAGGTGCTCAAGTCGTGGGATCGCCAGGAGATCCGGGCCAGCATGGGCAACGACGTGATCGGCGCGGTCTCGGGCACGCCCGATGACCGCCAGGTGATCACCCTGTACCTGCCGCTCGACGGCTCGAAGAGCAAGTACCTGGCTGCCGCCGCCGAGATGCAGGCCAAGGCCGGCGCCACCGGCCAGCCGACGCGGTTCCAGGTCGCGAAGGACGAGGCGAGCAATGCCCTCGCCAAGGAGCTGGTCGGAGACAACCCGGCGATGCCCAACGTCCAGATCGGCAACATGAACCTCGGTCAGATGGCGGGGATGCAGATGCCCGGTCAGGCGGCCGGTGGCCGGCGACTCGACGGCGCAGCTCGAGAAGCTCGCCCAGCTCCACGCGAGCGGCGCGCTCACCGACGCGGAGTTCGCCGCGCAGAAGGCGAAGATCATCGGGAGCTGAGCTCGCTCGAGCCGCCGCTCCAGGAAGCGGCGTTCGACCGGATTGGTGGCCAGTTCGCGGGCGCGGCGGTAGGCATCCGACGCGTCCCGCGGCCGGCCCGCCCGCTTCAGCAGGTCGGCACGCGCCGACCAGAACCACTGGTAGTCGGCCAGCTGCTCTTCGAGCTCCGGCGCGTCGAGCAGCTCGAGGCCCCGCTCCGGCCCCTCCGCCATCGCGACGGCTACGGCGCGGTTGAGCTCGACCACCGGGGTCGGATGCGCCTGGACGAGCAGCCCGTATAGGGACGCGATCCGCGGCCAGTCGGTATCGCCCGGCGAGGCGGCCCTCGCGTGCTCCCCCGCGATCGCAGCCTGCAGGGCGTAGGGGCCCGGTGGCCCGAGCCGGACGGCGCGGTCGAGGATGCCGAGCCCGGTCTCGATCTCCCGCCGGTCCCAGAGGAAGCGGTCCTGCTCCTCGAGCAGCACCAGCTCGCCGCCGGGGCCGACGCGGGCTTCGCGGCGGGAGTCCTGCAGCAGCATCAGCGCCAGCAGCCCGAGCGCCTCGGGCTCATCCGGCATCAGCCGGGCCAGCGTCCCGGCGAGGCGGATCGCCTCGCCGCAGAGCTCGCGGCGGACCAGCGCCTCGTCCGAGGTAGCCGAGTACCCCTCGTTGAAGATCAGATAGAGCGAGGCGAGCACCGACTGCAGCCGATCGGGGAGGTCGTGATCGGCCGGGACCTCGTAGGGGATGTTGGCGGTCTTGATCTTCCGCTTGGCCCGAACCAGCCGCTGGGCCATCGTCGATTCCGAGACCAGGAAGGCGCGGGCGATCTCCGGAGTGGCCAGCCCGCCGAGCGTCCGGAGGGTCGAGCGCCACTTGCGCCTCCGGCGCCAGCGCCGGGTGGCAGCAGGTGAAGATCAGCCGCAGGCGGTCGTCGGGGATCACGGGTGCCTCGTCGGGCTCCTCGGGCTCGGTCGGAGGGGAGGCTCGAGCGCCAGCAGCTCCTCCTGCTTCTCCGCTCCGCGGCGCTCTCGCCGCAGCCGGTCGATCGCCTTGTTCCGCGCAGTCGTCGTGATCCAGGCGCCCGGGTTGTCCGGGATGCCGCGCTCCGGCCAGACCTGCATCGCCACCACGAATGCCTCCTGGACCGCGTCCTCGGCGAGGTCGAAGTCGCCGAGGACGCGGATCAGGGAGGCGGTCGCCCGCCCGGATTCGTGCCGGAACAGGCGATCGACAAGCTCCGTCACCTAACGGGTTGCTCCTCGCTTCGCTCGGAGCACCCTCGCACCTACGCCGTCGCCTCTTCGACCCGGTTGCCGGCCTCGTCGAAGACCATCACCGGGCGCACCTCGACGGAGCCGTTCTGCGCTCCCGGGATCTTGGCGGCCCACTCGATCGCCTCGTCGAGGTCCTTGCAGTCGACGAGGAAGAAGCCGCCGAGCTGCTCCTTGGTCTCCGCGAACGGGCCGTCGGTGACGGACCGCTCGTCGTCGCGGACCCGGACGGTGGTCGCCGTCGGCGTGGGGTAGAGGCCCTCGCCGCCGACGTAGACGCCTGCGTCCTGCATCTCCTGGGTGAGCGCCCAATAGGCCTGCGTGACGGCCTGCATGTCCTCGGGGCTCGCGTTCGCCGCGGCGCTCTCGTCCCCGTAGATCGTCAGTGCGTACTTCATGCGTTTGCTCCTCCTGTCGGGCAGCGCGGTTTCGCCGCTTTCACCCTAACGACGAACGGCTCCCGCCCAGATCGACAGGCGCCGGCAGGCCCTGTGTCCTAGGCGGGGCGGACGACGAGCACGTCGCAGTGGGCGCCGTGCAGGATCTCGGTGGAGACGCTCCCGAGCACCGCGCTTGCGGTCTGGCCCCGCCCCCGCGACCCCGCGACGATCAGATCGGCGCCGATGTCGTCGGCCACGGTCAGGATCGCCTTGGCGGGCGGGCCCCCAACCGCCCACGGGGCTCGCCTGGAGCTCGGGATCAAGCGATGCGAGCGCCGCCCGCAGCTGATCGCGGGCGCCCGCGCCCTCACTGGGGGCCGCGGATCGAGGGCCTCCCGGGACCAGAGCCGGGATTCCATGGGCGACCGACTCCACCACGGTGATCGCGGCACCGTCCCGGCCGGCGATCTCGGCGGCCCGGGCGAGGGCAGCTCTCGCGCCGTCGCTGCCGTCGAATGCGACGACGACGTTGCGGTACATGGCCTCAGCCGCCGACTGCGGTGGCGTCCCGCGTCCTGGTCACGAAGTGGACATGCTCGAGGCCTTGGAGCGGGAGGCCCTTGCGGGGGCCGGGGGCGACGTCGACGAGCAAGGTCGGGCGCCCCCCGCGCTCGTATTGGGCGGCGGCGATGTAGAACGGTGCGCCGCCGATCTCGCCGAGCTTCACATCGTCGTCCGACGGCAGTAGCTCGGCCCGCGTCAGGCACATGACCGAACTGCCCTCGACGCACTCGCCCAGCTGGAGGAAGGCGAGCGGCCCGTGGTCGTCCACCAGTCGCTCGATCAGCTCGAGGGCCTCTGGACTCGCCTTCACTCTCTGGATCGCGAAGCGCGTCATCTACTTAAGGGAATCAGGCCGGGAGAAGCGTTTAATCCGTGCCCGGCTCCGGACGGTGCTCCGTGCTGACCACGGAGACCGCCGCAATCCGTGGCGCGCTCCGAACGAAGCCCCGTGTTCGGCACTGATGGATGTGGCCACCGGCACCTCGAGACTGGGCTCCGCAAGCACCGACAAAGGAGGAAGAAGATGGCAGTCAAGGCAGAGGCGGGCGACCAGACCGCCGTCGATTACCTCGAGCATGCGGTTGACGACCTGAACCAGGCGCGCCAGCAGGCTCAGGAGGAGGCTCGCGACGGGATCGATTCCGCGATCGGCCGTGCCCGCGAGGCCCTGGAGGATCTGCGATCGGGCGCCGAGGACCGGGCCGAGAAGCTGCGCTCCCGCGCAGAGGACCGCGCAGCCGAGTGGCAGCGCGCCCTCGAGGACGCGACCGAGGACGCCAGGCGCGAGCTCGGCGTCCGCGCCGTTCGGGCCCAGCACACGAAGGATGCTCTCGACGCGATGGCGGACGAGATCAAGCAACAAAAGAAGGAGCTCAAGTAGCCCGCCAGCCCGAGGGCCGCGTCACGGTCTTCGCGCCCAGCCCGCTGCTGAGCGTGACGATCGAGGCCCGTGGTGAGCGCCGGGACGACGTTCACTGCCATCCGGCTGGCCAGGGCATCTGGCTGAGCCGGATGGCAGCCGAGCTCGGCGCCTGGCCGGTGCTCTGTTCGTTGATCGGAGGCGAGACCGGCGCTGTGCTCGAGCCGCTGCTCGGGCGGATGTCCGGTGACCGGCGCCTGGTGCATTCGTCCGCCGGCAGCGGCTGCTACGTCACGGATCGCCGCAATGGCAAGCGGCGGGTGCTGGCCCAGGCATACGTCGACCCGCCTTCGAGACACGAAGCGGACGAGCTGATCACCGCCACGACCGCGGCCGCGATCGAGAGCGACGTGCTTGCGATCTGTAACCCGTATCCCGGCGACGCACTTCCGATCGACGCCTACCGTGATGTCGTTGCCAATGTCCGCGGAGCCGGTGTGCGGGTGATCGCCGATCTCTCCAGCCCGCGGGTCGAGGCTGCGGCAGCCGCCGGGCCGGAGCTCGTGAAGCTGAACGACTGGGAGCTGGCGGCATACATCGTCGGCCCGGTCGACACAGCGGCGCGGCTGCGTGCGGCCGCGGAGAAGCTTCGGGCGCTCGGAGCCCGCAACGTCCTGGTGACTCGCGCGGGTGATCCGGCGCTGGCGCTGCTCGGCGACGAGGCCTGGGAGCTGGTGCCACCCCGGCTCGACGCCGGATCGCGAGAGGGCTGTGGAGACACGATGATGGGCGCAATCGCCGCGGCGCTCGCCTGGGGCGAGGGGCTCCACGAGGCGCTGATCCTGGGTGCCGCCGCGGGAGCAGTCAACTTCCTCCGTCACGGCCTTGGGACTGGCTCTCGACGGGAGGTCGAGGAGCTCGCCCGCCAGGTCGAGCTCCGCCGAGCCTAGGAGGGCGCGTAGGGCGGCTCGAGGTCGTCGCCGCGCAGGATCGCTGCCGGCGCCTCTGCCGCGATCCAGCCCAGGTGTTGACGAAGCGGCTCGACCTCATGGAGGGCGCGCAGCCCCGCGGAGATCGTGAGCGGGCGGCCCCCGTGCGACGAGTGCGCGTCGCTCGAGAGGACGTGGATGAGGCCGCGCCTGGCGAGAGCGAGCATGCCCTCGCGCGTCGGGCCCTCGGCCAGAAAGGCTGCGGTTGCCTGCACGAGCGCGCCGGCCTCGATCAGCCGGCCGATCCGCTCCGGAAGATCGGGCGAGAGATGCCGCTCCGGGTGCGCGACCAGCGCTCGGAAGCCGGCCTCGCGGAGCATTTCGATGGCCGCGGTCAGCGATTCCCCGAGCGGGCCGGGCCGAGGCTCGAGGAGGATCCAGCCGGCACCGCCCAGCGATACCGCCCGGAGCTCCTCCTGAGTCCAGGCCGTCGAGAGCCGTCTCGGCCACCTCGCCCCCGGCGACCACCTCCACCGCGATCCGAGCGTCGTCCAGCGCCTCGTTCACCTCCGCGACCCGGCGGGCGAGCTCCGGGATCCGGACGTCGTGATCGTGCCTGATGTGGGGTGTCGCGGCGACCACCTCGATGCCGTCGGAGGCCGCCGTCCGCGCCATCGCGACCGAGTCGGCGAGGTCCAGTGCGCCATCGTCGATGCCGGGCAGGATGTGGCAGTGCAGGTCGACCACGCTCCGCCCAGCCAAGCAGACCGGCTGGCGTTACGCTCTGGTCTCGTGGGAGAAACACCGAGTTCGCAGCACGTCGCGCTCAGCAGCGAGCGCCTTGAGCAGTTGCTCGACGTCGGGCGCTCGATCGTGGCCGAGCTCGATCCCGAGGCCGTCCTGCAGCGTGTCCTCGATGCCGCCCGTGACCTGACCGGCGCCAAGTACGTGGCCCTGGGCGTCCTCAATGAGGACAAGAGCGGGCTCGAGCGCTTTCTGCACGCCGGGATCGACGAGGCGACCAGGCAGCAGATCGGCCCTCTGCCGCGCGGTCGCGGCGTGCTCGGTGAGCTGATCCGGCAACCAAGGCCGCTGCGCCTGCCCGACGTCGGGGCACATCCACGGTCCTACGGCTTTCCACAGCAGCATCCGGAGATGAGGACGTTCCTCGGCACCCCGGTGCTGGTACGCGGGGAGGCGTGGGGGAACCTCTACCTGACGGAGAAGGCGGGCGGCGCCGAATTCGACGAGGGCGACGAGGAGGTCGCGGTGGTGCTGGCGGCGTGGGCCGGCGTCGCGATCGAGAACGCTCGCCTCTACGAGGGCCTCGACCGGCGACGCCGGGAGCTCGAGCGCGCGCTTCGAGGTCTGGAGGCGAGCTCCGACGTCTCGCGCACCGTCGCGGGCGGCATCCAGCTCCCCGAGCTGCTCGAGCTGATCGCGAAGCGCGGACGCGGCGTGGTGAGCGCGGCCGCCGCCGTCCTGCTGCTCTCCGATCGGACGCGGCTCGAGATCGCCTCCGTGGCCGGAAGCCTTCCGGACGGCCTGCCCGGCCTGGTCGTCCCCGACGACGAGGCATGGCTCAGCCAGCTCCAATCCGAGGTGCCGGACCTGCGCGGCCGCCCCGCGCTGGTGGCCCCGCTTGAGCTGCGAGGCCGCCCCAGGGGCCTGCTGGTCGTCTTCGGTCCCCGGGGCGGAGACGAGTTCGAGGCCGACGATGAGCGGATCCTCGGCTCATTCGGCGCCAACGCGGCGACGACGATCGTCACCGTGCAGGCAGTGGAGGCCGAGAAGCTGCAGCTCTCGATCCAGGCCTCCGAGCGGGAGCGCCGCCGCTGGGCGCGGGAGCTGCACGACGAGACCCTCCAGGAGCTCGGCGCCCTGCGTGTCCTGCTCGAAACTTCGACGACGACCGGCGAGCTCGCCACGGAGTCCCGGACGATCGCGATCGACCATGTCGATCGCGCCATTCGGAACCTCCAGGGCCTGATCACGGAGCTGCGGCCGTCGGTCCTCGACGAGCTGGGCGTCGGGCCTGCGATCGAGTCGCTCGCTCGCCGCTCGAGCGAGCGATTCGGAATCGAGATCAGGGTCGAGGTCGACCTCGGCGCCGATGCGGAGGCGCCGGTTCGCCTTGACCCGGATCTCGAGGCGACGATCTACCGCCTCGTTCAGGAGGCGGCCAACAACGCGATCAAGCACGCGGATCCGACGCGGATCGAGGTCACCGTCAGCCGGACCGAGGAGGCGCTCGACGTGATCGTGGCCGACGATGGATCCGGCTTCGAGGAGGAGTCCATCGAGCGGAGCTTCGGGCTGGTCGGGATGGAGGAGCGGGTCGCCCTCGCCGGAGGCCGGCTCGAGATCGGATCGGAGCCGGGGCGCGGCACCGAGGTCCACGCCAGCCTGCCCGTCGAGCGCTAGACGTCCTCGGTGATGCCGTGCTCGCGGGCGAAGGCGACGACCTCCGCCCGGCTGCTGGTGTTGAGCTTGCGGTGGATTGCCGCCCGGTGTGTCTCCACCGTCCTGATGCTGATCACCAGCTTCTCGGCGATCTCGGGGTTGGTGTAGCCGTCGACGACCAGGCGCAGCACCTCGATCTCGCGGGGTGTGAGGCCGCCGGGCGGACCCTCGGGCGCGGCGGCGAGGCGCGCGCCGAGCAGCGGGTTGATGTAGGTCTCGCCACGCGAGGCGGCGCGAATCGCGTCGACCAGCTCGGCTCCAGCGGCGTGTTTGACGACGAACGCCTTGGCTCCGAGCCGGAACGCCTCCTTGGCGAAGGCCGGGTCGTCCTGCATGGTGAGCACGACCACGATCGTCTCGGGCGACCCTTCGCGGATCTTCGGGATCGACGCCAGGCTGGGCTCGCCCGGCATGTTCAGATCGAGGACGAGGATCGAGGGCTTCAGCCCCGACACCCGGCGGCGCGCGGTCTCGGCGTCGCCGGCCTCCGCAACCACCTCCATGTCGCCCTCGGCTTCGATGATCCGCCGCAGGCCGTCGCGGACGATCTCATGGTCGTCGGCGAGGATGATCGTGATGGCGCTCGGTCTCTTCCGTCATCGGATCAGCCACGCTACCGGGATCCGCTCAGACACCCAGGCCAAGGCTGAGCGCCCACATCCCCGCAGCGCCGAGCACGATGCCGGCCGGCCCGCGTACATCGCGGGCACGAAGCGTCCTCGGGAGTAGATCCGTGGCGACCAGGGCGAGCATCGCCCCCGCGGCGAACCCGAACGAGATCGGCAGCAGCGAGCTGATCGACTCGACCGCCAGGAACGCGATCGCCGCGCCGATTGGCTGAGGTGCGCTCGTCAGGACCGCGGCCCAGAACTGCCGCGATCTGCTGAACCCTGCCTCGGACATCGGGATCGCCACGCTGGTTCCCTCCGGGATGTTCTGCACCGCGATTGCAACGATCACGAAGGTGCTCAGGCCGGCGACGTCGGAAGCGTACGCGGTGCCGATCGCGAACCCCTCCGGCAGGCTGTGCACGAACAGGACCACGAAGACGAGGACCGAGGTGCGGACGTCGGCGCCGCTCAGCTGGCCGACGTGGAGGTCGCGCCTCAGGAGCAGTGCGCGCGCGGTGCCGAGGAAGGCGATGCCGACGGCGAGCGCGACCAGCACCGAGGCGGTGGCACCCTCCTCGAACGCGGGCACGAGCAGCCCGCGGATCGCTGCAACCGTCATCACCCCGGCGGCGATGCCCCAGAGCGCGGGCTGCCAGACGGACGCCCGGCCACCGAGGAAAAACACCGGGATGGCGCCGACGCCGGTCGCCACGGCGGTGAGCGAGGCGAGCAGAAGCAGTACGACCATCCCCCGAGCGTATGGATATGAACACTCTCTCAGTGCTCAGCACTGAGGCGGCCGAGTAGTTAGCCCGCCCCCCAAGACCGGTGCGCGGTGCGGATGGAATCGTGCCTGGCCAGGCGTAGGTTGACCTGCATAAGGGGCGGCCACAAACACCGCCGCCGGATTTTTCGCCATCTGGAAGGGGTTCCGATGACCGTTTCAACCGCACTGCTCCGCCGTTTCGAGGAGCTCTCCCGCGACGACGTCGACTACGCCGGCGGCAAGGGCGCCAATCTCGGCGAGATGACCGCGGCCGGCCTGCCGGTGCCACCGGGCTACGTCGTCGGCGCCTCTTCCTACGCGCTCTTCTGCGACGCAAACGGCCTGCGCGACCGGATCGAGGAGCGGTTGTCCGCGGTCGACGTCGACGACACGGCCGCGCTCGAGGTGGCGACACTTGAGGTGCGCGAGATGGTCGAGGCCGAGCCGGTGCCCGATGAGGTCGCCGAAGAGATCAGGGA
>CAVRYR010000014.1:0-96351 GCA_963725475.1 uncultured Solirubrobacterales bacterium | reverse complement strand
CCTCTACGCCCTCTCGTTGGGCCGCGCCGCCTGACGAAGATCAGGTCGGCGCCAGCGCCTCGATCACGTTGCCACAGTTGTCGGGTGTGGTGATCGGCGTGATCACCGGGAGCGCGACGGCCGCCCTCGACGCAAGCGCCGAGCCGCTCGTGCATCTGCTCCGGCGGGCCGAAGATGAACATCTCCTCGATCAGATCCCAGGCCGACCCGCCTCGGCCGCCTTCTGGCGGTCCTTGGTGTTCCAGGCGGCCACCACTCCCCCCCCCGATCGCCGTAGCCGAGCCACCGGTAGAAGGCCTCGTAGACCGGGACCGTGATGTAGGAGGAGAACATGAAGCGGGCGAGCGGCTCGACCGGCCCTCCGCGCTCGCCGGGGATGCAGAAGCCCGGCAGAGGCAGCTCGAAGCCCCCGGGAGCGCCGTGAGTGCTCGGCGACGCGGGGGAGGCCCGCCAGGGGCAGGAAGTTGGTGAAGGCTCCGTCCGCCCTTCTCGACCGCGAGCCGCAGCATCTTGCCGCGGAGCGCCGCCACGATCTCCGGCACCTTCATCTTCTGGGGCGCGCTCCAGCCCGAGCCCGCCGTCGGCTCGCTCGCCGGCCAGCGCCGTGCGCAGGAAATCGATCGTCTCCGAGATCTTGGTGAGTGGCTTCCCGAACGGCATCCCGTTCCAGCCCTCGATGATGCCGTCCGAGGAGGCGCCGATGCCGAGTGCGAAGCGGCCTCTGGGAGGCGTCAGCGAGCGCGGCGGCCTCCTGCGCGAGCAGCGCCCGCCCGCGCTGCATGACACCGACGATGCCGGTGCCGAGGCGGACGCTCTCGGTCCAGGCCGCGCCGAGGGTGAGAGGCGCTGAAGCCAACCCCCCCCCTCCCGCTGGACTAGAGGTTGGTGCAGCCGGCCGCTTCCGCCCGCCGGAAGTGCTCTTCGTTCTCGGGCAGGCTGATCCGGCGGGGAGTGGGCCGGCCCACTCCCAGCGCTGCGCCACAACCGCGACCCACTATGGGGGAGTTCGGATAGGGTCGCGTTGATGGATACGTAGTAAAGCTCGAGCGCTCCGAGCATTGTTCGGGGATGGGTCGCTGCCGTCGTGTGGTGTATTTCTCTCTTCCTTCGAGTGGTTCTCGCTCTCCACCGACCCGAGCGTGGTCCAGCGCGGCAGCGATCCCGGCAACTGGGCCTGCGGCGTCGGCAACTTGAGCTGCAGCGCCTGGGACACCTTCCCCCTCGCCCGCTGGCTGCTGCTGGCGGCGGCCTTCGCCCCGTTCATCCTGGCCTGGATCGTGATCCGGGGGCACGCGCTCTCCTGGCGGCGCGGCGAGGCGACGGCGATCGTCGGGCTCACCGCGTTCGTCCTGATCGCCTTCTCCCCATCGTTCCCGCCAAGCCGCAGGACTCGGGCTCTGACAATCGGCCTCAGCTTCGGCTACTGGCTCGCCCTGCTGTCCTCTCGGTGGATCTTCCTCTCCGGCGGCCTCCGAGCCGTCGAGAGCGGCGGCGGCGCCCGGCGAAAGCCACCCGCGACCTTCTAGTGGTCCGCTCTGCGGCCGCTAAAAAAGTAGGTCCGGCCGCGGTTTTTGTGGCGGCCGAATATGGCGTGCGGCTATAGCCTCTGGACTGATGGCGGAAGCCAGAGCAACACGTGATCTCGCACGACGTTCGGGATCCTCCCACCTGGGACCGCAACCTCGTGCTTCGAGCTGGTGCGGGTGACGGAGGCGGGGTTCCCCCCCGCGGCTGCTGGGTCGGGCGCGGGCGAGAAGGAAGCGCCGACGGTGCCTGCGGTTGACGCGAACCGCCCCATGCTCGACACCGTTCCCATGGACGGCATCGTGGCGATCGGCGAGGGCGAGAAGCACGAGGCGCCCATGCTCTACAACGGCGAGGGAGATCGGCGACGGCAGCCCGCCGCGCGTCGACATCGCGGTCGATCCCGTCGAGGGTACGACGCCGACGCCCCGCGGGATGCCCTCCGCGCTGTCGGTGATCGCGCCCTCGGAGCGCGGCACGGACGTCTGACCGGGGGCCCCTGCGTCTACATGGAGCAGATTTGGTGACCGGCCCGCGAGCCGCCGACCTGCTCAGCCTGAACGAGCCGCTGGAGGAGGTGGTCCGGAAGATCGCCAAGCGCAAGGGCGGCGAGCCCGGTGACGTGACCGTGATCATGCTCGACCGGCCACGCCACCCAGGAGGCGGTGGAGACGCTCCGGGAGGCGGGTCCGACCACCGCTTCATCTCGGACGGCGACGCGGCCGCATCGCTGTTCGCCGTGATGCCCAACACCGGCATCGACCTGCTCTGGGGCATCTTCGGCGGGACGCCCGAGGGCGTGCTCTCCGCCTCGGCGATCAAGTGCATGGGCGGCCCCGTCCTCGGCAGGCTCTGGCCCCGAACGACGAGGCAGCGAAGGCCGCCGAGGACGCCGGCTACGACCTCGACCGGGTCCTCGACACCGACGGCCCTCGTCGCGGGCGACGACGTCTTCTTCGCGGCCACCGGGGTGACGGACGGCGATCCGGCTCGCGGGCGTCCGCTACCTCGACGACGGACATGCGACCACCGAGTCGCTGGTGATGCGCTCCCCGTCGGGAACTGTCCGCCGCGTGCAGGCCACCCACGACCGCCCGAAGCTGCGGGAGGTGCCACGGGTGGCCGTAATGGGGGTAGGACAGCTTGCTGGCTACCCATGACGTCGATCCGGCCGCGGTCTTTGTGGCGGCCGTTTATGGCGCGGAGCCGTGTCCACCCCTCTGTTTGGAAGTGTCCCCGTGTCCGTCCCGCTCGTGCTGGAGTGAGTTGATCACGGCGCTTTCCAGTCGCGCCAGGCTGATCGCGTAGAACCAGACCAAGGCGACGAGGATGAAGCCGATCGTCCTGCTGATCCGGTGCAGGTCCGAGACGTTGTGAGATAGAGGGGAAAGATGTAGTTGCCGGCCGAGGTGAGCAGGGCGAAGAAGAGCGCGCCCGGCCCAGACCGAGCGCCACTCGGGATGTGTCCCTTCTCGGCACGGCCCAGTAGATCGCGCAGACGATCAGGAAGGTGACGATCAGGCCACCGAGGACGACGATCCGCCGTCCGGGTCACATCTGAAAATCGGACAGCCCGAAGGGGAGGTTGTCCGCGCTCGAGAGCACGGCGCTTTCCACCGTGGCCCCGGCCACGCCTTTGCGAGGGAGGCGTAAGAAGCAGGCCGGCCAGCATCCACCAGGGGGAGAAGCGCTTCTGCTGCACCCAGCCGCGGCACCCGACGTGGTAGATCTCGGCAGAAGTCTCCATCGCGCCCCAGAAGGAGGCGCCGATCCAGATCCCGCCGACGATCGCCGCGATCCCGATCGTGGTCGAGCTGGCGCGGACCCGGTCGATTGCGCTCTGCAGCGCTCCCCTGCTCGATGTTCGGGAAGAGCCGCTGGATGTCGAGGACGACGCCGCGTTCGACATCCGCGCTGTTCACCACCTGGCCGAAGATGAACAGCACCAGCAGGGCGAAGTCCCCTCGTCAGCATGAGGTTGTAGGCGACCATCCCGGCCAGGCCCGTGATGTGTCCTTGTAGGCGCGGTTCCAGAACGCGCGCGCCCAGCCTGCTCTAGAGGTGCGGGTGCACTGCGCGAGAGCGGCCAGAGATTTCATGCGTAACGGGCCCCTGATCCTACAGGCAGGTTGAAATTTTCTGGAACTTTCTCCCAAAGAGGTTGTTTTCCCTTGTCAAGCGGCTTGCGGGGGCGCGGGCAGGCGTTGACTTCAAAAAGTGAAGTGGCTACCATCTGAAATGGGACGTTTGAGGAAAGCTCTTTGAGATCTAGGCTTGTAGAAGTGGATTTGGAAAACGCGGATGCGGCCTGCCGCTGGCCTTGAGGGGATAATAGTTAAAGGCTTTTTCTCCAGCGGCCGATCTGGGCTCAGGGCCAACGAGAATCAAGTACGTCGGCCGGGCAGCCAGGAAACCGAAAGACAGCCAGGAGAAGAGTGTAGGCCAGCGCAGCGGAGATCCCGCGCCCCGCCGAAGCTCTGCGATCTCCGCTACCAGCATTCGCCTACGCTCTTCCTTCCTGGCTGTCTTTCGGTTTCCTCGGCTGCCCGGGCCGACGTACTTCATTCTCGTTGGCCCTGAGCTCAGATCGGCCGCTGTCGAAGGCCTTTAACCGTCCTATCCCCCTCAAGGCCACAAAACGCGGAGCGGGCCGGCCGCATCCGCGTTTTCCAATCCACTTCTCAAGCCTAGATCTCGCGAGTCTTCCTCAAACGTCCGTTCAGATGGTAGCCACTTCACTTTTTGAAGTCAACGCCTGCCCGCGCCCCCGCAAGCCGCTTGACAAGGGAAAACAACCTCTTTGGGAGAAAGTTCCGGAAGCCCTTCAACCTACCCCGGATCGGGGCCCGTTACTCATGAATGTCTGGCCGCTCTCGCGCAGTGAGCCGACCCACCCCCGCTGGCACCTCTGGCGTCACAGCTGGGCGCGCGCGTTCTGGAACCGCGCCTACAAGGAGAACATCACGGGCCTGGCCGGGATGGTCGCCTACAACCTGATGCTGGCGGTCTTCCCCTTCGCCCTGCTGGTGCTGTTCATCTTCGGCCAGGTCGTGAACAGCGCGGATGTCGAACACAGCGTCGTCCTCGACATCCAGCGGCTCTTCCCGAACATCGAGCAGGGACGCTGCAGAGCGCGATCGACCGGGTCCGCGCCAGCTCGACCACGATCGGGATCGCGGCGATCGTCGGCGGGATCTGGATCGGCGCCTCCTTCTGGGGCGCGATGGACACGGCCTTCTGCCGGATCTACCACGTCGAGTGCCGCGGCTGGGTGCAGCAGAAGCGCTTCTCCCTGGTGATGCTGGCCGGCCTGCTTCTTCTGCTCCTCGCCAGCGTCACCGTGCCCACGGTGGAAAGCGCCGTGCTCTCGACGCGGACAACCTCCCCTTCGGGCTCTCCGACTTCGGCTTCATCCGCACGCTGATCGTCGTGCTCGGCGGCCTGATCGTCACCTTCCTGATCGTCTGCGCGATCTACTGGGCCGTGCCGAAGGGACACATGCCGTGGCGCTCGGTCTGGCCGGGCGCGCTCTTCTTCGCCCTGCTCACCTCGGCCGGCAACTACATCTTTCCCCTCTATCTCACCAACGTCTCGACCTGCACCGGATCGGCGGGACGATCGGCTTCATCCTCGTCGCCTTGGTCTGGTTCTACGCGATCAGCCTGGCGCTGCTGGCCGGCGCCGTGATCAACTCGCTCCGGCACGAGCGGGACGACACGGGAACGCTTCCAACGGAGGGGTAGACGGCTTCGCCATAAACGGCCGCCACAAAGACCGCGGCCGGATCGACGTCATGGGTAGCCAGCAAGCTGTCTACCCGTACCGGCCACCCGTGACCTCCCGCAGCTTCGGGCGGTCGTGGGTGGCCTGCACGCGGCGGACCGTTCCCGAGCGGGAGCGCATCACCAGCGACTCGGTGGTCGCATGTCCGTCGTCGAGGTAGCGGACGCCCGCGAGCAGATCGCCGTCCGTCACCCCGGTGGCCGCGAAGAAGACGTCGTCGCCCGCGACGAGGGCATCGGTGTCGAGGACCCGGTCGAGGTCGTAGCCGGCGTCCTCGGCGGCCTTGCGCTCCTCGTCGTTCCGGGGCCAGAGCCGGCCGAGGATGCGGCCGCCCATGCACTTGATCGCCGAGGCGGAGAGCACGCCCTCGGGCGTCCCGCCGATGCCCCAGAGCAGGTCGATGCCGGTGTTGGGCATCACGGCGAACAGCGATGCGGCCACGTCGCCGTCGGAGATGAAGCGGATGCTCGCCCCCACCTCCCGGAGCGTCTCCACCGCCTCCTCGTGGCGTGGCCGGTCGAGCATGATCACGGTCACGTCACCGGGCTCGCCGCCCTTGCGCTTGGCGATCTTCCGGACCACCTCCTCGAGCGGCTCGTTCGAGGCTGAGCAGGTCGGCGGCTCGCGGGCCGGTCGCGATCTTCTCCATGTAGACGCAGGGGCCCGGGTCGAACATCGTGCCGCGCTCCGAGAGCGCGATCACCGACAGCGCGGAGGGCATCCCGCGGGCCGTCAGCGTGGTCCCCTCGAGCGGATCGACCGCGATGTCGACGCGCGGCGGACTGCCGTCGCCGATCTCCTCGCCGTTGTAGAGCATCGGCGCCTCGTCCTTCTCGCCCTCGCCGATCACCACGATGCCGTCCATGGGGACGGTGTCGAGCATGAGGCGCATCGCGTCGACCGCAGCACCGTCGGCGCTCTCCTTCTCGCCGCGCCCGACCCAGCGGCCCGCGGCGAGGGCCCCCGCCTCCGTCACCCGCACCAGCTCGAGCGCGAGGTTGCGGTCCGGGTGCGAGGGATCCCGGACGTCGTGCGAGATCACGTGTTGCTCGGCTTCCGCCATCAGTCCAGAGGCTATAGCCGCACGGCTTCGCCATATTCGGCCGCCACAAAACCGCGGCCGGACCTACTTTTAGCGGCCGCAAGCGGCCGCTAAAAGGTCGCGGGTGGCTTTCGCCGGGCGCCGCCCCCGCTCTCGACGGCTCGGAGGCCGCCGGAGAGGAAGATCACCAGAGAGGACAGCAGGGCGAGCCAGTAGCCGAAGCTGAGGCCGATCTCGAGCCCGTCCTGCGGCTTGGCGACGATGCCGTTGAAGGCGATCAGGACGAACGCGGTGAGCCCGACGATCGCCGTCACCTCGCCGCGCGGCCAGGAGAGCGCGTGCCCCCGGATCACGATCCAGGCCAGGATGAACGGGGCGAAGGCCGCCGCCAGCAGCAGCCAGCGGGCGATCGGGAAGGTGTCCCAGGCGCTGCAGCTCGAGTTGCCGACGCCGCAGGCCCAGTTGCCGGGATCGCTGCCGCGCTGGACCACGCTCGGGTCGGTGGAGAGCGAGAACCACTCGAGGAAGAGAGAGATCACCAGCACGACGGCGGCGACCATCCCGACGATCTCGGAGCGCTCGAGCTTGCTCGTATCCATGGCGCGACCCTATCCGAACTCCCCCATATAGGGTCGCGGTTGTGGCGCAGCGCTGGGGATTGACCGTTCCACTCACCGGGATCAGCCTGCCCGAGAACGAAGAGCACTTCCGGCGGGCGGAAGCGGCCGGCTACACCGACCTCTGGTCCGGCGAGACCAACGGCCCCGATGGCTTCACGCCTCTCACCCTGGGCGCGGCCTGGACCGAGAGCGTCCGCCTCGGCACCGGCATCGTCGGCGTCATGCAGCGCGGGCGGGCGCTGCTCGCGCAGGAGGCCGCCGCGCTCGCTGACGCCTCCCGAGGCCGCTTCGCACTCGGCATCGGCGCCTCCTCGGACCGCATCATCGAGGGCTGGAACGGGATGCCGTTCGGGAAGCCACTCACCAAGATCTCGGAGACGATCGATTTCCTGCGCACGGCGCTGGCCGGCGAGCGAGCCGACGGCGGCTTCAAGCTCGAGCGCGCCCCCGAGATGAAGGTGCCGATCATCGTGGCGGCGCTCCGCGGCAAGATGCTGCGGCTCGCGGTCGAGAAGGGCGACGGAGCCTTCACCAACTTCCTGCCCCTGGCGGGCCTCCCCCGCGTCGCCGAGCAGCTCGAGGGCGCTCCCGGGGGCTTCGAGCTGCTCTGCCGCTTCTTCTGCATCCCCGGCGAGCGCGAGCAGGTCGAGCCGCTCGCCCGCTTCATGTTCTCCTCCTACATCACGGTCCCGGTCTACGAGGCCTTCTACCGGTGGCTCGGCTACGGCGATCGGATCGACGAGATGGTGGCCGCCTGGAACGCCAAGGACCGCCAGAAGGCGGCCGAGGCGGCGCCCTGGGATCTGATCGAGGAGATGTTCATCTTCGGCCCGCCGGAGCAGATGCGCGAGCGGCTTGGGGCGTTCGTCGAGGGCGGCATCACGCTGCCGGTGATCACGCCGATCACCACGCCCGACAAGCTCGGCGACCTGATCGAGGCCCTGGCGCCGACCTGATCTTCGTCAGGCGGCGCGGCCCAAGGAGAGGGCGTAGAGGCCCTCCGCGTCGGTCCACCAGTCGGTCAGCTCGAGGCCGGCTTCGGCGTAGATCCCCTGCAGGCCCGGGCGGAGGAATTTGGTGGAGATCTCGGTGCGCATCTCCTCCCCCGCCCCGAACGGCACCAGCATGTCCAGGGACTCGACGTTCACCACCTGGTTGGCCTGCGAGCGGAGCCGGATGTCGACCCAGAGGTTCTCCGGGTCCCAGCGGGCGACGTGCTCGAAGGAGTCGATGTCGAAGTCGGCGCCGAGCTCCCGGTTGAGCACGGCGAGCACGTTCTTGTTGAACTCGGCGGTCACTCCCTTCGAGTCGTTGTAGGCGGCCTCCAGGATCGCCGGATCCTTGACCAGGTCGGTGCCGAGCAGGAAGGAGTCCTCCGGGCCGAGCAGATTGGAGATCCGCCGCAGGAATCCGGCGCGCTGGTGCGGGGCGAAGTTGCCGATTGTCCCGCCGAGCAGGGCGATCACTCGCGGGCCGCCAACCGGCACCCGCTCGAGGTCGAACTCGAAGTCACAGACCAGCCCGCGGACGTTGATCCCCTCGTACTCGGAGGCGATCCGCTCGGCGGTGTCAAGGGTGATCTCCTCCGAGATGTCGACCGGGCAGTAAGTCGTGAGGCAGCCCGCGCTCCACATTGCATCGAGCAGCACCTGGGTCTTGCGCGCTGAGCCCGAGCCCAGCTCGATCAGGCTGGCCGGGCGGTTGGCGGCCTCGCAGATCTCGGCCGCCTGGCCCTCGAGGATCGCCCGCTCGCAGCGCGTCGGGTAGTACTCCTCGAGCTCGGTGATCTGCTCGAAGAGCTCAGAGCCGCGCTCGTCGTAGAAGTAGCGCGGCGAGAGCTCCTTGAACGGACTGGTCAGCCCCGCGCGGACGTCCGCCGCCATGCCGGAGAGCGGCCCGCCGGGGGGCAGGTTCACCTCAATCGTGACGCGGTCGGCCGTGGCGGAGTCGATGCTGTTCATACGTCGTCCCTGGCGCAACGGATGCCCGAGAAGATCTGGCGGCGGATCGGCAGGTCCCAATTGCGGAAGCTGGTGCGGATCACGTCGCGGCGGGTGGCCCAGGCCCCCCCGCGGAGGACCTTGTGCGTGTCGCCGAAGAAGACCTCGGAGTACTCGGGGTACGGGAACGCGGCGAAGCCGGGATAGGGGGTGAAGTCCGAGGAGGTCCACTCCCAGACGTCGCCCAGCATCTGCAGCGCGCCGCACTCGGAGGGCGCGTCACCATAGGCGCCGGCGGGAGCGCAGCCGAAGCAGAGCTCGTCCAGGTTGGCCCGCTCGCGGCTCGCGCCGGCGGCCGCGGCCTCCCATTCGGCCTCCGTCGGCAGGCGCTTGCCGGCCCAGCGGGCGAACGCATCGGCCTCATGCCAGGAGACATGGATCACCGGCTGGCCCGGGTCCACCGGTTCGGTCCGGCCCATCGCGGTGCGAACCCATCCTCCGTCGCCGTCGCCCTCCCAGTACATCGGCGGCTCGCCGCCGGTCTCCTCAAGGAAGGCGATGTACGCCAAGTTGGTCACTGGCGCGCGGTCGATCCAGAAGGGCGCGAGCTCGACCCGGTGGCGCGGGCGCTCGTTGTCATACGCGAATCCAACGTCCGGGGCACCGATCTCGTGAGGCCCGCTCCCGACCTTCACCATCTCAGGGCCCTCGGCAACCGGCTCGGAGGCTGCCTTGCCGTCCACCTCGACCGGCTCGTATGCCTCCACCATCTGCAGGAGCTGCACCATTGTCTCGTTGTGCTGGTGCTCGTGGGCGAGCAGCATCTCGTAGACGAAGCCGTCCGCCAGCAGGCGGTCGGAGGGATCGAGCTCGATCTCGTCGAGCACCTCGAGCGTCCGCTCGCGCACCTGCTCCATGTAGGGACGGACCTCGCCGGCCCGCAGGATCGGCAGCTCGCCGCGGATCTTGCGCGGCTGCTCGATCGCGTCGTAGAGCTCGCCGAGGTCTCCGCGCAGAGGCTCGCGCCCGCCGATGCGGCGGACCAGCCAGTGCTCCTCGAAGTTGGCGATGTGCCCGAGGTCCCAGATCAACGGGCTGAGGATCGGGTCGTAGACTCGGTTGAGCTGCTCCTCCGTGAGCGGCTCGATCAGCTTGAGGGTGTGAGCGCGCGCTTCCTCCAGACGCCCGGCCAGCTCGGCCTTACGGTCGGAAGCGGGACGAGGCTCACCCTCCGTGGTGGGTGCTGCGACCTCCGCGATCGGTCAAGACTACCGAGGTGAGGGTCCCTGCTTCGCTCGTCATCTCTCCGGCGAACTGGGACTTCGGCGCCTTCCCGATCGGGCTCGCCACCGGGCCGCCCAGCACTTCGATCTCGGGCGCGAACCCGGCAGCTTCGGCGAGGCGGGCGACACCTGCGCCGGGAGGTCGCTCAGCAGCGGCAATCCGGGCGGCTCGCACGCCGCTCCGCTCACCTGCCGGCAGTTCTGATCGGCCGCGACTTCCATATGCTCCCGCGCCGATGAAGATCGAGGGGGCAAGCGCGCTGGTCGCCGGCGGCGCCTCGGGGCTCGGGGCGGCGACGGCCCGCGCTCTGCACGAGCGCGGTGCGTCGGTGGTGATCGCCGACCTGAACGCCGAGAAGGGCGAGGCCCTCGCCTCCGAGCTGGGCGAACGCGCCAATTTCATGGAGGCGAACGTGATGGAGGCGGAGCCCGTCCAGGCGGCGGTGGAGGCGGCCGCGGACGCTCCCGGAGGCCTGCGCATCTCTGTCTGCTGCGCGGGGATCGGCTGGGCCCAGCGCACCGCATCCAAGCAGGGCCCCCACGACCTGGAGATCTTCCACAACGTGATCAAGGTGAACCTGATCGGCACCTTCAACGTCCTCCGGCTCGCCTGCGCCGCGATGTCGGGCAACGAGCCCGATGAGGAGGGCGAGCGCGGCGTCTGCATCAACACCGCCTCGATCGCCGCCTGGGACGGCCAGATCGGCCAGGTCGCCTACGCGGCGTCGAAGGGCGGCGTCGTCGGGCTCACCCTCCCGGCCGCGCGTGACATGGCGGGCCGGGGGATCAGGGTGATGACGATCGCCCCGGGCCTGTTCGACACGCCGCTGCTGGCGGCGCTGCCCGAGGAGCAGCGCCAGGCGCTTGGCGCCGGCATTCCGTTCCCCTCCCGCCTCGGGCGGCCCGAGGAGTACGGCGAGCTCGCCTGCGAGATCGTCTCCAACATCATGCTGAACGGGGAGGCGATCCGGCTTGACGGCGCGCTCAGGATGCCCCCGCGCTAGCCGCGCGGGCGGCCCGGGCGTCCCGCACCCGGAAGTACCCCCAGGTGGTGACGGCCAGCACCATCAGGGAGGAGAAGAGCAGCGCGAACCAGATGGTGCGCCCGCCGTGGAGCTCGTTGTACGTGCTCAGCGCGGGATGCAGGATCACGACCGAGAACCAGAGCAGGGCGGCCCCCCACATCGCGGCCCAGAGGCCCTTGCGCCAGGTGTAGAGGTCGTTGCCGTCGAGGAAGGTCATCGGGATCAGCCCGAAACAAACGGACTCGAGGCCGGAGACGAAGGTGATCGCGAGCGCCGAGTCGAGGATCAGCGTGAGCGAGCTCGCGCCCTCCTTGTGGGCGGCGTGGTCGACCGGGATCCAGGCGAACCAGGCGGCCAGGCCCAGGACGATCAGGGCGCCGTAGGTGACCGCGACGCGGATCCCCGCGGTCCGCACCGAGAGCTTCTTGTCCGGCTCGTACTCCGCCACGGTCCCGAGGACGACGCCCGGGATGAAGTGGGCCAGCCGCGCCATGATGACCAGGAAGGCGGCGAAGATGATGAAGGGCGGGTAGATCTCCCAACGGCCCGTGCCGTCGGGCTCGAGCCGGCGGATCACGAGATGCCAGGTGGTGAAGAAGACGAGGGAGACGAGGGCGAAGCCGAGCAGCATGCCGATCAGGTACTGGAGGGCGCCCTTTTCCGTCGGGAAGCCGGGCTCGATGAAGGCGAAGAGGGTTGCGCTCACCACCGCCCCGATGGTCAGGGTGACGGCCGGGTGCTTGCGGAAGGGGATCCAGCCGAAGAGGAACAGGAGCCAGGCCCGCGGGCGGGCGAACCAGCTGCGGATCGTCTCCTGATTCTTCTCGGTCGACTTGTTGAAGATCGTGACCGGCAGGTAGAGCAGCGCGATGAGCAGCAGGGCGAGCATCCCGCCCTCGCCGAGATTCTTGGCTGACAGGTCGACCTGCGTCGGGGAGAGCAGCCGGTTGGCGAAGGTGGAGCGGCGGGGGTTCGACACGGGCGCCGGGGCGAGCTGCGGCAGCGCGAGTGGCGGGGCGAGCACCGGCTTCGGCGGCGGGGGCTTGACGTGATGCTTGACCGGGGCCGGCTTCGGGGGTGCCGTCTGCGGCGGCACGGTCACTGTTCCCTGCGGGCGCGGCGCCGGGGCGCTGCTGGTGTTCCTGATGCCGGCCAGATTGCCGGAAGCGGCCAAAGCTCCGGCGACCGCGGACCCGCCGCTCGAGGTCGGGGCGGGGGCTGGGGGGTCCGCCTGCGGCGCCGGCGTCGGCGTCGTCGTCGTCTCGGGGTATAGGCCGTGGCTACTGTTGTCCAGGTGATCGTTGCCGCCGCCCAGATGGAGCCCGTCGCCGTGCGGGGGCACAGGAGGGTCAGCCGGTGCCTGCGCGGCCCCGATCAAGACGACGGCCAGCGCCGTCAGGCACGAGACCGTAATCAGGCGGCGCGCACCCGGCGCGCCGCCGCTCCCCCTTGAGCGGCGAGTCGAAGGCATCAGCGCCATTTTCCCTGGATCTAGACGAATGTACATGTGGAAAATTACGGATTCACATCTGTCTATTTCCAGTCAGTCGGTGCCTGCGTACTCCGGATCGAGGTAGACCCGCTTCCGCCATGGCGGCGTGATCGCGAAGGAGTAGGACTCGCGATCCCGCAGCGTCTCGATCGGGACCAACCGCACGCTCCCGCGGGGCGTCGTCCGCGCCCCAAGCCCGAAGCGGGCGCTCTCCAGCTCCCTGGCCAGCAGCTCCTGGCGATGGCGCTCCTCCTGATCACCGAGCGGCCCAGCGATCCGGTGGGCGCTGAGCGCCAGCGCGTCGGTCGCGATCAGGCCGGCGATCTCCCGCGGCAGGGAGGTCTCGGTCGCGTGACCGGCATGGCTTCCGCCGGAGACATACAGGGTGCCCTGCGACGGAGTCCAGCCGTGCTCGCCGCGGAGTCCGAGTGCCTCGGTCGCGTCGCGGACCTGAGTCGCGCCGGGCACCTTGCTCGACGCGTCGGAGGCGGAGTCCACCACGGGTGAGTCGGCGCCGTTGTAACCGTTGTGCGATGTCGCCCTGGAGTCGACGCTCCCGTCCGGATTGATCCTGATCTGGCTCCCCTCCCAGTCGTCCCGGTGGTATCCGGCGCTCCCAAGCAGCGGCGTGCCCCGGGAGGTGGCGGAGTCGGCGTAGTAGGTCCAGTACTGGATGTAGACGCGGCCGGCCCGCTCGCCGGAGCAGTCGTAACCCGGCGCTACGGCTCCACCATGGTCGCGGCAGTCGATCAGGTGGGTGAACAGCGTCACCGGCAGCCCCACCAGGGACCGGGTCACCCTGCCGCTCTCCGGACCGTCGCCGCAGGAGGGCGAGCGGCAGTCCCGGAAGTCCACGGGCAGCGCCCGCATCCCCTGCTCGTAGACGATCCGCGGCGCGTTCTCGCGCACCGTCTCCGCCAGCTCACCGTAGCGCGAGGCGAGCTGCGGGTCGCTGCGACAGCCATATGTGAGCCGGACCGCGCAGACGATGCGCTCGCCGATCGCATGCGCGAGCGCCATCCCCGGCAGGCGCAGGCCGGCCAGCCAGGCCAGTGCGCCGAGCGCCACGGAGACCAGCGCGATCAGCGCTACCCACTCGACGGTGGCCTGTCCCGATCTGCTTCGGTCACACGCGGGCGACGCTAGGCGGCTGGATGTCCCGGAACCGGCGATGACGTCACGAATGCGTCGCCGATCAGGGCCGAACCCCGTGCTAGGGTCGCGCCGTGGCCGACGAGCTGCCGACGACTCCGGCTAGGAAGCGGAGGAGCGCCCGCTTCTACATCACGATCGTGGCATTCGTGGTCGCCGCGATCTTCATCCTGCAGAACTCGCAGGAGGTGGAGGTGAAGTTCTTCTTCTCCACGACCACGACACCACTGATCTTCGCCCTGCTGCTCGCCGCCGTCCTTGGCTTCATCATCGGCCTGACGCTGCCGCGCTTCCGCCGCCGCGACGACTGAGCGGCCCGACGTGGGTGAGGCCGCGGACCTGGTGCGCGCCGCGTTCGATCGCGCCAACGCCAACGACGTGGACCGCCTGGCCGCGCTCTGCGACGCGGGCATCGAGTTCCACGACGTTCCCGAGATCCCGGGCTCGACGATCTACCGCGGCCACGACGGCGTTCGGGACTGGCTGCGCACCGTTCACGAGGCCTCCGACGACCTTCACTTCCAGATCTGGGAGCTCCAGGAGAACGGCGAGGCGGTGATGGTTGAGACCAGCGCCGAGATGCACGGCAAGGCGAGCGGTGCCGAGGTCGGCTGGCGGTTCTGGACGGTGTGGCGGGTCCGCGACGGCCTGATCACCTACCACCACGGCTACAGCAGCCGCGAGGACGCCCGCGCCGACTTCGAGCGCGGCTAGCTCGGGCTAGAGCTCCTCGACCTGCGCCGCGATGTCGGACGCCGCGCCCTTGGCGTCGCTGAACAGCATCGAGGTGTTGTCCTTGTAGAAGAGGTCGTTGTCGATGCCGGCGAAGCCCGGGCTGAGGCTGCGCTTGATCACGATCACCTCCTTCGCCTGTTCCACATCGATGATGGGCATGCCCGCGATCGGCGAGTCGGGGTCCTCCTTGGCGGCCGGGTTGGTGACGTCGTTGGCGCCGATCACCACGGCCACGTCGGTGCGCGGCATCTCGGGGTTGATCTCATCCATCTCCTTGAGCTGCTCGTAGGGAACGTCGGCCTCGGCGAGCAGAACGTTCATATGCCCGGGCATCCGGCCGGCGACCGGGTGGATGGCGAAGTTGACCTCGATGCCGCGCTTCTGGAGCTCGTCGGCGAGCTCCTTGACCGCGTGCTGGGCTTGGGCGACCGCCATGCCGTAGCCGGGGACGAAGACGACGGAGTCCGCGTAGCCGAGCTTGATGGCCGCGTCCTCGGCGCCGATCGAGTGGACCGGGCGCTCCTCCCTCTCCCCCGCGGCGGCGCTGACCGCGCCGAAGCCGGAGAAGAGCAGGTTGGCGATCGAGCGGTTCATCGCCCGGCTCATCTCGATCGTGAGGATTGTTCCCGAGGAGCCGACTAGGGTGCCGGCCACGATCAGGACGACGTTGTCGAGCGCGAAGCCCGCCGCCGCGGCCGCCAGGCCGGTGAAGGCGTTGAGCAGCGATATCACCACCGGCATGTCGGCCCCGCCGATGGGCAGGACGAAGAGGTTGCCCAGCACCGCCGCGCCGATCAGGACCGCGATGTAGAGGCCCTCAGAGGGTGAGGAGTTGTGGTCGGCGCCGAGCACGATGCAGCCGGCGAGAATCGCGGCGAACAGCAGCCCGTTGACGATGTGCTGGCCGCGGAACTGAATCGGCCGGCTCGGCAGGATCGCCTGGAGCTTGCCGAAGGCGATATTCGATCCCCAGAAGGAGACCGAGCCGATCACGGTCGAAAAGAGGATCGGCACGAAGATGTCCAGGGGGATGCTGGAGGACTCGGCGGTGACGTGGCGGAACTCCGACCAGGAGATCAGGGCCGCGGCCCCGCCGCCGACACCGTTGTAGAGGGCGACCATCTGGGGCATCGCGGTCATCTGGACGCGGTAGGAGGCGATCACCCCGACCGCCGTGCCGATCGCGATGCCGATCACGATCAGCGCGCCATTGCCGATCACGTCGAGCGACAGCGTGATCGCGATCGCGACCAGCATGCCGGCGGCCGCGATCATGTTGCCGCGACGGGCGGTCCGCGGATGCGTCCCCTGCCGGATCCCGAGGATGAACAGTGAGAAGGCGACGATGTAGCAGGCGGTGACGAAGTCGCTGTTCTCCGCCAGCGCCAGGGGCGGGGTGAAGCTCACTGATCTGCCTCCGCCTCTGGCTTCGGCTTGCGATCGCGGCCGCGGAACATGCCGAGCATCCGGTCCGTGACCAGGAAGCCGCCGACGATGTTGATCGTGCCGAAGGCGATGGCGATCACGCCGATGATCTTCTCCAGCGGGTCGTTCGCCGCCCCGATCACGATCAGCCCGCCGAGCATGACGATGCCGTGAATCGCGTTCGTCTGCGACATCAACGGGGTGTGCAGGGTGGTCGGCACCTTCGAGATGACCTCGAAGCCGACGAACGCAGCGAGGACGAAGATGGTGATCTCGATGATCAGGCTCATGGGTTTGCCGCCTCCTTGGCGCGCTCGTTGACGATCTCGCCGTCCCGGGTCAGGCAGGCGCCGGCGAGGATCTCGTCCTCGTAGTCGATCTTCAGGTTTCCCTCGTCGTCGATCATCAGCTCGACGAGGTTCTGCAGGTTCTTCGCGTACAGCGACGACGCGTTGCCCGCCATCTGGCTCGGCAGGTTGGCGGGGCCGATGATCTTGACGCCGTCGACCTCTACGGTCTCGCCGGGCTTCGAGCCGTCGACGTTGCCGCCGGTCTCGGCGGCGAGGTCGACGATCACCGAGCCGGGCTGCATCGAGCGCACCGCATCACCGGTGATCAGCAGCGGCGCCGGGCGCCCGGGTATCTGCGCCGTGGTGATGATCACGTCCTGGCGCTTGGCGGCCTCGGCGAGCTCGCCACGCAGGCGCTCGTTCTCCTCGTCGGTGAGCGGGCGGGCGTAGCCGCCCTCGCCCTCGGCGTCCTTGACGGCCTCGACCTCGAGGAAGCGCCCGCCGAGCGACTGGACCTGCTCCTTGACGACGGAGCGCACGTCGAAGCCGGTGACCACGCCGCCGAGGCGCTTGGCGGTTGCGATCGCCTGCAGGCCCGCGACGCCGGCGCCGAGGACGAGCACCTTGGTCGGCGGGATCGTGCCGGCCGCCGTGGTCATCATCGGGAAGAGCTTGCCCGACTCGCGCGCGGCGATCAGCACCGACATGTAGCCGCCGAGGTTGGCCTGCGACGAGAGGGCGTCCATCGACTGGGCGCGGGTGATCCGCGGGATCGCCTCCATCGCGAAGCTCGCGACGCCCTTGTCGGCGAGGGAGCGGGCGAGCGCCCCGTTGGTCAGCGGCTGGAGGAACCCGATCAGGACCTGGCCCTGGCGCAGGCGGCCGACCTCCCCATCGGTCGGCGGGGTGACCTTGAGCACGACGTCGGCGCTCCAGGGGTCCTCACCGACCTTGGCGCCGGCCTCGGTGTACTCCGAGTCGGCGAAGTCTGCGGCCTCGCCCGCACCCGCCTCGACCGCGACCTCGATCTCCTTGTCGGTCAGCGCCTTGACCACGTCAGGGACCAGCGCCACGCGGCGCTCTCCCTCAGCGGTTTCCTTTGGGACTCCGATCTTCATCCGGACGATTCACCCCCCGCCAGTGCGGGATCAAGACGGGGCAATCTAGTCGGTTTCGCCTTCCGACCACTCCGGCATGGAGGCGGCCTCGAGCGCGTCCTCGCGCATCGGAAAGAGCTGGACCCTCGTGATCTTGCCGCCCTCGACGCGGTAGAGGTAGTCGCTCTCGTCGTGCACCTCGACACCGCTCGCCCGCCCGCTGCCCCCGTAGCGGGCGTGAAGGAAGACGAGGCCACCGCCGAGGTCGCGCGCCTCGGTGATCTCGAAGCGGTAGTCGGTCCCGAAGGCCCGGAACCAGTCCCCGAACCACTCCCCCACCGCGTCCTTCCCCTCGAAGACCCCCGAGTTCAGGAAGCCCTCCTCGATTACGAGGACCACGTCGTCGGCGTAGTGGCTCATCGCCCGGGGGAAATCGCGCTCGTTGGTCGCGGCGAACTGGTCCCGGACCACGTCGACATCCGCTTGAGACACGCGGCGAGTCTAGGCGGGCGAGGCGGCGCCGACCATGTCGGCGAGCTTCTCCAGCGTGCGGACGTTCTCGTCGAAGTTGCCGTGCATCGGGGAGACGATCATGCGGTCCACGCCGGCATCGGCGAAGCGCTTGACGCGCTCGGCGATCTCGTCCTCGGTGCCGATCATCGCCGTGGCGTCGACGAGCTCGTCGGGGATCGCCGCGTATGCCTCCTCCCGCTTGCCGTCGAGGTAGAGCGACTGGACCTCGTCGGCGACCTCGGCGAAGCCGAAGCGGCGGGTGAGGTCGGCGTAGAAGTTGGTCTTCTTCGAGCCCATCCCGCCGAGGTAGAGGAGCAGGCCGGCCTTGACCAGGCCGCGGGCCGCGTCGAGGTCACCGTCGATCGCCACCTGGACCGAGGGCGAGACGGCGAAGTCCTCCCGGGAGCGGCCGCCCTTGGCAAGGCCCGCCTCGATGTGCTCGCCCCAGGCCTCCTCCCACTTGTCGACCGAGAAGAAGATCGGGATCCAGCCGTCGGCGATCTCGGCGGAGAGCTCGACGGACTTCCGGCCGATCGCCCCGAGGTAGACAGGGATCTCGTTGCGGATCGGATGGACGTTCAACTTCAGGGCCTTGCCCTGGCCGGTGACCCCCTCCCCTTCCTTCAGCGGCAGCGTGAAGTGCTTGCCCTCGTACTCCAGCCGACCCTCCCGGGCGACGACCTGCTTGACGATCTCGACGTACTCGCGGGTGCGCCCCCAGGGCTTCTCGTAGGGAACGCCGTACCAGCCCTCCGAGACCTGCGGGCCTGAGGGCCCGAAGCCGAAGATGAAGCGTCCGCCCGAGAGGGCGTCGATCGTCACGCCGGCCATCGCCGCGGCGGCGGGCTGGCGTGCGGGTACCTGCAGGATGGCCGCGCCGAGGCCGATCGTCTCGGTCTTCGCGGCCAGGTAGGCGAGCACGCTGACCGCGTCGGAGCCATAGGACTCCGCCGCCCAGACCGAGTCGAAGCCGATGCGCTCGGCGGCCAGGGCGATCTCGGTCGCCTCGTCACCCTGCGGGCCGATGCCCCAGTAGCCGAGGTTGAGTCCAAGCGTCAAACCCATGCGGGCGTCAACCCTAGTGATTCATCACCAAATCTGGGGTGAAGAGACGGCCTCCAGTTGCCGAAGAAGTTGACATGACGCCGGAACAGATGATCTATCGCGCGCAGCAGGCGGAGCATCTGCTCGAGCGCTACGCGGATCTGGAGCGCGAGCGCGAGACGCCGGCCTCTACGAGGAGGCACTCGAGGCCCGGCGCCTGCGCCTGGAGCAACCGGCGCTTCGCTAACAATGCGCCGGTGAGCGACGAGCGTCACCCGGGTGGGCTGTCGAGCCAGGAGGCAGCCAAGCGCCTGCGCAAGCTCGGCCCGGTCGAGCAACGCTCGAGCCGCTCGGTGGCGAGCATCGTCGCGGGAAACGTCTTCACCTTCTTCAACCTGATCATCGGGGTCTTCTTCCTCTCCGACCTCGCCCTCGGCCTTTTCGCCGATTCCCTCTTCGGCTTCATCGCTGTGATCAACAGCTACATCGGCATCCGCCAGGAGATGAAGGCGAAGGAGACGCTGGACAGCCTGGCGCTGCTGGTCGCGCCGAAGGCGAAGGTCGTCCGCGACGGCGAGCTGACGGAGTTGCGCGCGGACGAAGTGGTGCCCGGCGACTGGATCCGGGTGGAGCCGGGCGACCAGCTCGTCGCCGACGGCGAGGTAACCGAGAGCCGCGGCCTCACCTTGGATGAGTCACTGCTCACCGGCGAGGCGGACGGCGTCCGCAAGCGGGTCGGCCAGGAGGCCCTTTCCGGCTCCTTTTGCCTGACCGGGTCCGGCTACTACGAGGTGAACGCCGTGCGGGAGGACAGCTACGCGGAGAAGGTCGCCGGCGAGGCGCGAACCTTCCGCCATCCGCCCTCGCCGCTTCAGGACGAGGTCAACCTCGTCCTGAAGGCCAGCACCTGGCTGATGATCCCGCTGGCGGCCGTCCTGATCTTCGCCCTGCAGGCCAGGAACGAGCCGCTGCACGACGCGGCGCAGACCGCCACCGCCGGCCTGATCACGCTGATCCCTGAGGGCCTCGTCCTGCTGATGAGCGTCACGCTGGCGGTGGCCGCCGTCCGCCTCGCCCGCCTCGACACGCTGATCCAGCAGATGAGCGCCACGGAGTCGCTCGCCGCGGTCGACACGATCTGCGTCGACAAGACCGGGACGCTGACCAGCGGCGAGCTGGAGCTGGTCTCGGTCGACGTCGCCGACCCCTCGGAGGCGAGCGGCGCCCAGCAGGCGCTGGCGCGCTTCGCCGCCAGCTCGGGCGAGCGCAACCGGACCCTGGAGGCGATCGCCGAGAACTACCCGGCGCGTGGCGAGCGGGTCCGGGCCGAGGTGCCCTTCTCGTCCGAGTGGAAGTGGAGCGGGCTCACCCTGGGCCGGGGGGAGACCTACGTACTCGGTGCCCCCGATGTGCTGATCGCGCGCGGCTCGCTGGCCCTGCCGGTGCCGCTCCAGCGAAGCCTCGAGGGGAACACTCGCGTCGGCCGGCGAGTCGTCGCCTTCGGCCGTGCCTCCGGTGGGCTCCCGGACAACCCCTATTCAGACCCACCGCCGGCGGTCACGCCGCTCGCGCTGGTGGTGCTGGAGGAAACGCTCCGGCCCGACGCGCGCGAGACCATTCGCTATATGCGCGATCAGGAGATGGACCTGAAGCTGATCTCCGGGGACGCGCCGCAGACGGTGACGGCTGTCGCCTCGGCGGTGGGAATCCCGGCCGGCGCCGGCGTGGTGACCGGCGAGGAGCTCCCCGAGGAGCGCCAGGCATTGGGTCAGGTAGCGGAGCAGAACACGGTCTTCTGCCGGATCCGGCCGGAGCAAAAGAAGGCGCTGGTCTCGGCGCTGGCGGACCGGGGTCGCTTCGTCGCGATGATCGGCGACGGGGTGAACGACGTGCCGGCCCTCAAGCGCGCCAGGATGGCGGTTGCGATGGGCTCCGGCAGTCAGATCACGAAGGGGATCGCGGACATCGTCCTGCTCAAGGATCAGTTCTCCCGCCTGCCCCGCGCCGTCTCGGAGGGCCGCCGGATCGCCCGCAACATCCACCGGCTCGGCCGGCTCTACGTCACCAAAACGATCTATGCGGCGGCGCTTGTCCTGCTCGTCGCCGTCCCGGGCTGGGCGTTCCCCTTCCTGCCGCGGCAGCTCACGCTGGCGGCCTTCCTGACGATCGGCATCCCGTCCTTCGTGCTGGCCCTGGCGCCGAGCGACGGGCCGCTCTACCGCGGACGGCTCCTGCGGGCGCTTGCGGCGTTCGCGGTCCCGGCCGGGCTCGCGATAGCGGCGGCGTCCCTGGCCGCGTTCTTCTTCGTCGACACGGTGTTCGGCGGCTCGCTGGAGGCGGGCCGCACCGCCGCAACCACGACGCTGGTGGTCCTGGGCCTCTGCTTCATCCTGCTCCTGGAGCGCGGGCCGGGCCGCGAGCACATCGCGATCCAGAGCTACATGCTGGCCATGGTGGCCGCGCTCGGCGCCCTCTACGCCCTCGTCCTCGCTGTCAAGCCGATCCGCGACTTCTTCGACATGGTCCCGCTCGGCGGCGGCCAGCTCTTCCTGGCCCTGCTCTCGGCAGCCGCCGGCCTGGTGCTGGCGAGCATCGTCTGGCGGATCCCGGTGATCGAGCAGCTCGAGGATCGCCCGCCGCCCCCCGACGAGGCGCCAACCGGCCCGGTGACGGCGCCGCTGACGCCGGCCCCCACCCCGGTCCCTCGCACCCGGCCCTCGGGCCAATCGTGATGATTGCTTCGTCGGGACAGGGAACGGCCCGCCGCACCAAGATCGTCGCGACGGTCGGACCATCCTCGAGCTCACCGGAGGTGCTGCGCGAGCTGCTCGACGCCGGCGTCGATGTCTTCCGCCTCAACTTCGCCCACGGCACCGCCGAGGAACAGGCCGAGAACGTGAGGAGCATCCGCGCCGCCGCCGAGGGCGCCGGACGTGAGGTCGGGATCCTGGGCGACCTGCCCGGGCCGAAGCTGCGGCTCGGCGATCTCGAGGGCGACGTCGCAATCCTGCACTCCGATTCCAACGTCGTCATGCGCGGCGAGACCAACGGGACGCCGGGGAACGCCGAGCTGCTCGTCGTCCAGTGGGACGACTTCGCGAAGGCGGTCCACGTCGGCGATCCCGTCTTCCTCGCCGACGGGCGTGTACGGCTCCGAGTCAACGCGGTGGAGGGTGGCGAGGTGACCTGCGAGGTCGAGGCGGGCGGGGCCGTGAGCTCGCACCAGGGGGTCAACCTGCCTGGCGCGGATCACGAGCTGCCCGAGACCGGCGCCTCGGACGAGCCCTGGATCGACTTCGCCTGCAACAACGGGATCGACCTGCTCGCGGTCTCCTTCGTGCGGCGGCCATCGGACCTGGAGAAGGTCGAGGCCCGGATCCGCGACCGGGGCCTCGACATCCCGCTGATCGCGAAGATCGAGAAGCCGCAGGCCGCCGAGCGCGCCGCCGAGATCATCGACGCGGCGGGCAGCGGGATCATGATCGCCCGCGGCGACCTCGGCGTCGAGCTGCCGATCGAGGAGGTGCCCGGCGCGCAGAAGCGGCTGATCGCGCTGGCCGGCCGCGCCTCGAAGCCGGCGATCACCGCGACCCAGATGCTGGCGACGATGGTGCGCGCCTCGCGACCGACCCGGGCCGAGGTCACCGATGTCGCCAACGCGATCTACGACGGCACCGACGCGGTGATGCTGTCCGAGGAGACGGCGATCGGCGACCACCCGGTCGAGGCGGTCCGCGTCATGGACCGGATTGCGCGGGTCACCGAGCCCCGCCTCAAGTACGGTGAGATGGTCTTCACCCGCGTCGAGGAGCACGAGCACGACATCGCCGAGACCGTCGCTCAGGTCGCCGTTGCCGCCTGCTACCGGCTGGGGCTGAAGGCGATCGTCTGCCCCACCACCTCCGGCCGCACGGCGCGGCTGATCTCGGCCCACCGGCCGCGGGTGCCCGTGCTCGCCGTCTCCCCGAGGCTCTCGACGGTGCGGCGGATGAACCTGCTCTTCGGGATCAGCTCCGTGCAGGCCGAGGACTGGACCAGCATCCGCAAGCTGCTCGACGACTGCGCGGCGCTGGCGCGCGAGCAGGGGATCGCGGAGTCGGGCGACCTGGTCGCCATCACCGCAGGACTGCCCGCGCAGGGCGTCGGCACCAACCTGTTCGAGATCCACAGGGTGCCCTAGAGCTAGGCCAGCGAAGGGTTCAGCTAGACCAGATCAGTACTCGCGGGACCGCGACAACTGGGGCGGCCAATCCCGACGATCACCGCCCGCGTAGTACTCGCTGGGAAAGAAATTGGGGACCTGCGCATAAAGGACTACTGATGCATCTCAGACGGAATTCGATCCTCATGTTTGCCAGCGTGCCACTGCTCGCGCTCGGTCTGGCGGCCTGCGGGGGTAGCAGCTCCTCCAACAGCAGCAGCACCGCAGCCGCATCGACGTCCGCGGGCGCCAGCACCGTTTCGACGAAGTCGATCAGCGGCGTCGGGAACGCGCTCGTCGACTCGAAGGGCGACGTGCTCTATACCAACAACATGGACAGCGGCTCGAAGGTCGCCTGCACCGGCTCGTGCACCGGCATTTGGCCGCCGCTGGCCGCACCCTCGAGCGGGCAACCGACGTCTGCCGACTCATCCGTTCAGGCGAAGCTCGGCGTGGTCAAGCAGCCTGACGGCGGCAGCCAGGTGACCTTCGGCGGCAAGCCCCTGTACACGTTCGTCCAGGACAGCCCGGGTCAGGCGACGGGCAACGGTGCCATGGACAGCTTCGGCGGCACAAGCTTCACCTGGACCGCAGCTACCGCGGCCGGTACGTCGGCGAGTTCCGGCTCGACCGGCACCAGCACCGGCTCGTCCGGCGGCGGAGGCTACGGCTACTAGGACTCGCCCGGACGAAGCCCGGGGATGTGACCGGAACTCGCGTGCCAAGGTGGACCTATGCACCTTGACCTCGATGCATGGCTGCCAGACCCACAGGTGCGCACTCGCCACCGTCGCTCCGCCGAGGCCGATGCCGATCGACTTTGGCATGCGGCAGAGATGGTCCGGCTCGGTGACGCACCCGCTCTTGGACGGGCAGTGCGCTGGCGAATTCCGGGCACCTCGTCGGACCTGTCCTTTCGGGATCTGTTCCGGCGGTACCCGTTCGCTGTGATCGCTGAGGGAACCCGCTGGTCGGTTTCGGGCATGTGCGGGCGAATCTGGACACTTCGGCGGGACTATCCTCGAATCGAGGGCGCGGACGACTTCTTGAGCTGGGAGGAGCGAGGCACGGTTCGGGTCCTCCTGGCTCATTGGATCGAGCGGGACGGCCCCGGGCAGAACGCGATCGTGAGCGAGGCACGGATCAAACCGGTAAATGGTCAGGCGGGCTTTCGTGTCCGGGCGCTGTGGGCGGTGGTCGGCCACTTCGAGCGTCTCATCGGCGGTGAAGCCCTGCGCATCGCGGCCCGGCGCGCCGAGCGGGCCTGAGCCGGTCCCAATCACACCTTTGAGCGAGGAAGGGAGGCGGCCAACAGGCCGGCCCATCATGAGCGAGGGGCGAAGCCCCGAGCGGTTATGTGGGCCGGCCGCTTGTGGCCGTTGATCGGGCCGCGGTCATTGTGGCGGCCGTTCATGGCGAAGCCGGATGAAACCTAACCCAGCGCGTCCCGCGCCTGAGCCGTGTCGCCGAAGAACTCGGCGCTCATCAGCTTGCCGTCCTTGACCTTGTACAGCCAGACGGAGCGACCGCCCAGCTCGTTGCCGGACTTCGTCTTACCCGTTCCCTCGACCGTGACGATCACGGTCTCCCCGTCGTCGGCCTCCAGGAAGGAGGTCGGCTTTGGATCGACCGACTCGAAGTTCGACAGGAACTTCCCGATCATCTCCTTGAACCCGTCGGGGCCGGTGTAGGTGCCGCCCCAGGGCAGCGTCTCGGGCATCACGATCTGGGCGCTCTCATCCGTCGTCGAAACCGCGCCGTCGAGATCGCCCTTGGCGAAATCGGCCCAACGCTCCTTGACAGCGTCTGCGTTCTCACCCATCTGAATCTCCTCCTCTCTCCACACACCCCCTGCGACGACCGTACACCGGGGGGCGTGGCGCCGCAAGAGCAGGAGGCGCGCCTTCTGGGCAGCTGAACGTGCTCGACCTGGCGGTGCTGCTGCTCGCCTCGAGGAGATGGGCACGACCTGTTCGAGATCCACCGGCTTCAGTAGCCGTCCTGGACGGACTCTAGCCTCGGCTCTGCCGATGCCCGATACGAGCTCATCCAGCGCGCCGGCTGAACCAGAGTCTCTCCCGCTTCACCTGCAGAGCGAGTTTCGCCGCCTGAACCGCCGGGTGGAAGACGGTGATCCGCTGTGGCCGGCACAGCTCGCCGTCGCCATGGCGATCGCGCTCCACCTGACGCTCTCCGACAAGCTCGTCGTCGGCCCGAAGTGGCTGATCCCGGCCGTGGAAGGTCTCCTGCTTCTCACGCTGGTCGTGGTCGCTCCCGGACGCGCCTCGAGACGGGGGTGGCGCCATCAGCGCGGGCTGCTCTGGTCGATCCTCGGCCTCGTGACCCTCAGCTACCTCGTCTCCCTCGGACTTCTCGTGCACTACCTGGTCACCGGCGGGAAGGTCGGCGGACATGCGCTGATCGGCTCGGGGTTGGTGCTCTGGGTCACCAACGTTCTGCTCTTCTCCGTCCTCTATTGGGATCTCGACCGAGGTGGCCCGTTGAGTCGTTATGAGCAGGCCAAGCCGTGGCCGGACTTCCAGTTCCCCCAGATGGAGAACCCCAAGTTCACCCCTATGGGCGACAAATGGCAGCCGAGCTTCGTCGACTACCTCTACATGTCCCTGACCAACGCAACGGCGTTCAGCCCGACCGACACGATGCCGATCACCGAGACCGCCAAGCTGCTGATGGGCGTACAGGGGACCGCGGCAATCGTCACCGTCGGGCTCGTCGTTGCCCGCGCGGTCAACATCCTGGGCTGAGCCTCGGCCCGCCCTGCGCCTGCCCCGAGCGAGCGGGCTAGTCGCCCGGCGGATAGTCGCCCGGCGCGGGGCGCTCCGCGCGCGGGTCGCGTCCGGGCAACACGAACTGCGTGACGATCAGGTTGGCGACTGGCTTGTCGCCGTTGCGGATCATCGCCTCGATCACGGCGGTGCTGCGGCCGACGTGCAGCGGGCGCGCCTCGCAGATCAGCTCGTCGCCGAGGGTCCCGGCCGCGAACACGTTCAGCTTCAGCTCGATAGTGGTGAAGTCGTGGTTGGGCGGGAGCGCGCGGAAGGTCGCCCAGGCCGCGACCGAGTCGCCGAGCGCGGTCCAGACCCCGCCGTGGACGAAGCCACCGGGATGGAGATGGCGCTCGTCGACCACCATCCGGCCTGTGGAGACCTCGTCGGTGACCTCGACGGGCTCGATCGCCATGTCTCCCGGGAAGGTGCCGGGCAGCCACGTCTTGATGTTCTCGGCGGTGATCTCGGGGTTCACGGGCGCGCCACCTTATCCGCGGCCGGCGTCGCCGAAGGGCTCGTCCCGCTCGCGCACCGCCTCCTTGAACCCGGCCTCCGCCGCGCGGCGCTGGAAGGCGAAGCCCTCCTCGGTGTGGCGGGCGATGCCATCGAAGAAGACGCCGAGCTCCTGCGTCGCCTGCAGGCCCTGAGCGTAAAAGGCCTGGTTGACGAGCAGCTTGTGCATGACCAGCTGGTTCACCGGGATCCGCGCGATCCGCTCCAGCAGGGCCTCGAAGCGCTCGTCGAGCTGGTCGGCGGGCGCCGCCTCGGTGGCCAGTCCCCAGTCGGCCGCTGTCGTGCCGTCGATCGAGTCGCCGGTGAGCAGCAGCCTCTTGGCGCGGGCCGGGCCGATCCGGAAGGCCCAGAGGGCGCTGGTCGGCACGCCCCAGACGCGGGCCGGCGGGTAGCCGATCTTCGCCCGGTCCTCGGCGACCAGCAGGTCCGAGCAGAGTGCCATGTCGGTCCCGCCCGCGACGCAGTAGCCGTGCATCTTGCAGACGGTCGGCTTGTCGGAGTGGAAGAGGCTCATGAAGCCGCGCAGGTTGCGGCTCATCATCTGGTAGTCGACCACCGGGTCCCAGGTCCCCTCGGGGTCGTGGTTGCGAAGCTGGACGAGCGGGTCGAGCGGCGATCCCTCCGGCGCGTCGGGCTGGGCGACGCCCTGCATCCTCTGCTCCGCCGACGCGACCAGGTCGTAGCCGCCGCAGAACCCGGTGCCGTTCCCGGCCAGCGCGATCACGTGGACCGCCGGATCGAGGTTGGCCCGCTCGACGCAGGCGGCGAGCTCGACGGGCATCTCCAGCGTGATGCCGTTGCCCCGCTCGGGCCGGTTCAAGGTGATGCGGGCGATCCGCCCGGTGACCTCGTAGGTGAGCGTCTCGAGCTTCTCCACGAGCTGGATTCAATCAGTGCCGATGATTTCGCCCCGGACCGGCGGTCAACAAACGACGAAGATGAAGACCATGGCGAAGGCGAACTACACGACGATCGAGGCCGCCGGGCCGGGAGGTCCGCCTGTCGAATCCGGGCAAGCTCTTCTTCCCCAAGCCGGGTTTCACCAAGCTCGACCTGATCACCTACTACCTCGCGGTCGAGGAGGCCGCCGTCAACCAGCTCCGCGAGCGGCCGGGGACGATGAAGCGCTTCGTCGACGGCGTCGGAGGGGAGTTCTTCTTCCAGAAGCGGGTGCCGAAGGGGGCGCCGGACTGGCTGCAGACCGCCACCTTCACCTTCCCCAGCGGGCGGACCGCCACGGAGCTGGTGGTGAACGACGGGGCGCACCTGGCCTGGGCGGTCAACCTCGGCGTCGTCGACTTCAACCCGCATCCCGTCCGCCGCGCCGACCTCGACCGCCCCGACGAGCTCCGCGTCGACCTCGACCCGATGCCGGGCGTCCGCTGGAACACGGTCCGCAAGGTCGCGATGTGCGTCAAGGACGTGCTGGAGGAGCACGGGCTGGTCGGCTTCCCGAAGACTTCGGGATCCCGGGGGATCCACGTCAACGTCCGGATCGAGCCACGCTGGGACTACATCGAGGTGCGGCGCGCGGCTCTGGCTCTCGCACGCGAGGTCGAGCGGCGCCTGCCGCGCAACGCCACCAGCAAGTGGTGGAAGGAGGAGCGCCACGGCGTCTTCGTCGACTACAACCAGAACGCGCGCGATCGGACGATCGCAGCGGGGTACTCGGTCAGGCCGGTGCCCGACGCCCGGGTCTGCTGCCCGATCGAGTGGGACGAGGTCCCCGACGTCGAGCCGGCCGACCTGCGGCTCGACACCGTGCCCGACCGGGTGCGGAAGCAGGGCGACCCGGCGGCGGAGATCGACGGGAACGCGGGCTCGCTCGACCAGCTGCTCGACCTCGCCCGCCGCGACGAGCAGGGCGGCCTCGGCGACGCGCCCTGGCCGCCGCATTTCGCCAAGCAGCGCGGCGAGCCCAAGCGAGTGCAGCCGAGCCGTGCTAAGAAGTGAGCCGTGTACGTAAGCGACCTCTCAACGGCCCCGAAGCGTGAGATCGACGGGCTCGTCTCGCACATCCTGCTCGAGGAGGGCGACGCCCCCGGAGGAGAGCTATCGATCACCTGGGTGGACGTCGAGCCCGGCAGCGAGCAGAAGCCACACAGCCACGGCCCGCAGCAGGTCTACGTGATCACCCGCGGCTCCGGCCGCATGAAGGTGGGCGACGACGAGCGCGACGTCCGGGAGGGCCAGATGATCTTCATCCCGCCCGAGACCGAGCACGGGATCGTCAACACGGGCGAGGGCGTGCTCACCTACGTCTCCGCCGCCACGCCCGCCTTCCCGGTCACCGACCTCTACGACGCCGGGCAGCTTTCGCTTTCCCCGTAGCGCCTAAAGCCGTCCGCGCCTTGGGGCGGTTAGACCAACTGGTCGATCTTGCAGTCCTTCGGCGCCTTGTCCTCTCGCCAGCGCACGATCTTCGAGCCGTGCCGGATGCGCCCGCCGGAGGTGTGGTCGTAGGTCACCTCGACCACGAGCTCGGGGCGCAGCTCGAACCACTCGAGCTCGCGGTTCGCGTCCCAGCGGCTCGGATCGCCTGAGCCCTTCTCGCCGGTCTCGTAGGGCTTCAGTGTCTTGATCAGCTCCTTCTTCTCCTTCGCCTTCAGCCCGGAGGTGTGGCCGATCGGCCGCAGCCTGCCCTTCTCGTAGAGGCCCAGGATCAGCGAGCCGACCGTCCCCTCGTGCTTGCCGGGCCTCCAGCCCATGACGACGCAGTCGATCGTCCGCACCCGCTTCACCTTGACCATTCCCTTGCGCTGGCCCGGCTTGTAGACGGCGTCGAGCTCCTTGGCGATCACGCCCTCGCCCGGAGAGCAGCAGCGGCTCGGCGCTGGTCACGGTCTTGTAGAGGGGGGTCACTTCGACGGAGCCGGAAGCGTCTTCTTGCGGCCGGGAGCGTCGGCGATCAGCTGCTCCAGCGCTGCCCGCCGCTCGGCGAACGGCTTCCCGGTCAGCTTGCGCCGGTCGACGGCGAGCAGGTCGAAGGCCCGGAAGAGGGCCGGGGTCTGCTCCGCCAGCATCCGGACGCGTGACTCCGCCGGATGGAGGCGATTCTGCAGCGCGTCGAACTGCTCGCGGCCGTCGTCGTCGAGGATGACCAGCTCGCCGTCGAGCACGTAGCGGCCGGGCGGGAAGTCGACCTCGGGGAAGTAGCGGCGCAGCGGCTTGCCGCCGCGCGACTGCAGGTAGACGTCGTCGCCGTCGACGTAGGCGAGCGCCCGGAAGCCGTCGTACTTCGGCTCGTACACCCAGCCCTCACCCTTCGGCAGCACCTTGCGGGAGAGCGCGAGCTGTGGCTGGATCGGAGGCTTCAGGGGGAGGGCCACGAGCCGATCGTATCCACGCGGCGGCGGCGGCCCGAACGCGAAGCGGGGAGCCGCCGCTTTATGTTGGGCCCCGATGAGCGACCCCCCGCGCAGCTGCGACCTCGTCGTGATCGGCGGCGGCATCCTCGGCCTTGCGGTCGCGCGCGAGCTGCTGGCCCGGCGGCCCGACGCGAGCCTCTGCGTCCTCGAGCGGGAGCAGAGGCTGGGAGCCCACCAGACCTCCCACTCGAGCGGGGTGATCCACGCCGGCATCTACTACGCGCCCGGGTCGCTCAAGGCGCGGCTCTGCGTCGAGGGCGCCCGGCTCCTCTACGAGTACTGCGACGAGCGCGGAATCGAGGCGCGCCGCGAGGGCAAGCTGATCGTCGCCGCCGACCGCTCCGAGCTCGCCGGCTTGGAGGAGCTGGAGCGGCGTGGTCGTGAGAACCGCGTCCCTGGCCTGCGCCGGATCGAGAGCGCCGACATCGCCGAGATCGAGCCGCATGCCCGCGGCGTCGCCGCCCTGCACTCGCCGAACACGGGCGTGGTCGACTTCGCCGGGGTCGCGGCGGCCTATGCGGCCGACGTGGAGGCGGCGGGGGGCCGGGTGGTCACCGGCTGCGGCGTGCGCCGCCTGACGCCGTCGGGCCGGCCCTGAAGGTCGAGCACGAGCGCGGCGCGACTGAGGCGGGCTTCGTCGTCAGCTGCGCCGGGGCCTGGTCCGACCGGTTGGCGGTCGCCGCGGGTGCGCCGCAGGAGCCGCGCATCGTCCCCTTCCGCGGCGGCTACCTGCGCCTGCGCCCGGAGCGGCGCGACCTGGTCCGCGCCAGCATCTACCCCGTCCCGGATCCGGAGCTGCCCTTTCTGGGCGGCCACCTGACCCGCACGATCGACGGCGAGGTCCTGCTCGGCCCCTCCGCCCTGATGGTCGGCGCGCGCGACGCCTACCGCCCCGCCCGGGTCCGCGCCCGCGACCTCGCCTCCAACCTGACCTGGCCCGGGACCTGGCGGCTGGCCGGCCGCTTCTGGCGCACCGGTCTGGCCGAGATGCGCCAGGCGGCGAGCAAGCGGTCGTTCGTCGGGGAGCTGCGGCGGTTCGTCCCGGAGCTCGAGGTCGACGACGTCCTCCCGGGACCGTCCGGCATCCGGGCCCAGGCCCTCGACCGCGACGGCCGCCTGGTCGACGACTTCGTCGTCCACCGGACCGAGCGCGCCCTGCACGTCCGCAACGCCCCCTCTCCCGCAGCCACCTCCTCACTCGCCCTGGCCCGACTGATTGCCGAGGAGGCCGAGCGGGTGTAAGTTCGTCGCGTGGGACTTAGGGGAGTTGGGGTTGTTGCAGCGTTGTTTTTCGCCGCCGCCTTTGCGGCCACACCAGCGTTCGCAGGGACGTACTCCAACCCGACTCCGATCCTCGATCCCTCTTCCAACGTCGTCGGCGCCCACCCGCTCGACCCCTATCCGTCGACGATCTCCGTCGGCGGCGAGGCCGGCACGATCCTCAAGGCGCAGGTCACGCTGGTGGACGTCTACGGAGGAGAGGAGCGAGACCTCGACGTACTCCTCGTGGGCCCGGGCGGAAGCACGATCCTGATGTCGGACGTCTGCAACTCGGGTGGCTACCTGCCTGCCTTCCTGCACTTCGACTTCACCTTCGACGACGACGCGCTGGCGGCAATGCCCGATGCCTGCAGCCCGAGCCTCCAACCGGCTACCGGTATGTGGAAGCCGACCAACTACGACACCGCCGACAGCTTCCCCGGCATCTCTCCGCCCTATCCGCTCGGACTGGCGAACGTCCGCGGCACCGACCCCAACGGCACCTGGACCCTGTACGCCGTCGACGACGCCTACCCGGACCCGGTGACGATCAACGGCGGCTGGACGCTCGAGCTGACCACGACCGGCGCTCCTGCGGCTCCGGCGTCGACCACGACGACGCACCGCAAGAAGTGCAAGAAGCGTAAGCACCGCCGTCAAGCCACGGCAGCGAAGAAGCACTGCAAGAAGAAACGCCGCTAGCAGCCGCCGACCAGCAGGAAGATCAGGACGATCAGGATGATCACCGCGGCGCCGGCGATCAGCCTGCGCCGCATGTAGACGTCCGGACCGCCGTAGTGCCGGCTCATCGGCCCCTCCGCCCCGCGCGGGCCGCTGCCGCCGACCAGCTCCTCATCGCCGGTCGCAGGCGGCTCGCCGCTGCGGGCGCGGGCGCGCGCCTCGGCGGCCGCGCGGCGCTCCTCCGGGCTTCTGCCGCTCGATTCCACCTGCTCAGCCTAAATGACCGGTAGTCAAGGGATTGGGACGCCGAGGTCGTTGAGAGTGAGCAGCAGATCCCGTGATCGGCCTGTAGGAGCCGCCCCCCGCGGGAGGGGTGATTTCCTGCGGCTTCCCGACGTCGGCCAGCACTACGTCGGCCTGGACATGCGCGCCGCTCGCCCCGCCGAGCATGGCCTGCTCCTGCGGCGGAACGGTCAGCTGTGCGTCCAGCCGCAGCTCGTGGAAGAGGTGGTCGTCGAAGCCGACGCACGCCTCGATCGTGCCGTGGATCGCAACGTCCGCCGAGCCGAGCCGGGCAAGGACCGGCGCCAGGTCGGCCGCGACGCGCCCACCCCGCAGCGGCGCCCGGATCCGCGCGCAGTCGGCGCCGCCCTCGTTCCCATCCCCCACCTGCCGGGCGGGACCGAACCAGCGCGCGCACGTCGATCGCGGGCAGCGGCGGTGGCGCCCTTCCCCAACTGGTAGTTGTCTCCATAGACGCTCAGGTAGACGTTCTCCCCGGTCGAGGTGACGTGCCCGCCCACCGGGAAGCCGAGGGCGCTGGCGTTTGCCCTCCAGTCGAAGCTCGGGAAGCTCGAGGCGCTGCCGGCGACGTAGGGGCCGTCGACCCTGAGCCGCAGCGGGCTGCTCAGGCCGGTCGACTCCCTGCACCTGGATCATCAGCTCGGCCTCGACGTCCGCGCTCGCCACCCCGCGGGCCGCGGCGGCGTCGAGCGCCGCCTGCGGGTTCACCGTCCGGTGGGCGCTTGACCCGCAGCCGCCGGGAGCGCCGCCATCGCGCAGAGCAGGGCGAAGATCGAGATCGGCCGCGCCATCCGGCGAGCCTAGTGCGCGCGTCCCCATGGGTAGTCTCAACCGCGATGGCGGTCCGCGAGGCGATTCCGCGTCGGCAGGAGGCGGAGGAGGGCGTCTCGTCGTTCGCCAAGTCGCTCTTCCTCGGCGAGATCCACGAGGACCTGGTCTTCCCCTGGCCCAGCCACGGATCCCGCCGAGCAGGACCGCGTCCGCGAGCTCAACCGCCGGATCCGCGACTACTGCGCGGAGCACTACGACCCCCGCGCAGGCGGAGGAGGAGCGCTGGATCCCGGACGAGGTCCTCCGCGACCTCGGCGAGATCGGCGCGCTCGGCCTCTACGTCGATGAGGCCTACGGCGGCCAGGGCCTCTCGCAGACGGGCTACGCCCGCGTCTTCGAGACCGTCGGTCAGATCGACGCGACCCTGGCGATCGTGCTCGGCGTCCACCAGTCGATCGGCTTCAAGGGGATCTCGCTGTTCGGCACCGACGAGCAGAAGGAGCGCTGGCTGCCCGACCTCGCCACCGGGCGCAAGCTCGCCGCCTTCGCGCTGACCGAGCCGGAGGCCGGCTCCGACGCCTACCACCTGCAATCGAGGGCGGTCCTGCAGCCGGACGGCGCCTGGGTGCTGAACGGGGAGAAGCGCTACATCGGCAATGGCTCCCGCGCCGACGTGATCACCACCTTTGCCCGCGCCGAGATCGACGGCGAGGACCGCCACATCGCCCTCGTCCTGGAGAAGGGAATGAAGGGCCTCGAGGTCGGCGAGCGCTTCGACACGATGGGCCTGCGGGCCAACGACCTGCGCCGGCTGCGCTTCAACGACGTCCGGGTGCCGCCCGAGAACGTGCTCGGCGATCCGGGCCAGGGCTTCCGCGTCGCCATGCAGATCCTCAACAACGGCCGGATCGGGCTCGGCACCGGCTCGGTCGGCGGCGCGAAGAAGCTGCTCGACCTGGCGATCGACCACGTCAAGGAGCGACGCCAGTTCGGCCGCCCGCTCGCCGACTTCGAGCTCGTCCAGGACAAGATCGGCTGGATGGTCATCCACCTCTTCGGGCTCGAGTCGATGACCTACCTGACCTGCGGCCTCGTCGACGCCGGTGTCCCCGACTACTCGCTCGAGTCGGCGATCTGCAAGGTCTCCGGCACCGAGTTCCTCTGGTACGCGGCCAACCGGGCGCTCCAGCTCGCCGGCGGGGAGGGCTACATGCGCGACCTCCCCTACGAGAAGGTGCTGCGCGACACCCGCATCTATCCGATCTTCGAGGGCGCCAACGACGTCCTGCGGGCGTTCATCGCGCTCGGCGGCTTCAAGCCGGTCGGCCAGAAGCTGGAGGGGCTATCGGATATCGAGCTCAGCGACCCGATCGGCTCGATCGGCGTACTGATCGACTACGCGAGCGACCGGATCCAGCGGGAGGTGCGCCCGGACAGGATCGGCATGGCCCACGATGAGCTCTCCGACCACGCCGATTCGGTGTCCGACCAGGTGAAGCGGCTGGCGAGCGTCACCGAGAAGCTGCTCCGCGACAACAGGCAGGGGATCATCGAGCGCCAGTTCCAGCAGAAGCGCCTCGCAGACAACGTGGCCGACATCTACGCGCAGATCGCGCTCGTCTCCCGGGTCAGCCACATCTTCGAGGACCAGGGCGTCGAGCCCTCGGGCCAGGAGCGCTACATCGCCGACACCTTCTGCCGCCGCGCCGCCGATCGGGTCGAAAGCCGCTTCGACCAGATCGAGTCGAACGACGACGAGCGGATGACGGCGATCGCCAAGCTCGCCTACAAGCGCGGCTCCTACGGCTACGCGCTGTTCGAGGATTAGGGACCGCGCGCGGCCGGGCCGCTACTTGGAGTGGCCGTTGGCGTTTCCGCCCGGAATGTGACCGCTAGGGGGGCCGTGCGTCGACGGCGCGGTGTGGGTCGGCGTCGTGTGGGTGCTGGAGTTGCCGCCGGCGTTGGAGTTCGCCGGGGGACCGGTCTGCCCGCTGTGGCCGGGCGGCGTCGAATCGCTGAGCCCGATCGAGCGGCCGTGGCTGTGCCCGATGGCCTTGCCGTGGGCCTTCGCGCGCTGCGCGAGCGCGTGACGGTGTGCCGCGGCGGAGTTGCCGCCCTTCTGCCTGTGGGATGCGTCCTTCGCCGCGCTCGAGACGTCGTTCCCGGTCGTCTGATGGTCGTCGTCGCATCCTTCGCCTTGGAGCCGGCACTCTGATCCGAGGGCTGGTTGGGCAGTGTGATGCCGACGGAGTCGAAGGCCGAGCGAGCGGGGCTCGGCACGGTCACGCCCGCGAAGGCGAGTCCCGCCAGCACGAGCGGGATCAGCGCAACGGCGATCCCGACCCTGGCTACCAAGGCGAACCTGGAGCGAGGCCTGCGGCGGTGCGTCCGCGTCTCCGCCTCGAGCATCGAGGCGCGCGCGGCCTGGGCCAGCCGGGGCACCAGTTCGCGACCCAGCATGGGGTCGGGCCGCGTCGGCACGGCCACTCGCAATGCGCTCTCGAAAAGGGCGACCTCGTTCATCTCACCTTCATAAGCGCCGTTGCCCGCTCAAAGGGTTACCCCCTTCCTGCCCAGCTCCCGCTTCACGGCCGCCAGCCCGCGCCGCTGCAGGGCCTTGACCGCTCCCGGCCGCTTGCCGACGGCCTTCGCGCAGTCCTCGATGCTGAGGTCCCCGACGATCCGCAGCAGCAGCACCGCGCGCTGGTCCTCTGAGAGCGCGGCGAGGATGCGGTTGACCTCCTCGATGCCGATCCTGTTCAGGGCCTCCTCGGCGGCGTCGTCGCGCGTGCTCGCCGGGCTCCGGCAGCTCCGCGGCGAGGTCGACCGGCCGGCGGGCGCTGTGGCGGCGGGCGTCGATCAGCCGGTGATGGGCGATCGTGAAGACCCAGGAGCGAAAGCCCTGCTCCTCTCCATCGAAGGTCGCGATGTCACGCGCCACCTGCAGGAAGACCTCGCTGAGCACGTCCTCCGCGTCCGGGGCCCCGTTGGCGCGCAGGTAGCCGAGCACCACGGGGGCAAGCCCGTTGTAGAGCTCCTGCCAGGCGGCCTCGCTCCCCTGCCTGGCCGACTCCAGGAGCGAGGTGAAGCGCTCCGGCGACATCCGGCGGCGACGGTAGCGGAGATGCTTAACCTACAGGCTGTATGTCAACTGCATCCGGAGCGGAACGCGCGACCCGGCCGGCGAGAGGCGGAGGCGCAGGCAACCCGCGACGCCCTGATCGACGCCGCCGTCGAGCTGTTCGCCGAGCGCGGCTATGCCGAGGTCGGTACCGAGGAGATCGTCGCCCGCGCCAAGCTCACGCGCGGCGCGCTCTATCACCACTTCACCGACAAGCGGGACCTGTTCCGGGCCTCGTTCGAGCGGGTCGAGTCGGGGCTGATGGAGCGGGTCGGCGCGAAGATGGGCGGCGCCTCCGATCCGTGGGAGCTGATGGTGACCGGCATGCGGGCTTTCCTGGACGCCTGCGGCGAGCCCGCCGTCAAGCGAATCGTCCTCACCGACGCGCCGTCGGTGCTCGGCTGGCCCGAGTGGCGTGAGCTCGACAACCGCTACGGGCTCGGGCTCACCCGCGTCGCGCTCCAGGGCGCCGTCGACGCCGGAGTGCTCCGGCCGATCGCGGTCGAGCCGATCTCCCACCTGCTCGTCGCGGCCCTCTCCGAGGCCGCCTTCCTGATCGCCCACTCTGAGCATCCGCGGAAGGCCCGCGCCGAGGTCGAGGGCGCGCTGATCGAGCTGCTGGAGGGACTGCGGGCCGAGGCCCGCAGTCCCTCCGAACTGCTAGCTCTGCGGGATCGTGACCTGCTTGAGCAGCCCCTGGGTGAAGTGGGGCTTGTTGGGCTCGTCGCGGTCGGGCAGGAAGCAGACGAACGCGTACTTCCCGGCATTCAGGTGAATGTTGGTCACCTCCTGCTTGCCGCCGTCGAGGACCTCCGTCTGCGACGCGTTCTGGAAGTCCAGGTTCTGCGGCTGCCCGTTCGACTCGAGCTCCTGCTTGAGCTGGTCGTCGGTGACGTTCCCCTTGACGGGTACGGCGATCAGGATGTGGAGCGCCTTGTCGCCCTCGAGTGGAAGGTGATCTGGTTGTTGCCGGCCCGAAGACCGCTCGACTCCCACTGGTACTCGGGCTCCTTCTGGCCGGTCGTGGCCGCGGTGACCTTGGTGTCGGTGGAGGGCAGGTCCGCGTCGTTGGTGCTCTTCACGTCGAACTCCGTGTACGCGGGCTGCTTCGCGCCGTTCTCGGCGTCGTCCTCCAGGACGTAGTGGCCCTCGTCCAGCTTGACGGTGCTCGTCCCGGTCTGGCCGGGGGCACCTGCCCGATGCCGCCGTAGGCGCGGATCCAGTCGGGGATCTGCTGCGGCCTCTCGCTGTTGATGATCGGCGCGGCCTCGGCATAGGTGTGCCCGCCCTGCAGCTGGATCAGCTGGGCGCTGTGCGGCGCCTGGTTGCTCGCGTTGTTCAGGGTGAGGTCCACCGCTCCTCCCTCGATCTGCTTCGGGACCTGCACGGTGTACTGGCCCTTGCCCTGCTCGGTGACCTTGACGTCGACCTTGGTGGGCTCGTCGTTGCTGCCGCTGCCACAGCCGGCGGCGGTGAGGGCGAGTGCCCCAACGGCGGCGGCCGCCAGCGCCCAGATGGACTTCTTCATCAGGTTTCTGCTCCCTTTCGGATTGCCCCCCTACGAACGGGCGGCAGCCTATCCGGTGAGCGAGCGCGGCCGTCAGGCTCAGTTGAGCCGCTCGACGATCATCGCCTCGCCCTGGCCGCCGGCGACGCACATCGTCTCGAGCCCGACCTGGTGGTCGTCGGTCTCCATCACATTGAGCAGTGTGCCCATGATGCGGGCGCCGGTCATGCCGAACGGGTGCCCGAGGGCGATCGCCCCGCCGTGCGTGTTGAGCTTCTCCAGCGGGATGTCGCAATCGGCCATGATCGGGATCACCTGGGCGGCGAACGCCTCGTTGAGCTCGACCGCGTCGACGTCCTTCATCTTCATGCCGGCCCGGTCGAGCACCTTCTTGATCGCCCCGATCGGCGCGACGCCCATGTACTCGGGCTCGTTGCCGTGTGTCGCGGCAGTGCCGATCCGCGCGCGGGGCTTCAGCCCCAGCTCCTTGGCGCGGTCCTCGGACATCACCAGCACCGCGGCCGCGCCGTCGTTGAGCGGGCAGGAGTTGCCGGCGGTCACGCCGCCGCCGCCCTCGAACGCCTCGGGCAGCTCGGCGAGCTTCTCGAGCGTGGAGCTGGCCCGCGGTCCGTCGTCCTTGGCGACCTCGTTGCCGTCGGGGAGCTTCACGGGCACGATCTCGCGGTCGAAGAACCCGTCCTCCTGGGACTTCACGGCGAGCTCCTGGGAGCGCTGCGCGTACTTGTCCATGTCCGCGCGGCTCACCTCGTAGCGCTTGGCCACGTTGACGGCCGTGATCCCCATCTCGATGTAGGCGTTGGGCGTCCCGTCCTTGCCCTGCAGCTTCTCGTTCTGGTCGGCGGCGCCGGCGGGCTCGGTCCGCTCGTTGTAACGGCTCACCCACTCGACGCCGGCGGCGATGTAGATGCCGCCCTGGCCGGCGCGGACCGCGTTGGCTGCGTGCCTGATCGAGTCGAGGCTCGAAGCGCAGTAGCGCGACATCGTCACCCCGTTGACGGTCTCGGGCAGCTTCTCGGAGAGCAGGACCATGATCCGGGCGATGTTGAAGGCCTGCAGCCCCTGCGGCATGCCGCAGCCGCAGAAGACGTCTTCGATTGAGACCGGATCGACCTCCGCGTTGCGCTCGAGCAGCTGGTCGATCACGAAGGCGCCCATCTCGTCGGGTCGGAGCTGGGCGAGGGATCCCTTGAAAGCCCTGCCGATGGGCGTGCGGACGGTGTCGACGATCACTGCTTCGGGCATCTGCGCCTCCTGTCGGGCAGGGTGCTCCGCCAGGAGCAACCCGTTTCATGGTGGACGGGACGCGGAATGGTACGGGGACCTGGGTCTCGCGGAGGCTCGCTAGGATCCAGCCATGCCGCAGATGCCGCGCGTCCGGATGCCGAAGGTCTCGCTGCCGGGCCGTGCACAGGGCTCGACAAGGCGCGCAGCGCCCAAGGCGACGCCGCCGAAGGCCAAGACAGCGGACGAAGGCAGGCAACGGTGTCAAGCCCGCTGAGGCCAAGACGGCCGAGAAGTCCGTGGAGAAGTCCGCCGCGGGCACGAAGGGCAAGGCGCCGGAGCCGAACCTGCAGGAGCGGATGGAGGGCCTGCAGGGCTGGATGGCCGAGATCGAGCGCAGGCAGGGACGGATCACCTACTTCGGCGGCGCGGCCCTCGTGATCGCGATCCTCGCCGCCGGCGCCGCCCTCTACTTCGGCCTGACCGCGAAGTCCGACAGCGTCTCGAAGAGCGACTTCGACGAGCTCAAGTCCAAGGTCGATCAACTCTCCGCGGCGGCGGCGAAGAACTCGAAGGACACGCAGCAGGCGCTCAACGCCTCGGCCGCCCAGCTCCAGGCGTCGATCGCCGCCCTGCAGAAGCAGCAGGCACAGAACGCGGCCAACATCTCCACGCTGCAGAGCCAGGTCGCCTCAGGCGCGGCGAGCAAGGGCGCCGCAGGCACGCCGATCACACCGACCACGCCTACCACGCCTTCGACGACCACGACGACGCCCAAGAAGCCCTGACCAAACGGCGGCACACCTCAGGCACGACTTAGTGCCATTTCGCACTAATCTGGGCGTAGATTGGCCACGCCCGTCCGACGAGTGCTCTAGCGTCACTCGCGGAATCGGCTCGAAAGGAGGTCCTCGATGCCTGAGGGCTACTGCGTCAAGGAACGCAAGAAGGTCGAGATCAAGGATCCGCAGCAGGTCACGATGAAGAATGGCCGTCCGGCCATTCAGGGGACGTGCCCCGACTGCGGGACCAAGATCTTCAGGATCGGGAAGCTGTCCTAGCTCTGGCTCTACGCACGCGTGGGGGACCACCCACGCGTGCTCGGCGGCCCGCCGGGGTTGGCGGGACGCGTGCCCTGATCTGATCTAGCAGGCGTGTCGCGACCTCGGCCGGCGTGCTCTCCGGCCGAGGATCGCCGTTCTCCGGGGCCCCCACAAATCGGGTTGCCCTCGGCTCCGCCTCGGGCACCCTCACTTCAACCCGCACGCGTGGGCGTCGCGGGAAGCGTGCGTAGTCGGTCGTCCCACGCACGGAGCAGAGCACGACCTGCGTGCCCGGGCACGCCTGGGCGAGGCGGCCGACCCCGCTCCGTGCCCGCAGCCGCTCGCCCCGCCCCACGCCTGATCGGGATCTGCCCCATTGCCCCGAGCAGCGGGCGTCAGCACGGGATCCCACTGGCTGTCGTGGTTAGGCACGACCAGCAGGGGGCCGGCCGCGGGCACGTGTTCGAGTCCCTCCGTGCGCAGCCTCCCCCACCAGGCGACGGGGCGCAACAGCGTGGCGATCAGGTCGTAGATCAAGCCAATCCCGGGGCGAGCGAGGCGCGTAGGAGCCTAGGCAGGCCCAGTCAACTACGACGGAGGTGGAGGTGCGGATGCGCTTGACCCCTAGATTCGCGGCGCTACTCGCGATCGGAGCAGCAGTCGCGGTGCCGATTGTGGGCTGCGGCGGCAGCAGCAACGACAACAGCACCAGCAACGCCTCGGCCCAGGCCTCGACTACGGGCAGCGCGGCGACGGCGACCGGGCCGGGCGGCGCGGTCGACCTGACCGCGACCGATTTCAAGTTCGACCCGTCCGACTCGACCGTCAAGTCGGGCCAGGTCACGTTCAACGAGAAGAACGACGGGCAGGTGACTCACTCACTGGAGATCGAGGACGTCACCCCCGGCCACGACCAGGAGCTCGAGGGGAACGTCTCCCCCGGCCAGAACGGCACGCTCACGGTCAATCTCGAGCCCGGCAAGTACGAGTTCTACTGCCCGATCGACAACCACAGGCAGATGGGTATGGAGGGCGAGATCACGGTGAAGTGATCGCCCTATTCATCTTCCGGATGCCCTCCCAGGTCCGGAACCGGGCCCGGCGACCAGGGATGAGTCGTCGGGCCCTTCTTAGGGAGGGCTCGCGATCTGGGTCAGCTGGATCAGGGAGGCAACGAGCATTGCCGCCCCGACCCCGACGAGCGCGTATCGGACTCCGCGCAGCCTGAACTGGGTGCTGATTCCGACGAGGAAGAGGACGCTCGCGAGGAAGACGGTCACCCGCACGTACTCGTCGGAGGTCTCCCCGGCGTCGGAGCCGGCGGTGAAAGCATGTGTCGCCTGAGCGTCGAGCGCAGCGGCCCGCCTGAGTCCGGGCTGGTGGTACTGGGGCATGTAGGTGGGACCCTTCGGCGCGTGCGGGTTGGTCTCGGGATGCGTGGCGCGCCAGGCGTCGAAGGCGACCCGGAACTGAGGCCGGAAGCGGCGCTCCGCGATCGCCATGGCCTGCTTGTTCTGAGCCGTGAAGGCGGCGAACCAGGCTTCGAACGTGGATCGAGTCGAAGTTGCGGAGGCTCATTGCCTGCAGGTCCGCCCGGTTGGCCTCCGAGCGCTTGGTCGAGGCCTCGGCCAGGCGAACCCGGGACTCGGTGCTCCACTTCGCGGCCGCGAAGCCCGACCACGCCGCCATCAGCGCCACGATCGAGAGCAGGACCGCCTCAATGATCGAGACCCTCATCCACCCCCGGGCCTCGTCCACTTCAGCGGCCCTGGCGTGCTCGCTGATCTCCTTGCCGACCTCCTGTGGCGAGAGTCCCTCCGGCATGCCCGGCCAGTATCCCTAGGGGAACTCGACCAGCCCGCCGAGCACGCCGACGTACGCGGTGCCGTCGGGGCCGAGCGTGACCGGCGCGTAGTTGTTGTTGAAGCCGAGGCCCGTGCCCGCCAGCCGGCGGTAGACCGTGCGTCCCGTGCGGAAGTCGAGCGCAGTCAGGTACCAGGCGTCGACCGAGTCCGAGCGCGGCGGCTTCGTGTACGTGTAGAGCAGCCCGTTCGCGAGCGAGAGCTTCGGCACGACCGAGGGGGCGCGCTCGTCGCTGGTCCAGACGGTCCGGCACGAGTAGCTCATCCGCTCCGGGTCCGCTCCTTCGTTTCTTGTCCTTCCGACCCTTCTTCTTCTTCTTGCCCTTCGTCGTCGACTTGATGACGTCCATGCGCGTCAGGCCTGGCTCGGTGGTGCCGCCGTTCATCGTCGCGTCGATGCCGGAGTAGCCGTAGTTGTTCTCGGCGACGATCGAGCTGTCGGTCGCGATCAGCGACTGGTCGGTGGAGCTCGCCCCCTGGCGGAAGACGGGCTCCATGCAGACCAGCCGCTGCCTGGCCTGGTTGCGCCGCAGCTTCCCCTCCTCTTCTTCCCTTCTTCTTGCCCTTCGCCTTCGCCTTTGCGGTCGCCGTGGCGTCCAGGCTCGCCGAGCGGTCGTAGACGACCACGTCCATCGGGTCGGCGTTGTCGGTGATCGTCACCCAGTCCTTGCCCATCAGCGTCGGCGTCGTGCCGGAGCCGGCGTCGCTCTGGCCCGGCTTGTGGATCCCGGAGTTCGGATAGACCGACCCGCCAGGTGAGTCTTCGGCTCGCCGGCCGGATCCCGCGTCGAAGCGGTAGAGCGCCTTGTCCGAGACGACGAAGACGCCGCCGGTGTCGTCGACCGCGAACGAGTTCGAGATCCCCTCGCCCAGGTTGAGCGTCTTGATCGCGCCGCTCGAGCGGTCGACCGTGCCGACCATCCCCTGCCGGGTGACGAACCAGAAGCGGCCGCTCCAGTCGGGCAGGGCCGACTCGATCCCGTCGCCGGCCGGGACCGCCCCGCTCAGGTCGTAGTCGCGGACCACCTGAAAGCCCGGCGCCGGCGTCTCGCCCGACCACAGCAGGTGGCGGTCGTTGGTCGGCAGGACGGCCTGGTCCTTGTCGTCGAGGTAGAAGTAGCCGCCGCCGGAGAAGTCGGTGAACGGGTTCGCGCCGCTGGTCAGGTTGCGGAGGGGAAGCGGCATCGCCGCCAGCGTCGCGAGGCTGTGCGGGTCGAGCAGCGCGAGCACGGGACGGTCGAGGCCGACGCAGATCGTCACGATCCGGCCCTGCGAGTCGAACGTGATCGACCCGCACTCGCGGACGAACAGCGAGGAGGGCTCGGGCCCGTCGCCGAGCGGCCCCGGGACCGTGTAGGTGTCGGTCATGTAGGCGTCGTCGTGGATGTTGCTGCGGCCGTTCGGCGCCATGAACGGGTTGCGCGGAGGCGCTGGCACGCCGCCGATCGGGTTGGAGACCGCGGCGCTCCCCTCGAACGGCGTCGGCCGAGCGCGAGCGGATCGCCCAGGATCGGCACGACCGGCAGGCCGGGCGTCTGCGCCCCGGCCAGGCCGGGCGTGAGAAGCAGCACAGCGATCGCCGCCGCGGCCGTCAAAATCCCATGCCCCGCAAGCCCGGTGGCGCATCGGATCGCGAGCATACGCGAGACTTCGTGACGGATGGCGCAGAAGCCGCTCGAGCTGATCCTGGCCCGCAACCTCCTGACGAGCCTCTCGACGCCGGCGTTCCTGGTCGACGAGCGCGGCGCGCTGATCTTCTACAACGAGGCGGCGGGAGCGCTGCTCGGCATCTCGTTCGAGGAGTCCGGGCGGATGCCGGCCGAGGAGTGGAGCCACGCGGTCGGCCCGTTCGACGAGGACGGCGCGCCGATCCCGGTCGAGGAGATCCCGACCACGAAGGCGCTCCGCCGGGGCCGCCCCGCGCACGGCCGCTTCACGGTCCGCTCGATGACGGGCGACGAGTACGAGATCGAGTCGACCGCGCTGCCGATCGTCGCCGAGGGAGGCCAGGAGGGCGCGATGATCTTCTTCTGGACCGCCGAACAACTCGCGCGGCGGCGATTAGGGACCGCTAGGGTGCGGGCAGGAGAGAGGAGGCTGTGAGAGTTCGATGAAGGTCAAGGTCTGGGGAGCACGCGGCTCCGTCCCGGCGCCGGGGCCGGAGATGAACCGCTACGGCGGCAACACCTCCTGCGTCGAGCTCGAGCTCTCCGACGGGTCGACCCTGATCATCGACGCCGGCACCGGCATCCGCAGCCTCGGGGTGGGCATCGCCAAGAGCCTCCCGAAGATCAACATCCTGCTCACCCACCTGCACCTGGACCACATCCAGGGACTGATGTTCTTCGCGCCCTGCTTCCGCTCGGAGTCCGAGATCACGATCTGGGGCCCCGTCCTCGCCCGAGGCCTCGCTCGAGGAGCGGATCTCGCGCTACATCTCGGCACCCCTCTCCCCCGTCGAGGTCCGCGAGCTCCCCTGCGCCGTCAACTTCCGCGACACCCCGCCGAGCGAGTGGGAGATCGGCCCGGCGAAGATCCGGGCGGAGGCCGTCACCCATCGAGGCCCCACCCTCGGCTACCGGATCACCGACGGGCCGACCACCCTCACCTACATCTCCGACCACGAGCCGGGCCTGGGCGCCCCGCTCGAGTCGCTGGAGCCCGAGTGGATCTCCGGCTACGACCTCGCCCGCGACAGCGACCTGCTTGATCCACGACTGCCAGTACACCGACGAGGAGTACCCAGACCACGTCGGCTGGGGCCACTCCCGGCTCAGCGACACGCTCACGTTCGCGCGCCGGGTCGAGGCCGAGCGGCTGATGCTCTTCCACCACGACCCGCTCCACTCCGACGACTTCCTCGACCGCTTCCAGGAGCGGGCGCTCGAGCGGTGGACCGAGCTCGGCGGCCGCGACGGAGCGGTCGAGATGGCAGCCGAGAGCCAGGAGCTGATGGTCGGGGAGCCCGCCCGGGCCGGCGTGGCTTAGGCGAGGTGCTCGTCAGGGCAACCCGTTTGACGTAGACGGGCGCCGGTCCGCCCAGGGCCGCTCGGCCTCGATTTGCGCGCCGAGCGAGACCAGCGTCGCCTCCGAGTTCGGGCGCGCGACCAGCATCACCGAGCGCGGCAGGCCGCTGTCCGTGAACCCGGCCGGGATCGTCGCGGCGGGCTGGCCCGTGTAGTTCCAGGCCGCGGCGTAGGGATAGACGTTGCTCATCCCGTTGATCGTCCGCAGCGCACCCTGGCCGCGCCAGTGACCGATCTCGACCGGCAGCTGCGCCGTGGCCGGGGTGAGCAGCACGTCGTAGTCGCGCCAGAGCCGCTGGATGCCCGAGGCGACCGCGGGCATCCGGTCCTTCACCTTCCTCAGGCGGCGGTCGCTGATCAGCCGGCCGGCCCGGACGAAGCCCTGGGTCTGGCGCGAGAGCCGCTCGGGGTGAGGGAGGCTCATGGCCTCATCGCGGATGCCCCGGAAATAGAGCGGATAGAAGTCGGTGGCGAGCCGTCCGTAGCGGGGCGCCGCCTCCGTCACCTCGTGGCCGAGCGAGCGGAGCAGCTCGATCGTCTCCCGGTAGGCCGCGATGCACTCCCGCGCCTTCGGTACGGGCAGGATCGTCTTGGTCGTACAGGCGATCCGGAGCTTGCCCGGTGAGGTCCTGGCCGCGTCGGCCAGCGGGCGCTCGAACGGAGGGGGCGAGTCGAAGTCGCCTTTCTCCGTGGCCGCTGATCGCGTCGAGGTAGAGCGCGGTGTCCATCACGGTCCGGCTGACGCAGCCGGCGACCGAGAGGCCGTGCCAGTGCTCGCGGTCCGGCCAGAGCGAGATGCGGTTGCGCTGGGGCTTCAGGCCGAAGAGCCCGCAGTAGGCGGCCGGGTAGCGGATCGAGCCGGCGCCGTCGGTGGCGTGGGCGATCGCGCTCAACCCCGCGGCCACCGCGACGGCGCTGCCGCCGCTGGAGCCGCCGCAGGTGCGCGATGTGTCCCAGGGGTTGCGGGTGTCGCCCCAGGTCGGGCTCTCGGTGAAGCCGAAGATCGCCAGCTCCGGCAGATTCGTCTTGCCGATGATCGTCGCCCCGGCCTCCCGCAGGCGCCGGACGATCAGGCCGTCCTCGCGGGCAGGATCACCGTAGGCAGCGGTCCCGTCCGTCGTCACCTCGCCGGCGTAGTCGACGTTGTCCTTGATCGCGACCGGCACGCCCAGCAGCGGCGCCTCGTCGCCGCCGGCGATCCGCTTCTCAGCCTGCTTGGCGTCCGCGCGCGCCTGCTCGGCGAGCACGACGCGGAACGCGTTCAGCTCCGGGTCGAGCCGCGAGATCCGGTCCAGGTAGAGCTCGACCAGCTCGGTCGGCGAGACCTCCTTCGAGCGCACCAGCTCGGCGAGCCGCGCGGCTCCGGCGAAGGCGACCTCCTGATCCACGCTGCTGACCACGCTCACGGCCGCAACGCTATCTGTTGTCCGTCAGCACTGAACTCGAGTCGGGCGAGCTACGCGGCGGTTTGGCGGTGCGGCAGCTTCCAGTCCGGCCGCGGGTAATGGCAGGTGTAGCCGTTCGGGTAGCGCTGGAGGTAGTCCTGGTGCTCGGGCTCGGCCTCCCAGAACGGGACGGCCTCGCTCATCTCGGTGACGACCTTGCCGGGCCAGAGGCCCGAGGCGTCGACGTCAGCGATGGTGTCCTCGGCCACCCGGCGCTGCTCATCGGTCGTATAGAAGATCTCCGAGCGATAGCTCGAGCCGATGTCGTTGCCCTGGCGGTCCTTCGTCGTCGGATCGTGGATCTGGAAGAAGAACTCGAGGATGTCCCGGTATGAGATCCGCTCCGGGTCGAAGACGATCTCGACCGCCTCGGCGTGGCCGGGATGATTGCCATAAGTCGGGTTGTCGTTCTCCCCGCCGGTGTAGCCGACGCGGGTGGAGATGACGCCGTCGCGCTTGCGGAGCAGGTCCTGAACGCCCCAGAAGCAGCCTCCGGCGAGGATCGCTGTTTCGGTGGTGCCGTTGTTCTTGGTCATATTCCTCAGTCCATCCTAGGCCCGTTGCGTTACTTGCGGCCACGCCGGAGCAGGCGGTGCCAGCGGTGGCGGCGCAGCGCCTTGTGGACCAGCTCGCGGTCGTGCGGGTAGGTGAGCAGCTGATCGGCCTCGTCCCGGCTCAGCCAGCGCAGCGCGTCGACCTCGCTGTGCGGCTCGAAGCCGCCCTCGACCGGCTCCATCAGCCAGTAGCGGACGAGCTTGCGGCGGCCCCTGCGGTCGAGGTAGGACACCCGCGGCAGCTCGACGCCCGGTCTCGCAGCGGTAGCCGGTCTCCTCCTCGACCTCGCGCAGCGCGGCCTCCAGCCAGTCCTCGCCCTCCTCGAGCTTGCCCTTGGGCAGCGACCAGTCCATGTACTTGGGGCGGTGGATGACCGCCACCTCGGGCCCGCGGACTCCCTTGCGGACCAGCACGCCCCCGGCCGCGGCGATCTCGGGGGCGTCGTCCCCCAGGTCGAAGTCGTCTCTCGCCACGCGCTGGAGAGTACGGACCCGGCGTGCGCCGCCGCTTTACATCTAGATCCACTCCAGGACGATCCCGAACACCAGCACGGACAGGACGACGATCGCCGCCATTGCCCCGACGACCCGCAGCCGCGAGCGGTTGTCCGGACGGTCGTAGACGTAGGCCGTGATCAGGAAGAACCACAGGTAGCCGAAGACGACGATCAGCGGGACGCAGGGGAAGTTCCACCACCAGTACTCCCAGTGGAAGTAGCCGGTGGCGTGCAGGAGCACCTCGACGAAGGTGGCGAAGATGGAGAAGCCGAGCCCGATCGTCAGCCGGTTCGGCATACCGAGCAGCCGGGTCCGTGGGTCCGGCGGCAGCGACTTGGCGTAGATCACTCCGGAGATCGCGAACATCAGCGAGATCTCGATCGTCAGCCCGATCAGGATCAGATAGGCCGTGTCGCCGGTGACGGTCCAAAGGGCGGCGCGGTGGGAGAAGTGCAGGACGAGGGAGTTGATGATCTCGTTGATCCAGTCGGCGAGCCAGAACGCCACGCCCGCGAGGACGATGTCCCAGCGCCGCCGCTCGACCTCGACCGCATAGACGTAGAGGACCAGCGCGAGCAGGGTGACGACGTACCACTTGAACGCATGCTCGTCGCGAAGCAGGTGCTGCGCCTGGACGGTGAAGTCCGTCACGGAGGCCGGCATGGCGGCGAGCCTATCCACGCTCATAGGATCGAGCGGTGCGGACGCTCGGGATCGATCTCGCGGCCCAGCCGAGCAACACCAGTGCGTGCGCGATCGACTGGGGACCCGGCCGGCCGGTGGTCTCCGATCTGCGCGCGGGGCTGGACGACGAGGCACTGCTCGCCGCGATCGCCGACGCCGACAAGGTCGGGATCGATGCGCCCTTCGGCTGGCCGGACGAGTTCATCGACGCGGTCGTCGCGCATCGCGACCGCGCCCGCTGGCCGGGGAGCGGTCAGGATCAGGACGTCTACCGCTTTCACCTCAGCTTCCGCGCCACGGACAGGCGCCTGATCGAACAGGGTGCGCGACGCCCGCTCAGCGTCTCCACCGACCTGATCGGGGTGGTCGCATTCCGCTGCGCCAATCTGCTCGACCGCCTCGGGGCGGCGGGTGAGCCGGTCGACCGCTCCGGCGCGGGCAAGGTCGTCGAGGTCTATCCCTCCCCCGCCCTGAGCTCGTGGGGGATCTCGGCCACCGGCTACAAGAGCCGGGTTGGGGCCGCGCGCCTGCCGGAACTGCTCGCACAGCTGGAGGAGGGATTGGGCGGCCTCGAGCTCACAGCCGGGCAGCGCGCAGGCCGCCGAGTCCGATCACAACTGCTTCGATGCGCTCGTCGCCTCCCTCGTCGCCCGCGCGGCGGCGCTCGGCCTGACGCAGCCGCCCGAGACCGATCAGGAGCGCGATCGGGCCGTCCGCGAGGGCTGGATCCACGTGCCGACCAACCCCCTCCCACACCTGCTCGAGTCGTGAGCGCCGAGCGCGAACAGGGCCTCACAGTCCGCGGCGTCGCACGCGACGTCGCCGCCGTCTACCGGACCCATTGGTTCTCCCTGATCGTGGCGGCGGTGATCGTGCTGCTTCCGCAGGCGCTCGCCGACGGCTTCGCGGACAGCCTCCAGGTCGAGGGAATCCACAGCGCCAGGGACGTCGCCGTGATCGCCGCCATCCCGTTGACCGCCACGGTCAACCTGTTCGGGCAGGCTTTCTACTCGGGCGTGGCCGCCGCGGCCGTGGTCGAGTGGCGCGCGCACCAACCGCTGCCGCGGACGATCGCGCTGATGCGCAGCCTGCCTCTTGGCCGGCTGGTCCTGCTCGACCTGGTGATCACCTTCGCGACGGCGTTCGGGCTCCTGCTGTTCGTGATTCCGGCCCTCCTGGTGCTCGCCTACTTCAGCCTCGCCCCGGTGCTCGTCAAGTTCGAGCACCGCGACGTCTGGGGCTCGCTGCGGCGCAGCTCCGACCTGGTCCGCGGGCATTTCTGGCCGGTCCTGCTGATCGTCGTCGGGACGATCCTGGTGACGGAGTTCGCCGTCGAGTGGAGCCGTCGTGCCGTTCCACCGTCCGGGGGTGATTGCGGCCGTGGAGCTCGCCGCCGACGGCCTGTTGCAGCCGATCGAGGGACTGGTGATCGTGGTCGTCACACTCCGGCTGCTGGAGATGCGGGGCGAGGCGCCCGAAACGGCAGCGCTCGAGCGCGCCGTGGGCGGCGGGAAGGCGGCCTGAGAAAGAAAACGGGCCGCCCCCCTAGGGCGGCCCGTGTGAGTCAAATCGGCGGGCGGGTGGTGGTTTCCTGCTCCCCTTGGTGCGGAGCAGTCTGCCCGCCGCACGGGCCATCGTCATCGGGAGGAACTGCGGCATCCGGGTCCGTAGTTCCCCGCGAACTGACGGAGCCGGGGCGATGCCCCGGCTCCGTCTCCCTGCTTCAGCTCTCAGGCGGGCGGTCAGTCGTCGCGCGAGTCTCTGTCGGTGCCGACCTTTTCCTTGATCTTGTCAGCCGCGTCGTCCACCTTGTCCTTGACGTTCGACACCGCTCGGTCGATCCTGCCCTCGCGCTTGAGCTTCTTGTCATCCGTGAGGTCACCGGCCGCCTGCTTGGTGCGGCCCTTGGCCTCATCGATGTGCTCACCCATTCTCAATCGTCTCCTTTGTCGATTCTCCACCCGGTTACCCGCGAGGCCCGGCGAAAAACGGGGTGACAGGAGCGGGCTGGCGCGGGATGATCAGCCCATGGGCACGGCGACGCGCGAGCGCCTCAGCATCGACGACGCACAGATCCTGCGGCTCGAGTCGGCGACCATCAAGGGTCACACCGGCAAGGTCCTGATCCTCGCTCCGGACTCCGCCGGCACCCGGCTCTCGGTGCCGAAGCTGCGGGCGCGGGTTGGAGAGCGGATGGCGGCCTTCCCGCGGCTCGGCCAGCGGGTCGAGGAGCCCAGGCTTCGCATGGGCCGGCCCGCCTGGGTCAGCTGCGACCAGGTCGACCTCGAATGGCATCTCGCCGAGCCCGCCGGGGCGGACCCGCTCGCCGACGAGGAGCTCCGCGAGGCGGTCGGGGAGCTGCTCAGCGAGCGCCTCGACCACACCCGCCCGCTCTGGCGCATCGACGCCCTGCCGCTGACCGGCGACCGCGTCGCGCTGGTCTGCCGCATCCATCACGCGATGGCCGACGGCGTCAGCGCGATCCACCTCGTGGCCGGGCTGCTCTGGGACGAGCACTCCGACGCGCCGCAGCCCCACGCGGTCGCCCAGCCGGCGACGCGCACCGAGGCTGCCCCGAAGCCCGCAGCGGCGGGCGGCGACGCGCGCGAGGCGCGCATCCTGATCCGGCTGCCGTCCGCACTCTGGCGGGAGCTCCGCCCGGGGCGGGACACCAGGCTCGACCAGCACATCGGTCCGGCGCGCGAGGTCGCCTGGACCGCCTTCCCTCTGGAGCGGCTGAAGCGGATCGAGAAGAACGCACCCGAGCGAGTGACCCTCAACGACGTCGTTCTCGCCGTGGTGGCGGGGGGCCTGCGGCGCTGGCTGCCGCAGGTCGGCGGGATCGCTGAGGACCTCCGGGTCCAGTGTCCGGTCTGCCTGCATGCCCGCGAAGAGGAGAAGGGACAGCTCGGCAACCGCGACTCATTCATGAACGTGGACCTCCCGATCGCCGAGGCCGACCCGGGCGAGCGGCTGCGCTTGATCAACACGGAGACGAAGGAGCGCAAGCTCGAGCACGACCCCGACACGCTCTATGCCTTCTTCCACGCCCTCGGCCGCTTCCGGCCGCTCTACCACGGTGTGACCAGGCTGACCTCCGGCCCCCGCGAGTTTGCGCTCTCGGTCTCCAACGTGCCGGGCCCGCGCGAGCGTGCGCTGATCCTCGGGCACGCCCTCGAGCAGTTCTCCTCCTTCGCCGAGCCGGCCGACCGGCACGCCCTGCGGGTCTCCATCATCTCGCTGGCGGGCGAGCTCGCCTTCGGGCTCTGCTCGGATCCGGATGCGATCTCCGACCTCGAGGGCCTGCGCCGAGCCCTGGCCGACTCGCTCGCCGAGCTCGAGGTGAAGGTCTGATGCCGAAGAAACTCCAGGAGTACGAGCGCAAGCGGAACTTCTCGAAGACCGGCGAGCCGACGTGGCAAGCGCAAGGGCAAATCGAAGGCGCGCCGACGCCATCCCGCGCTTCTCGATCCAGAAGCACTCGGCCACCTCCCTGCACTACGACCTCCGCCTCGAGGTCGACGGCGTGCTCGCCTCCTGGGCGGTGCCGAAGGGCCCGTCGCTCGACCCGCGCGACAAGCGCCTCGCGATGCGGACCGAGGACCATCCGCTCGAGTACCTCGAGTGGGAGGGCGTGATCCCGAAGGGCGAGTACGGCGCCGGGCCGATGATCGTCTGGGACCGGGGCGTCTTCCAGAACATCTCCGAGTCCAGGCGCGGCGAGCCGATGGACCTCCAAAAGGCGATTCAGAAGGGGGACGTGAAGATCGTGATGCTCGGCGAGAAGATCAAGGGCGCCTACGCCCTGGTCCGCACCGGGCCGCCGTCGGACCGGGAGAAGTGGCTGCTGATCAAGAAGCGCGACGAGGGCGCCGACGCTCGCCGCCGGCCCACCTCCTCGCAGCCCGAGTCGGTGCTCAGCGGCCGGACGATCGAGCAGCTGCTGAAGGAAGAGCGCTAGCGGGGCTAAGCCTGGCCGATCAGGGCGCCCGTGATCGCGACGATCACGCCGCCGAGCGTCACCTGGATCAGCGAGCTCCGCAGCGAGACGTCGAGGAAGCGCTTGCGGATCCAGGCGATCCCGATCAGCTCGCAGCCCACCGTGAATGAGGCGACGAGCAGCGCCGTGTGCAGGTCGGAGATCACGAAGGGCAGCGCGTGGAAGCTGCCGCCCAAGAAGGTCGCGCCGCCGGTGATCAGGCTGCTAGCGCGGCTCGGGGAATTTCGCCTCGACGATCGAGAAGGCCGCGCCCTGCGGGTCGAAGAGAACCGCAATCCGCCCTGACGGGATCTCCTGCGGACCGAAGATCAGCCGGCCTCCGGCGGACTTGGTCTGCTCGATCGCGCGATCGGCGTCCTCGACCACCAGGTAGACCTGCCAGTAGGGCGGTGCGTCCGCCGGCATCTCGCTTCCCATCTTCATCAACCCTGCAACTCCCTCGGGCCAGCGCTGGCCCTCCATCTGCCAGCTCCAGACGAAGTCGGGGGCGCCCTCGGGCTGGTTCGCCGTCCAGCCGAAGACCTTGCCGTAGAAGTCCTGGGCGGCCTCGACGTCGCGGGTCAGCAGGTTGTTGAAGTTCCAGGTCCCCGGCTCGTTGACGATCTGCGCGCCGGGGTGGTTCTGCTGCTGGTTGATGCAGATGACCGCGCCCGTCGGGTCCTGGAGGGCCGCCATCCGGCCGGACTCCCGCGGGAGGTCGACGGCCCCGAAGATCACCTGGCCGCCGGCCTCCTTCGCCTTCTCGGTGGTGGCGTCGGCGTCCTCGACCTTGACGTAGCTGTTCCAGACCGAGGGCTGGCCCTCCTGCTGGGTCGGCCCGAAGCCCGCGACCATCTTGCCGTCCTTGGTGAACCAGCCGTAGCCGCCGGTCACCTCCGGGCCGCCCGGCGCGAGCTCGGCCTCCACTCCGAGCAGGTCGCCGTAGAAGCTCTTCGCCCCCTCGACGTCGGTGGTCGAGAGGTCGACCCAGCAGAACTCGCCAGGTGCGTACTCGGTCCGCTCGCTCATCCTTGCCTCCTTCTATCTCTTCCTGCGTATCCCCGCGAGCACGACGCGGGCGACCAGCTCCGGATCGTCCCAGGTCGGGACGTGGCCGCAACCGGGCAGCTCCACCTGCTGCACCCGGCGCGGCACCACCTTGTCGGGCAGCGGCTTGTTGCGGACCAGCGTGTCGTGCTCGGCCCAGGCCAGAGTGATCGGCACCTTGATTCCCTTCAGCTCCTCCACACGCCCGGCCCGCATCAGCGCGCTCGCCTCCTCGTAGGCTGGGGCCGTGACGTAGGCCCTCGCGATCGCGGCCGCCTCGCCCGGGCTGAGGCGCTCCGGCCGGTAGACGAAGCGCCCGAGTGCCCGGCGGCGGCCGCGGGCCGTCGACATGATCGGGCGCAGCAGCCCCCGGGTGGCCCGGCCGCTGCGCCGGGCGCGCGCGACCGTCCGGTTCGACGACTCTGGCGAGCGCTTCCAGAAGCCCGCGGGGCAGAGTGCGACCACCGCGCTGGCGCCGTTCTGGCGGGCGCATTCGACGGCCGTCCAGCCGCCCAGCGAGATGCCGGCGACCGCGGGCTTGCCGTCGATCCCGAGCGCGTCGTAGAAGTCGAGCACGGCGGTCGCCAGGTTGGCGGCGCGCGGCTCGATCCCCGCGGGCAGCTCGGGCGACTCGCCGAACCCCGGCATGTCGACCGCGATCACCTCGCGTTCGGCGGCAAGGCGGTCCATGACCGGCGACCACTGGACCAGCGACCCGCCGAGCGAATGGAGGAGAAGCAACGGCTCCCCCTCTCCCCGCCGCACGTGGTTCAGCCAGCCCGTGGGCCCGGGGCTTCGGCTCACAGCTCCAGGTCGTACTCGAGCAGCATCTCCGCCTCCGCGCCGGTGCGGTTGTAGACCTCCTGGGCGCGGAGATTGCCCGGCGCCGTCGCCCACTGCATCGCCGGCATGCCGAGCTCCTCGGCAGCGCTCGGCGCAGATCTCGATCAGCGCGTCCGCGATCCCCTTGCCCCGCGCCTCCGGGTCGACGAAGAGGTCCTCGAGGTAGCCGATCCGCGCGCCCTTCAGGCTCGACCACTTCCAGTCGAGCGTGGCGACTCCCACCGCGCGGCCGCCGTCGCGGGCGATGAAGACGGCGCCCTGCGACGGCTCGGCGATCAGCGTCGAGAGCATCGTCCGCAGCCCGTCGTCGCGCGGCGATGACCCGTAGAACTCGCAATAGGCGCGCATCAGCGGCAGGAGCTCCTCGACCTCGTCCGCCCGCGCGGGCTGGATCTCGACCCCCTCGGCGAGCCGGCGCGGCCCCTCGGCGACAGGTTCCTCGGCCATCGCGGCCGATACTAGGCCCGCGAGCGTGCATGCGGCGGGCCAGGAAGGGGCTCGCCGACCCCGAATAGAGAGGGTCGGCATGCCAAGAATCGACTCACCAGCACGAGCGATCGCCCGCAACGTGCTCGTCGTCGTGGGCGTCTTTCTCGTCCTCTACGTCATCTATCTGCTGCGCAAGCCGATCAGCTGGCTGATCATCGCCGCCTTCCTCGCGGTTGCCCTGGCCGGGCCGGTCAACTTCTTCCAGCGCTACATGAAGCGGGGCCTGGCGATCGCGCTCGTCTACTTCGGCCTCCTGATGATCCCGATCGGATTGGGAGCCGTGCTGATCCCCCCGATCGTCAACCAGGTCTCAGACGTGGCGACGCACGCCCCGCGATACGTCCACGACATAGAGGACTACGTCCACAAGAACAAGACGCTCAATGACCTCAACAACAAGTACGACATCACGCAGAAGCTCTCCGACGAGGCCAACAAGCTCCCCAGCAAGGCCGGAGATGCTGCGGGTGTGCTGCGCGACATCGGCTTCGGGCTGGTCAGCTCGATCTTCGCCGGCCTGACCATTCTGATCCTGAGCATCTTCATGGTGGCCGCGGGGCCACGCTGGATCGAGAACTTCATCCGCGTGCAGAGACCGGAGCACGCCGAGCGGATCGAGCGCACCCTGCGCCGGATCGCCAACGCCGTCGGCAACTACGTGGGCGGCGCGCTGCTGCAGGCGACGATCGCCGGCCTCTCCGCCTTCATCATGCTGACCATCCTCGGCGTTCCGTTCGCGGGCCCGCTCGCCGTGATCATCTTCGTCTTCGACCTGATCCCGGTCGTCGGCGCCACGATCGGCGCGATTCTGGTCGGGATCGTCACGGCGTTCGTCAACTTCCCCATCGCCCTGATCGTCTGGATCATCTTCGCAATCGTCTACCAGCAGGTCGAGAACTACCTGATCCAGCCCCAGATCCAGAAGCGGGCGACCAAGATCGAGGCATTCATCGTGCTCGTGGCGGTGCTGTTCGGCAGCACCCTGTTCGGCATCCTCGGCGCGATCCTCGCGATTCCCGCCGCCGCCTCGATTCAGATCGCGGTGCAGGAGTACCGCGAGTACCGGCGCGAGCTCGAAGCCGCCGAGCAGGAAGCCGGCGGGCCCACCCCGGCGCCAGAGGTCACCTAGCCGCCGGCGCCTTTCCGGCGAGGGCGTCGGCCGCTTCCTCGTCGGAGATGTTCTCGACGGCCCGCTTGAGGATGTCGCGCAGCGCGCGTTGATCCTTCTCGGAGAGCGCGGCGATCGCCGGCGGCGGCTCCGCCAACCGCTTGGTGATCTCGTGCCGCATGCGCTCGCCCTCCTTGGTGAGCACGATCAGCTTCACCCGGCGGTCCCCCTTCGCCGCCTCCCTGATCACCAGACCGCGCTCCTCGAGCCGGTCGACGATGCCGGTGACGTTCGAGTTGTCGCAGAAGAGCGACTGAGCGAGCTCGCTCATCTTGCGCGGCCCGGCCCCGAGCATCCGCAGCGCGATCATCTGCTGAGGCGCGAGGTCGAACTCCTGCCCGGTGGCCACCATGCGCTGCTTGTTGGCGACCATCATCCAGTGCATCAGGCTCCAGGCCTCGCTACCGGGATCGGTGCGCCCGACCTCGCCGGCCAGCCAGGTGCCCGGCCACGGCAGCCCTTTCTTTTCTCCCTTCTTCTCACCCATTGCCTTCATCTTACTCGTGCGTCGCGACATTTGCAAGGTTCAAATATCTATGTATATATGTATACTGCCGTCCAACTTCGCAAGCGATCTCAGACCGGAGGGGGAATTTCCGGATGCCGAGCAGGAACGGAAACCAGCAAGCAAACGGGATCGAGGCCAACGGCCTCGTCCGCGAGTTCAAGGGCGGCGTGCGCGCCGTCGACGGAATCGACTTCGAGGTCCGGCCCGGCGAGATCTACGGCTTTCTCGGACCGAACGGCGCCGGCAAGTCCACCACGGTCCACATGCTGACCACCCTCCTCCCTCCCACGGCAGGTTCGGCCAGGGTCGCCGGCCATGACGTCGTCAAGGAGGGCGCCGCGGTGCGCGACGCGATCGGCGCCGCGCTCCAGGAGGCGGCCCTGGACCCGAACCTGACCGCCCGTGAGCACATGCGCCTGCAGGGCGCGCTCCACGGGATGTCGAAGGAGGACCGCACCAGGCGCGGCAACGAGCTGATCGACCGCGTCGGCCTCTCCGATGCGGCGGACCGCAAGGTGGGCGGCTACTCGGGCGGCATGAAGCGACGGCTCGATCTGGCGCTCGCGCTGTTGCACGGCCCCCGCGTCCTCTTCCTGGATGAGCCCACCACGGGCCTGGACATCCAGAGCCGGACGGCGCTCTGGGACGAGGTCGCCCGCCTCTCCCGTGACGACGGCACCACCATCTTCCTCACCACCCAGTACCTCGAGGAGGCCGACCAGCTGGCCGACCATCTCGGCATCATCGACCAGGGCAAGATCGTCGCCGCCGGTACCACGGACGCGCTCAAGTCCGAGGTCGGCCGCCCCACCGTGGAGGTCATCCCCGCCGATCACGCCGAGCGCGACCGCGCCGTGGAGCTGCTTCGCCCCTTCGGCGAGCTCGTTCCCGGCACCCCTCAGGGGGCAGCTGTGCGTCTGGAGGCTGAAGGCAGCGAGCGGCTCGCCGACATCATCCGGGCCTTCGACCAGGCGGGCGTCGATGTCGCCAACCTGGAGCTCCACGAGGCGAGCCTCAACGACGTCTTCCTCACCAAGACCGGTCGCTCCCTGGAGGGCGCGCAGGCGGAGGCGGCCGGGGAGGGCGAGACCGGCGAGCAGCCCGCGCTCGAGGGGGCGCCCGCCTGATGGAGGCGGCGGCAATCCCCATCCCGGCGGTGCGGCAGAGGCCCTCGATCTGGACGCAGGCGCCGGAGCTGGCCCGGCGCTCGATCGTGCGGACGATCCGCCAACCGGCCGCGATCATCCCCGCGACGACCTTCCCCCTGATCCTGCTGGCGATCAACTCGGTCGGGCTCAAGTCGGCCACGTCCCTCCCGGGCTTCCCGACCAACTCGTATGTCACCTTCGCCCTGGCCTTCGCCTTCATCCAGGCCGGGGTCTTCGCCGTGATCGGCACTGGCCAGAACCTGGCCGAGGACAACCAGGACGGGTTCTTCAACCGCCTCCAGCTGACCCCGATCCACCCCGCGGCGTTGGTCGCAGGCCAGCTCGCGGGCACGCTGGTGCTCGGCCTCTTCCAGGCGGCCACCTACATCGCGGTGGGCCTGCTCGCCGGAGCGCACATCCAGGCGGGCGTCGGCGGGGCGTTCGTGATGGTCGCGCTCGTGATCGCGATCTCACTGGCCTTCGGGTCGGTCGGGCTGGCGGTCGGCATGCGCGTCGACGCGCCGGAGAAGGTGCAGAGCCTCTTCCCGCTGATCTTCGTCTTCCTCTTCCTGAGCTCGATGAGCCTGCCCAGGAACCTGATCCAGACGGACTGGTTCCGCGAGATCGCGACCTACAACCCGGTCAGCTACATGGTCGAGGGACTTCGGAGCCTCTTGGTCTACGGCTGGGACGGCGAGGCGCTGGCGCTGGGATTCGGCTGCGCGCTCGGCATCCTCGCGATCGGCCTCACCTTCGCCTCGCTCGGCCTGAAGGAGAGGATGGTGCGGACATGAGGCGCTACTTCTCGGTCGCCGGCGGCCTGGCCTGGCGGCTGCTGCACACCCTGGCCACCAACCCGCTCCTCTTCCTGCCGCCCATGCTGATGCCGATCTTCTTCTTCACGGCGTTCGCCGGAGGTCTCTCGGCGATCAGCAACGCCCCGGGGTTCGATTACGGGCCGGGCTACACCTCGTTCATCTTCGCCTTCGTGCTCTGCCAGAGCGCCGCCTTCGGCGGGGTCTTCAGCGGCTTCTCGATCGCCGCCGACTTCCAGTTCGGCTTCGGCCGCAGGCTGCTGCTGGCGACTCCCCACCGCAGCGCGCTGCTGATCGGCTACGGCGTCGTCGCCCTGATCCGGGCGGTGATCACCCTGACGGCGGTGACGCTGATCGGCCTTGCTGTCGGGATGAACATGAACGGCGGCGGGCTCGACGTCTTCGGCATGTACGGGCTGGCGGCGATCATCAACGTCACCGGCCTGCTCTTCGCGGCCGGCGTTGCCCTCCGGTTCCGGAGCCTCCAGGCCACCCCGCTGATGCAGGTGCCGGTCTTTCTCTTCCTCTTCCTGGCCCCTGTCTACGTGCCGCGCGAGCTGCTCGGCGGCTGGGTCCACGCGGTCGCCCCGTTCAATCCGGCGACCCACGTGATGGAGACGGTCCGCGACCTGCTCGCGGGCACCGGCACGGACTACCTCGCCACCCTCGGGCATCATCGCGGCGCTGCTCGCGGTGGTCTTCGTCTTCGCGATGCGCGGCCTGCGCCAGGCCGAGGCCGCGGGTTAGCTCCGCTCCGCGATCCGCCGGTCCGCCCGGCGCTTCGCGCCGTCAGTGACCAGCTTGCCCCAGCGGCTGCGGTTGCCGGCGACGAAGCGGTAGCCGCGTTCCGTTGCACGCGGGGCGCGCGCCGCCAGGGCCGCGAGCGGCGAGCCGCCGGGGAGCAGGCGAAGCAGCGGCTGGAAGCCCGCACCCGCGGAGTGAACCCCCTCGGCGTCGACGAGGTGCCAGGAGCTCATCCGCTGCTCGGCCGGCATCTCGCCGAGCAGGCGGTCGGCCTCCTCCGAGGTCAGCTTCGCGGGCCGGACCGCGCGATGGCGATCCCAGGCGAGCACCTTGCCGAGCGCCCAGCGGCAGAAGCCGCAGTCGGAGTCGTAGAGCAGCGTCGCCATCGCAGGTAGTCTCCCTCGCCGTGACGACCGCAACGATGTGGGAGGAGATCGTCGACGCCCTCAACGCCGTCAACGGCGGCCCGCATCCCGGCTACCGCGCGGTTCACGCCAAGGGCACGGTTTGCAAGGGCCGCTTCACGCCGACCTCCGAGGCCTCCAAGCTCTCCCGCGCCGCGCACCTCCAGGGAGATCCCATCGAGACGACGATCCGCTTCTCCAACGCGAGCGGCCATCCGAGAGCCAAGGACGCCGACCCGATCGCCGGCCGCGGCATGGCCGTCAAGTTCCACCTCCCGGACGGGGAGACGACCGACATCGTCGCCGTGCCGCTGGTGGTCTTCTTCGCCCGCAACGCGGAGGACTTCCTGGCGATGACGCGAGCCCGGATCCCGGACCCGGAGACTGGCCAGCCGGACCCCGAGAAGCTCGGCGCCTACCTGGCGGAGCATCCCGAGACCGGCGTGGCGCTGCAGAAGGGACTGCCGAAGCTGGCGCCCACCACCAGCTTCGCCACCTCCGATTACCGGGCCCTGCACGCCTTCTGCCTGGTGGACGCCGACGGCGGCAGGCACTGGGGCCGCTATAGCTGGGAGCCGGAGGAGGGACCCGAGTATCTGACCGACGAGCAGCGCGACGCCGCCTCCCGCGACTATCTCCAGGAGGAGATCCGCGAGCGCCTCGCCGAGGGCATCGCCCGCTTCACGCTCGAGTTCACCCTGGGCAACGAGGGCGATCCACTTGACGACCCGACGGCCGAGTGGGAGGGCGATCACGAGGTGGTGGAGCTCGGCGAGCTCGAGGTGATCTCGGTGGTCGAGGACGCCGAGACCTCACAGGAGCCGCTGATCTTCGACCCCATGCGGCTCACGGACGGCATCGAGCCGTCGGACGACCCGATCCTCGCCGCGCGGCCGAAGGCCTACAGCGTCTCGATCGAGCGACGTATAAGCGAGGGTGCGCCGTAAGGCGCAACCCGATTAATCCTGGAAGGTGAGGACGAAGGCGGGGTGGTCCGGGAGGATCCGCTCGATCTCCTCATCGGGTGCGTCGGCGTCGATTCCCAGGAAGCCCTTCACCTCCCAGGACCACTTGTCCATGTAGAGGCGCATCAGGGGGAGCTTCTCGGAGTCCGGCACCTCGGTCGCGTGGAAGTGGCGCACCTTCCGGCCGCTGCGCAGCTCGCCCTCCCCGGCGACGCGCATGTTCCGGACCCACTGGGTGGTGCCACGCGGCGCCAGCAAGTACGTCTTGCCGTCGAGCTCGAAGGGATTGACGGGGTTGGTCCGCATCTCGCCGCTCTTCCGGCCCCGCACCGCCAGGGTCTGCGAGCCCTGGACGCTGAGGCCGAGCTTGTGCAGCCCCGCCACGACGGGGTTGAAGACGTTCCTCGTGAACCAGTCGGGCTTGTGGTAGACGACCTCGTCGGTCATGCGCCCAGACTAGCGACGGCCTTCATCCAGGCCTAACGAGACCACCGTTTCGAGGGCACGGGGCCGGGTACGACAAGGCCCATGTCAACGATCGTGATCATCGTGATCGCAGTGGTCGTCGTGGCGGTGGTGCTGTTCGCCGTCCGGCAGATCGCTCAGAGGCGACGGATCGCCCGCGAACGTGAAAATCGCAGGCTGGAGGCGGAGGCCGAGGGTCACCGCTCCATGGCGGAGGGCCACAGGCAGAAGGCGGACGAGCTCAAGGAAGCCGCCGCTGCCGAGGAGGACCGGGCCGGCCGCCACGAGGAACGCGCCACTGAGGTTCAGCCGGACCGCGACTGAAACTGAGGAACTGAGGGAGGGATCCATGTACCGCCGCGGCGGGCCAAGCCTGCTCACGATCATCTACCTGTTCGTCGGCGTCTTCGTCGCCGCCGACCACAACTACATTCACCATGGAACAGTGGGGCAGGTGGTCTCGGCGATCCTCGCAATCGTGCTCTGGCCGCTGATCCTGCTCTTCCACGTCAATCTCCACATCCACTGATCGGGTAGGTTCCGCCGGGTGAGCGCCCCGGAGACCGCAGTCAGCTGGCCGGACGAGCACACGCCGGAAGGCTCCGCCTTCCATGCGGTCAACGAGCTGCTGATCCCCGCCGAGCCCGAGGTCGTCTGGGCCTGGCTGGTCAGACCGGACCTGTGGTCGAGCTACTACGGCAACGCGCGCCTGGTCAAGCACCTGGGCGGGCCCTGGCCGAAGATCGAGCTGGGCAGCCGCTGGCGCTGGCTCACCTTCGGCGCATTCGTCACCTCCGAGGTCGTCGAGTACGAACCCGGCCAGCGCCTCGCCTGGTCGGCCAAGTCGCTGGCCGGCCGCGGGCACCACGCCTGGGTGCTGCGCCGACAGGCGGGCGGCACCTTCGTGCACACGGAGGAGACGCAGAAGGGCCTCGGCATGAAGATCATCAAGCCCGTGCTGCGACCGATGATGGAGCGCCTCCACCAGCGCTGGCTCGAGGGCCTCAGCAAGAAGGCAGCCGAGGGCGCTCCGCCCGCGCCCTAGCCATGGGCGCGATCGAGGACCTCCGGACCCGCCTCGGCGAGATCTACGACCTGAGCCGGGCCGCCTCGCTGCTGGCCTGGGACGAGCGGACGATGATGCCGCCGGGCGGCGCCGAGGCGCGAGCCGAGACGTTGGCGACGCTGGCCCGGGTGCGGCACGAGATGTTCACCGACGACGAGATCGGCCGGTTGATCGACGAGCTCCGGTCGGGCCCCGACGCCGACGCGCCGCCGGGAGAGTCGATCGACGGCGACCTGGTCCGCGTCGTCGCCCGCGACTGGGAGAAGGCGCGGCGGGTTCCCTCGGACCTGCGCGCCGAGCTCGCCCGCGCCAGCTCGATCGCCGAGAACGCCTGGGTCGAGGCCAAGGCCAAATCCGACTTCGCAATGCTCCTCCCCCATCTCGAGCGCAACGTGGAGCTGACCCGTCAGTACGCCGACTGCTACGACGGCTTCCCCGGCTTCTCGCATCCCTACGACCCGCTGCTCGACGAGTACGAGCCCGAGATGACCACCGAGGGGATGCGGACGGTGCTCGCCGAGCTGCGCGAGGGCCTCGTCCCGCTCGTCCGCGAGGCGACCGAGAACGGCACGGGGGCCGGGGACGACCCGTTCCGCGGCAGCTTCGACGCCGACGTGCAGCGGCCGCTGATCGCGGAACTGATCTCCGAGCTCCCGTTCAAGGAGGGCTCCTGGCGGATCGACCCGACCGAGCACCCCTTCGCGATCTCGATCGCCCTCGGCGACATCCGGCTCACCACCCGCTACGACGAGGGCAACCTGGCGATGGCGCTGTTCAGCGCCCTGCACGAGGCCGGGCACGGGCTCTACGAGTCCGGCGTCGACCCCGAGCTGCGGCGGACGCCGCTCGCGAAGCCGCGGTCGCTGGGCCTGCACGAGTCGCAGAGCAGGCTCTGGGAGAACTGGGTGGCCCGCAGCGCGCCCTACCTGGAGCGGCTGCTGCCGAAGCTGCGCCAGAGCTTCCCCGGCGCCTTCGACTCGGTCGACGCCGCCTCGCTCGAGCGGGCCGCGAATCGGGTGGAGCGCTCCCTGATCCGGATCGAGGCCGACGAGGTCACCTACAACCTCCACATCCTGATCCGGTTCGAGCTCGAGCTCGAGATCTTCGAGGGCGGGCTCGAGCTGACCGAGCTGCCCGATGCCTGGAACGCCCGCTATCGCGACTACCTTGGCCTCGAGGTTCCGGACGACGCCCACGGCGTGCTGCAGGACGTCCACTGGGCGGGCGGCGCCTTCGGCTACTTCCCCACCTACAGCCTCGGCAACGTGATCGCGGGACAGCTCTGGGAGGCCGCCGAGCGCGACCTCGGCGACCTCGGCGCGCGCATCGGCGACGGGGACCTCGCCTCCCTCGGCGAGTGGCTCCGGGACCGCGTCCACCGGCACGGCCGCCGGCTCGCCCCCGCGGAGATCCTCGAGCGGGCGGGCTGCGGCGAGCTCTCGGTCGAGCCGCTGCTTGGGTCACTTGCGGCAGCGGATTGCGTGATTTGCAGCTATGTTGCGCGCTGTGGGAGACGCAGCGCGTCGCAACGGCGTATACGGAGGCTGGACACATGCCGGCCGGGACCGGGTCTTCGTGCGGGTCCCCACCGAGCTCAAGCGACGCTCCAACGGGTCACCGCTCGAGCTGGAGACCACGCCGATCGTCCTCGTCCACGGCCTCTCCTCGAGCCGCTCGCTGAAGCCGCTGATCAAGGCGCTCGGCGACCGCCGGCCGGTCTTCGCACCGGACCTGCCGGGCTTCGGCATGAGCGACCAGCCGATCCACCCGCTCGACGTCCCAGGCCTCGCCGATGCGCTGCGGCGCTGGATGTTCGACAACGGGCTCGCCCCCGCGATCGTGATCGGCGTCTCCTTCGGCTGTCAGGTCGCGGTCGACCTCGCCGCCCGCCATCCCGCCGCGGTCGAGCGCCTCGTGCTGGTCGGCCCGACCTTCGACCCCGAGGCGCGCACCCCGGCCCGCCTGGCCCTGCGCTGGGCCCGCAACGCCCGGCGCTCCTCGCCGCGGCTCGCCCCCACCGTGGTGCACGACGTCATCGACGCCGGCCCCTGGCGGAGCGTGCGCACCCTGCGCCGCGCGCTGGAGGACCCGGTGGAGGAGAAGCTCGGCGACATCGAGGCGCCGACGCATGGTCGTTCGCCCCGAGCGCGATCACCTCGTTCCGGCCGAGTGGGTGGAGCGGGTCGCGAGGAAGATCCCGGACGCCGAGCTGGTCGTGCTGCCGAAGGCCGCGCGCGCGATCGGCCCGCGAACCGCCGCGCGTCTCACCGCCTTGCTCGTGCCCTTCCTCGTCGAGAGCGAAGAGGCGCTCGCCGAGCAGGACGCGTAGCCTGCGGGCCGTGGAGATCGAGCGTCACAGGGGCCTGATTCGGTTCGCTCTCATCTTCATGACCGTGGCGCTCGGGTGGCTCGCGGTCTGGATCCTGATCGCGCCCCGGGGCTTCTACAACGGCTTCCCCGCCGGGTCGGTCCACTGGGTCTCGGCCCTGCCGCCCTACAACGAGCACCTCGAGCGGGACTTCGGGGCCGCCTCCCTCGGCATGGCCGTGCTCGCCCTGCTCGCGGCGGTCTGGATGGAGAAGCGCGTCATCCAGGCGGCGGCGATCACCATGCTGGTCGCAGGACTGCCCCACTTCGCCTACCACCTGACCACCACCGGGCACTACTCGACCGGCGACAACATCGCCAGCCTCACCGGGCTCGTGCTCGACGTGCTGGTGCCGCTCGCCCTGCTCTACCTGGTCAGCGACGGCGCGCAGCGCCGCTCGGCTGACACCGGGCGCAGCTCAGGTCTTGCCGGAGAGCACGTCCCAAGCGCGCCTTAGCTTGCGCGTCAGCCCGCTCTCCCCGCCCTCGGCAAGATCGTCGGCCGAGACCTCCATCGTCGCCGGGTTGGCACTGGGCTCGGGGAGCGACTCCGCGGCGCTGCGGTCGATCTTGAGCACCACGCCGCGGTCGAAGATCTCCTCCACCTGGGAGGCGTCGACGAAGCGGTGGCCTCCCGGCAGGACGCTGGTGTCGAGCACGATGCCGTCGAAGATGTCCTCGTCGGGGGCGGCGAGAACGTGCTCGACGCTGCCCACCTTCTCTCCGTCGCTCGAGTAGCACTCGGCGCCCTTGCGGAGCTCGAGATAGGAGCTTGGGTTGCCGAGATCCTCCACCGCGATCAGGCTAGCGCCCTGAAAGGATCCCGCGGGTGCACTTCGGCGTCTCCTACTTCCCCACCGACGAGGCGATCGAGCCGGCTGAGCTGGCGCGGATGGCGGAGGAGCGAGGCTTCGAGTCGGTGTTCGTCACCGAGCACACGCACATCCCGGCGAGCCGGGACACGCCCTATCCCGCCGGCGGCGAGCTGCCGCGCGAGTACTGGCGGATCCACGACCCCTTCGTCGCCCTGACGACGATGGCCGCCGCGACCGAGCGGATCCGGGTCGGCACCGCGATCTGCCTGCTGGTCGAGCGCGACCCGATCATCGACGGCGAAGGAGGTCGCCTCCCTCGACCGCCTCTCCGGCGGGCGGTTCATCTTCGGCATCGGAGCCGGCTGGAACCTCGAGGAGATGCGGAACCACGGCACCCAGCCCCACCAGCGCTTCTCCCTGCTGCGCGAGCGGGTCGAGGCCTGCAAGGAGCTCTGGACCAACGAGGAGGCGAGCTACCACGGCGAGTTCGTCGACTTCGACCGGATCGTCTGCCGCCCCGCGCCGCTCCAGGAGCCCCACCCGCCGATCCTGGTCGGGGGCAACGGCCCGACCGTGCACAAGCGGGTGCTCGCCTTCGGCGACGGCTGGTTCCCCAACCGGATCCCGCCTGACGAGCAGATGATCGCCCGGGTCGAGGAGCTGCAGCGCCTCGGCGATGAGGCCGGCCGCGGCGCGATCCCGGTCACGCTCCAGATCCCGCCCAAGGACCCGGCGGTGCTGGAGCGCTACGAGCGAGGCCGGGGTGACGCGCGCCGTCCACATGCTGCGCGCCGGCGACGCCGCCACCCGGGAAGGCGCGGAGCGCAAGCTCGACGAGTGGACCGGGCGCATCCAGGCCTATCAGTAGGATCGCCCGCCGGTGTACCACGCGCTGCTCTTCTTCCACCTGCTCTCGGCCTTCTTCCTGGCGAGCGCGATCGTCATGTACAGCGCCTTCCTGCTCGGCAGCCCGGTCAACGCGACGACGCGGCTGGTCGCCGAGATCCTCTGGGGCGTCGGGGGACTCGGGACGCTGGCGCTCGGCATCTGGCTGGCGCTCAACCGGCCGCAGTACGAGATCTACGACGGCTGGATCATCGCCGCGATCGTGATCTGGGTCCTCGCCACCGGCTCCGGCGCCCGCGCCAGCCGCGGCGTACAGCCCGCCGGGGACGACTCCGTCCTCGCGATCGACGGCCGCACCCGCTTCGCGCACTGGATGCGCGTCTTCTGGTTCGTCCTGCTGCTCGTCGTCATGGTCTGGAAGCCGGGCGCATGAACGCGCTGACGACACTCGGCTCCGTCACCCGGCCGGACAGCTGGGACCTGCCGCTCTTCGTCCACATCTTCGGCGCGATGCTGCTCACCGGCGCCCTCTTCCTCTCCGCCGTCTCGCTGATCGTCGCCTGGCGCGGCAACGCGGCCTCGCTGACGCGGCTCGGCTTCATGTCGCTCTTCTACGGAGCGATCCCGGGCTGGATCATCATGCGCGGCGGCGCCCAGTGGATCGCGCACAAGGAGGGGCTCACCAATTCCAACATCGACCTCACCTGGCTCAACATCGGCCAGACCACGGCTGATCTGGGCTTCGTCCTCCTGCTCGCCTCGGTCGTGATCGGCGGCATCGTCGTCCGGCGGATCAACCGCAACCAGGACGGATCCGGCGTCTCGACCCGGGTCGCGACGGTGCTCGTCTCGCTCCTCCTGGTCGCCTACTTCGTCAGCGTCTGGGCGATGACCACAAAACCGACATAAGCCCGAGACGGCTTCCTCGGCGACTTCCCGCAGGTGCAGCGGGCGCCGTAGCGGTTACGCCAATTCGAGCGAGGTGTGGCGCGCGATCAGCTCGAAGTCCCGGTCCTCGGCGAGGATCGCGACACCCGCACGAATTGCTACCACCGCAATCAGGCAATCGAAGAGTTGACGCGGAGTTTCACCGGCGCGCCGACAGGTCTGGTAGACGCCGGCGGCATCCTCCCAATCAGCAGCGTTGTCAACCGAGACCAATTGACATGCCGCCAGCACTCGCTGGATCCGCCGCCGATCCCTTGCGCTGCGGGCTCCGACGAGCAGCTCCATCGCCACGGGCTCGGTCGTCTCCAGCTCCTCACCGCCCGAGATCAGCGTTCTGAGCCGCGCGTCCGTGCGACTGCCGGTGTCGCGGAACAGCTCGATCCAGGCCGAGGAATCGATCAGACTCATTCCCGCTCGGCCCAGGAACGCACCGTCGGCGCATCTCTCCTCATCGCATCGAGGTCGCCATCCCAACCCATGCCGGCGAGCTCGAGGATCTCCTCCCGGCTGAACGGTTCGATGTCGAGGGCGCGCAGCCCCCGCTCGACAGCCTCCCGTTTGCTCCGAAAACCGTAGCGGCGCATCACCCGGCCAATCAGCTCATCGTCGATCTCGATGTTGGTGCGGCCCATGCGCCCCACCGTAGCAGCCACTACACCTCTATGTGTATCGAATGTGTAACGAGTGTCAGGCGAGCGGCAGGCCGGCATCGGGATCTCGATGGCGGTAGCCCTCAGCCATCGGCTCCGAGAATGGGCGCGATCATCGTCCGCGCCAGCTCGCGCATCTTGCGCGTCGTCGTCGAGCGGCAATGCGCTCTCCGGGATCAGCAGGAAGCTGAAGCCGAGCCGGACGAGCAACTCGCCGGCCTGCTCGGGGTCGACGCTGCGGTCGACCGTCCCGGCGCGCTGACCCTCGCGAATCCGGGCCGCCAGGAACGCCCGGCTCATCGCGAACACGGCCGTCTTCTCGTCGCGGAGCGCGACCAGCGCGGTCGCCGGCTCGAGCCGCGACATCCGCTCGAGCAGGGGGTGCTCGCGGATCAGGCGGAGGGTGGTGAGCAGCCCCTGGGCGATCTGATCGGGGACCGGCGCGCCGGGATCGACGGTCGAGTCGATCTCCGCCAGGCAGCGCCGCGCCTCGCGCACCGCCAGAGCCTCCTCCAGGTGATCGCGGCTGCCGAAGCGGCGGTAGACGGTCATCCGCCCCACCCCGGCGCGATCGGCGACCTCGTCCATGGTCAGGTTCTTGACCCCGGACGCCGCGGAGATCTCGAGCGCCGCGTCCAGGATCCGCTCCGAGAGCTCGTCGTCCGGCGGCTCGACGCTGGAGGCGAGCGCCCGCTGCAGAAAGGTCGTCCGCGCTCGCCATCGCTCAGGCGGCCGCCGCCGCGACGTCGCCGCGCTCGATCGCCTCGTGGCGCCAGCGCAGGTAGTGCGGGCCGAAGTTGCGGGCCTGCGGCGGCATCAGCGGCCCGGCCCGCCGGGTGATCGACGCGAGGCGCCGGAAGCGGCGCTCGTGCTTCGGCGTCCACTCCACCCCGAGCCGCTCGCGCAGCACCGCCGGCAGCATGCCGAGCGTTGCCAGCGAGCCCCCCTTGGTCGAGGGCCAGCTCACCACCCGCCAGACGAGGTCGCGGCGCAGCCCGGGCAGCGGCGGCGCAGTCGGGCGGAGCAGGGAGACGAGCACGTCCTGGGCGGCCTCGGTGTCCTGGAGCTCGGTCTCGACCATCTCGTCGAAGTAGGCGAGCAGGCCAGGCCAGGTCTCCGGCAGATCGTCGTAGCGGACGCCGATCAGCCGGCCCATCCGCCGCCACTCCGTCCAGAACTCCTCCGTCTCTGCGGCGGTCAGCGCCGGGCGGCAGAAGAGGTTGTGGGCCCGGACGATCGACTCGGCCAGGGTCGCGTGCACCCAGGCGTAGGGCCGCGGCTCGAGCGCGTGGTAGCGCTCGCCGTCCGGACGCACTCCCTTGATCCGCTTGTGCATCTCGCGGACGCGGCGCCCGACCTCCCAGGCGAGGTCGGGCCCGCCGTAGATCACCGAGCTGGTGTAGTCGAGGGTGCGCAGCAGCCTCCCCCATGGATCCGCCTTGAAGTCGGAGTGCTGCGACACCCCCGCCCCCACCGAGGGATGGGTCACCTGCAGGAGCAGCGCGTAGCCGGAGGCGCCGAAGATCCGCGCGTCGCCCGCGACCCGCCAGGTGATTCCGCCCCGCGGCGGAATCAGCTCCGTCGCCTCCTCGCGCGGAGGAAGGACCGGCTCCCGTTGTTGATGCGAGGGCGCGCCGCCAGGCGCGACCCGTTTTGTGCTGACCTCTGCCCTGGTAGCGATGGTACGTAGACTATCACTTGCGTACCAGAGGCTCGACTCGGCGACTGGCGAGGTCATCAAGCGCTCGCTCCCCTGATGCCCTCGCCGAGGGAATAGGATCGCGCCACCAACTAGGGGAAGGAGTCGTGATGTACGCACGAGTGGTCAGGTTCACCGACGTCGACCAGGCGCGGATAGACGAAATCAAGTCCCAAGTCGAGTCGGGCGAGCCGCCGGAGGGAATGCCCTCCGCCTCGATGAGGGTGGTGGTCGACAGCTCCCAGGGAACCGCGGCGGTGATGATGTTCTTCGACAGCGAGGAGGACCTGCGCAAGGCCGACGAGGTCCTGAGCGCGATGGACGCATCTGAGACGCCCGGCACCCGCGCTTCCGTCGATCAGGGCGAGGTGCTGATCGACGCGAAGACGCCCTAGCGCGGTCAGCGCTTCGAGCGCCCGGGCAGCCGCCTGGCGAGCCGGCCCACCGGCTCGACGTGATCCTGCAGCTCCCTGACGGCCGCGGAGAGCTCGTCGACCGAGCTCACCATCCGCTCCATCAGCTCGACGATCTGGTCGAGCCGCTCGTCGATGGCGTCGAGGTGCGCGGCGTGGCGTTCGATGATCCGGGTGTCCTCCGACATGCTCCGCACGTCGTCAAACAGCCCCGCGATCGCGGCGCGCGGATCGAGCGCGCGGCCAAGTCCGTTCAGGCTCGCCACTAGCCCCGGACGCTATCGAGCAGGGAGGCGGTGAATTTCGTCAGGCGCTCGCGCGGGTAGCGCTCGGGGTCCTCGAGGTGCTTGCGGCCCGCCTCCTCGGCGAGCACGATGATCGTCTCGACCAGCATGTCGACGTCGGAGATCGGCACATTGAGCTCCCCGACCCCCCAGCGGACGATCGAGGCGAGCTGCTCGGCCACCGCGGTGCGGTCTCGCTCGACGTGCTCGCGGACGATCCCGGGCTGCGCCTCGATCGGCATCAGGGAGAGGCGCCAGGCATCCGGGCCGGGTCTCGACCGCGCGCAGGAAGGCGTCCAGCCCGTCGACCAGCAGCTTGGCGGGGTCGGCGTCCTCGCCGGGCTGTCGGCAGCAGCTCCGCGAGCTGGAGCAGCGCGCGCTCCTCCTCGCGCTCGAGCAACGCCTCGAGCAGGTCGGCGAGCGAGCCGAACAGGTCGTAGACCACCGGCTTGGTCACGCCCGCCTTCCGGGCGATCCCCTCCATCGAGACCGACTCGTAGCCCTTCTCGGCGATCAGGGCGAGGGTGGCGTCGAGCAGCTGCTCGCGCCGCTCCTCCGGCGGCAGCCGCGGCGCGTAGCGGCGGGACTTCGCCTCGCCCTTCGCCGCGGTGCGCTTCTTCGGGGGCGTCAAGCGAGGATCTCCTCGCGCTCGGCCGGCCGCGTGGGCTCGAACACCTTGGAGTGGTAGCGGTCGGTCGCCTCCTCGGAGACCTCGACGTGGGTGGCGCCGCGCCGCGAGGCCTCTCCAGCACCCGGGTGATGTGGGTGGAGGCGGTCTGCACCAGCACGTGCCGGGACGACCCGGTCCAGCCGTAGGGGCCGAAGATCATGAAGTGGTTGGGCAGGACGGGCATCGAGATCGACTCGTTAGCAAAGATCCCGGCGCCATGGAGATGCGCAGCGGCTTCGACCGTGTCGACCGGGACATGCGGGATCTGCGCTCCGAGATGGAGAGCCTTCGCCAGACCGTGCTGCGGATCGGCGCCGGTCTGATGGGCACGATGATGATCGGCTTCCTCAGTCTGATCGCCGCGATCGTCGCCCGCGGCGGCTAGCCAAGGCGAAGGCGCTTCACCCGATCGGCGGCGTCGACGTCGATCGGGATCGACCGCGAGCGGACGCTGCTCGCCAGCCGGCGGCGCGCCCGCCGGCTACCGATGCGCTTGACGAATCTTCTCCGCATTGCGATGGAAGGCCAATATGGCGGCTCCCATCAGCAGGAATTGCAGTCCTGGGGTGATCTGGTCATCCACTATCCCCAGAACGGCCCCGACCAAGCAGAGCCAACCGAGCCAGAACCAAACGCCTCGTGACACGCGGCTCAGAGTACCGCGCGGACGATCACGGTAAGGAGCCCGAGTGCTCCTCCGAACACGATCCCTCGAGCCGTCCATTCAGCCAACTCCTCCTCTCGCCTGAGCAGCAGCGCCAATGCCGATCCGACGACTGCTCCGATCCCAGCAGCATCCGCGATCGACCCGGTGGGGTCCACCCTTGGGTGAGGATCCCCTTGGCACTTCTCTCCCCTGGCCGCGCGCCGTGAGTCAGACCGCCGACTGCGCGCCGGCCGCCAGCCGGCCGAGCTCGCGCCCCAGGGTCTCCGGCGTCCAGTCGTCCTCGCCGGAGAGCAAGAGGCGTGCGCCGGCCTCGGCGAGGCCCGCGATCGAGTTGCCGAGCAGCCGCGCCGTCCTCTCGATCTCGGCCTTGGAGGCCTTGCCGTTGCGATCCTCCAGCCAGCTTCGCGCCAGCCGGCTGAGCGCGTCGACCTGCCTCTGGCGGCCGCGCTGGATCCGGTGGGCGACGGCGGCGTTGCCTCCCCCCTCCCCCAGGAAGATCAGGCGGTAGACGTCGGGCGAGTCGCCGACCGCCCGGAGGAAGCCGGTCATCCCCTCGGTCAGTGTCCGCTCCGGATCGGCCAGATCGGCGTCGGCGAAGGCGCCCTGGATCTCGGCCAGGATGCGCTCCTCCTCACGGGCGAGCAGCGCCCGGAAGAGCTCGTCCTTGCCGGGGAAGCAGGCGTAGACGACGGGCTTCGTCACCCCCGCCTCGTCGGCGACCGCCTGCATCGAGGTGCCGTCGTAGCCGCCCTCCAGGAAGAGCTTCAGGGCGGCGTCGAGCACCTCGGGACGCCGCCGCTCCGGCCCCAGATGGGCAGCGCGTTTGCGGTGATGCTCAGCCTTGGCGGCATGCTTTGCGGCCAGCCGCTGGTGCTGGATCCCGCTCCGTTTCCGCCTCGAGCTGGTCCTCCGGGTCGCCATTTCCTACCTAAGGTAGCATTTTGCTACCACGGGTAGCAACCAGAACCGATATTCCTACCTCGGGTAGTATTTTGCTACTCTCGGTAGCAACCGAGAGGAAAGACCAAGACTTGAGGAGGATGTAGGCGCGATGGCGACCCCCGAGACTGAGACGAAGGACGAGCAGGTGGCTCAGGCGATCGAGTCGAAGGATCGCGGCGGCCCAGGCGACCGAGAGCCTCGGGATCGAGGTCGGGGACACTCCCTTCTCCCTCGAGCTCTCCCAGGACCAGCAGGACGTCCGCGACTGGGCGCACGGATTCGCCGAGCAGGTCGTCCGGCCGGCCGCGCACGAGTGGGACGAGAAGGAGGAGTTCCCCTGGCCGGTGGTGCAGGAGGCGGCCAAGATCGGCCTCTACGGCTTCGAGTCGATCGCGCAGTTCTGGGCCGATCCGTCGGGGCTGACCTTCCCGCTGGTCAATGAGGAGCTTTTCTGGGGCGACGCCGGGATCGGCATGGCGATCTTCGGCACGACGCTGGCGGTCGCCGGGATCTACGGCTCGGGCACCCCGGAGCAGATGGTCGAGTGGGTGCCGCAGTGCTTCGGCGACGAGAACGACGTCAAGGTCGGCGCCTTCTGCGCGTCGGAGCCCGATGCGGGCTCGGATGTCTCGGGCTACCGCACCACGGCCAAGTACGACGAGGGCAACGACGAGTGGGTGATCAACGGCCAGAAGGCCTGGGCGACCAACGGCGGCATCGCCAACGTGCACGTGGTGATCGCCTCGGTCGACCGCGAGCTGGGCTCGCGCGGCCACGCCGCCTTCGTCGTCCCGCCGGGGACCAAGGGCCTCGAGCAGGGCGCCAAGGTGAAGAAGCACGGCATCCGCGCCTCCCACACCGCCGACGTCCACCTGGACGACTGCCGCGTCCCCGGCTCCTGTCTTTTTGGGCGGCAAGGAGAAGCTCGACGAGCGCATCGCCAAGGCGCAAGGAGGGCAAGAGCTCCAAGGGCCAGGCCGCGATGCGGACCTTCGAGCTCTCGCGCCCGACGGTCGGCGCGCAGGCGGTCGGCATCGCCCGGGCGGCCTACGAGTACGCGCTCGACTACGCCAAGGAGCGCGAGGCGTTCGGCCGCAAGATCATCGAGAATCAGGCGATCGCCTTCGCCCTCGCCGACATGAAGATGGAGATCGACGCCGCCCGGCTGCTGGTCCACCGCGCCGCCTGGATGGGCAAGGCCGGCAAGGACTTCGAGAACGCCGAGGGCTCGATGTCGAAGCTGAAGGCCGGCGAGGTCGCCGTCTGGGCGACCGAGCGGGCGATCCAGATCCTGGGCGGGAACGGCTACTCGCGCGAGTTCCCGGTGGAGCGGATGCACCGCGACGCCAAGATCTGGACGATCTTCGAGGGGACCTCAGAGATCCAGCGGCTGGTGATCTCCCGGGCGATTTCGGGCGTGCAGATCAAGTAGTCGGGTAGCCGTGGAGGGTGGGCACCCGCCCGCCGGCTCGACTAGCTGTCTCGACAAGGAACGACGAGAAACGAGGCATTTCCGTATGGCTGGATCAAAACGCGACGAACCGACGAACTCAGGGGGCCACCCCGAGTGGCCGAAGGGCGGGGAGCCGCTCGGTGAGTACGAGGAGGTCACCCTCCACGGCCACAAGGTCGGCTTCCAGGCCGCCGGCGAGGGGCCGCTGCTGATCCTGCTGCACGGGATCACCTCCACCGCCGAGGCCTGGCGCGAGGTGATGCCGGCGCTCACCGAGCGCTACACGGTCGTCGCCCCGGACCTGATCGGCCACGGCCGCTCCGCCAAGCCGCGCGGCGACTACTCGCTCGGCGCCTACGCCGCCGGGGTCCGCGACCTGCTCGCCGTGCTCGGCTTCGAGCGCGGCTCGGTCGTCGGCCATTCCTTCGGCGGCGGGATCGCGATGCAGTTCTCCTACCTCTTCCCCGAGTACGTCGAGCGGATGGCGCTGATCGGCTCCGGCGGGCTCGGCCGCGAGGTCCATCCCCTGCTGCGCGCCGCGACGCTGCCCGGCTCGGAGTGGGTGCTGCCGCTGCTGGCCCGCGAGTGGTCGGTCAAGGCCGGTGACGCCGTGCGCTCGGTGGCGGCGAAGGTCGGCATCGAGGCCGGGCCCGACATCGCCGAGTTCGCCCGCGGCTACGCCTCGCTCGTCGAGGAGGGCGCCAGCGAGGCCTTCATCCACACGATGCGGAGCGTGATCGACCACGACGGCCAGCGCGTCTCCGCCCTCGACCGCCTCTACCTCGCAGACCAGATGCCGCCTGATCATCTGGGGCGACGCCGACCCGGTGATCCCGGTCGAGCACGGCCGCAACGCCCACCGCATCGTCGAGCACAGCCGCTACGTCGAACTGCCCGACTCCGGCCACTGGCCGATGCTGGACGCGCCGGATCGCGTCGTCCAGGAACTGACCGCATTCATGGAGGAGACAGAGCCGTTCGAGTGGTCGCTCGAGCGGGTGCGCGAACGCCTGCAGCGGGGCCGCGCCCGCCCCCGAGGCGATCACCGCCGGCGCCGGAGGGGGAACCAGGGGGGGGGAGGAGGACTGGAGGATTTTGTGACACTGGATAGTTGTCGATGAGCATCCGCGAGCGAGTGAGTCAGGGAGTGAGGGACCTCGTCTCGACGCGGATCCCGAAGGCCGACCTCGACGACCGCGACCCCGACTACATCCGCGAGCAGCTACCAGGGCTGTGGGTGCTCGCTTCGTTCTACTTCCGGGCCGACGTACGCGGCCTGGACCGGATCCCCGCCGAGGGGCCGGTGCTGCTGGTCGGCAACCACTCCGGCGGCAACGTCACCCCGGACACGATGGTCTTCGCGCTCGCCTTCTCCGGCCACTTCGGCGTCGAGCGGCACCTCCACCCCCTCGTCCACAACCTCGTGCTGGCGATGCCGCTGCCGTTCAACCTCTCCAAGTTCGGCTGCGTCGTCGCCTCGCCGGAGAACGCCAAGCTGGCGCTCGAGCGCGGCGCGGCCGTGCTCGTCTATCCCGGCGGCGACTGGGAAGTGCACCGCCCCTCCTGGCAGGAGCGCAGGGTGGAGTTCGCCGGGCGCAAGGGGTGGGCGAAGCTCGCGATCGAGACCGGCGTGCCGATCGTCCCCCTGGTCTCCGTCGGCGGCCAGGAGACGGCCCTCTTCCTGACCCGCGGCGAGCGGCTCGCCAAGGCGCTGCAGCTCGACCGCCTCTTCCGCCTCAAGGTGCTGCCGATCTCGATCTCGATCCCCTGGGTCATCAACGTCGGCGACATGCTCGGGCACTGGCCGTTGCCCGCCAAGCTCACGATCGAGGCGATGAAGCCGATCGACCTGCGCGAGCGCTTCGGCCGCAACCCCGACGTCGACGAGGTCTACGACCACATCACCAGGGTGATGCAGACGAAGCTCGACGAGCTCTCGGCCGAGCGGCGCCTGCCCCTGATCGGCTGATGAGGGTCGAGCAGAGCATCGAGATCGCGGCGCCGCGCGAGGACATCTGGAAGCTGGTCTCCGAGCCGAAGCGCTACTCGGAGTTCATGGTCGGCTCGACCTGGAAGCCGGTCGAGGGCGAGCCGACCAGCGGACCGCGGGCGCGCTTCTGGCTCACCGTCCAGGCGGGCTCCACGGACCTGGGAGGCGTGATCGAGGTGGTCGAGTGGAATCCCCCGCATGAGCTCGCCTGGACCAACGTCAGCGGCATCGACAATCGCGGCCGCTGGATCCTGCGCGAGCGCGGCGAGTTGACCGAGGTGACGATGCGCTTCAGCTACCAGGTGCCAGGTGGGATCCTGGCCCTGATCGCCAGCAGGCTGAGCGCACCGATCCTGCGGCGGGACGTGCGCGGCTCGCTCGAGGCTCTCAAGGAGGTGACCGAGAAGTGATCCCGCTCGCTCACGCCGGCCACATCCTCGCCGACGCGGCCATCTTCGGGGTGCCGGTCGGCTCGGTGCTGCTGACGATCTGGGCGCTCAACCGCTGGGGCCCGAAGGACCCGGAGGAGGGCAGGAACGAAAGAAGTAGCTGACGCCGGGCACATCGCGATACTGCGCGGGCGATGTCGGAGGAGAACCTGGAGGTCGTGCGGCGGGGCTTCGAGCACTTCGGCCGCACGGGGGAGTTTCTCGACGAGCTCGCCGCGCCGGAGTTCGTCTGGGACATGTCCACCTTCGCCGGCTGGCCCGAGAAGCAGACGTACGAGGGCGTCGAGGGATCTCGTGAGTTCCTGCGCACCTGGCTCGAGGCCTGGGACGACTGGGAGATCGAGGTGATCGAGCTCCGTGAGGCGGGCGACAAGGTCGTGGCGATCTTGCGCCAGCGGGGCGTCTCGAAGAGCACCGGGCTGGAGGTGGACATGGACCTGGCCCAGGTCTTCACGATCAAGGACGGCAAACAGACGCGCGCGCAGATGTACGCGAGTCCGGCCGAGGGCCTCGAGGCCGTCGGGCTCTCCGAGTAGAAAGTTCCCCCATACCCGAGGAGACCTACACCGAGCTCACCGAGCGCGGCTACGCCGCTTGGAACGACGACGATCTGGAGGGGCTGCTCGCGATCTGCCACCCGGAGGTCGAGTACCACACCAGCGGCGTCTTTCCGGGGCTCGAGCCGGTCTACTACGGCGAGGAGGGGATGCGCCGCTGGTGGGCGACCTTTCGCGAGCCCTGGGAGCAGATCGACGTGATCCCGGAGCGGATCGTCGAGCAGCCCGACGGGGTGGCGGTCCTGATTCGCTTCGAGGGGACGGGTCGGCAGGGCATCGAGACCACGATGCGGTTCATCAACACCATCGAGGTCCGGGACGGCCTGGCCTACCGCTTCGACTCGCAGCCGCCGACCGATGAGGCGATCAGCAAGCTCGGGCTCGGCTGAAGCCCGGAGAGCGGCGGCCCCTCTCCTCCCTTATTCTCGGCCCAAGGGGGCCATTCGCTCGGAGGAGAGTCATGAACGAACAAGGGGCGCAAGCGAAGGTCAATCCGAACAAGGCGTTGTGGGAGAAGGGCGACTTCACTCGAATCGCCGAGGGCATGCGCGAGAGCGGAGAGGAGCTCGTCAAGAAGCTGGGCATCACCGACGGGCTCAAGGTGCTCGACCTCGGCTGCGGCGATGGCACCACCGCCGTGCCCGAGGCCGAGCTCGGTGCCGACGTCGTCGGCGTCGACATCGCCAGCAACCTGGTCGAGGCGGGCAACGAGCGCGCCAAGGCCCTCGGCCTGGACAACCTCACCTTCCAGGAGGGCGATGCGACCGATCTGAACGAGCTCGATGACGAGAGCTTCGACCTCGTTGTCAGCATCTTCGGGGCGATGTTCGCCCCCAAGCCGTTCGACGTCGCCAAGGAGATGGTCCGGGTGACGAAGCCAGGCGGGCGGATCGTGATGGGGAACTGGATCCCCAACGACCCGACCCTGGTGGCCCAGATCCTGAAGATCAGCTCCGCCTATTCGCCCCCGCCCCCGGACGGCTTCGTCAGCCCGATGACCTGGGGCGTCGAGGACGACGTGATCGAGCGCTTCACACAAGCCGGCGTGCCGAAGGACCAGATCTCCTCCGAGAGGGACACCTACACCTTCAACTTCCCGGGCCAGCCCTCGGAGCTGGTGGGCGAGTTCCGGACCTACTACGGGCCGACCATGAACGCCTTCGAGGCGGCGGCGAAGGACGGGAAAGAGGACGAGCTCCAGGCCGAGCTGGAGGACCTGTTCAACGAACAGAACACGAGCGATGACGCCACGTCGATCGCGGCGACCTTCCTGCGGGTGACGGTCACGCGGTAGCGCCCGACCCCTTATCGCCCCGGAGGCGGGCCCGGTGGCCCGAGGATCTCCATCCCGTTCTTCTTGCCGATCGGCAACAGCCGCTCCATGTCCGGCGCACTCTCGGGCGGGGGCGGCAGAACTCGCTCGGGAGCGGGCTCACCGACCTCTCTGAGGAAGCCCTCGAACAGCATCGGCTGGAAGCCGACCAGGGCCCTCGCCCCATGCGTCTCCGCCATGAAGGTGTGGGGCACGCCCCTCGGGCCGAAGGCGAAGGATCCCGTCGGCAGACTCAGGCGCTGTTCTCCGACGTAGACCGTGAACTCGCCCTCGAGGATGTAGAACCACTCGTCCTCCTCGGGGTGGACGTGCCACGGTGAGCCGTGGCCCTCGGGCACGACGATCTCGAGCAGGCCGTACTCACCGTTCGTGTCCTCGCGGCCGATCCTGATCGTCTGGAGCATGCCGAGGAGCCAGAACGCCTCGCCCTCGTCGTTGCCCAGCCCGTAGCCGAGCTTCGCTCGCTCGGCGGAAGCAGTTGGCATTGAGCCCTCCTATCTGGGCGGTACCCACCCCCCTCGCGTGGACCCTCTCACAGTGCCCACGACCCGTCTACCCGACTATTTGGGGGTGCCGGTCCGTCCTGCTGACGATCGGGGCGCTCAACCGCTGGGGGCCGAAGGACCAGTCGATGGCGTCACCGTTTTGTGTCATGCTGCGCACATGCGTTTGCACATTAGCCTCGAGGATGAGCTCGTGGCGGAGCTCGACAAGAGAGTGGGAAAGCGTCGGCGAAGCTCGTTCATCGCCGCGCTCCTGCGCCGGGAGCTTGATGACCAGCGCAGACAGGGAGAAAACGTCGCGTCAATGGGTCGACCCGGACACCGGCCAGAGGGGACGAGGACCCGTGCGGGGAGCGCCCGCGGCGGCCGACCCGCAGCAGGAGCGGCGGCGTGTCGAACAACGGCTGATCGAGGCCCGAAAAGCCGGCCGCGCAGCGACTCAGCGACCTCGGAGCGGAGACCACCACGGGCGCCGGACCGTCGAGGAGATCTGCGGCGCGCGGCCGAGAGAGGAGCAGCGACGGCGGGCTGAACGCACTCCGATCGCCCCACTCGCCGAGAGAGGCGAGCGCGCGTCCTGGCGGCGCGAGTCGGCGCCCGCGCATCACGCTGGTCAGGCCGACGCCTGATCGCCGCCGCCGCCCTCAGCGTAGGCGCGCAGCTCGCCACGGCGTCTCAATCAACCTAAAGCTCTCATCACAAACTAATCCGACTCCATCGCGCGCTCGCGCCGGAGCTGATGACAGCAGATGGGACGAAATCATCGCGTCGATCGGGTCGATTCCGGACACCGGCCATGAGTGGGACGAGGATCCCGTTGCGTGGGTTCGCGCCCAGCGGCGTGCCGATCCCCGGCGGGTGGGCTGAGTCGCGCTTCTTCTCGATACAACCGTGCTGATCGATGTGCTCCGGAATAAGCCGGCCGCGCAGCGACTCAGCGACCTCGCGGAGCGGGAGGAGCCACCATTCGTGTGCGCCGTTACCGTCGAGGAGATCTGGCGGGGCGCGCGGCCGAGAGAGCGAGTCAGCGATCGGGCGGGTGCTCAACGCACTCCGGATCGCCCCACTCGGCCGAGAGGAGGGCGAGCGCGCCGGCTCCTGGCGGCGCGAGTTCGGCGCCCGCGGCACCACGCTGGGTCAGGCCGACTGCCTGATCGCCGCCGCCGCCCTCGGCGTAGGCGCGCGCCTCGCCACGGGCGATCCCAACGGCTTTCCGATGGAAGAGCTCGAAGTGGAGCACTGGCCGGTGGGCGAGTGAGTCGCTGAGGCGTTGGGCCAATCCGGGCGAGCGGCCCGGGCGTACCATGGATTGATGGCCACGGCGCCGAGGGTGGATCCGACCGAGGTGGCTGAGATCGGCGCGCGGCTGCGGGAGAACATCTCGCGCGCGGTCAAGGCCCCCGAGCTGGTCGTGCGCGACCTGGTCGTGGCGCTGCTGGCCGAGGGGCACGTGCTGATCGAGGACGCGCCCGGGGTCGGCAAGACGGCGCTCGCCCGCGCGCTCGCCCGCTCGCTGGAGGCGGAGTACGCCCGGGTGCAGTGCACCTCCGACCTGCTCCCCGCCGACCTGGTCGGCACCAACGTCTTCAACCAGCGCAACTCCGCCTTCGAGTTCCACCCCGGGCCGGTGTTCGCCAACGTCGTGCTGGTCGACGAGATCAACCGGGCCTCGCCGAAGACCCAGTCGGGGCTGCTCGAGTGCATGCAGGAGCGGCAGATCACGATCGACGGGACCAAGCACGAGCTCGCCCGCCCCTTCCTGGTGCTCGCCACGCAGAACCCGGCCGAGTACGAGGGCACCTATCCCCTCCCCGAGGCCGAGCTCGACCGCTTCATGGTCAGGGTCAGCCTCGGCTACCCGGCCGCCGAGCGCCGAGGCGGCGATGCTCGCCGAGCACGCCGACCGCGACCCGGTCGAGGAGCTCGAGCCGGTCGCGGACGTCGCCTCGGTGCGCTCCGCGCAGAGCGGCGCTCGCCGGCATCGAGGGCACCGACGCGCTGCGCCGCTACGTCGTCGCGATCTGCGAGGCGACCCGCGAGGACGAGCGGGTCGAGCTCGGCGCCAGCCCGCGCGCCGGGCTGATGCTCTTCCGCGCCGCCAAGGCGCTCGCCGCCCTGAGCGGCCGCGACCACGTGCTGCCCGACGACGTCCAGGCGCTGGCGCCCGTCGGTGCTCGCCCACCGGCTGCTGCTCTCCTTCGAGGTCGACGGCGACCAGCGCGAGTCGGTGGTCCGCGACGCCGTCGAGCGGGTCCCGGCGCTCTGAGATGACCGCGGGGAGGGAGTCCGGTTCGGTCCGGGCCCCGGCGACCGCGGCGCTGGGAATCGGCTTCGTGCTCGCCGGGCTCGGCTTCGACCTGGCCGGCGCGCTGGTCTGCGGCATCGCGCTGCTCGGGCCTGGCGCTGGGCGCGGTGACCTGGGTCGAGCTGGCGACGATCGGAGCGAGGCTGGAGCGTGAGCCCGGGCCCGGCCGGCTCGAGGAGAGCGAGCCCTACCCGCTGCGGATCCGGCTGCGCGGCGCGCTGCTGCCGCCGCCGGGCGGCGAGCTGGCCGACCCGCTGCTCGACCGCCCCGTCCCGGTCGGCCCGCGCTGGCGCGCGGGCTGAGCGAGCGCGAGGTCTGGCTGGAGAGCCCGGGGCGCGTGCCCATGCCGCCCGCCCGGCTGGAGGTCCGGGACCCGCTCGGGCTCTGGCGGCGCCGGCTCGACTCGGGCCGGGACGATGAGCTGGTGGTGCTGCCGCGGATCGACCCGGTGCGCTGGAGCGGACCGGGCGCGGATCCGGGCGGGCGCGCCGCGGGTTCCGGCAGCGCCAGCGCCGCCACGTCGCGGCGCGGCGGGCTCGCCCAGTTCGAGGTCGACGGCCTGCGGCCCTACCGCGACGGCAGCCCCGCCAGCCGGATCCACTGGCCGGCGGTGGCGAGGACCGGCGAGATGATCGAGCGGCAGCTGATCGCGGGCGGCGAGCCGCGGCCGGTGGTCGCCTTCGACCCGCGCGGCGGCGGAGCGGATGAGCGCCAGCGAGCGATGCGCGCGGCCGCCTCGCTCTGCGTCGAGCTGGCCCGCTCCGGCGGCTGCGACCTGCTGCTGCCGGGCGAGCGCCGCCCGCTCACGATCGACCCGGCGCTCCGCTCCTGGCCCGAGGCCCACGTGCGGCTCGCGGTCTGCGACCAGCGGGCGGGTCCCGCCCTGCCGCCGGGGATGACCGGCGGCGCCGATCCTCTGGGTGACGGCGGGCCACGCCCTGCCCAGCTCGCTGCGGCGCCTTCGGCCCGGCAGCTTCCTGATCACCCCGAGCGGCTCGCGTCGGGGCGCCGCCTTCCGGGTCTCGGGGTGTTTCGGGTATCCAGCCGGCGGCGAGCGCTCGCCGGCGCGCAGGAGGGTGGCCGCGTGAGCGGCTTCGCCGGCGAGCGCTCGCGGCGGCTGGAGCTCGCCTGCTTCGCGGCGCTCGCCGCGCTGGCGACGCTGCAGTGGGCCTCGCTGGTCTCCGATCCGCCGGCCGGACGCGTGATCCTCGCGGTAGCTGCTGGCGACGGCGGCGGGCGCCGCGATCGCCATCGCTGGGGCGGCGCCGGCCCGCCTCGGTCGGGCGACCCGCTGGGCGCTCGCCGCCGCGGCCGCTGATCGCCGCGATCTGCCTGGGCGCGATCGTCGTCGGGCTGCCGGCGAAGCTGCTGCTGCCCGGGCACTGGGACGAGCTGGGCGACAACATCGGCCGCAGCCTCAACGGGCTCGCCGACGTCCCTGTCCCCTACGCCGGGGCCGACAGCTGGACGCGGCTGGTGATCCTGCTGGCGGCGCCGCTGGCGGTCGGGCGTGGCGGCCTTCGCCGCCTTCTGGCCGACGCGACGGCGGGCCGCCGGGCGGATCGCCGCGCTGGTCGTGCTGGTCGGCCTCTACCTGGTCGCGGTCGCCTGGGCGCGGCCGGGCCGCCAGCTCGCCGGAGGCGTCCTCCTCTTACTGCTGATCTGCGCCTGGCTCTGGCTGCCCGCGATGCGGCCCGCGCGGCCGCCGGCCGCGGCGATCGCCGTCGGCGCGGCGGCGCTCGTCGCCGCTTCCCGCCGCGGCGGCGATCGACCCCGGCCGCGCGCTGATCGACTACAGCCACTGGGACCTGCTCAGCGCCAACGGGATCAGCTTCCGCTGGGACCAGTCCTACGGACCGCTGAACTGGCCGCAGAAGGGGACGCGGCTGCTCGAGGTGGCGAGCGAGCACAGCCACTACTGGAAGGCGACCAACCTCGACGAGTTCGACGGCGTGCGCTGGGTGCGCTCCGCCGCGCCGAGCGCCGAGCCCGGCCTGGGCGAGCCGCTCAAGTTCCATCCCAAGGGGACGCCGCCGAAGCCGAACCCGGAGTGGGTCGACCGGATCAACTTCGTGGACCGGGGGCTGAGCAGCGACTTCGCGATCGGCGCAGGCACGGTGCTGGCGCTGAGCCGCACCAATGCACGGCCCTCCCCCGACGCGAGTCTGGGAGATGACCAGCGAGCTCCATCCCGGCGACGCCTACACCGCCCTGGTCTACGACCCCAAGCCGAGCGCCGACCGAGATGCGCGCCGCCGGCACCGCCTTCCCGGCGGCGCGAGCCGCTACGTCTCCTTCACCCTCGACGGCGGGCCGGGCGGCTCGCAGCTCGGTCGACGCTCCCTTCTGGGGCGCGCGCGGGCCGGCCTCGATCGAGAGCCAGGTCAGCGGCACGCCTTACGCGGGCATGTACGCGCTCGCCCGCCGGCTGGCGTCCGGGGCGGCGACGCCCTACGACGCCGCGCAGCGGATCGAGCTCTACCTGCGCGCCAGCTACGCCTACCGCCAGAACGTCCCCAACCACGCCTACCCGCTGCCCGACTTCCTCGCCCAGGACCGCGCCGGCTACTGCCAGCAGTTCTCCGGGTCGATGGCGCTGATGCTGCGGATGCTCGGCATCCCGGCCAGGGTCTCCACCGGCTTCGCCCCCGGGGGCCGCGATCCCGAGCGCAACAACTTCCTGGTCGACGACACCGACGCCCACGACTGGGTCGAGGTCTTCTTCCCCGCCATCGGCTGGGTCACCTTCGACCCGACGCCGGGCGCGGCGCCGGCCGCGACCCAGCTCGACGACAACAACCTCGGCATCACCAAGCCGCGGGCCGAGCGGGAACACGAACTCGCTCCAGATCAGCGCCCCGCCGCCCACGGGCCAGCGCGGGCCCCGTCCGGCCCGGTCCGGAGGGCCAGCCCCCGCCGACGGCTCCGGGCCCCGCCACGACGACACTGCTCGTCGCGGGCGCCGCCATCGCCGCCATCGCGGCGCTAGGCGCCTACGCGCTCCGGGCCCGACGCCGCCGCCGGCTTGGACCGGGCGAACTCGCAGACGCCGAGCTGGCCGAGCTCGAGCGGGCGCTGGAGCGGCTCGGCTCGCCGCTGCCGCCGGGGACCACCCTCACGGAGGCCGAGGGCATCCTGCGCGGCTTCGCCGGCGACCCGGCGTCGAGCTATGCCGCCGGCTCAGGGAGCGCCGTTTCCGGCGACCCGACGCCGATCCGCCCGGGATCGCCGAGCGCCGTTCGCTGCGGCGCGCCCTGCTGCGCGCGGCCGGACGCCGCTCAGCGCTCAGGGTGCTGCTTGCCGTCCCGCCTGGCGGGCCTAGCCCGCGTACGGGGCGCGCGGGTCCGAGCACCAGCCGGTAGGCGCGCCGCGCTAGTCGGTCGGCAGCGTGCGACGGTCTGCTGCCTCGCGGATCGGCCTGGCAGCAGCTGCTCGTGATCGGCTGCGGCGGCGGGACGAAGACCAGTGACCGAGACGCAGACCCCGCAGGCGAGCGCGCCCGTCACCACGCCGCAGGGCACGACCACCGTGGCAACGCCCGTCCTGAAGGCATCGCCGAGCGGCAACCACGGCCCGCACTACTTCGAGACGCCCGTCCCACAACATCGGCTGCTACCTGAGCGCGCATGACGCCCGCTGCGACGCCCGCGAGCACAGCTGGTCCCCGCCGCCCGAGCCGAGGTACTGCATCAAGGCCGGGGTCGACTGGGGTCGGCGGCTCGTCGTCGGCCCGCATCGGGCCGAGTTCGTCTGCGCCGGCGACACCGTCCTCGGCGGACCCGGGCCTGCTCGGCTACGGCCACACGGCCCAGCGCGGCACGATCGTCTGCGCGAGCACGCGCGCCGGCATGACCTGCACGAACGGCGCGAACAGGCACGGCTTCTTCCTCTCGCGCGAGAGCTACCGGCTGTTCTGAGTGGATTCCGCCCCTGGGCGCGCATATGCTGCGCGCTCTATCTCGAGGGGGATGAGGAGGAAGTTGATGGCGTCCAAGTGGGTACTCGCGACCGCCCTTGCGGTGAGCGCGCTCGCGCTCGCGGCCTGCGGCGGGTCGAGCGACAATGTCTCGACCAACGGCAACGACGACCTGTTCACGACCGCGGGCTTCCAGAAGGCCTACAACGCGGTCAAGGACAAGGCGGGGGAGAACGCCCAGGCCCTGCAGGTGCAGATCACGCGGGCGGCGCCGACTTCAAGTTCCGCAACGGCGAGCAGGCGACGGGCTTCCTCTACACCGGCGGCAGCCTGCACGACGAGACCGGTGCAGGTGATCGGCCCCGGCTCGCTGAACGGCCAGGACTTCCCCTTCTCCCTGATCGACCCCGCCGCGATCGACAAGATCTCCCAGGGCGTCAAGCAGCAGGCCGGCGTCAACGACCTGAAGATCACCGTGATGACGCTGGAGAAGAGCGCCGGTCGTCGGCCAGCTCAAGTGGACGATCAACGCCGAGGGCGGCGGCCGAACCGGTCTGGTCTACAACGCCGATCCGGACGGGTCCAACGTGTCCTCGCCGCTGGGGGGCATCGCCGGCCGGGTGGGACGACCTCCACCACCGGCTCCTGCGGCGGCTCGGGCGGCGGCGTCACCGGCGCCGAACGGCAAGACCCCGCAGGAGATCGCCGAGTGCATCCAGCAGGCGGGCACGGACGTCTCGAAGATCCAGGCCTGCGCGATCAGCAAGCGCGCTCTCATGCATCTCTTAGGCGATCGCGCCAGCATGGGCTCGTGCGAGTACTGGTCGTAGACGACGAGCCGCAGCTCCGCCGTGCGCTGGAGCGGGCGCTGAAGCTCGAGGGCTACGAGGTGGAGCTGGCGGCCGACGGCGACGAGGCCCTGGCGGCGCGGGCCTCGGCGCCGATGGACGCGATCGTGCTCGACGTGCTGATGCCGAAGCGGGACGGCCTCGAGGTCTGCCGCGAGCTGCGTGCCAAGGGCGACCGGACGCCGATCCTGATGCTGACGGCCAGGGACGCGGTCCAGGACCGGGTCGACGGCCTCGACGCCGGGCGCGGACGACTACGTGGTCAAGCCGTTCGCGCTCGAGGAGCTGCTGGCGCGGCTGCGCGCCCTGCTCCGGCGGACGAACGGCGACGCGAGCGAGGAGCTCAGCTACGCGGATCTGACCGATCGATCCCGCTACCCGCGAGGTCCACCGGGGCGAGCGCCCGATCGAGTCGACCAAGACCGAGTTCTCCTGCTCGAGCATCTGCTGCGCCACCCGCGCCTGGTGCTGACCCGCTCGCAGCTCTTCGAGGCGGTCTGGGGCTACGACTTCGGGCCCCGCTCGAACTCGCTCGAGGTCTACATCGGCTACCTGCGCCGCAAGACAGAGGAGGGCGGCGAGCCGCGGTTGATCCAGACGGTCCGCGGGGTCGGGTACTCGCTGCGCGAGAAGTGAGCCTGCGCCGCCGGCTCGCCCTGCTCTCCGCCCTGGCGGTCGCGCTCACGGTGCTGCTCGCCTCTGGCCTCGTCTACGCCCTGGTCAGCAACCGGCTGCACGGCGACATCGACAACGACCTGCGCCATCAGGCCGACCTGGTCGCGCAGCGGGTCGAGCAGGCGGCCGTCGATCGACCGGGCGGTTGCAGGGTGGGACCGGGGAAACCGGCACCGCCCGGGACCCGGATCGGCGTCGGGCCGCCGCCCGGCGGCGCCGGGCCGCCGCCGGCCGGCCTCCAGCGCCGGACCAAGGACGGCAAGTCTTGCAGGCTGCGGTGCCGCCGCCCGGGCCCGGCGCTCCCCCCTCCCTCGCCCAGCTGATCGGGCCGAACGGGACCGTGGTGCCCGACCGGACTCCCAGGTCCGCCTGCCCGTATCCAGCGAGGACCGCCAGCTGGCCGCCTGCGGGGGAAGCGCGCATTTCAGCGACGTCGACGCCCTGGGCACCGACCTGCGGGTGCTCACCCAGCCGCTGCCGATGGGCGGCGCGGTCCGGTCGCCCGCTCGCTCGAGGACACCAACCACACCCTCAACACCCTGATCATCATCCTGGCCGCGGTCAGCGCCGGCGGCATCGCGCTCGCCGCTGCGCTCGGGCCGTTCGTGGCGCGAGCCGCGCTCGCGCCGCCGGCGAGGTCTCCGACGCGGCAGAGGAGGTGGCGCGGACCCACGACCTCACCCACCGGATCGAGGTGCGCGGCGACGACGAGCTCGGCCGCCTCGCCGCCAGCTTCAACGAGATGATGGCCGCGCTGGAGCGCTCCGAGGCGGCGCAGCGCCGGCTGGTCGCCGACGCCTCGCACGAGCTGCGCACCCCGCTGGCGACGCTGCGGACCAACATCGAGACGCTGGGCCGAGCGAGCAGATCGACCCCGAGGAGCGCAAGCGGCTGGTCGGGGACGTCACCCAGGAGCTCGAGGAGATGACCGAGCTGGTCGGCGACGTCGTTGAGCTGGCTCGCGCGCCCGGCCAGGACGCGATCGCGCGCCAGGACGTCGCCCTCGACGAGCTGACGCGCGACGCGATCGAGCGCGCCGAGCGCCGCGCGCCGGGGCCTCAGCTTCGAGCAGCGACCTGGAGCCCGCCTGGTCCACGCCGACGCCCAGCGGCTCGGGCGGGCGATCTCGAACATGCTCGACAACGCCTGCAAGTGGAGTCCGCCCGGTGGCGACGATCGAGGTGGCGGTCGAGGGACGGCCGGGTCACCGTCCGCGACCACGGGCCGGGCTTCCCGCGGCCGACCTCGACAAGGTCTTCGACCGCTTCTGGCGCGCCGACGAGACGCGCGGCAAGCCGGGCTCGGGCCTCGGGCTGGCGATCGTGCAGCGGGTCGCCGAGGAGCACGGCGGCAGCGCGCGCGCCTCGAACGCGGCGGACGGCGGCGCGATCGTCAGTCTCGAGCTGCCGGAGCTCGAGACCCCTCACCGCCGAGACCTGAGCGCCAGCTCGAGCTCGAAGCGGGCATCGGGGTCGTCCAGCGCGTCGCCGAGGAGCTCGCGGAGGCGGGCCAGCCGGTAGCGGACCGTCTGCGGGTGGAGGTGCAGCGCGCGGGCCATCGCGGCCGCGTTGCCGCCGTGCTGGACGAAGGCGAGCGCCGTCTCCTCCATCCGCGCCGCGCGCCGCGGGGTGAGCCCGCGAGCGGCGCGAGGCGCCGCTCGGCGAGCCGGTCGGCGAGGCCGCGGACCTCGAAGAGGAGCAGCTCGGCGAGGTGCTCGTCGGCCCGCACCAGCCCTCGCCTCGATCGCCCCGGCGTCGGCGGCGCGAGCGCGGCCGAGGCGAGCGACCAGGCGCCGGCGAGCTCGGCGCGCGGGACGCCGGTCCGAGCGCGGCGGTCGACGCCCTCGCGGCGCCCGCGCGAGCTCGCTCGCGCGCGCGCCGGCCCGCCGGGGACGCAGGGCGCAGCCGATCCCGTCGAACGGAGGCGACGAGCGCATCGGCGGCCAGGCGCCGGCCGACGCCGGCCAGGTCCGCCTCCGGCAGGCCAGCGGCGCGGCGCTCCGCGGCAGCCGCCAGCCGGCGGCCTGCGCCGCGGCGCGGACCTCGGCGTCCTCGGCGGGCGGGTCGCGCAGCAGCAGGGCGAGCAGCTCGCGGCGGCGGCGCTGGCGCTCGCCCTCGAGCTCGCGCTGGGCCTGCGCGTAGCCCTCGACCGAGTCGGCGGAGAGCTCGTCGATGTAGGCGAAGATCGCCTCGGCCAGCAGCTCGAGCGCTCGGCGTCGGCGCCCGGCGCCGCGGCCGCGGCGGAGACCCGCCGCCAGGCGACCCGCGCGCCCACCCGGTAGGCGGACTGGAGCGCGTCGAGCGTGCGGCCCTCCCGCAGCTCGCCGCGGCCCAGCGCCGACGTACACCTCGCGCCCGGCTCGCGGCCCGCGTCGGGGTCGCGGATCAGCGCGACGAACTGGCGCAGCGCCTCGCTCACGCCCGGTGCGGATCCCGACGCCCGAAGCGCCCTCGAGCGGGCGCGCGTACTCCGGCACCTCGCGGGCGATCGTCGCCAGGATCTCCTCGGTGGCGGCCGGGCAGCTCCGGCTCGATCGCGTCGGCGAGCTCGGCGGCAGCTCCGCCAGGGCTCGGGTCGGCGTTTTTGTCATCTCAGTGACAAGAAATCGGGTGAAGAGTCGCGCTTCAGGCTAACTCTTGTGCGCCTCAGCGTCCTAGCCTGCGCCCATGACGCGAGCCGAGCAAGCTCGTCAACCTCGGCGCCGTCGTCGTGCCCTTCCTCGCCACGCTCGCGGCGATCGTCCTGCTCTGGGACCAGCGCTGGTGAGCTGCGCACGACCTCGCGCTGCTGGCGCGTCGATGTACGTGCTCACCGCGCTCGGCATCACCGTCGGCTTCCACCGCCTGCTCACCCACCGCTCCTTCCGCACCCACAAGCCGACCGAGTACGCTCTTCGCCGCGCTCGGCTCGATGGCCGTCCAGGGCCCGGTGATCGCCTGGGTCGCCGACCACCGCAAGCACCACGCCCACACCGACGTCGAGGGCGACCCGCACAGCCCGCACGTCGGCCACGGCGACGGCGTCGGCGGCGTGCTGCGCGGCCTCTGGCACGCGCACACCGGCTGGCTGCTCTCCGAGCACGGCCGCGCCGACTGGAAGCGCTACGCGCCCGACCTCGACGAGGACCGCGGGCATGCGGCTGATCAACCGGCGCTTCGTCGCGCTGGTCGTGCTCGGCCTCGCGATCCCGGCGCTCGCCGGCTTCCTGTCACCGGCACGCTGGCCGGCGCCGCCACCGGCCTGCTCTGGGGCGGCCTGGTGCGGATCTTCTTCGTCCACCACGTCACCTGGAGCGTCAACTCGGTCTGCCACTTCCTCGGCACGCGCCGCTTCGAGGTCGACGACCAGTCGACCAACGTCTTCTGGCTCGCGCTCCCCTCGCTCGGCGAGGCCTGGCACCACAACCACCACGCCTTCCCGCGCTCCGCCGTCCACGGCCTGCGCCGCTGGGAGCTCGATCCCTCGGCGCTGGTGATCGGGGCGCTGGAGCGCGCTGGGCCTCGCCTGGAACGTCATCCGGATCGCGCCCGAGCGCCAGGCGGGCCAAGACTGTCGCCGAAGCTCAAGCCGCTTCTTAGCCCCGTCTCAGCCTCCTCTCAGCCGCGGCTGGCTTCATGCCGGTCGAGCCCGCGATGGCGGGAATCGACGGACAGGAGTGGTGATGAAGAAGAGAAGAGGAGGATCACGATCAGGGTGGGCCGCTGGGCCTCTCGCTGCTGGCGGCAGGGATCACCGCGTGGGCTTGGCCGCGGTCTCGATGGCGGACAGCGGCAGCAGCAACAACGGCAGTGGGTCGAACAGCGGCAGCGCAGACCTTCCAGGCGCCCGCCCCGGGCGGCGGAGTCGGCGTGATGAGCTTCCGCGGCCCGAACCTCTCGGCCGCGGACCCCAAGAAGATGGAGGAGTTCCGCCAGTGCATGCAGGACAACGGTGCGCCGGCGCCGCCCGATCCCAGCAAGATCGACCCGAGCCAATCCGCCCAAGCCGCCCAGCCCAGGCCGACCAGGAGAAGATCCAGAAGGCCTGGGAGGCGTGCAAGGACAAGCTGCCCGAGCAGCCTGCAGAACGCTGGTCCGCCCATGTCGATTGCCCAAGTGCGGTCCTCCGCCCGGCGCTCCGCCGGCCCAGGGCCAGCAGCAGGGCCAGCGGCAGAACGGCTCGAGCTCCTAGCACCACAAAACTCGTCCAAGCAAAACACGGCGCCGATCCCCCGGCGCTCCATATACGCCCCGCGCGCGGCCCCTCAGGGGGCCGCGCGTCGTTCGGGTTATGCGTTGAAGACCGCGAGGAGGTTTCCGTCCGGGTCCTTGAACCAGCCCCCCCTGGTGCCGCAGAGATCGGCGATCCCCTTCTCGTTGGTCTTGAACTGACCCGTGTCGTACTGCCTCGAACTCGACGCCGTTCGAAGAGAGCTCATCGATTTGGCCATCGACGTCCTCGGTCTCGAATGCGGCGAGGGTCGCGTCGGACTTGCCGGCGTTGTCGGGCGAGGGATACACGTGCACCCTCGTCCCTCCCGCGCAGTCGTACGTCACTCCACCGTCGCCACGCTCCGTGCCGCCCGACAGGCCGAGCTTTCCCTCGTAGAACTCCTTCGCCTTCGCCATGTCGGCGACCGGGATGGTGGCGCCGACCTGGCAATCCTCGATCGCCATCTTCTTCTCCTCCAATCGCTGCCCCAGATACGGGTCGATCCTAACCCGCTCTCACCTGCCGCCGCGCGTCATACCGTGACGCTTCAGACCGGCAGCCCCACCGACTCGAGGCGCCGAGATCTCCGGCGTAGGCGGTCATCGAGGCGACCTTCTTGTCCCGCTGCTCCAGCACATGGGCCAGAGGCACGTCGAGCTCGTCCCCGCTCTCCTTCTCGACGGATCCGCAGGGCAGCCGGGCCGCCCTCCGGATCCGTCGAGAAGGAGAGCGGGGACAAGCTCGACGTGCCTCTGGCCCATGTGCTGGAGCAGCTTTTCTGGCAATGCACCTCGATTGAAAGCCTACTCAGGAGATCTCGGCGGCGCTCGAGTCGGTGGGGCTGCCGGTCTCAGAAGCGTCACGTTGTGACGCGCGGCGGGCAGACGAGAGCGGGTTAGGATCAACCCGTGTGCTGAGGGGCAGCGATTGGAGGAGAAGAAGATGGCTATTCCAGGGTGTCCAGGTGCGGCCCCGCCCATCCCGGGCGCCCGACATGGCGAAGGCGAAGGAGTTCTACGAGGGAAAGCTCGGCCTGTCGGCGAGGCGCGGAACGTGGCGACGGTGGAGTGACGTACGACTGCGCGGGTCGTTTCGCGTGTATCCCTCGCCCCGACAACGCCGGCAAGTCCGACGCGACCCTCGCCCCCCTCGAGATTTTTTTTGGGTGGCCAAATCGATGAGCTCTCTTCGAACGGCGTCGAGTTCGAGGCAGGTTGCGACACGGGTCAGTTCAAGACCAACGAAGAGGGGATGGCCGATCTCGGCGGCACGCCGGGGGGGGCTGAGTTCAAGGACCCCGGACGGAGGCCTGCCCTCGCGGTCTTCAACGCATAACCCGAACGACGCGCGGCCCCCTGAGGGGCCGCGCGCAGGGGATATTTTATGCGCCGGGGGATCGGCACCGTGTTTTGCTTGGACGAGTCTTGTGGTGGTAAGGAGCTCGAGCCCCTCTGCAACTAGGCCCTGCTGCTGGCCCTGGGCCGGCGGAGCGCCGGGCGGAGGACCGCACTGGCCGACAGTGGCGGACCACGTTCTGCAGCTGCTCAGGGCAGCCTGTTTTGGCACACCTCCCAGGCCTTTTGGGTCTTCTCCTGGTCGGCCTGGCTGGGCGGCTTGGGCGGATTGCTCGGGTCGATCTTGCTGGGATCGGGCAGCGCAGGCACACCGTTGTCCTGCATGCACTGGCGGAACTCCTCCATCCTCTTCTGGTCCGCGGCCGAGAGGTTCGGGCCGCGGAAAGTCGTCGCGCCGAGCTCCGCCGCCCGGGGCGGGCGCCTGGAAGGTCTGCGCGCCGCTGTTCGACCCACTGCCGTTTCTTCTTCTGCCGCTGTCGGCGAGCGAGACCGCGAATTGTCCGAACAGCAGTGATCCCGCCGCCAGCAGCGAGAGGCCCAGCGGCCCCGCCCCTCCCCTGACTCTCCTCTTCTTCTTCATCACCACTCCTGTCCCTCGTTTCCCCGCCGTCGCGGGTCTCGAGGGGGACGACACCAGCCGCCGTCTGAGAGCCAGACTGAAACGGGGCTAAGAAGCCTCTTGAAGCTTGGGCCCGCTGGCGCTCGGGCGCGATCCGGATAAGCGTTCCGGCGAGCCCGGGGCGCTCCAGCGCCCTGGGCACCGGACCGGGGATCGAGCTCCCAGCGAGAGACAGGCCGTGCACGGCGGAGCGCGGGAAGGCATGGTGGTTGCAGTGCCCAAGGCTCGCCCAGCGAGAGGGGAGGGCGAGCCAGAAGACGTTGCGGTCATTGGTCCTCGACGTCGAAGCGGCGCCTGCCGAGGAAGTGGCAGATCGAGTTGAAGCTGCAGGTGACGTGGTGGACGAAGAAGACCCCAAATTTTGCGCCCCAGAGCCCGTCAGTGGCGGCGCCGGCCAAGGTGTCGGTGATCCGGTAGCCCGGCGAAGGCAGGCAGCGCGAAGGAAAAAACCTTAGAACAGATGCACCGGTTGATCAGCCGCATGCCCGGGTCCTCGGTGAGGTCAGGCGTGTAGCGGCTCCACTCGGCCCGGCCATGCTGGGATGGGTTGTAAGCGTCTCAGCAAGACCGCGCGCAGCACGCCGCCGACGCCGGTTCGCATGGCCGACGTGAGGGCTGTGCGGGTCACCCTCCAGGCCGTGTAAGAGTATGGCGAGTGCCGTTGTGGTGGGCGACCCAGGCGATCACGGGGCCCTGCACTGCGCGGCGATTACAGACTCGGTCGGCTTGTGGGTGCGGAAGGAGCGGTGGGGGAGCAGGCGGTGGAAACCGACGGTGATGCCCGCGGCAGTAACCAGGTGCATGGAGCCCGCGAACAGGGCGAGGTGGTGCCAGCTCACCAGCCAGAGTCCCAGAGCGGACGATGCACCACGATGCGTCGCCAGGAAGGGGATGACGACGGCGCCGAGGTTGGTGAGCTTGCCCGCGCCGCAGTTGCGTAGGCGGGGCACGGTACGCTGCGGCCGGCCATAAGAGTTAGCCTGATTCGCAATTCTTTGACCCGTTTTCTTGTCACTTCAGTGATGAATTCACGCCCACCGGAGCCATGGGAGCGCCTGCCAGGCCGAGCTCGCCGACGCGATCGAGCCGGAGCTGCCCGCCGCCAAAGAGGCCATGCTGGGCACCAATCGCCCGCGAGGTGCCGGAGTACGCCCGCCCCCTGGAGGGCAACTTCGGCATCGCGGTACCCGCACGGGCGTGAGCGAGGCGCTGCGCCAGTTCGTCGAGCTGATCCGCGACCCCCGAGTAGGGGCGCGGCCCAGGGCGCGACGTGTCTGTAGGGCTGGGTCGCGGCGAGCTGCGGGAGGGCAGGGAGTGCTCAACGCCCCCTCCGGTGCCCGCCTTCTGGTGAGGGGGCGCGGGTGGCCTGGCGGCGGGTCTCCGCCGAGGCCAGCCCCCAGGGAGCGGACGCCGAGCAGCTCGGAGACCGCTCGCCGAGGCGATCTTCGCCTACATCGACCGGCTCTCCGCCGGCTCCTCGAGGGCTACGCGCAGGCTCAGCGCGAGCTCAGAGGGCGAGCGCCAGCGCCGTCGCCGCGAGCTGTGCTCGCGCTGCTGCTACGGGAGCCCCCAGCCCGAGGAGGCCGAGCTCCGCGCCGCGGCCCAATCCGCCGGCTGGCCGCTGTCGCGGGGAACCGCGCCGCTCGCCCCTGCCGGAGGCCCAACCTCGGCAGGGTGGGCCGGCGGCTCTCCGCCGATGCGCTGGTCGCCTCCTTCGACGGGATCGGTTGCGCCCTGCTCCCCGCCGGGTCGGCGCGCGGCGATGAGCCGGTGCGCGCCGCGGAGGGCACGATCGCCGCGCTCGGACCGCGATTGTCCCGCGCGCCGAGCTCCCCGGCGCCTGGTCACTCGCCTCGAGGGCCTTCGCGCCGCCGACGCCGGTGGGATAGAGGCCGGGGGCTTTGTGCGGGCCGATCAGCACCTCGCTGAGCTGATCATCTTCGAGGGCAGTGGGCTGGGCCTGGCCGGCGGCGATTCGGCGCCTCGCCCCGCTCGCCGGGCTCGCTTCCGCCGGCCGCGTCCGGGATGGAGGAGACGGCGCTCGCCTTCGTTGGGCACAGGCGTCAACGCGGCGGCAATGGCCCGCGCGCTGCACCTCCACCCGCAGACTGTCCGGTACCGGCTGACCCGCCTCCGTGAGCTGCTCGGGGACGCGCTGGATGACCCCGATGCCCGCTTCGAGCTCGAGCTGGCGCTCACGTCTCGGCGGGTGGGGGTCTCGAGCTCCGGCAGCTCGAGGCTGACAACGGCGCCGCCGTAGGGCGCGTTCTCGGCGCGTTTTTGCTCCTCGGCGACGCGCTGCACGATCGCCCCCGGGCCGCGGCCGGGCTTGCCGCGCGTCTCGTCGGCGCCCCAGAAGCGGTCGAGCCCTGTTGAGGTCGGCCTGCGGGAGGCGGGGCCCGTGGTCGCGGACGGTAAACCTTGCCGCAGTCGGCCGACACGGCGACGTGCCCTTCCGGGTGGGCTCCGCTTGCAGGCGTTGTCGAGCATGTTCGAGATCGCCCGCCCCAGCCGCTGGGCGTCACGGTGACGAGGCCCGGCCCGAGGTGGCTCTCGAAGTTGAGGCCCCGGGCGCGGCGCTCAGCCCCGTCGATCGCGTCGTTTTTTAACCAGTCCAGGGCGACGTCCTGGCGCACGATCACGTCCCGGCTGGCCGGGGCGCGCGAGCCCAAAGACCTATAAGACCATTTCGGTCATCTCTTCGAGCTCCTGGGTGACGTCCCCGACCAGCCGCTTGCGCTCGGCGGGGTCGAGTGCTCCGCTTCAGCCCAGCGTCTCGATGTTTGGTCCGCAAATTTTTAGGGGTGCGCAGCTCGTGCGAGGCGTCGGCGACCGGCCGGGCGCTGCCGCCTCGGAGCGCTCCACGCCGTCGTCTCACGTTGAAGCTCATTAGGCCTCGGAGCTGGTCGTCGCCGCGCACCTCGGATTGGGTAGGTGAGGTCGTGTGTCCGCGCCACCTCCTCTGCCGCGTCGGAGACCTCAGCCAGGGGGCGCGAGCGCGGCTCGCGCCATCAGCGGCCCGACGCTGCGGCGAGCGCGATGCCGCTGGCACTAACCGCGGCCAGGATGATGATCAGGGTATTGAGGGTGTGGTTGGTGTCCTCGAGCGAGCGGACCGCCGTCACCGCGCCGCCCATCGGCAAGTACATAGTCAGCGCGCGCAGGTCGGTGCCCAGGGGCGGTTACGAGGCTGAAATGCGCGCTCCCCCCGGAGGCGGCCAGCTGCGCGGGGGTCCCCACTGGATACGGGCAGGCGGAGCCTGGAGGGCCGGATCGGTCACCACGGTCCCGTTCGGGCCGATCAGCTGGGCGAGGGAGGGGGGAGCGCCGGGGCCGGGCGGCGGCACCGCAGCCTGCAAGACCTTGCTCGTTCTTGGTCCCAGGGGCTGGAGGCCGGGCGGGGGCGGCCCGACGCCCGCCCGGGCGGGCGGCGGCCCGACGCAAGATCCCGGTCTAGGGCGGTGCCGGTTTCCCCGGTCCCACGCTCCGACTGTCCGGCCGCCTCCCAGACCCTCTGCGCGACCAGGTCCGCCTGATGGCGCAGGTCGTTGTCGATGTCGCTGTGCAGCCGGTTGCTAGGCTTGGGCGTAGACCAGGCCAGAAGCAAGACAGCAAAGTGAGCACGAACCACCGGGCGGAGAGCAGGGCGAGCCGGCGGCGCAGGCTTCAGCTTCTCGCGCAGCGAGTACCCGACCCCGCGGACCGTAAGGATCAACCGCGGCTCGCCGCCCTGCTCCGTCTTGCGGCGCTAAACATCGATGTAGACCTCAAAGGATCAGGAACGGGGCCCCGAAGTCGTAGCCCCAGACGGCCTCGAAGAGCTGCGAGCGGGTCAGAACCAGGCGCGGGTGGCGCAGCACAGGGGAGAGCAGGGAGAACTCGGTCTTTGGTCAACTCGATCGGGCGCTCGCCCCCGGTGGACCTCGCGGGTAGCAGGATGCATCGTCAGATCCGCGTAGCTGAGCTCCTCGCTCGGCTCGCCCCACCTGAGCCGGAGCAGGGCGCGCAGCCGCGCCAGCCGGTCCTCAAGCGCGAACGGCTTGACCACGTAGGAGTCCGCGCCCACGTCGAGGCCGTGGACCCGCTCCTGGACCGCGTCTCCCTGGCCGTCGACGTCGGGACAGAGCATCCGGTAGCCATTCACACGCAGCTCGCGGCAGACCTCGAGGCCGTCCCGCTTCGGCATCGGCGCGTCGAGCACGATGCGCGTCCATCGGCGCGGAGCCCGTCGCCGCCCCGGCCTCGTCGCCGTCGGCGCGCCAGCTCCACCTCGATTTAGCCCCTGCGAGCTTCAGCGCCCCCTCCAGCGCACGGCGGAGCTGGGGCTCGTCGTCTACGACCAGTACTCGCACGAGCCCGGTGTAGGCGCGATCGCCTAAGAG
>CAVRYR010000013.1:0-136075 GCA_963725475.1 uncultured Solirubrobacterales bacterium | reverse complement strand
CCGCCTAGAGGGAAGACCCCGCACCCGCTCCTCCACCCGGCCGCGCAGCGGCGTCGGCGGTCGGGGCGCCAGCGGTCACCGGCGGGACGCTGCCCGCGCGTTTCCTGCAACTGGTCCTCGTGGTCGGCGCCGCCCTGGTCTCGCTCGCCATCCTGCTCGCCACGGGCAGCTTCACCATCGTCCTCCTCTTCATCGCTCACCGCGGTGATCGCGCTGCCGACCGCCTACGTCCTCGTCGCCTCATCACCGAGGGCCGCCGCCAGGCGATGGACCGCCTCGTGACGCTGGGGATCGTCTCCGGCTTCGGCGTCGCCGTGCTGCCGCTCTTCTCCCTGCTCTACGAGGTGATCAAGCGCGGGACCGCCCGTTTCGACGGCTCCTTCTTCACGGAGTCGGCCCGCGGCGTGATCGGTGCCGGCGGCGGGGCCCAGCACGCGATCGTCGGGACGCTGGTGATCACGGGCGTCGCGACCCTGATCTCGGTGCCGATCGGGATCATGGCCGCGGTCTACCTCAACGAGTACGGAACCGGGCGTCTGCGCCGGGCGCTCCACCTTCTTCGTCGACGTGATGACCGGGATCCCGTCGATCGTCGCCGGCCCTCTTCGCCTACGCGCTGTTCGCCGCCTTCCTCGGGCCCGGGGATCCGCCTCGGGATCATCGGCTCGCTCGCGCTGGCGGTGCTGATGATCCCGATAGTGATCCGCTCGTCTGAGGAGATCCTCAAGATCGTGCCCAACCACCTGCGCGAGGCCGCCTACGCCCTCGGCACCCCGAAGTGGAAGGTGGTCCACAAAGATCGTGCTGCCGACGGCGCTGGCGGGCCTGGTCACCGGCGTGATGCTGGCGGTCGCGCGGGTGATCGGCGAGACGGCCCCGCTGCTGGTCACGACCGGTGTGATCGACTCCGTGAACACGAACCCGCTCAGCGGCCGGATGCAGAACCTCGCGGTCTACGCCTACAGCGAGTACAAGGACCCGGGGGTGAACGTGCAGGCCTCCTACGACAAGGCCTGGGCCGCGGCCCTGACCCTTTTCTGGTGATCGTGATGCTGCTCAGCCTGATCGCGCGCTGGGTCTACCGTCGGTATGGCACCGACATCAGGGACACGAGGTAACGAGATAGGTAGATGAGACTGCCAATGCCCAGGGACAGGAGGAAGATGCCCGAGACAGCCGACAAGACCAAGGAGGGGGAGGAGCTCGAACGTGGCCACGGGCCTTGCGAACGCGGCGAAAGAGGCCGATCCAGCGCGGCGGCGCTAGGGTCGAGCGCGTGGCGAAGCGCTTCGAGGTGAAGGGCGTGAACCTCTACTACGGGGACTTCCACGCCGTCAAGGACGTCAACATGACGATCGAGCCGAACCAGGTAACGGCGCTGATCGGCTCCTCGGGTTGCGGCAAGACGACAGTGCTTCGCTCGTTCAACCGCATGCACGAGCTGACGCCGGGCGCGCGGGTCGAAGGCGAGGTGATCGCTCGACGACCAGGACATTTACCCCCACGACGTCGACCCGGTCGAGGTCCGCCGGCTTGTCGGAATGGTCTTCCAGGCGCCGAACCCGTTCCCGACGATGTCCGTCTACGAGAACGCCGCCGCCGGCCTGGACCCTGAACCGCAGGGGAATCTCGAAGTCTGAGAAGGACGACATCGTCGAGCGCTCGCTGCGTGGGGCGCACCTCTGGGAGGAGGTCAAGGACCGCCTGGACCCGCCAGGGCTCGAGCCTATCGGGCGGCCAGCAACAGCGGCTCTGCATCGCCCGGGCCATCGCGGTCGAGCCCGAGGTGCTGCTGATGGACGAGCCATGCTCGGCCCTCGATCCGGTGGCGACCCTCGCGATCGAGGACCTGATCGAGGACCTGAAGAACCGCTACACGATCGTGATCGTGACCCACAACATGCAGCAGGCCGCGCGGGCCAGCGACGTCACGGCCTTCTTCAATCTCGAGGGGGGCGGGCAAGCCGGGGCGCCCTGGTGGAGATGGACGCCACGGACAAGATCTTCACCGACGCCCTCCAAGAAGGAGACCGAGGACTACGTCAGTGGGAGATTCGGCTGATGGCCGAGGTACGTCCTGCACTACCAGGACCACCTCGAGAACCTCGAGCGGAACTGCCTCGGCGGGCTCGATCTCGGTGATCGCCTCGCTCGACCGCACACCTGGAGGCGGTCCAGCACCAGGACATGGAGCTGGCGGAGCTCGTGATAGCAGACGACGACCGCATCGACGGCCGCTACCTCGAGGTCCATCAGGAGATCCTCACCCTGCTCGCCACCCAGGCCCCGGTCGCCACCGATCTGAGGCTGATCTCGTGCGCTGCTGCACGTGATGCACTCGATCGAGCGGATGGGAGACCAGTGCGTGAACATCTCGAAGGTCATCCCCCTGACCGGGCAACGATGCAGCCCGTTGCACGACGAGATGGTCGATCGCATCCTGCTGATGGGCAAACAGGGCCGGTCGATGCTCTCGCAGGCGAAAAAGGCATTCGAGGGCCGAGACGTCGAGCTCGCCCGCGATCTGGTCCGGCAGGACGACCTGATCGACAACCTGAACAAGGAGTGCTTCACAGATCGCGGTTCAGGTCGGTGACGAAGCCCGACGTCCGCGAATGGGCGATGACGATGATGCTCGTCGCGCGAGCTCTGGAGCGGATCGGCGACAACACCATTGACATCGGCGAGCAGGTCGCGTTCGTCGTCACCGGCCTCTTCCGGGAGTTCGAGGAGGACGCCTCGCACCCCGGCCAGCCCGACGCTTCCCTCCAACTGGGGACGCATCACCAGGAGTGCAGCGCGCGGAGGCGAGAGGTCTTCTTGGCTTGGTGGGCCTCCATGCGGCCGAGCACGTCGTCGAGCACGCGACGGCCTCGCGACGTACGGACCCTTGTTGAGCATCACGCACTCGGCCCGCTCGGCCATCGCCGCGTCGGTCATCTCGGCGCGGTGGCGGATGCCCTTGCTGACGAATAGTCCAGCACCTGGGTCGCCCAGATCACGGGGACGTGGGCCGCCTCGCAGAGCCAGAGGTTTCCTCCTGGATCTCCGCCAGCGCGCGGAAGCCGATCTCGACCGCGAGGTCGCCGCGGGCGATCATCACCGCCGAACGGCTGCCGGCCGGCGCCCTGGACGATCATCTCGGGCAGGTTGCGGACCGCGAGCCGCGTCTCGATCTTGGCGACGATCGCCGACGGCGGTGGGCCGCGGCGCGGCCAGCTCCTGCTGGAGCCGGGCGAGTCCTCCGGGCCGCTGGACGAACGAGTAGCCGACGAGGTCGGCGAGGCGGCGCGACGACGTCGAGGTCGCGCGAGGTCCTTCGCCGGTGAGCGGGTCGAGCTGAGGTCGGTGTCGGGGAAGTTGAGGCCCTTGTCGCCGCGGATGCTCCCCCTTCGCGCGACGCGCGTGACCCGCAGCAGCTCGCCGCGCGTCGGCGCTCCTCCACGCGGCGCCGAGCCTCCCTCGTCGACCCAGACCTCGTGCCCTCGCGAGCTGCGCGACCGCCTCGGGCAGGGAGCACTCGACTGGCAGCTCCGCTCGGGCGCTCGCGCCGGCCCCGAGCTATCAGCACCCGGTCGCCGACGCGTGCGGCCCTCGTCGGCGCCGTGGTCGGGCGGTGCGCGACCGCGGCCCGCCGAGGTCGAGCAGACCCGGCACGGCGCCCGGTCTCGCCGCGGCGCGCCGCACGTTGCTCGGCCATCTGCCTCCCAGGCGCCGGCGTCGTCGTGGGCGCAGTTGATCCGGGCGACGTCCATCCCGCGCCCCGACCAGCTCGCGCACGAGCGCGTAGTCGGTGGCCGCCTCGGTCGGCAGGGTGACCATGATCCGCACGGCGCGGTGGGCGGGGGGGGGCCCAGGACGGCCTCGGTCTGGGCCGGAGCAGCTCGTGGCCGCGGAAGAAGGCGCCCGGCGCGGGCGCTGCGCGACTCGGCCCCTCGGCTCGGCCATGCGCGCCCAGCGCGGCGAGCACGGCGTCGAGGCTGGGGAGGACCCGGGCCTCGCAGCGCCCCAGCGAGGAGAGGCCCAGCGGCATCAGCCCCCCTGCAGCTCGCGCAGGTCGTGATGGCGCAGCGCGAGGTAGAAGGCGAGGTTGCGGGCGCTCGGCACGAACTCTCGCGCCGGATCCGGTCACGCCAGTGATCGAAGATCTCGTCTCCCTCCCGCGCGACCTCCCGGCGCAGCTCGGCGACCACGCCGCGTTCAGCCCGCGTGCCGTATCAACCGCCTCGTGTGTCCTTGCTCAGGCTGGTTGACATCCTGCGGCAGGAGGATCGAGGCTGGAGCAGACCGTTGACGTGAACAGCCTTGTATACGGGTCCAGGCGGCGAGCTCGAGCTCCGGTGCAGTTGCGGCGCCGGGCGGCCGAACGGGCAGGGGGATGACCTCGGCGAGCTCGACCTCGCGCTCGTTCTCGAGCGGCTCGATGTGACGCGCGCGCCAGCTCCAGCCTGGCGCCCGCATAGAGCAGAACCGCCAACACGGTGGAGGTCCCGGTCACCATGCCGGCGGCCGCGGCGGCGGTCAGGTCGGCGGGCGCCCACAGCCGCGATCGCCGCCGCCGGCGCGGAGCCGATCGCCCCGAGCGGCAGCAGGCCCGATCGCGCCCATCGAGAAGAGGAGGAGGGCGGCGTGGGCCGGGCCGGCTGGCAGGCGAAGGCGGTGAGGACGATCCCGGTGCGCAGCAGCGCGGCCAGGGTGAAGGCGAACACGATCGCGACCAGCCGGTTGCGCGCCGGCCGGGGTCGGCCAGACGGCGAGACCCGGCCGCGAGGCGGATGGTCGCGGAAGCGCAGGTGGGCGAGCCGCAGAGCCGGCGAGCAGGAAAGCGACCCCTCCCATCATGAAGAGAGGAGCGGCGCCCATGGCACGGGTCGCCGGGATGGCGGTGGCGGCGAGGGCTGCCAGCACGGCGGAGGTGCAGAGCTCGAGCACCAGGATCGGCGCATCGGCGAGCGCGACCTCGGCGGGTCCAGCCGGCGCACCCTCGACCGCCGAGGCGCCGCAGCAGGGCGATTCGCGGCAGGCAAAGCGCCAGTGCCCCTGCGCCGCTCCACCAGGAACGAGCCGGAGGTCGCCAAATGAAGGACGCAGCGAGTCGAGCCGCCGCGGGCCCCCGGCCTCGAGGACGGTTCGCCAGGCCTCGGTGCGCAGCATGCAGGGTGAGGAGCGTGGGCCAGGAGTCGCCCCCACCAGGGCCCAGGGCGGGCAGGAAGAGAATCGCCGCGGCGACATCGTCAGCTCGCGTGACTCCCCAGGACCCAGCCGATCAGGAGGACCGACCGCCGCCCCCGGGGCCATACAGCTGAGGTCGCCCTGCGCGCGCGTCCCCATCCGGGGAGGGGTGCATTCCGCCCAAGATTCTGCGCCCGGGAGGCCCCCCGGTTGCGTTACCCGGTTGTGACAACCCTGCGAAGAAGCGGTTACCGCGGGCCCGGGCTCAGGCGTCTCCTCGACCGGGCAGCGCCCATCGAGGCCTGCTCGCTGCCCGTGGAAGGCGTTGTAGACGGAGGAGTCGAACACGGTGATCGCGGGGTCCGTCGCGTAGCCAGAGCGCTGGAGGCCGAAGAGGTTCTCGATGCTGGCCAGAAACGAGAAGTGGTTGTCGGGCCCATTGGCCCGGGGACGTTTTCGTTACCGGGCCAGCAGCGCTCCAGGGAGACGGCTCGCTGGTGGGCAGCCTGCGCGGCAGGCGGTCAGGCGGCCGCGGGCACCGCCGGCCAGGCGCCAGCACCTCAACGGCCGCCTCGTACAGGTGCGCGGCTGAGGGGCGGGGCGGGTCGACCTCGGAGGATCAGCGGCGCCCCTGACTTGCGGGCGAAGAGCCGGGCAAGCGCCCAGGGAACGTTGCCCCGGCCGGGGGGCAGGTGAAGGTCGAGCCGGAGCGGGTCGAGCTGAGGCGAAGGGCGGTGTCGCCGCGGCGGCGCCCCAGGTTGTCGTGTAGGTGGAAGAGCACTGCGCGGTCGAGGGCGGGCTCGATCAGCTCCATCGGATCGGTGCGCCGCAGCCCGGCGACGATGTTGGCGTGGCCGACGTCGAGGCAGAGGCCGACCGCCGGGGAGGAGATCCGCTTCGCCATCGTCCGGAGGGGATCGGCGTGAAGGAGAGCGCGTCGGGGCAGGGGTAGACGGGCGCCAGGTTCTCCAGGGCGATGATCACGCCGAGTCGCTCAGCCACGGGCGGCGAGCGCCGCGAGCGAGCGGGCCTCGGCCGAGCGGGCGTCCTCGCTGGCGGGCTCGTCCGGCAGATTTGCCGCGTGGTAGACGACACGGGAGGCGCCGACCTCGGCCGCGTAGGAGATCAGCCCTTCGATCGCCAGGTTGCCGCCGCGCGTGCCGGCCCCGGATCGGAGCCGGGGCCGTGGAGGACCGGGTGGAGATGCCCCCCGACGGTACCGAGGGCCTCAGCCAGCGCGGCCGCATGGCGCGTTGCCTCCTTCGGGCTGGCCAGCACCGAGGGCGGGGGAGAGGGGACATGGACGTATCTGAAGCCGGCCGCCTCGATCTCCTTGACGATCGGCGCGGCGGGCCACCAATCGTAGGGAATGCTTAGTCCGAGACGTTGTCGGGGTCATTTGCCTGCATCCATTCGAAGTTACGACGGCCCCCCAGCGGGAATCCGGTGAAGAGGCTGTGAAACCAGCGGATGTGCCGATCAGAACTCTCTGCCCAGCCGGTACGCCTCCTTCAGGTACTCCGTCGCTTCTCGTCGCTGACCGAGGCTGCCGCATAGAAATAGGCGTGGTGGGCTTCCTTGACCCCGGCCATCTTCAGGCTCCAGTCGCAGAGGACCGTGTCCATCGCCTTGCGCCAGCCGCGGTCGTACTCCTCCTCCGTGAAGAAGGTCGGGTGACGATCAGCCCCTTCTCCTGGGTGAGAATCGGCACCCTGCCATTGAGGTCTCCTCTCCAGCCCTCCGGTGTGAGCGTGTAGGCAAAGCCGTAGGTGAAGACCCGTTCGATCCAGCCCTTGATGACCGCCGGCAGCCCCATCCAGAAGACCGGGGCGACGAAGACCAAACCGTCAGCCTCAGCTACGAGCGTCTGCTGCTGATCGACGTCCTTCGGCTTGCGCTTCGCGATCTCTTCGATGAGCGCGGCGCGTCCTTGCCCCGCAACCAGCGCTTCGCAAGCCAGCGGCGAAGGGGCCCACCCGCCGCCTCGAGCACGACATCGCGTAGATCCGCCTCGCTAGCAGCCCTCGGGAACCGTGGGGTGGATGAACTGGACCGAGTCGTCCAGCTTGAAGACCGGGTCGAAGCCGCTCGCCTGGAGGTCGTTCACGCAGACGTCGTGGCCGCCGTCCTCGAGACCCCTTGTCAACTGATCAAGGAGCGCGTGGGTGAACGAGTCGGGGTTGTAGTGGGCGTAGACGACGAGGACTCTCACGGCGCACCTCCTGATTGCTGGCGCGAGCACCTCCATCCAAGTCCTCGTGCGGAAGCACCGCCTCCGCGGCCGCCTCGTCGGGCGTGATGTCTGGGTACAGGACGCGGACGACCCCGATCGCGAGCGCCCCTCCGACCAGCTGGGCGATGACGAAGCCGGGTACCGCCGCCGGGGCGATCCCGGCGAAGGTGTCCGAGAACATTCGCCCGACGGTGATCGCCGGATTGGCGAAGCTCGTCGAGCTGGTGAAGAAATAGGCCGCGCCGATGTAGGCGCCGACGGCGGCCGGGGCGAGTGTCGCCGCGGCGGCTACGGGCCAGGGAGAAGATCACGAGCAGCAGGCCGAGCGTCGCGATCACCTCAGAGAAGAGATGCGCCGGCGATGCGCGGTGGTTGGTCGAGATGCTGATCGCGGCAAGCGCGAACATGCCGTTGGCCGTGACGGCACCGGCGAAGCAGCCCAGCACCTGGGCCGGGATGTAGGCGAGCGCGTCGCGCCAGCGCAGGCCGCCGAAGCCCGCGTCGACGAGCGAGACGACCGGATTGAAGTGCCCGCCGGATACCGGCCCGAACATGAGGATGATCGTGAACAGGCCCGCAGCCGTCGCCGCAGCGTTCTCGAACAGCTGCAGGCCGACGTCGTCGGGCGAGAGCGCCGCCGCAGCGATCCCGGAGCCGATCACCGTCGCCGCCAGGAACGCGGAGCCGAGGAACTCGGCAAACAGGCGACGTGAGAGCGGTGCGTCCATGGTCTCCTCGGCTACGCGGCGAGCAGCAGCTTCTCGGCGTACTCGCCGGGAAGGCCGGACTCGGCCACCTGGCTGGCGGCGAACTCGGCGTCGTAGTCGAAGCGCTCGATCCGGGCTGCACCCCGTCGCGCCGTCGGCCTCCAGGACCGCGAAGCCGCCGCGAGGATCGCCGTCCTTCGGCTTGCCGACCGAGCCGCAGTTGACGCACAGGACGCCGCCGTACTCGTGGATCCACGGCTTGTGCGTGTGACCGAAGACCATCACGTCGCAGTCCGCTCCGGCGACGATCCGCTCGAACGTCTTCGCGGGCTTGTCCTCGAACAGGTACTCGTTGACCTTGCGCGGCGAGCCGTGGACCAGCAGCACCCGCCTGCCGCCGAGCTCGAAGCGCAGGTCGAACGGCAGCGCGCGCATGAAGTCCTTCGAGCGCTGGTCGGTGTGCTCGAGGGTCCAGTAGACCGAGAGCTGGCCGAGGTCGCGATCGTGCTGGTTCGGGTAGGCGCACATGCAGTCCTCCTCGTCGCGGCCGATCGCGTAGTCGTAGTTGCCGTAGATCGTCGGAATCCCGCGCTCCTCGATCAGCCGGCAGACCTCGTTCGGCCAGGGCCCGTAGCCGACCAGGTCGCCGCCGCAGTAGATCCGCTCGATCCCGAGCTCCTCGATCCGCGCGAGCGCGGCCTCGAGCGCCGGCAGGTTGCCGTGGATGTCGGTGATCACCGCGACCGCTGGTCACTCGGTCAACTCCGCGCTCCGACCGCGGTCACGTCGCCAGCAGCTCCTCGACGCGGGCCTGGATGTCGTCGCGGATCGCCCGGACCGTCTTCGAGGTCCGCCAGCCGGGATCCTCGACCTCCCAGTCCTCATATCGCTTGCCCGGGATAGATCGGACAGGCATCGCCGCAGCCCATCGTGATCACCGCGTCGGCGGCCCGCACGACCTCGTCGGTCATCGGCTTGGGGAACTCCTTGGAGATGTCGACCCCGACCTCGGCCATCGCCGTCGACCACGTTCGGGTTGATCTCGCTCGGCGGGCTCCGACCCCGCCGAGCGCACGTGCACGCGCCCGTCGGCGAGCTTGTCGAGCAGTCCGGCTGCCATCTGGCTGCGCCCGGCGTTCTGAACGCAGACGAACAGGACCTCGGGCACGTCCTTGGCGATCGAGCCCTCGACCTGGCCGAGCGCCCGCAGCCGCTCGCGCGCGAATCGGTCCACGAAGAGGGGGATGAAGTCCTTGACCCGGGCCGGCGAACTCGGCGAGGACTCGACTCGACGTAGCGCTCGATCGTCTCGGCGCTGAAGACGCCGGAGAACTCCTCCTCGAGCAGCTCGATCGAGCGCTCGTATGTGTCCCTGGTCACCAGGTCAAGTTGGATCGCCATGCGTCGTCTTGTCTCCTCTCGACTGCCTGCTGGTCGCCGTCAAGTCGTAAATCATTGACAAATGTCTTTTCAATCGATATATGTATATTGATGAACGTCGATTCTGGAGCTGGCCCCGAAGCAGAAGCGCCCGAAGGGCGAGGTCTGCTGCGAGCCTGTGGTCTATCCCGGACATCGAGCGCGCCCACGCCGAGCGGATGGCCGCGGTCGCGAAGGCGCTCGGCGACCCGGTGCGGATGCAGCTCGTCGACGTGCTGCGAAAGCACGCCGGCAAGGTCTGCGTCTGTGAGCTGGTCCCGCTCTTCGACCTCTCCCAGCCGACCGTCTCCCATCACCTGAAGAAGCTGCGCGATGCCGGGATCGTCGGCTCCGAGCGCCAGGGACTGTGGGCCTACTACTACGTCAAGCCCGAAGCCCTGGAGGAACTGAGCGCATGGCTGAGCTAAGGACGGGCAACGGACGAGGTCCGCGAGGCCGTGCGCGAGCGCTACGCCGCCGCGGCGAGCTCGGTGCGGCGAGGGACGTGTCGCCTGCTGCGGGCCGTCCGAGGCCGCCGAGCCGCCGAGTCGCTGCGGCATGCGGCACCGACGTGCCGGACGCCTGCGGCGGCGAGATCTTCGGCTCCGGCCTCTACGACGACGACGACCGGGATGCGCTGCCCGAGGCCGCCCAGCTCGCCAGGCTCGGCTGCGGCAACCCGACCGCGGTCGCCGAGCTGCACGAGGGCGAGACCGTCCTCGACCTCGGCTCGGGCGGCGGGATCGACGTCCTGCTCTCCGCCCGGCGCGTCGGTCCGACCGGCAAGGCCTACGGCCTGGACATGACCGACGAGATGCTCGAGCTGGCGCGCCGAAACCAGCGCGAGGCCGGGGTCGAGAACGTCGAGTTCCTCAAGGGCACGATCGAGGACGTCCCGCTGCCCGACGACTCGGTCGACGTGGTCATCTCCAACTGCGTGATCAACCTCTCCGGCGACAAGCCCGCCGTCTTCCGCGAGGCGGCCCGCGTCCTGCGCCCCGGCGGCCGCTTCGCGGTCAGCGACGTCGTCGCCGACGACGGACATGGACGAGGCGACCCGTCGCGACATGGAGCAGTGGACCGGCTGCATCGCCGGGGCCCTGACCGGCGACGAGTTCCGGCCGAGCTCGAGGCCGCCGGCTTCGAGGCGGTCGAGATCGGCGAGACCCACCGCGTCCACGACCACGCCGGCTCGGCGATCATCCGCGCCCGAGTCCCGGCATGAGCACGCCCGGCGACGGTCGCCCTCAAGGACCCCGAGCAGCTCTACCTGCGACTGGGAGCACGCCACTGGGCCGCCCAGGACATCGACCTCGAGCCGCGACAAGGCCGACTGGGCGGGGCTGGACGAGGAGGACCGCGACCTCCTCTACTTCGCCCTCGCTCGCTGATGGTCGCCGAGGAGCGGATCACCACCCAGTTCTGCGGCCTGGTCCTGGCCCAGGAGACGAGGAGGAGGGCAGCTTCCTCTCGACCCAGCTGGTCGACGAGGTCCGCCACATGCAGTTCTACGCCCGCTTCCAGAACGAGGTCATCGCCGACCCGGCCGCGATCGCCGCTCACGTCGCGCGGGCCGCGCGAGGTCTCGGCGACGCCTTCCGCAAGCTCTTCGACGAGGCGCTGGTCCAGGCCCACGACCGGCTGCGCCGCGATCCCGCCGACCGCGAGGCCAAGGTCCGCTTCGTGACGATCTACCACATGGTCATCGAGGGCACCCTCGGCCTCACCACCTCCCACTTCGTCCTCGACTTCCTGCGCGAGCGCGAGCTGCTGCCCGGGCTTCGTCGAGGGCTACGGCCGGATCCCCGCGACGAGCAGCGCCACATCGCCTACGGCACCTGGTTCCTGCGCGAGGCCGTCGCCGCCGATCCGGCGATGGCGGACGTGATCCGCGATCAGATCAAGCAGCTGCTGCCCGCGGTCGCCGAGTCCATCTCGCCGCCGAGCGAGGGCGCCTGGGACGTCCTCGGCGTGGAGGAGGGCGCGCTCGGCGAGTTCGCGCTCGCGCGCTGGGCCGCCGCCTGGCCCTGATCGGCGCCCCGCTGGACGGATAGGCGACGCAAGCAGCGGGTTCGCGGCGGGGCTTGGTCCGGTTCCCCTGCGAGTATTCGCCTGATGCTCTGCGGGGCGATCGACATCGGCTCGAACACCACGCGACTGCTCGTCGCCGAGCCCGAGGAGGGCCAGCTGCGCAAGGTGATGGAGCAGCGCGCCTACACGCGGATCGGGAAGGACGCCTCGAAGAACGGCAAGATCACCGCCGAGAAGATCGCCGAGGTGGCGGATGTGGTCACCACCCAGGTGCGGCTCGCCCAGGAGATGGGCGCGGAGCTGGTCAAGACCGTGGCGACGGCTGCGATCCGCGAGGCGAAGAACCGCGACAAGGTCGTCAAGGAGATCGAGGAGATCGCCGGCGTCGAGGTCGACGTGCTCGACGAGGAGGACGAGGGTCGCTTCGCCTTCATCGGGGCGACGAAGTCGCTCAGCCACCCGGTCGAGGGAAGGGTCGCGGTCGTCGATGTGGGTGGAGGATCGTCGGAGGTGATCTACGGCACCCTCCCCGACGGCGTGGACGAGGTGAAATCGTTCAAGATCGGCTCGGGTTCGCTCACCGAGGACCATCTCGAGTCCGATCCGCCCTCTGCGTCCGAGATCCGCGGCCTGCGCGACCACATCGCTGACTTCTTCGAGGAGCGTCGAGCTCGAGCAGCCGGAGCAGGCGGTCGCGGTGGGGGGCAGCGCGACCTCGCTGCGCACGCTGGTCGGGGCGGTGCTCGAGTACGAGACGCTCGAGCGGGCGGTCCGCGTCCTCTCCAGCGACGAGATCTACGAGGTCGCCAAGCGCTTCGAGCTCGACTCGCGGCGGGTCAAGCTGCTGCCGGCCGGGGTCCTGCTTCTGGAGCGCTTCTCGCAGCTGCTCGGCCAGCCCCTGCAGATCGGCAAGGGCGGCCTCCGCGAGGGAATCATCCTCACGCTGCTCAACGGCAGGCAGAACGGATCTCACCAGAAGCTCGCGGCCTAGATACGGTTTCGGGCAGTGGCGAAGCCCAAGCCGATCCCCGACCTGACCGCCGATCGCACCTACGCTGAGGCGGCGGCGATGATCGTCTCGGTCCGCGCCGAGGAGCTCGACGAGCATGCGCAGGGGGTGCTCGACACCGGGGACATCGAGCGCGTCCACGACATGCGGGTGACCACCCGCCGGCTGCGGGCGGCGCTCGAGATCTTCGAGCCCTGCTTTCCCGCCACGCCCTACGGCCAGGCGCTGACCGAGGTGAAGCGGCTGGCCGACGCTCTCGGCGAGCGACGGGATCGCGACGTCGCGATCGCCGCCCTGCACCACTTCAACGACCAGATGCCCGCCCCCGACCGGCGCGGGGTCAGCTCGCTGATCGACCAGCTGCGCGGGGAGCAGGAGCAGGCGAACGCCGACCTGGCGCCGCTGGTCGCCGAGGAGAACCTCAGGGCCTTGCGGGAGAGCATGGACGAGCTGGTCGCGCGGCGCTCGGGAGCGGACGGCGTGAAGGCCCATCCGGTGAAGAAGCTCGACCCAGCCCGCCCGCTGGGCGAGAACGCCGCGCGGATCGTCAAGGCGCGCCTCGACGAGATGCTCGCCTTCGCCCCGCGCGCGCTGGACGGGAAGGTCAAGGCCCAGCACGACATGAGGATCGCGGCGAAGCGGCTCCGCTACGTGCTCGAGGTGACCGGCTTCTGCTTCGGCAAGCCAGCCGACACCGCGCGGCGCCGAGCTCGCGACCTGCAGGACATCCTCGGCGAGATCCATGACTGCGACGTGATGCTGCCGCGGGTCCGTGACCACCTCAAGGAGCTGCAGCGGACCGACGCCAGGGCGGTGCGGGGGAAGGCCGGCGTGGCTCCGGACCTCGATCCGAGGCTCGCAGCCCAGGCGCCGCACCGGACCGCCTACCGGGGGCTCGACGTGCTCGCCGTCTACCTGGAGGCTCGGCGCGAGCTGCTCGACGACCGCTTCAGGGCCTTTTGGATGCGGCAGGAGGAGACCGGGACCTGGCCGCGGCTCGAGCGCGCGGTCGACGCTTACCTGCGCCGGGTCCGCGAGGCCCGCCGGACGGCGAAGGCGGCGGAGCGGGCCAGGCTGCAGGCCGAGGCCGCGGAGCGGGCCGCCCGTCAGGCCGAGGCGCAGGCGGAGCAGGCGCGGCTCGATCGCGAGCGCGCCGCCCAGCAGGCGCAGCAGCACGCCGAGCGCCACGAGCGGCATCCAGCGCCGGCAGTGAGGCGCGACGAGCCCCGAATCAAGCTCGCCAGAGCCACATAAGAGACCGTCTAAGGTCTGGGTGTGACCGACGAGCTCGCCCAGCGCACAGCGGAGACGACCGAAACGTCGGCGGCCGGCAAGCGCCGCGATCCCGCCGAGCCCCGAGCGACCGGAGGTCACGGAGCCGGACCTCACGGATCCCTCCCTGTACTTCAACCGGGAGCTCTCCTGGCTCGACTTCAACGACCGGGTCCTTCAGCTCGCTGAGGACCCTCGTGTGCCGCTGCTCGAGCGCGTCAACTTCTGCTCGATCTACCAGGACAACCTCGACGAGTTCTTCATGGTCCGGGTCGCCGGTCTGCACGATCAGGTCGAGTCGAAGATCGACGCTCGCGGCGCGGACGCGATGTCGGCCGCCGACGTGATCGACCTGATCCGCGAGCGGACGATCGCCCTCCGCGAGCGGCTCAATCGCTGCTTCGAGGAGGAGATCCGGCCGGCCCTCGCCGAGCACGGCATCCGGATCCTCCCCCTGAGCGCCGCGAACGAGAGCGAGCGGGAGGAGGTCGAGCAGCTCTTCCAGAGCCAGGTCTTTCCGGCCCTGACCCCGCTGGTGATCGGCCGGGGCAGGCCGTTCCCGTACATCTCGAACCTGTCGCTCAGCATCGGTGTGCTGTTGCGCAACCCCGAGAAGGACGAGGAGGTCGCGGCGCGGGTGAAGGTGCCGAAGGAGCTGCTGCGGCGCTTCCTCTCGATCGGGGACGGCCTTACCTTCGTCCCGCTCGAGGACGTGATCGCCGCCAACCTCGACGACCTCTTCCCGGGCATGGAGATCGTCCACCACTCCCTCTTCCGGGTGACCCGGGACACCGACTACGACGTCTCCGACGAGGCCGACGACCTGCTGCTCGCGGTGGAGGAGGAGGTGCGCCGCCGGCGCTTCGGAGAGGTCGTGCGTCTGGAGGTCAGCCCGGAGATGGAGCCGCGGCTACGCGAGCAGCTGATCGAGGCCATGGAGATCGAGGAGAACCAGGTCTACGAGCCGCCCGGCCTGCTTGGGATCGACGACCTCGCCGACATCTACGCGATCCAGGGGTTCCGCGAGCTCCGCTATCCGGCCTGGCAGGGGGTCACCCCGCCTCAGCTGCAGCAGGGCAGCCGCAGCCAGCGCGAGGTCGACGTCTTCGGCGCGATGCGGCAGGGCGACATCCTGGTCCACCACCCCTACGACTCCTTCGCCGGCTCGGTCGAGCGCTTCGTCCGCCAGGCGGTCGAGGACCCGAACGTGCTGGCGATCAAGCAGACGGTCTACCGGACCAGCGCCGACTCGCCCCTGGTCCCGGGGCTGATCGAGGCCTCGGAGCGCGGCAAGCAGGCGGTCTGCCTGGTGGAGCTGAAGGCCCGCTTCGACGAGAGCGCGAACATCCGCTGGGCGAGGGCGCTGGAGGAGGCGGGCGTGCACGTCGTCTACGGCATCCCGGGGCTGAAGACGCACGTCAAGTGCGTGCTGGTGGCGCGACGCGAGGGCGATGGCGTCCGCCACTACGTCCACATCGGGACCGGCAACTACAACCCGAAGACCGCCCGGATCTACACCGACTTCGGCCTCTTCACCGCGAACCCCGAGATCGGGGACGACATCGCCGAGATGTTCAACTACCTGACCGGCTACGCGCGCCCGAGCGGCTACCGCAAGGTCCTGGTCGCGCCCTTCAACCTGAAGGAGGGGATCGTCGGCGAGATCGAGAGGACGATCCAATCTCACTCCCCCGAGAGCCCGGCGCGGATCCGGATGAAGATGAACTCCCTGCTCGACCCGCCCTGCATCCGGGCGCTCTACCGCGCCTCGCAGGCGGGGGTCGACGTGGAGCTCAACGTCCGCGGCATCTGCGCGCTGCGGCCTGGGGTCGAGGGCGTTTCGGAGAACATCCGGGTCGTCTCGGTCGTCGGGAGCTTCCTCGAGCACTCCCGGATCTATTCCTTCGAGCGCCCGGACGATCACCGCATCTACATCGGCTCCGCCGACCTGATGCCGCGCAACCTCTACAACCGGGTCGAGCTGGTCACGCCGGTCGAGGACGAGGTCGAACCGCGACGCAGCTCACCGACGTGCTCGACCGCGGCTTCACGGACAACACGAACGCGTGGGAGCTCGGATCCGATGGCGTCTGGTCGCGCCGGACGGTCAACGGCAATCCGCCCCGCGGCCTCCAGGAGGAGCTGCTCGAGCTGCATTCGAAGCGCGCGGAGCAGGCGGCGGTCGCGGTCGTCAGCGGTGGCTAGCCGCCCACGATCCCTGGTAGCTTGGCCTCCAGTGGCCCTCCGCTCCGTCACAAGCCGGGACGCGGTGTATTTCGACCTCCTCGCGGAGTCGGGGGCCAACATCCTGCGGGCCGCGCAGCTGCTGGAGCAGATGTTCGACACCTGGCCCGAGGAGGGCGGCGTGGCGCGCGAGATCCTCAAGGCGGAGCAGGAGGGCGACCGGATCACCCAGGAGATCGTCCGACGGCTCAACGCCGAACCCCCCAAAGGGCTTGGCAGCGCCGACGTCTACGCTCTCGCAACCCAGCTCGACGACATCATCGACGACATCGAGGAAGCCGCCGACTTCATGGGACTGTTCGCGATCGAGGCGCCGATGGAGCAGGCCAACGTGCTGTCGGGGATCCTGGCCAAGTCCTGCGAGCAGGTCTCGTCGCTGCTCAACGACCTGCGGGGCTTCAACGACCTCGAGCGCTACTGGGTCGAGATCCACAGACTCGAGAACGAGGGCGACCGTGTCTGGCGGGAGGCCCTCGCCTCGCTCTTCTCGAATGGGATCGACCCAATGGTGGTGATCCGCTGGAAGGACATCTTCGGATTGCTGGAGCGTGCCATCGACTCCACGGAGACCGCGGCCCACAAGATCGAGTCGATCGCCGTCAAGCGCTCCTGATGTAGCGCGCCGTGGCGCGGACCCTCGACAGCGGCAGGGAGGAGACGGAGGAGGAGCGCGCCGACCGCAACCTCACGGACCTTCTGCAGGAGCTGCGCGTCGCGCTGCCCGGCGTCCAGGTGCTGTTCGCGTTCCTGCTCACGGTGCCGTTCTCGCAGCGCTTCGACGACCTCAGCGACTTCGAGAAGAAGCTCTACTTCGCCGTCTTGATCGCGGTCGCGCTGGCGACCGTGCTGCTGGTCGCGCCTACCATCGGCCACCGCATCCTCTTCCGCCGCCAGCAGAAGGAGTTCATCGTCACGATCTCCAACCGGCTCGCCCTCGCGGGCATGCTGATCCTGGCGGTGTCGATGTGCGGTGCGATCGCCCTGATCAGCGACTTCATCTTCGGCGCTACGACCGCGGTGATCAGCACGATCGTGATGGCCGCTGCCTTCGTCGGGTTCTGGTTCCTGGGACCCATCGATTCGCAGGCAGAAGCTGCCGCCGCGCTGATCCCCGCCCGCACGTGAAGATCCTCATCTTCAGCGCATCGATCGGGGAGGGGCACGACCTGCCAGCTCGGGTGCTCGCCGAGGGGATCAGGGCGGAGGATCCCCACGCCCAGATCGAGATCGTTGACTCGTTGGCGGTGGTCGGCTGGCTCACCCGCCGCCTCGTCATGGACAGCTCGCGCTTTCACTCCAAGTGGGGCAGCCGGCTCTTCGATCTCTCCTATCGCCTGATCACCGACGTACGCCCGTCGCGGTGGTTCGCGGGGCACCTGACCCAGTGGCTGGCGGCGAGGCCGATCCGGCGGGCCGTGCTGGATCGGGATCCGGACATCGTCGTCTCGACCTACCCGGGCACGACGGAGGTGCTGGGCGACCTGAGGCGCAAGGGGAAGATCGAGGCCCCTGTCGTCTCGGCGATCACCGACCTGGCGGCACTGCGCTTTTGGGCGCATCCCGGGGTCGATCTCCATCTGATCACGCACCCCGAGTCGGCGGAGGAGGTCAGGCAGATCGCGCCCGGGACGGACGTGCGCTGCGTTCGCGGGCTGACCGACGAGCGGTTTTACTCCCCCCGCACCCAGGCGGAGGCGCGGAGCAGCCTGGGTCTGCCGGGGGAGGGCCCAGTGGTGCTCGTTTCGGGCGGCGGCTGGGCAGTCGGGGACCTGGAGGGGGCGGCGGAGGAAGCCCTTAGAGTTCCCGGCACGACCGTCGTCTGTCTCTGCGGCCGGAACGACCAGCTGCGGGCCGAGCTCGCGCGTTACTTCTCGGCCGAGAGCAGGGTGAGGGTCGAGAGTTTCACCGACCGGATGCCCGACTGGTTCGCCGCCGCCGACGTCCTCGTCCACTCAACGGCCGGACTGACGGTGCTCGAGGCGATCATGGAGGGCTGCGGGGTCGTCTCCTACGGATGGGGCCTGGGGCACGTGCGTGTCAACAACGCGGCATTCGAGCGCTTCGGCCTGGCGGAGGTCGCCGGGTCGCGCCGGGAGCTGGGCGACGCCCTGGCCCGCGCCCTCGCGGCGAGCGGCGAGCCGGATCGGTCCTTCGCGGCGCTCCCTACGGCGGCCTCAGCCGTGCTCAGCCTCGCCGACGGCGAGCTGGGCGACGGTGGGCGAGCTCGCGAGCAGGCCGGCGCCCACGGCGACCCCCACTAGCGCCACCACCAAGACGGCTCCACCCAGCGGCGTCCCGCCCCAGCCCTCGCCTCCGACCAGGGGCGCGAGCACGACCGGGATCACGATCTGCAGCACCAGCACCGTCGGGGCCACGCGTGTGGCGGGGAAGCGCTGCAGCGCGGTGGACTCGCTGGTCAGGCCGATCAGCACCACGACCGCAACCAGGGCCACCCAGGCCAGCACGGCGAGCAGCGCGCCGCTGCTGATGTCCTGGGCCACGATCTTGGCAACGAAAGCCGCCATGCCGTCGGCGGCGCCGGCGCTCGCGACCAAGAGCAGCATCGGATTGGAGGCGTGTCGCAGGAGGGTCACCGCATAGGGCGCGACCGCCGCGGCCGCGAGCAGGGCGAGGGCCACGACGAGTCCGGCGCTGCGCTCGACCTCGCCCGGCTCCCGTGGTGCTGCCCAGGCGAAGAGCCCGACCGAGACGATGATCAGAGCGACCGCTGCGATCTCGCGCGGGCCGACCCGCTCACCGAGGATCCGCACCCCGAGAAAGAGGAGCAGGATCAGGCCGAGGGCGAGCGTCGGCTGCACCAGCGTGATGGGGGCGCGAGCGAGGGCGGCGATCTGCAGCGGCCAGCCCAGCAGCGAGAGCGCCGTGGCGCCCACCCAGAGCGGACGGGTGAGCAGATGGGTCATCAGCGAGGGACGAAGCGCCTTCTCCGCCGGCGCCTGCTTCGCCTCTATCGCCTGCAGGGCGTAGCCGGTCTCGTAGCAGCAGGCCGCGACCAGCGCCAAGCCGAAGCCGATCGCGATCTCTCCGCTCATCGGAAGCCCCTCATGGATGGCACCATCCTTCCATCCGCAAGACCCTGCTCATCGGCACGGCCGCCGCGGCGGCCGCATGGTGGTCACCGGCGCTGGCACCGATCGTGCCCGCAGTCGCTGATGCGCTCGGCCTCCCGCGCCGGATCGATCGGCCGGATGCCGTCGCAATCACCTTCGACGACGGGCCGCACCCTGACGGGACGCCCGCCGCTCTGCAGGCGCTGGCCGCGGCGGACGCACGGGCGACCTTCTTCCTCTGCGGGGAGCAGGTGGAGCGGGATCCCAGCCTCGCCGCCGAGATCGCCGCCGCGGGGCACGCGGTGGCCGTCCACGGTTTTCGCCACCGCAACATGCTCCGCCTGCCGCCCGCCACCTTCGTCGAGGACCTCGAGCGGGGGATCGCGGCGATCGAGGACGCGGTGGGTGCGCGGCCAGCGATCTACCGACCCCCGTACGGGATCTTCAGCTATCCCGGGATGCTCGAGGTGAAGGCCCGTGGGCTGCGGCCGCTTCTCTGGTCCCGCTGGGGACACGACTGGCGCGCCTCGCGGTCAGCCGCCGAGATCGCCGCCGAGGTCGCCGACGACCTGGGCGCCGGGGACGTGCTGCTCCTCCACGACGCCGACCACTACTCCGATCCCGGCTGCTGGCGCGGCACGATGGCGGCGCTGCCGGCTGTTCTCGACAAGATCGAGTCGGCGGGGCTGCGGCCGGTGGCCGCTAGCTAACGGTGTCGGAGACCGCGTCCTCGTCGCCGCGCCAGCGGATCGCCGCGGTCGCGACCACCAGCGCGATCGCGAGGCCCATCGCGCAGAGGGCGATCGTCCCCTTGTGGGGCATGCCCAGGTTGAAGACGTTGCGCGTCCAGGGCAGGGTCTCGAGGACGACGTAGCCGGCGAAGAGCCAGCCCGCGAAGACCCAGCCGCGGGCCGGGCGGCCGCCCGGCCCGAGCGGCAGCACGCGGAGGGCGGCGAGGATTGCGATCAGGCAGGTGATCGCGACGTAGCCGGATTGGCCGGTGCCGAAGTCGTCGGTCCGCCAGGCGAGCAGCCAGGGGATCAGCGTCCCGGCGCCGCAGGCGAGAGCCACGATCCAGGCGCTCAGGTAGGACGGGGCACGCGTACTGGGCCAGGCGGAAACGCCCTTGGCGGTGATTGGCACGGCTGCGACCGCCGGCTCGCGAGCCGGCGCGGGGCCGGGCTCCGGCGCACGGGCGCGATCGGGCTCGAGCCAGGCGAGGTAGCGGCGGACGCCCTCGCGCAGCGGGGTGGAGGCGCGCCAGCCGAGCTCCTTGGCGGCACGCTCGTTGGAGATCACGGCGCCGCCGAAGTCGCCGTTCCGGCCGGGTGTGTGGACGATCTCCGTGTCGTCGACCAGGTCGGAGACGACGTCGGCGAGCTCGCTGATCGTCACCGTCTCGTCCCCGGCGAGGTTGTAGACGCGGTTCCGCTCGCCATGCACCAGGCCGGCGACGACGCCCTCGGCGAGATCCTCGACGTAGACGAAGCGGCGGGTCTGCATGCCATCGCCGGCGATCGTCAGCGGCTCGCCCTTGAGCGCCTTGGAGACGAAGATCGGGATCACGGCGGCGGGCCGGGCCCGCGGACCGTAGGGGATGCCGAAGCGCAGGATCGTGCACGGCACGTCGTAGAGCTCGGAGTAGGAGGTGCAGTACATCTCGCCCGCGAGCTTGCTGGCCGTGTAGAGGTGGTCGGGGAGGCCGAGCGCCGCCTCCTCGTCGATCAGGCCGTCGCCCGAGGCGCCGTAGACCCAGATCGTCGAGGCGTAGATCACACGGGTGCCGGTTGCGCGCGCCGCCTCGAGTACCGCGAGGGTGCCGCGGGAGTTGGTCTCCTCGGCCTCCACCGGCTGCTCCGCCACGATGCCGACGTCGGCGTACGCGGCCAGGTGGACGACCGCGTCGCAATCCTCCATCCCGGCGCGCAGCGCGTCGGCGTCGAAGAGGTCGCCGATCGCCGTGTCCACCGACCCCGGCTCGTGGTGGGGCGAGGGCTGCAGGTCGTAGATCCGCGGCTCGAAGCCCGCGTCGGCCAGCTTGTCGACCACGTGCGAGCCGATGAAGCCGGAGCCACCTGTGACGAGCACGCGGCTCACGCCGTCTCCTCCAGGGCAGCATCCTCGACGGGCGCGTAGTAGAGGGGCACGCACCAGTGGTTCTCCGCCACCCAGTCGGTGTTGGGGAGCTCGTCGCCGGTCCCCATGATCCGGTGGCACGGGTCCTCGTAGACCTTGCCGGTCGAGCGCTCGATCGGCTCGAAGACGATGTACTTGTAGAGACCGGAGCGCATGCCCTCCGGCAGCTCGAGCCGGGAGGGGTAGAGGGGGTCGAGCAGCTCGCGCGCGATCGCGTTCTTGCGCTCGACGATCTCCTCCAGCCGCTCGGTCTGTACCAGGCCGATCGCCGCGGTGAACTCGCTTATCCGCAGGTTGAGCCCCTCCACCCGGTGGTCGGGCTTGCCGTAGTTGCGGAAGGCCCGGGCGTGCTCGAGCAGCTCCTCGCGGCCGGAGACGAGCATGCCGCCCTCGCCGGTGGAGATCGTCTTGGTCGCGTAGAAGGAGTAGGCGCCGGCATCGCCCCAGGAGCCGGCGGCGCGGTCGCCCCAGCGAGCGCCGTGGGCGTGGGCGCAATCCTCGAGCAGGAAGATGCCCTCGGACCGGCAGTACTCCGCGATTCGCTCGACGTCGAAGGCGATGTGACCGCCGATGTGGACGAGCACGGCGGCGCGCGGCTTGTGCTCCTCGGCCTTGCGCCGGAAGTCCTCGAAGGACATGCAGAGGTCCTCGCGGTTGCAGTCGACGAAGACGGGCTCGCCGCCGGAGTGGACGATCGCGAGCGGAGTGGCCATGAAGGTGTTGGAGGGGCAGAGCACCTTCTCGCCGCGGACGCCGGCGAAGTCGAGGGCGGCGAGAGCCGCGCCGCTCCAGCCGCCGGTGGCGACGGAGCCGAGGCCGTGCAGGTCGCCCCACGCAGACTCGAAGCGCGCGGTCAGCTCACCCTCCGACCAGCGTTCGGAGATCACGATCTCGTCCCAGAGCTCATGCAGCCTGGGGAGATCACGGCGGTCGAAGCCGATCGCAAACTGGCTGTGGTCTGCGGGGGTCAGGGAGTGGTCCGGATGCGGGCAGGGAGAACCGCGGGGAGTCGCGGCACGAGGAGCATAGTCCGTCGGGCGGCGAGATGGGTCCGGAAGAAACCACGATCCGGGCGGATGTGGAGCGCCTGTTATCGAGTAGGCGCTTCGGCCCGGAGGGCGTCGAGCTCGGCCTGGATCTCGCTCAGGAACGGGGTTTCCGGGCCCAGATCGTGCAGCTCCTCGAGGTCCTCCTGCCAGAGCTGGAGACGCTCCTCCAGCGTGGTCCCGAGCCGCTCGCCGACGGCGCCGCGATCCTCCGGGGCGACCTTCCGCCAGTCGCGCATGTTGGCGACGCGGTCCGCGGCGTAGATCACGACCGGGTCGCCGCCGGTCTCCAAAATGTGCTTCCGCAGTGCGCGCTTGCGCTCCGCGTAGCCGGCGATCTCCGGGTCCTCGCTGAGGCAGTCGATCAGCCCGGCGACGCCGGGGCCGAAGCGCTCGCGGATCTCGTCGAGCTCCACGTCGGTCTTCTCGACGACGTCGTGCAGGTAGGCGGCGGCGATCACCTGGCCCTCGTAGCCGGATTCGGAGAGCAGACGCGCCACGGCGATCGGATGCTCGACGAACTGCTCGCCGGTCTGCTTGCGGTACTGGCCGAGGTGAACGCGGCGGGCGAAGCGCAGGGCGGAGGAGGCGAGTTCCGACTCGGAGCGAGCCTTCGGCTGTGTCGAGGCCTCCATCGTTCTGAGAACGCTAACGCCGAGGTCCGTGGATCTCAATTTGAGGGCGCCGGATTTCCGCAAATTCGGACAAAGGAGCTTGACAAATCTTTCACAGGACCCGTTCGGTTGCAAGCTCAATATTCACCCGAGCCGCTGACCTAGAATCGCCGGTGGTGCTGCAGACAGTCCGCAACGTCGCGATCATCCTGGCCCTCGCGGCCGCGGTCGACTTCCTGCCGGGCGGCGGCGCTGCGGCGGCGACCGTCCTCTCCGCGCTGACGATGATCTTCTTCGCCGCGATCGCCTGGCTCGTCTACCGGCTCTACCGCGAGCAGCAGCTCACCCTGGCGACACTCTCCGACGCGCGCAAGGCCGGGCTGTTCGGGGCCGTCGGCGCGATCGCGCTGCTGGTGGTGGCCTATGACGACATGGTCTCCTGGGCAGGCGGCTTTCTGCTCTGGGTCGCGCTGATGGCGGGCTGCGTCGGCGTGATCTTCCTGATCTGGCGCAACGCCACCACCTATCCGTAACGGCTGACGCGCATGGCGTGACGGGGCCGGGCCTAGCGTCGGCCCATGTCTCGGATGCGGACGAGCGGCGCCAGCCCGGGCGCGGGACAGGCCTCCGTCGAGTTCATCGCAGTTCTGCCGGCCCTGGCGCTCTGCGTGCTGCTCGCCGGCCAGGCGGCACTGGCCGGCTGGGCGCTCTGGTCCGCGGGCAACGCGGCCCGCACAGGCGCGAGGGCTGAGCGGGTCGGGTCGGACGCCGAGGCCGCCGCGCGCCAGGCGCTGCCCGGCTCCCTCCGCGGAGGAGCGGTGATCCGCTCCGGGGACGGTGTCCGGGTCAGGGTGAGGGTGCCGGCGCTGATCCCGGGGGTCGAGCTTCCGACCATCGCGGCTTCCTCGACGCTCGATGGCGATGCCGGCTCGTAGTAGGGCCTGTCCCGGTAGGGAGGTCCCACCCCTGATGCGGCCCAGGGCCGGCGCTGGATCGCCCCCCGCCTCCTCGCCGGTAGGCACCGCTACCGGCTTCGTCGGCGGTCGGCGCGCAGCACCGTCCTGGACCCCCCCAGGGGCACGCCCCTACCCGGACAGGCCCTGCGCGAAGGGCAGGCCAGCGTCGAGCTGATCGCAGCGCTGCCGGCGCTGGCCCTGGCGGTCGCCCTCGCCCTGCAGCTGCTGTTGGTGGGCTACTCGCTGACCATTGCCGACGGCGCAGCCGAGGCCGGCGCGATCGCCGGCAGCGCCGGCCGTAATGCGCGTGACGCCGCCCGCGGGGCGCTGCCCGGCTGGGCGCGCGGGCGTGCCCGGGTGAGCGCTGCGGGCGGCCGGGTCCATGTGGAGCTGCGGCCGCCCGCTCCGCTGCCCGCAGTGGCGGAGGCGCTCTCGGTCAGCTCCGAGGCCTGGTCGCGGCCGCCGGGCGAGGGTGGATGACCGCGACGATCCTGGTGACCGGCGCACGGCGCCGGGCGAGCCTCGGGCTGGCGGCGGCGCTCGGCGCCGAGGCCGCTGCTCTCACCAGCGCCCCGACGTTGCTTCTGGAGCTGGGTGAGGGCGCGCAGCGACGTGGGACGACGCTGCTGGCTGCGCCGGGCGCGCGCCGGGTCGAGGAGGCGTTAAGGGCCGGCGGCCTGCGCGGCTCGGCCCGCGGCCATCTCTGCCATCTGGCGCTGCCGGAGCCCTCGGCGGAGATGTCCGAGCTTGCCGACCTGCCCGCGGCGTCCCAGGCCGAGATCGCGGTGGTGCACCTGCCCGGCCGGCTCTGGATGCCGGCGCTCGAGCGGGGCGGGGCCGATCTCGTGGGCGGCTGCCTGCTCGTCTCGCTGCCCGCGGACCGCTCGCTCGCCGCGCTCGCGGTCGGGGAGCTGCGGCGGCGCGGTCTGCCGGCCCAGGTTGCGACGGCGCCGCCCTCGCCGCTCGCGTTCCGCCGTGCGTTGGCGGGGGTCCGGGCTGGCGGCGCGCTCTCCGAGCGGGTCGCCGCGATCGCCCGGCGGCTGCTCGGGCTGCGCACCCGCTCCGGCCAGGCTCTCCCGGCGCTGCTCGGCGCCGGCCTGATCCTGATCCTCGCCGCCCTTGCGCTGGCGGCGATCGGCGGCGCCGCCACCGGCCGGGGGCGGGTGCAGCGCGCCGCGGACCTGGCCGCCCTCTCGGCGGCCCGCTCCATGCGGGACGACGTCTCCCGACTGCTGGCACCGGCCCGGCTGTCGGATGGAGCGCCAAACCCCAGGCACCTCTCCCGCGCTCAGTACCTGGCGCGCGCCCGGCTCGCGGCAGTGGACGCCGCCCGCCGCAACGAGGTCGACCCGGCCCGGCTGCGAATCGACTTCCCCGACGCCGCCAGCCAATCCGCCGCTGCGCGCGAAGGCCGAGGTGGTGGGAGAGGTCGATCCGGCACGGCTGCCCGGCGGGGACCGCCTGGCAAACCGGCGCCCGATCAGGGTCGTCGCCTCCGCCGTCGCGGAGGCATCCGTCGCGGGCTCCTCGTGGACCGGGATGCCGGAGCAAGCGGACGGCGGCGGCTACTCGGGGCCGCTCATCTACCGCGACGGCGAGCAAACAGATCGCTGCTTTTCGTCCAAAGCAGCTACTCCCGCAGCCCGGTGGCTTCGAGAGGTCTCCGGCAATCCGCGACCCCGCTCAGACAAGGGCTCAGGCCTCTGCTCGACACCGTTCCCGTCTTACGGGTTTCTACGGGTGACACAGTCGGACGGCGGACCTAGGCTGGTTGGCACGGTGAGGCGTTCGCGCGGTAACCCAAATCCGCTGGGAGGTTCGCTTTGATGTTCAACTTCGTTACTCGAAAGCTACGGCTGCTCATGGTGGGTCCAGTCGCTGCGCTGGGGCTGATCGCCTTTGCGCAGGCGGCAGCGGCCCAGCCTTCGTCGCCTGTCCAGGCATCCCCATCGCTCGCGGGTGAGACGCTGCAGACGGAGCCCGGCGGCTTCAACGAGCAAGTCAACTGCACTAACGGACCGACTGGTGCCAGTTACGAGAGCTTCCTATTCGCAGGAGTTGCTACGGGTCCCTACCCGGGAACCTTCTCTGAGACCTTCACGATGACGACCGATAACAGCGGGACCACAACCCCACCCGGCACGTCGGGGCGGGTTCTCACGTTCACCGCACAGTTTTCAATTGAAGCCAACGACGGCACAGTGATCACGGGGACCAAAACGTTGCAGGCGGGCGCCAACTCAGGTACTGGTAGCTGCGAAGACTTCGTCGGGTCTGTGGGTGCCGATGGACCGTCCGGCAATGGCATCCTCACGGACTACACGGCGCAGATCACAGGCCCGAGCGGTACAACGACCGACCAGGGTACGGCTCAAACTTCGTTCGTCTGGCGCGTCCAATTTCCTGCCGGGCGGCGAGCAGACCCAGACAGCAACTTCACCGAGACGTTCGGTGCCTCGCAAGGTCAGAAGCCGGGCCAGGGCTGCAGCGATAAGAACCACAGCCACGAACGCGAAGGGATTGCAAGAAGCCCGCCACGTAACTGGCAGGCACCGCTCTCGTCCGAATCTTCGGCTCGAGGATCTCTCCTCCAGGTCACCGTGGCGTCGCGGCCGGGCGGTCCCTGGGGACCGGCGGGGCCGGTAGCGAGCGTCACCATGCTGCTTTCCATGCAAAGCAGGACTACTGCTTCTCGTCCAAAGCGGTAGCCAGCTACTCCGCAGCCGGCGCTTCGAGGGCTCCGACCCTTGGTCACGACTGCCTTATCCCTTGCGGCTGTCCACCAAGAGGTGCGGCTAACTACCGGTGCTTTACGCGCCCCGAGACCATAGGTTTGACTCATGAAAACCAGACTTCCACTCGTTGCGCTCGGCTGTGCTATTGCGCTCTTGCTCGCCGTGTCCTCCCAGGCGGCAGCCGCGCCCGTGACGTGCGGCCAGAGCCTTACGGCGACACCACGCTCGACGCTGATCTGATCTGCCCCGGCAACGGCCTGACTCTCGATGCGAAAAACATCACTCTCAACCTCAACGGCCACACCATCAGCGCAGCGGCACCCTTTAACGCCGCAACCGGGATCTCTGCCAACCGAGTGGGGGACAAGCTGGTTGGACCTGGGACGATCGACGGCTTCACGACCGGTATGCAGTTTGGGGCGCTTAACGGCAGCGCCGCCAACCAGGTTGTGAGCAACGTCACCGTGAGCAATAGCGGCGAGGAGGCCATGATCTTCTCCGGATCTAAGGCGCAGGTCCTCGATAACACCATCTCCAACGCCGGGTACTTCGGGATCGACGTGTCACGGCCCCGGCGCACTAATCCAGGGGAACACGATCTCTGCCGTCCAGTCGGCCGGCATCTACGTCCAGGGCGACCGCACCAACGTCTTGGCCAATACGATCACCGGCACTACGGATCCCTAAACGCAAAGGGCTCATTCTCTGCGGACTCGTCCTCGCCCTTGCTGCGCTCAGTCCGGCGTCGGCGCTGGCGAAGGCCGGGGTCACCGACCGATCCGTGAAGGGCACGACCTCGGGAACCGTCACCGGCACGTTGGGCGCGACGATCGGTGTCACGATCGATCTCACCGGGGTCGCCACCCATGTCGGCAAGTACAGCGGCCACTTCGATGCGGTCGGCGTGATCAGCAGCGGAGAGGTCGTCGGCGACGGCACCTTCACCTTGGTGGCAACCAACGGTAACCAGCTGACCGGACCCTTCGAGTTCAGCAGCGAGCTCTAGTTCACCGCCGTCCATCCGAGTACGGCTTTCCTGACGATCACGGGCGGCACGGGCCGGTTCGCTGACGCGAGCGGAACGATCACGTTCCAGAACCTGGAGACGCCAATCTGTTTTGCCGAGCCTTCCTGTCCCGGGCTCATCATCGATGGCCTGGAGGGCGAACTGACTGGACAGGGGATGCGGCCCGACGTCGCGATCGCGTTCGACCGGATGGCTGCGGCGGCGCGGGTTGCGGGGATCGATCTGGTGGTCGTCTCCGGCTTTCGCTCCGACGCTGAGCAGGCTGCGCTCTTCGCCCAGCATCCGGACCCCCGCTGGGTCGCCCCGCCGGGACACTCGCTGCACCGCTGCGCCACCGAGCTCGACCTGGGGCCATCGTCGGCGTACGGCTGGCTCCACTCCAACGCGGTTCGCTTCGGCTTCCTCCAGCGCTACAGCTGGGAGCGCTGGCACTTCGGATTTGACGCCGGACCCCCGCCGTGCTCAGAGGCAGGCAACTCCGTCATCACCCTCGCGTCGGCCGGCGAGGGGGACGGATTGGCGAGGAGCTCCGGCCTGCCGGGCTTCGTCCCAGCGCAGTTCCGCGAGCCGCTGCTCCGCTCGGCCTCGCACTGGAACGTCTCGCCTGGACTGCTCGCCGCCCAGCTGATGGCCGAATCGGGCTTCAACCCCCGGGCGGTCTCCTCGGCGGGCGCGCTGGGGATCGCTCAGTTCATCCCGTCGACCGCCGCGTCCTATGGACTGCGGAACCCCTTCGACCCGGTCGCGGCGATCGACGCCGAGGCGCACCTGATGTCGGACCTGCTGCGCCGCTTCCACTCCGTCCCACTGGCGCTCGCCGCGTACAACGCCGGCTCGGGCGCGGTCGCCGCCTGCAACTGTGTGCCCGACATCCCGGAGACGCGGGCCTACGTGGCGCGGATCCTGGCGCTCGCCGGCGGGACGGGCGTGCTGCTGGCCCCGCCTCTGGAGGTGCAGTTGGTTCGGTGAATGGCTCCGCCTACGGCGTGGCGGGGTTCGGCTTCTCGACCTCGACCTCGCCGGCGACCTCCAGCCCCCTGCCGGAGTACCGGTAGACGTCGAAGACGCCGCGGGTCGGGTCACCGTGCACGTCCATGTCGATCGGGCCGGAGGCGCCGGTGTAGTCGATGTCCTTGCCGTCCTCCAGCGCCTTGATCGCGTCGGGCAGCTGCTGCCAGCTGAACTCCTCGCCGCCCGGGGCGGTGATGTCGATCAGCTTGTCGGCCATCTGCTGGCCGTCGGTCGAGCCCGCCGCGACGGCCGCCAGGTAGCAGAGCACGGTGGCGTCGAATTCCTGCGCCGCGTAGGGCGCCATCCTCACGTCCTGCGGGTCCGCGGACTTGAAAGCGTCGACGAAGGCGGTGGTCGCGTCCTCACCGCTGGGGGAGCCTGGCGCCAGCACCCTCATCCCGTCGACCGCATCCGAGCCGACCAGCGCCGGCAGGCCCGGGGAGACCAGCTGGTCGCTGCCCCAGGCCGTGTCCCCGCTCCAGGAGGAGCTCGAGGAGAGCGACGGCGCGAGCTGGGAGAAGCCGTCGATGTCGTCGATCACCAGAACGGCGTCGGGGCTGTTGGAGAGGAGCTGGAAGACCTGGGCAGAGTAGGCCGATGAGGGGCTGGTGGAAGATGAGGTGCTGAGCGGCGGCGGGGCGAGCGCGATCTGGGCGCCGAGGGTGCCGTCGTCGCCCTGCCAGGCCAGGATGAAGTCCTGGCTGAGGGTGGTGTCGTAGGTGTCGTTGCTGGCGGCGAGGTTGACGGTCTGTCCCTCCGCCGCGCCCAGGTCCCGCTCGATCGCCTTGGAGAGTGCGGAGCCCTCCAGCGAGGACGGCAGCGCGGTGCTGTCGACCAAGTCGTGGTCGTTCAGCTCCGAAACGTCGTCGCCGGCCGGCACGGGGGAGATCTCGAGCACCTTGGCCGGGACTGTGATGTCGCTGGCGACCCGCGCGACCGCGTCCGACGACCATGGGCCGGTCAGGCAGCTGGCGCCCTCCTCATTGATGAGCTTCTTGGCCGAGACGGTCGCGGAGCTCGCGCCGGGGCCCTGGTCCTGCTGCACAGCGCGGATGGTGTGGTCCGCGTCGACCTCGCCGATCGCCTGCTTGATCTTGTCGATTGCGAGCGCCGAGGCCTTCTCGCCGGACGCGCCGAGCTGCTTGTTCACACCATGTAGGGGCAGGACGTTGCCGATCGTCAGGTCGAGGCTCTTCGAGCCGGGACCGTTACCGCCGCTGCCACCATCCCCGCAGGCGGCCAGGCCCAGCGTCATCGCAAGCAGGGTGGCCGCCGACGCGGCGCGGTATATGGTGGCCCGGCCTGCCAAACACGTATTCATACCCCGTAGAGGCTAGGGTCCCGGATCGTGGCAACCGTCCAAGTCGAGGGAATCGAGGGGCTCAAGGCCCTGATGGGCAAGACGGTTGGGCCGAGCGACTGGCGCGAGGTCACCCAGGAGGACATCGACGCCTTCGCGGAGCTGAGCGGCGACCACCAGTGGATCCACACCGACGTCGAGCGGGCGAAGAAGGAGAGCCCGTTCGGCACCACTGTCGCTCACGGCAACCTGACTCTCTCGCTGATCGACGGGATGCGGATCGACCTCCTCCAGTCGACCGGCTTCAAGCTGGGCGTCAACTACGGCTGGAACAAGGTCCGCTTCCCGGCGCCGGTGCCCTCCGGCTCCCGGATCCGCACGACCGCCGAGGTCGTGGAGGTCGAGGAGGTCGGCGGCGGCTGGTGGCAGATCGTCACCCGCTTCACCGTCGAGGTGGAGGGCTCGGACAAACCGGCGTGCGTCGCAGACTCGGTCGGCCGAGCCCTGCCGGAGTAACGGGTCAGCATCCACGCGACTCGGGCGGGTGGCGCCGAATTTCACTCTCGACATGCGCCCTTGCGCGTGTCGATGAAATTCGGCGACAGGACCCGCCCGCCTTCGCGTCGCGCTACTTGACAGTCAGAGTCCCCTGCATCCCAGCTTCTCTGTGGCCGGGCACGGAGCAGTAGAACGTGTAGGTCCCGGGCTGGAGATTGACGCTCGTCGAGGCGGATCCGCTGGAGACCAGCGAGGTCGCTCCGAGGACCTTGCCGGAGGAGTCGGCCACTGTCACGTCGTGCTGCAGTGGCTGTGCGTTGTTGAAGTCGATCGTCACGTTGCCGGCCTTCGCGCTGACGCTCTTCTGGTTGTAGGCGAGCGTGCCACCGGAGGGTGTCGAGATGTTGACGGTCGAGCCGCCGCCACCGCCGGCACCGCCGCCCGCGGGCGTGGTGGAGGCGGGAGTCGAGGCCACCGAGGTCGAGTTGCTGCTGCTACTGCTGCTGCCGCACGCGGCCAGGCCGACCACGACCAGTGCAGCCGCCGTCAGCACCATTGAAGCTCGTCTCATCCGGTTCACCTTTCTGTCGTCCGTTGCAAGTTAAGCGGACTCTAATACGGCCGGCTCGAGAGCTCGGATTGGTCAGTCGCCCGTGGAACTCCGGCTGCTCGCCCGCGAAGAACGCGGTCACGCCACGGCGAAGGTCCTGGGTGCCCATGCTGTCCGCGATCCCGTGGCGCTCGAGCTGGAGGTGGTCGTTGATCGAGTTCTCGATCGACTCGTGCAGCAGCCGCTTGGTCATGCGGACGTAGTACGGGGCCTTGGCGGCCAGCTTCTCCGCCTTCTCGCGAGCCCGCGTCAGCAGCTGATCCGCCGGGACCACCTCGGAGACGAGTCCGGCCTCGAGCGCCGCGTTGGCGTCGAGGTTGGGGTCGTTGAGCGCCAGCTCCAGCGCCTTGGCGGGGCCGACCACCCGCGGCAGGAAGTAGGTCATGCCGCCGTCGGGGGCGGCACCGATTCGCCCATATGCGATCGCCAGGAAGGCGTCCTCGGAGGCGATCCGGATGTCGGCCGAGAGGGCAAGGGACATGCCGGCGCCCGCCGCCGGCCCGTTGATCGCGGCGATCACCGGATAGGGGATGCGGCGGATGTCGACGATCGCGTTGTGCAGCTGCTCGGCCCCGCGGCGCACCTCGGAGGGCAGGTCGACGCCCTCGTCGCTGACCCCGCGCTTGAACCAGTTGACGTCCCCGCCCGGAGCAGAACGCCCGGCCCGCGCCAGTGATGATCAGGGCCCTGATCGGGGCGCGGTCGGCCAGCCAGGAAGCGGCCACCGAGAGCTCGCGGATCAGGTCCGGGCTCATCGCGTTGAGGGAGTCGGGGCGGTTCAGCGTCAGCGTGCCGATCTGCCCGTCCAGCTCGATCTCGAGCGTCTCGAGCTCCGGCGGGTCGCTGCCAAGCACCGGGATCTCGGTCTCTGCGGTCTCTGTCATTGAATTCTCCTGACAACATCATGGCGGCTCCTCCGCTTCGCGTCCGGGCCGCCGGTGCGGAGCCTACCCTTCTATTTATGCCGAAGAGCAGCGAGAAATTGGCCGAGCAGCGCAAGCGAGCTGCCGAACGCGCCGGGCGTCTACGTCTTCCGCGATCGCGCGGGGAATGCCCTCTACGTGGGCAAGGCGAACTCGATCCGCAAGCGCGTCGCCTCGCACTTCGCCGGCAAGGGCGGCGGGCGCGGCTCCGGCATGGGCGGCACCGCCGAGCTGATGGACCGCACCGACTCGATCGAGTTCCTCGTCACCCAGAACGAGCCGGAGGCGCTGCTCGCGGAGCAGGCTTCATCAAGCGCTACCGGCCGCGCTTCAACATCCGGCTCCGGGACGACAAGTCCTACCCCTACGTCGGGGTCAGCCTCGACGAGGAGTTCCCGCGCGTCTACTTCACCCGCGAGCGCCACCGGCCGAACCGCGCCTACTTCGGGCCCTTCTCGAGCGCGAAGCGGGTCCGCGAGACGCTCGACCTGCTCGGCAAGCTCTTCCAGTACCGCACCTGCGAGGGCCCGGAGCCCGGTCGCCGCTCGGGCGTCCCCTGCCTCGACTACTACATCAAGCGCTGCCAGGCGCCCTGCGTCGGCTACATCGACAAGGAGGAGTACCGGCGCAACATCGACCGGATCGTCGCCTTCCTCTCCGGCCGCTACAAGGAGATCGCGGACGACCTCGATCAGAAGATGCAGGAGGCCTCCGAGGCCCAGGACTTCGAGCGCGCCGCGCTCTTCCGCGACCGGCTCAACGCGGTCCGGGGGATGATGGAGCGCCAGCAGGTGGCCGGCGGCGCCGCTGGGAAGCGCCGACCTGATCGCGCGTGGCGGTCGAGGGCAGCGACGCCAACGCGCAGGTCTTCCAGGTCCGCGACGGCGTGCTCGCCGAGCGCCAGGGCTTCTACCTCGCGGGGGCCGACGGCGAGGGCGACGAGGTCGAGCGCGACCCGGGCGAGGTGGCGGAGACCTTCCTGCTCCAGTACTACGGCGCCGCCCCGGCGGTCCCCGGCCGGGTGGTCGTCGGGCCGGAGCTGAGCGGACGCACCGACGTCCTCGCCGAGGCCCTCTCCAGCCAGCGCGACTCGCAGGTCGAGGTCCGCGTCGCCTCGCGGGGCGACCTCCGCCGGCTCCGGGAGCTGGCGGAGAAGAACGCGAAGCTCGCGCTCGCCCAGGACAAGCTCCGCCGCGAGCACCGCCGCCAGCAGCGGGTCGAGTCGCTCTCGTCCCTGCAGGAGGCGCTCGGGCTGGAGCGGGTCCCGGTGCGGATCGAGGGCTTCGACATCTCCAACCTGGGCGAGACCCACACGGTCGCCTCGATGGTCGTCTTCGAGGGCGGCGCGCCGAAGAAGTCCGACTACCGCAAGTTCAACATCCGCGGCGAGTTCGGCGGGAACGGCGGCCGGCCCTGATGATTTCGCGGCGATGCGGGAGGTGCTGACGCAGGCGGCTCGGCCGCTACATGCAGCAGGCGGACATCTCGCCCCACGACTCCGACCGCGACGCGAGCTTCGCCGCGCTGCCCGACCTGATCGTGATCGACGGCGGCAAGGGCCAGCTCTCGGCGGGGATCAAGGCGCTCGAGCCGCTGATCGAGCGCGGCGTGGCGGTGATCAGCCTGGCGAAGCGGATCGAGGAGGTCTTCGTGCCCGGGCGCTCCGCGCCGATCCTGCTGGAGCGGGGATCGGACGCGCTGCGCATCCTGCAGCGGGTCCGCGACGAGGCGCACCGCTTCGCGATCACCCACCACCGCAGCCGCCGGGACAAGGCGATGACCGCCTCGGTCCTGGACGGCGTCAGCGGCGTCGGACCCGGCGCGCAAGCGGGCGCTGCTGCGGCACTTCGGCTCGCCGGACCGCCTGCTCACCGCGAGCCGCGAGGAGCTCGAAGCGGTGCCCGGGGTGCCCGGTAAGCTCGCTCGCGAGATCCACCGGCAACTCCACAGAGCGGGCTGATGGCAAGCCTCGACACGCCGACGGAGACGGCGCGGCCCCGCGAGAAGCGGGTCGAGCTCGTGGTGATCACCGGCTACTCCGGCGCCGGCAAGTCGGAGGCGATCGCCGCATTCGAGGACGGCGGCTACTTCTGCGTCGACAACCTCCCGCCGCGGATGATCGGCGGGCTCGGCGAGCTCTTCCGCCACGAGGGCAGCGGCGTCCAGAAGGCGGCGGTGGTCACCGACGTGCGCGGCGGCGAGTACTTCGAGGAGCTGCTGGCCGTGCTCGGACGAGCTCGAGCGCGAGGCGGGCTCGACCTCAAGGTCGTCTTCCTCGAGGCCGACACGAGACCCTGCTGCACCGGTACAAGGAGACGCGCCGCCGCCACCCCCTCGCGCGGAGCGGCCGGATCGTCGATGGGATCCGAGGAGGAGCGCGACGCTGCTGGCGCCGCTGCGCGAGCGCGCCGACGTGGTGATCGACACCACCTCGCTGACCGGCGGGGCGCTGCGGCGCCGGATCGCGACCGAGCTGATCGGCCGCGACGCGACCGAGAGCCAGCTCGCCCTGACGATCCTGACCTTCGGCTTCAAGAACGGGCCGCCGTCGGACGCCGACCTCACCCTCGACGTCCGCTTCCTGCCGAACCCGCACTACGTCGACGAGCTCCGCCCGCTGACCGGCCTCGACGAGCCGGTCCGCGAGTACGTCGAGTCCGGCACCCAGGCGGGCGAGTTCTACGGGCGGCTGATGCCGCTGCTCGAGTTCCTGCTGCCGGCCTACGTCGCGGAGGGCAAGCAGCACCTGACGATCGCCGTGGGCTGCACCGGCGGCCGCCACCGCTCGGTCACCGTCGCCGACCGGATCGCGCGCGAGTTCGACGGGCGCGACGACGTCAAGCTCCGCGTGGTCCACCGCGACGTGGAGCTCGAGCCGCGACCGCAGCCCGGCAGCGCGGTAAGGCGCCTCGCCTAGAATCCGTCCGCGTCATGGCCGATCCGGTGATCAGCGTCGCGGGGCTGCGCAAGTCCTACGACGGCTTCGAGGCCGTGCGGGGCATCGACCTCGAGGTGGGCGCCGGCGAGATCTTCGCCTTCCTCGGCCCGAACGGCGCCGGCAAGACGACCACGGTCGAGATCCTCGAGGGCTACCGCCATCGCACGGCCGGCGAGGTGAGCGTGCTCGGGAGGATCCGCAGCAGCGCCGACCGCGACTGGCGCCAGCGCGTCGGCTTCGTCCTGCAGGAGTCGCGGCTGGTGCCGGAGCTGACGCCGCGCGAGGCGGTGGAGCAGTACGCCGGCTACTACGCGCACCCACGGGACGTCGACGAGACGGTCGGGCTCGTCGGCCTCGAGGAGAAGGCGGACGTGCGGACCTCGAAGCTCTCCGGCGGCCAGCAGCGCCGCCTCGACGTCGCGCTCGCGCTGATCGGCGACCCGGAGCTGCTCTTCCTGGACGAGCCGACCACCGGCTTCGACCCCTCGGCGCGCCGCCAGGCCTGGGACGTGATCGCCGGCCTGCGAGAACATCGGGAAGACGGTCTTCCTGACGACCCACTACATGGACGAGGCGCAGGCCCTCGCCGACCGCGTCGCGATCATCTCCGCCGGGCGGATCGTCGCGACCGGCACGCCCGAGTCCCTCGGGCGACCGGGAGGCCGAGCGCACCGAGATCAGCTTCCGGCTGCCCGCCGGGCGTCACCGGACTCGGACCTGCCCGTACGGGATCCGCACGGCCGCCCGGATCGACGCCGGCGCAGTCTCGCTGAACGTCGACGACCCGGTGCCGGTCGCTGCGCGAGCTGACCAACTGGGCAAGCGATCGAGGCATCGGGCCTGCCCGGCGCTCCAGGTGCGGCCGTCCGAGCCTCGAGGACATCTACCTGGAGCTGACCGAGGCGGCGGCCGACGGCGCGGGGGAGGGCTCGTGAGCGGCGTCGCGGTCGTCCTGCACCAGTTCCGCTTCGACCAGAAGGTCTTCTGGCGGAACCGCGCGGCCATCTTCTTCACGGCGATGCTGCCGCTGATCTTCCTCTTCATCCTGGCCAGCGTCTTCAAGAACAGCGCAGATCTCGGGCCTGGACGTCAAGGGCGCGACCTACTACGTGCCCGGCGATCCTCACGCTCGCCGTGATCTCGGCGACCACGGTGAAGCTGGCGACCAACCTCCCGGCCGAGCGCGAGGCGGGGCAGCTCAAGCGGGTCCGGGGCACGCCGCTGCCCCCGGCCGCGTTCGTCGCGGGCCGGGTCGGGAACTCGCTGGTGATCTCGCTGATCATGGTCGCCCTGGTCAGCGTGATCGGCGCCCTCGTCTACGGCGTCACGATCCCGACCCACACGATGCCGGCGATGCTGGTCACGCTCGCGGTCGGGGCGTTCTCCTTCTCCTGCCTCGGCTTCGCGCTCGCCGCGGTGATCCCGAGCGCCGACGCGGCCCCGGCGGTAACCAACGCGACGGTGCTGCCGCTCTACTTCCTGTCAGGTGTCTTCATTCCCCAAGACGAGCTCCCGAACGGCGTCCTCAACTTCGCCGACGCGTTCCCGATCCGGCACTTCTTCGAGGCGCTGTTCACCGCCTGGGACCCGAACACGACCGGATCCGGCTTCGAGTGGGGAGATCTGGCCGTCGTCGCCGCCTGGGGAGTGCTCGGCCTCGTCATCGCGCTTCGCTTCTTCCGCTGGGAGCCGCGGCGCTGACGCCGCGGTGACGCCGCCATGTAAGGTCCCCTACAGGCAGGACCGTCTCGTCTCGCCCGCACCCCTGATGCTCCATTACGCCGCCGTCAAAGTCTCGGACCTCGAACGCAGCGGTGCGTTCTACGACTCGATCCTGGCCCCGCTGGGCTGGCGCCGCCAGGAGGCGCCCGCGAACGCGGTCAGCTGGGGGCTGATCAAGGCCGGAGTTCTTCATCTCCGAGGAGGACTCCCAGCGGCCCGGATACGGGCTGATCTCCTTCCCGGCGAAGAGCATCCCGGCGGTCAAGGCGTCGTTCGAGTCGGGCTCGGCGAACGGCGGCGATCCCGTCGCCGAGCCGGGCAGCGCGCCCGCCTTCGGGCCCGGGCAACTACTCCTGCCGGCTCAGCGACCCGGACGGCTACCTGGTCGAGGTCTGCGTCGCCCACGACCGCTGACCCATTCCGGCTCAGCCACGGGCGGCGGCCTGGCCGATAATTTGGGCTGAACAGCAACCCCTCTAGGAGGACCTCAAATGGCAGTCAAGGTGGGCATCAACGGCTTCGGGCGCATCGGCCGGAACCTGTTCCGCGCGGCCCACGAGGCGGGCTCGGACCTCGAGTTCGTCGCGGTCAACGACCTGATCGACGCCGAGATGTGCGCCCACCTGCTCGCTACGACTCGATCCTGGGCCGCTTCCCGGGCGAGGTCGAGGTCGACCGACGGCGGGATCAAGGTCGACGGCAAGGAGATCAAGGTCCTCAACGAGAAGGACCCGGCCGCGCTCCCCTGGGGCGACCTGGGCGTCGAGGTCGTGATCGAGTCCACCGGCCTCTTCACCGACCGCGACGGCGCCGCGAAGCACCTCGAGGCCGGCGCCAAGAAGGTGATCATCTCGGCGCCGGCCAAGGAGCCCGACATCACCGTCGTGCTCGGGGTCAACTTCGAGTCCGACTACGACCCCGAGAAGCACGACATCATCTCCAACGCCTCCTGCACCACCAACTGCCTGGCGCCGGTCGCGAAGGTGCTCAACGACACGGTCGGCATCGAGCGCGGCCTGATGACCACGATCCACGCCTACACGGCGGACCAGCGCCTCCAGGACATGCCGCACAAGGACCTGCGCCGCGCCCGCGCGGCCGCCGTCAACCTGATCCCGACCAGCACCGGCGCCGCCAAGGCGATCGGGCTGGTGCTGCCGGACCTGAAGGGCAAGCTCAACGGCATGGCGTCCGCGCCCCGGTGATCACCGGCTCGCTGGTCGACCTGATCTGCGACGTCGGGCGAAGGAGACCAGCGTCGAGGAGATCAACGCGGCGATGAAGGAGGCCGCGCGAGGGCCCGCTCAGCGGGATCCTCAAGTACACCGAGGACCCGATCGTCTCCACCGACATCGTCACCGACCCGCACTCCTCGATCTTCGACGCCGAGCAGACCCCGGTCGTCGACGGCAATTTCGTGCAAGCTCTTCTCCTGGTACGACAACGAGTGGGGCTACGCGAACCGCTGCGTCGAGCTGGCGGAGAAGGTGCTGCAGCCGGCGACGGTCGGTGCCTGAGGCGATCGACGTCCCGCTCGTTCGCGAAGGCGAGCGTCAGAGACGCGGAGCTGGACGGCAAGCGCGTCCTGCTGCGCGCCGACCTGAACGTCCCGCTCGACGGCGGCGAGGAGGTCGCCGACGACACCCGGATCCGCGCCTCGCTGCCGACGATCGAGCTCCTGCGCGAGCGAGGGGCGAGCGCTGTGCTCGTCTCGCACCTCGGGCGACCGAAGGGGCACGATCCGGCGCTCTCGATGGCGCCGGTCGCGACGCGGCTCGGCGAGCTGCTCGGCACTGAGGTGAAACTGGCCCCCGGGGTGGTGGGCGATGAGGTCGCTGCGATGGCGCGCGAGCTCGGGCCCGGCGACGTCCTGATGCTGGAGAACAGCCGCTTCGAGGAGGGGGAGACCAAGAACGACCCTGCCCTCGCCGAGGCGCTCGCGAGCCTCGCCGACCTGTACGTCAACGATGCCTTCGGCTCGGCCCACCGGGCCCACGCGACCACCGAGGGGGTGGCGCACCACCTGCCCGGCTACGCGGGGCTCCTGCTCGAGAAGGAGATGGTCGAGCTGACCGCGGTTCGCGACGACCCGCAGCGACCGCTGATCATCGTCCTCGGCGGCGCCAAGGTGACTGACAAGCTCGGCGTGATCGACCGCTTCCTCGGCTTTGCCGAGGAGATCCTGATCGGCGGCGCGATGTGCTTCAGCTTCTTCAAGGCCGAGGGTCGCGACACCGGCAACTCGCTGGTCGAGGCCGAGGGCGTCAAGTCCGCCAAGCGCGTGCTCGAGGAGGCGGAGGGCAGCGACACGATCCTCGAGCTGCCGGAGGACCTGGTGCTCGGCCTGGAGCTCGAGCCCGGCACCGAGACCCGGGAGCTGAACGGCGTCGACGTGCCGGAGGGCTGGATGGGCCTCGACGTCGGCTCCGAACACGACCACCAACTTCGCAAGGCGCATCGCCCGGGCAGGGACGGTCTTCTGGAACGGCCCGATGGGTGCGTTCGAGGTCGAGCCCTTCGACGTCGGCACGCGCGCCGTCGCCGAGGCTGTCGCCGCGGCCCCTGGCCACACGGTGGTGGGGGGTGGCGACTCGGTCGCGGCCCTGCACAAGTTCGGCCTGGCCGACTCGGTCGGCTGGATCTCGACCGGCGGCGGCGCCTCGCTGGAGTTGATGGAGGGCCGGGATCTCCCTGGTGTGGAGGCGCTCCAGGATGCCTAGGACACCGCTTCTTGCTGCCAACTGGAAGATGCACAAGACGATCGAGGAGACCGAGTGGTTCCTCGCCGACTTCCTGCCGCGCGTGCCGGAGGCCGGGGCCGAGGTGGTGATCTGCACGGCGTTCCCGTCCCTCAAGGCGGCCGTCGAGCAATGCGCACAGAGCCCCGCCCGGGTCGCCGCCCAGAACATGCACGAGGAGGCGGAGGGCGCCTTCACGGGCGAGGTCTCAGCCCCGATGCTGGTGGAGCTGGGCGTCGACGGCGTCATCCTCGGGCACTCCGAGCGCAGGCAGTACTTCGGCGAGTCCGACGAGGCGCTCTGCCGGAAGGTGCCTGCCGCGCTGCGTGCTGGCCTGGAGCCGATCCTCTGCGTGGGCGAGAACGAGCCCCAGCGCGACTCGGATGAGACCGAGGGGGTGCTCACCCGGCAGATCGAGGCCGACCTGGCCGACGTGGACGACGACAGTCTCGCCGACGTCGTGATCGCCTATGAGCCGCTCTGGGCGATCGGCACGGGCCGCACGGCCACGCCCGAGCAGGCTCAGGAGGCGATTGCGCTGATCCGCGGGCTGATCGGATCTCGCTCGGACGACGCCGCCGCCGCGATCCGGATCCTCTACGGCGGCTCGGTCAAGCCAGACAACGCCGCGGAGTTGATCTCGCAGGAGGACGTCGACGGCGCGCTGGTCGGCGGCGCCAGCCTCGATCCCGGCGACTTCGCCGCGATCGTCGACGCCGCAGCGGGATGAGCCCGCTGCCCCCGGGACCGGAGGGAGTCCCGGTGCCCTCGCTCGCGCTCGTCATCCTCGACGGCTTCGGCATCGCCCCGAACGGCCCCGGCAACGCCATCTCGCAGGCGAGCACCCCGGTCTTCGACGAGCTCTGGGCGTCCTACCCGCACACGACGCTCTCCACCTCCGGCCGCGACGTCGGCCTCCCCGACGGCCAGATGGGCAACTCCGAGGTGGGACACCTCAACCTCGGCGCCGGCGCGGTCATCAAGCAGGACCTGGCCCGGATCGACGACGCGATCGCGGACGGCAGCTTCTTCGAGAATCCGGCGCTGCGCGCCGCCTGCGGGTCCGCCCGTGAGTCCCGACGTGGCCGGCTGCACGCGATCGGGCTGATCTCGGACGGCGGGGTTCACTCCGGCTGGGAGCACATCGAGGCGGTGATCGAGCTGGCGGGGGAGGAGGGGGTCACGGACCTCGTCCTGCACGCGCTCACCGACGGCCGGGACACGCTCCCACACAACGGGGCGGGCTATGTCGAGGAGGTCGAGCGCTGGCTGCGCCACACCGGCCGCATCGGCACGGTCGGCGGCCGCTACTGGGGAATGGACCGCGACCGCCGCTGGGACAGGACCAAGCGGGGCTACGACGCGATCGTCCACGCGAAGGCTCCGCGCGAGGAGACCGCCGTCGGCGCCATCAAGGAGTCCTACGAGCGGGACGTCACCGACGAGTTCATCGAGCCGGTGGTGATCGGCGACTACGACGGCGCCGCGCCCGACGAACCCTTCATCTTCATCAACTTCCGCCCCGATCGGGCTCGGCAGCTGACTCGAGCGCTCGGCGAGCCCGACTTCGACGAGTTCGACCGTGGCGGCGCCGGCCCCTTCGAGCTGACGACGATGACCGAGTACCAGCACGGCTGGCCCTACCCGGTCGCCTTCCCGCCGCGCGAGCCGGACGTCACGATCGCGCAGGTGATCGCCGAGCGGGGGGATCGCCAGCTGCACGTCGCCGAGACGGAGAAGTACGCGCACGTCACCTACTTCTTCAACGGCGGCCGCGAGGAGGAGTGGAGCGGGGAGGAGCGCTATCTCGCCGACTCGCCCCGCGACGTCCCGACCTACGACCACAAGCCGGAGATGAGCGCCGCCGGCGCGGCGCATCTGTTCACCGAGCACTGGAGCGCCGACGGCTACCGCTTCGGGATCATCAACTTCGCCAACCCGGACATGGTCGGCCACACCGGCGTGATCCCGGCCGCGGTCGCCGCTGTCGAGGAGGTGGACGGCCGGCTCGGCGAGGTGGTCGAGGCGGTCCACGCCAAGGGCGGCGCCGTGATCGTCACGGCCGATCACGGCAACTGCGAGCAGATGCTGGAGCCGGACGGGTCCCCGAACACCGCCCATTCCACCAATCCCGTGCCACTTGTCATCACGGACACGGGCGTCAAGCTTCGGGACGGCGGCATCCTCGCCGACGTCGCGCCCACCGCCCTGGAGCTGCTGGGCATCTCACAACCCGACGCGATGACCGGGAAAAGCCTGCTGGCTCCAGAGGGGGGCTAACCTCAGACTTGACATGAGGCGACTCAGGTTGGTTCGTTGGGACCCGATTCGTGAGCTCGACTCACTGCAGAGCGACATGAATCGCCTCTTCGACCGCTTCTTCGACACGCGTGGGAACGGCAGCGCCAGCGGGCGCCGCTGGATTCCCGCGATGGACCTCGCCGAGACCGAGGACAGCCTCGTGCTGCGCGGCGATCTCCCCGGACTCACCGAGGACGACGTTGACATCCAGATCAAGGACAACGTCCTGACCGTCTCGGGCGAGCGCAACGCCGAGAACGAGGAGAAGGACGAGGGCTATCACCGTGTCGAGCGGGCCTTCGGCAGCTTCTCGCGCTCCCTGACCCTGCCGCAAGGCATCGACCCCGACAAGGTCGAGGCCAAGTTCGACAACGGCGTGCTCGAGGTCCGGATCCCGAAGCCGGCCGAGGCGAAGCCGACGCGAGTGCAGATCGGCAAGGGTACGGTCGAGTCGACCGGCGAGGACCGCACATAACGGGTTGCGCCTAGCGGCGCACCCTCGCATAAATACCCTGTCCAGATCCGCTCGAATTCGGACAGGCTCAGCTTCGAGATACAGGCCCGCGACGGCGACGCCCGCGCGGGCCTGATCAATCTCGGCCATAGGACGGTCGAGACGCCCGCCTTCGTGCCCCTGGCGACCAAGGGCTCGCGTGCGCGGGCTCTCCTCGGCCGAGGTTGCGTCGCTCGGCTACGACATGGTGCTGGGCAACGCCTTCCACCTCCATCTTTCTCCGGGCGAGGAGCTGATCGCCGCCCGCGGTGGCCTGCACCGCTTCATGGGGTGGGAGCGGGCGATCATCACCGACTCGGGTGGCTTTCAGGTCTTCTCGCTCGCCCACGGCGGCGTGGCGGATGAGATCAAGGGGAGGCGGGGCAACTCCCCGGGCGGCGCCAAGGTCGAGATCTCCGAGCGTGGGGTTGCCTTCCAATCGCTGCTGGACGGGTCGAACCGCTTCCTCGGCCCGGAGGAGTCGATGCGGATCCAGGCCGCGCTCGGCTCGGACATCGCGCTCGCCTTCGACGAGTGCACGCCCGCCCACGCCGACCGCGACTACACGGCCCGGTCAACCGAGCGGACGTTGCGCTGGCTCGATCGCTGCCTCGCCTGGCACGAGAGCGAGGCCCCGGCCGGCCAGGCGGTCTTCGGCATCGTCCAGGGGGGCGTCCACGAGGACCTGCGCCGCCTCTCGGCCGAGGGGACGCTTGCGACCGAAATCGATGGGATCGCGATCGGCGGGACGCTCGGACGCGACAAGGAGGAGATGCACGGCGTCCTCGGCTTCACCGTCCCGCTGCTCCCGGACGAGGCCCCCCGGCACCTGCTCGGGATCGGCGAGATCGACGACCTGCTCGCCGGCATCGGCATGGGGATCGACCTCTTCGACTGCGCGATCCCGACCCGGCTCGCCAGGCACGGGACAGCGCTCGCTCCGGAGCCCGACTCCCGCTTCCGGCTCGACCTGACCAAGTCCGCCTACGCGAGCGACGACACGCCGGTGGTCGAGGGCTGCGCCTGCGAGGCCTGCACGCGCCACAGCCGCACCTATCTGCACTACCTGGCGAGGAACAAGGACCTGACCGGCACACGGCTGCTGACCGTGCACAACCTCTCCTACATGGAGCGGCTCGTCGCGGCGGCGCGGGAGGCGATCGGCCACTGCGCATTCTCCGAGTACACCCGAGCTGTGCTAGACGGCGCTCTGCCCTAACCGGGCCGGGCTCTACTTCGTGTTGTCCTGGACCACCTGGTTGAGCGCGTCGATCTGATCCTGGACGTTCTGCTTGACCACCTGATCGAGGTTGATCTTCCCCCCGTTGTTGCTCGAGGCGAGCACGACGACCATCGCCACCACGGCGGCGAGCAGCAGGATCACGATCAGCGCGAGCAGGTTGCGGGCGGCCCTGGAGGCCCGGCGCCGGCGCGGCTGTTGCGCCGGCCGCGGCTGCCCGCGTGGCGGCGCAGGCCGCCGCGGTGGGCGGCGCTGGGTCCGCGTACGAGGCATGTGGCGGGTCGCCGCGGTCGGCTCGTCGCCGCCGAGCACCCGGGTGGCGGCGGTCGGGGTGGGCGACTCTCCCCGCAGGCCGCGCCGCAGCGCGTCGGCCAGCTCGCCCGCCGCCGCGAAGCGGCTGGCCGGGTCGGACTCGAGCGCGACCAGCACCGCGTCGCCGACCGATTTCGGGACCTCCTCGCTGTAGGAGCTGGGATGGAGCGGCTGCTCGGACTGCTGCCGCACAGCGAGCTCGGCGAGCGAGGCGCCCTCGTAGGGCAGTCGGCCGGTGAGGAACTGGTAGAGCACGACGCCCAGCGAGTAGACGTCGGAGGAGGGCGTCGCCTCCTCGCCGCGGGCCTGTTCGGGGGCGAGGTAGGCGGCCGTCCCGACGACCGATCCGACCTGCGTGATCCGCGTTTGCTCGGTGGCGCGGGCGATGCCGAAGTCGGCGAGCTTGACCGTCATGTCGCCTCCGCCGGCGGGGCCGCCGATGATCATCAGGTTCCCGGGCTTGACGTCGCGGTGGATGATCCGGTGGCGGTGCGCGTAGTCGAGGCCGGCGCAGGCCTGGACGCCGATCTCCACCGAGGTCTCCGGATCGAGCTTGCCCTCGGCCTGGAGCAGCTGCGCGCCCGAGCGGCCCCGGACGTACTCCATGACGATGTAGTGACTGCCCGAGTCGACGCCGGTGTCGTAGACCTGGACGATGTTGGGGTGGACGAGCTTCGCGACCGCGAGCGCCTCACGGCGGAAGCGCGCGACGAAGCGCTCGTCGTCCGAGAGGTGCTCGGCGAGGATCTTCACGGCCACGGTCCGCTCGAGGATCGTGTCGGTGGCGCGGAAGACCGACGACATTCCTCCTGATCCCAGGCGGTCCTCGATCCGGTAGCGATCCGAGATCAGCTCGCCCTTGGGGCCGCGCGGGCTCATAGTCCTCCCGGCCCGATCCCGCCAGAGCCGCCGGTGGTCGGGGTGGGGGTCGTCGGGGTCTGCGTGGTGGTCACGTTCGGCACGGTGCTGGTGTTGGTCCCGGTGGTCGTGGTCGGCTGGGTCCGCTGGGTCCGCGTGGTCGTGGTCGACACCGTGGTGGACTCGGTCGTCGACGGGGTGGAGGTGGTGACCTGCGCGTTCCCCTGGCACTGCTCCGGGTTGGCGGTCAGCAGCTTCAGGTTGTTGGCGCCGCTCTCCAGCGCCTGGACGACCTGGTCGTTGACCGACGAGGGCAGCTCGTGGATGTCCGCGATCAGGTCGTCCGTCTTCTCGCCGGCGACGATGCAGCTGCCGTTCTGGATGTTGGCGTTGATCTCGGCGATCTTGCTGCGCAGGATCGCGGCGTTGGCCGGCGGGATCGACGGCGCGGGGCCGTTGTCGCCGCCGCAGCCGAGAATGCCTCCGGCGGCGGCCGCCAGAACGAGGGCAAGCAGTATCGGCCGGAGCTTGTTCGGCATCGCGGCGATACTAGTGACCGTCCCCAAGCGCCTCATTGACCCACGTAAAGCCGGTCGGCGAGCAGCTCGGGGAGCCCGGCGTCCCTGATCGCGGCCGCCGCCCGGTCGATGTCGTAGGTGACGCGGTGGTAGCTGGCCGTCCAGGCGTCGGTGTCGAGCTCGAGCCAGGCCGCCCGCGGGTCACCGTCGCGGGGCTGCCCGACGCTCCCGGGGTTGAGCAGCCAGCGGTTCTCAGCCAGGTCGATCTCCTTGGCGTCCTCGGCCTGACCGCCGCCGTCGCCGCCCGGAGGGCCCTCGCCGTCCGAGAACCAGAGCGCGACGTGCGAGTGGCCGATCAGGCTGACCCGCGCCGCCTGCTCGCGCGATGCACTCCCTGGCCTGGTCGACAGCGAGCACGTACTCCCAGACCGGATCCCTGGGGGAGGCGTGGTAGAGGGCGACCTCGTGCTCGGTGTTCTCCGGCTTCAGCGACTTCAGGAACTCGATCGTCGACTCGTCCGAGTTCGCCCGGGTCCACTCGACCGCCGCCGCGGCGGACGCCGAGAAGACGTCGGTGCTGATCTCCCCGGTCACCGCCAGGTCGTGATTGCCGACCAGGCTGAGGTCGCAGCGGTCGGAGACCGAGCGCGCGCACTCGTCCGGGCTCGCCCCGTAGCCGACCACGTCGCCCAGGCACCAGCGCGTCTCGATGCCGGTGTCGTCGATGGCCGCGAGCACGGCCTCGAGCGCCGGCAGGTTGCTGTGGATGTCGGTGAGGATGGCGACCTTCATGGGGATTGGCACGGCTCGGTGGTCCGGGGCCCCGAAGGGGCCGTTTATCGTAGGCCGGTGCCTGCCGGATCGTCGTCGAAATGGGTGCGTCTCGGCGTCACCGCGGTTGCCGCGGTCGTCGTCGCCGAGGCGGCGGCCTGGCTGCTGCGCCCGCGGGAGATCGAGCACCCGGTCCACGCCGAAGAGAGCGCCTACTTCTCCCACGCTGAGCTGACCCGGGCGCGGGACTATGCCTCCGGGCAGCGCCTGCTGCTGGTGGGTAGCCTCGTCGCCGAGGGAGCTGTACTCGTCCTGCTCGCCACCGGCCGCCCGGCGCTCACGCGCCGGGTGCTGGAGGGCTGGGCGAGAGGCCGGTGCTCGGCGGTGCCGCCGCCGCGGCCGGAATCTCGGTGGTGATCGCCGTGGTCACCATTCCGTTCGGGATCTGGGGCCACGAGCGCTCCGTCGACGTCGGGCTCTCGACGCAGTCACTCGGCGGCTGGCTGGGCGACTGGGCGAAGGGGACGGCGATCGCGGCCGTGCTCGCCGGTCTGGTCGGGACCGTGGCGCTGGCCCTGATGCGGCGGTTCGGCGGGCGCTGGTGGATTCCAGGCAGCGTCGGAGTGGTGATCGGCGCCGCCGTCATGACCTGGCTTGCGCCGGTCGTCCTCGCTCCGCTCTTCAACAAGTTCGACGAGCTGCCTCCGGGGCCGGTGCGGTCGCAGGTCCTCGCGCTGGCCCAGCGCGCCGGAGTCGACGTCGGCGAGGTCGACCGGGTCGACGCCAGCCGGCGCACCACCGGGATCAACGCCTACGTCACGGCCTCGGCTCGACCAAGCGAGTCGTCCTCTACGACACGCTGATCGACGACCTGACACCGTCCGAGCGGGGCGCCGTCGTCGCCCACGAGCTCGGGCACGTGCACGGCAACGACATCCCCCGCGGGCTGCTGTTCGTGGCGATCGTGACGCCGCTGGCGCTGATCTTCGTCTCCGGGATGGCGGGCGCGATCGCCGGGAGCGCGAGCACGCGGAACCGGGCACCCCTGCATTCCTGCCCGCCTTTGCCCTCGCGATCGCGGCAACCTCCTTCGTGATCAACATCGCCGGCAACCAGCTCTCCCGCGCGGTGGAGGCCCGCGCCGACACCTTCTCCCTGCAGGTCACGAACGACCCGCGGGGGATGATCGACCTGCAGCAGCGCCTCACCGACAGCAACGTCGGCGACCCCGACCCGCCCGGGATCTTCAACGTTCCTGTTCGGCACCCACCCGCCGGCGATCGACCGGATCGGCGCGGCGCTTGCCTGGGAGCAGGGCAAGCGCCCGTGAACGTCACGATCGTCGCGGTCGGAAAGGTCAAGGCGCCCTTCGCGCGAGGCCGACGCCCACTACCGCAAGCTGCTGCAGCGCCACCAGCCGGTGGAGATCGTGGAGGTCCGCGACGAGGTCAACGTCGAGGGCCGGATCCCCGCCCGCTCGCACGTGATCGCGCTCGATCGCGGTGGCCGGTCAATGGACTCGCGCGCGTGGAGTGCCTGGCTCTCGGAGCGACGGATCGACGCGCAGGACCTCTGCTTCCTGATCGGCGGGCCGGAGGGCCTCTCGGCCCACACGCTCGGGCTGGCCGACGCAGCGCCTCTCGCTCGGGCCGCAGACGATGGCCCACCAGCTCGCCCGGGTCGTCCTGCTCGAGCAGCTCTTCCGCGCGACCAAGATCCTCGCGGGGGAGAAGTACCACCTCTAGTCCGTAGGCTCCTCTCCATGGCTGATCCCGTCGCAGAGCTGCGCTCCGCCGTCGAGGCGGCGGCGTCGACGCTGCGCGACGGCCCTCACTTAACGGGTCGCTCCTCGGCTTCGCCTGCGGAGCGCCCTCGCACAAGGGATTCGCGCCCGACCCTGGAGCGCCCGCCGAAGCCCGAGTTCGGCGACTACTCCACCAACGCCGCGATGCTGCTCGCGCCCGCGCTGGGCGAGCAGCCGCGCGGCACCGCCGAGAGGCTCGCCGAGGAGCTCGGCCGCAACCTCGCGGGGAGGGCCGAGCGGATCGAGGTCGCGGGGCCGGGCTTCCTCAATCTCTTCCTCTCGGACGAGTGGTACCGGGGTGCCGCGGCGCAGCTCGCGGCCCAGGGCGATGGGCTCGGCCGGCCCGCAGAGCGCCGAGCAGGTGACGGAGCGGATCAACGTCGAGTTCGTCTCCGCCAACCCCACCGGGCCGATCACCGCCGCCAGCGGGCGCGGCGCGGCCCTGGGGGACTCGATCGCCCGCGTGCTGGAGTTCGCCGGCCACCCGGTGACCCGCGAGTACTACGTCAACGACCGGGGCGGTCAGATCGATCGGTTCGCGAGCTCGATCGCCGCCAGGATGACCGGGCAGCCTCTACCCGAGGACGGCTACGAGGGCGAGTACGTCGCGGAGATCGGCCGCGGCCTGGAGGCGGAGGGAATCGACCCGGCCGACCTCGATGCTGTCGGCAGGCGGGGGATCGCTTTGATGGTGGCCGCCGCCGAGGAGACCCTACGCCGCTACAACGTCGTCTTCGACACCTGGTCCTCGGAGCGGGCCCTGCACGAGTCCGGCGCGGTCGAGCGGGCGCTCGACCAGGCCCGTGAGGCCGGCCACGTCTACGAGAGCGAAGGGGCGATCTGGCTGCGGACTACCAGCTTCGGAGACGACAAGGACCGGGTGCTGATCCGCTCGGATGGCGACCCGACCTACCTGCTCTCGGACCTCGCTTACCACCACGACAAGCTCGAACGCGGCTCGGACCGCCTGATCGACGTGCTGGGCGCCGATCACCACGGCTACGTGGAGCGGCTCCGCGCGGCGCTGACGGTGCTCGGCTACGACCCGGGCGCGCTCGAAGTGGCGATCATGCAGCTGGTCCACGTGATCGAGGGCGGCGAGCGGGCGCAGATGTCGAAGCGCAGCGGCGAGTTCGTCACTCTCGACGAGCTGATCGACGACATCGGCGCCGATGCGGCGCGCTTCTTCATGCTGCAGCGCAGCCACGACACCGCGGTCGACCTCGACCTCGACCTGGCCCGCAAGACCTCGAACGACAACCCGGTCTACTACGTCCAATATGCGCATGCCCGGATCGCGAGCATCCTGCGCAAGGCGGGGGAGGGGGCTGAGCAGCGCGCTGCCGCCGAGTTCACCGCCCTGCCCGTGGAGCCGTCGGAGCGGGCGCTGATCAAGCGCCTCTGCGAGTTGCCCTACGAGGTCTCGGAGACCGCGCAGCGGCGCGCCCCACACCGGCTCTGCGCGTACGCGATGGAGGTCGCGCGCGACTTCCATGCCTTCTACCGCGACTGTCAGGTGGTGGGCGCCAAGGGCGCGGGCGTCGAGGAAGCACGGCTCGGTCTCTGCCTGATCACCAAGCGCACGATTGCCCGCACGCTCGGGCTGCTGGGGATCTCAGCGCCCGAGCGCATGTAGCCGTGTGCCACCGGGAGTAGCCCGAGATCTCGCTGGGACTGGAACGAGATGCACTGGAAGCCGACAGCGGACAGGGTGCCGCGGAGACGATGCCCCCGGTTGGCCGGATGACGCCACGTGAACGTCACGACCGTCCCGGCCCGTTCGAACCAGCGGGGTCCGTACCTCGTCAGCGGTCAGCGATCGTATGCGGAGAGGTCTTCCTTGAGTCGCGCCGCGTCGGCCGGGTCAAGCTCCGGCGACGGCCCGCCACCGTCGCCCCTCCTGCGCCTCAGGCGAATCGCCCCGAAGACCAGCGCCCCCGCGACGAGCAGGATGGCGAGGATCGGGACGATCCAGGCGAGGAGGTCGAAGCCGTGTCCGCTCGGGGTCGCGAGCACCCGCGGTCCGTACTGCGCCACCAGCGCGTCTTCGATCTGGCTCTTGTCCCTGCCCTGGGCGATGAGGTTGCGGATCAGGGCTCGCTCGCGGTCCGCCTGCGGGGACTCGGACTCGGCGAGCAGGGTGCCGCAGATCGTGCACATCACCTCGTCCTCGATGTCGGGCAGCGAGGCACGTGACTCGACCGCCCGCGCGGCCGCCGGCGCGAGCGCCAGGAGGGCGCAGGCAAGCGCGATCGCCCTCATCGCTGGATCAGCGGCTGCACGCGCTCGCGCAGGAAGCGCGCGTCGATCGGGCCACGCTGGATCAGCCGGATCGAGCCGCGCGGATCGACCAGGAAGTTCTCCGGCAGCCCGGTCATGCCGTAGGCCTGCTTGAGCGAGTCGCCGTCGCCCTGGCGGAGCAGGGGATAGGTGAGGTGGAAGTCGCCGGCGAATCTCTGTGCATCGCCCGAAGCGTCGTCCAGGTCGACCCCGAGCACCACCGCGCCTCGCGCGCGGTTCGCGTTCCAGAAGCTCTCCAGCGCTGGGGCCTCCGCCCGGCAGGGCTGGCACCACGAGGCCCAGAAGTTGACCAGCACCCAGTGGCCGCGGTAGTCGGCGATCTCGGCCGCCGCCGGTGCCGTCGAGCGTGGTCAGCTCGCGGTCGGGCGCAGGGTCCCCGACCGCGAGCGAATCGCCACCCTTGCTGAGCAGGCCGTAGGCGAGCAGGCCGATCACGGCCAGCACGGCCGCGATCACGACGAAGGACTTCGCGTTCACCTGGGGAGCCGGGCGTACGCCGCAAGCGACGGCTTGGCGCTCTCGTCGAAGTGGATCAGCCCCATGCCCAGTGTCCATGGGCTGCCGGGCACGCCGTTCCGCCAGGTGTGCCAGACGACCCGCTCGAGGCCGAGCCTCTGCTGGGACGCGATCAGCATCCGGTAGGTCCGCGTCAGGAACCTCGCCTGGGAGAGCTCGGTCGCCTTGAACGGGTTGCTCTTGCCCCAGCGGCGACCGCCGGTGCTCGAGCCGACCTCCGTGATCCAGATCGGCGTGGCCCAGCCGCCGTGGCGGTTCATGATCCGACGTAGCTCGCGGCAGGCCGCGAGCACCCCTTCGGCCGAGACGCGTAGGGACGGATGGAGACCGCGTCGAAGGCCGAGCGCGCGCCGTGGACCCGGTACGCCGCGGCTGCGCGCGCTATGTGTCCTGCCTTCATGCGAGATCTAGAATGCTCGCAGACTGCGGCGGTAGCTCAGCAGGTAGAGCGCGAGCTTCCCAAGCTCGAGGTCGCGGGTTCGAGACCCGTCCGCCGCTCTTGATCGTTCGCTTAGGTAGGCGGATGGCGCGCCGCAGCCAGTGGGTTGCGCGGCGCATCTGGCTCGTGGCCGCCGCCGAGGTGGCGCTGATCACGCGCCACCACTGGAAGCAGCTCGAGCCTGACGAGCGCAAGCGGCTCTCGCAGCTACTCCGCAAGTCGAGAGGGCGGCCCTCCAGGCTCAGCGCATCGGAGCGCAGGGAGGCTTCCGAACTGCTCGAGAAGCTCGACTACGCGAAGCTCGGCGGCGACGTGGCCACGACGCTGCTCCCCTTCCGGCCGTTCGGCCGTCTGGTCGAGTTCGCACTCGGTCGCGCCGGCAAGTGACCGAGCGCGAGGCGCTGATGCGCGACTGGGACAGGGTCTCAGGCGGGCAAGGATGCCCGTCCGAGGACAGAGGGCAAGGACGCCCGATTCGTCGCTGCGGCCGAAGGGTCCCAGCCCTGGTGGCCGCGGCGCCCCCTTTCTCGGCGCCGTCGCCGGGCCCGCCCTCGCCCAGGGAAGGGCGCAGTCGGGCAAGGGCAAGGCGGTCAAGGTGGTCAATGCCGCGAGCGCCGGCCAGCTGCGCGGAGACAGCGCTAAGGGCCAAGGCGGGAGGATCCCGTCCGAAGTTGCTGCGGGCTGCTCGGCGCGGCGGAGGCCCGAAAGGGCTGCTGTCGGCTCTTAAGGGCCGGTTGCGATAATCCACGGCTCCCCGTGGATCCCTCGAAGAAGCGAAAGATCCGCCTGGTCGTGGCGCTGTCGGCGGCCGTCCTGCTGGCCGCGGGCCTCGTCTACACATCGTTCTCCGCCTCGACTGAGGCGAAGGAGCCCTCGCAGCTGCTCCAGGCCGACCCGAGCGGGACCTATGAGCTGACGGGCAAGGTGGTTCCGGGGTCGATCCAGCATCAGGGCGATCAGCTCGACTTCCGGATCTCCGACCGCGACGGCAGCCATCCAATCCCGGTCGCGTACACGGGGACGGTGCCGGATCCGTTCGCCGCCGGGCGCGAGGTGATCGTCACCGGGAAGCTCCAGGGCGGCACCTTCGTCGGCCAGCGGGACAGCCTGATCACGAAGTGCCCGTCGAAGTTCACGACTACCACCCCGGGGCAGTCCAGCTGACCACCCTGGGCTCCGCACTGCTGGCCGCTGCGCTGCTCCTCGCCCTGTTCGCGGCGGGCGCCGCCGTCTACGGTGGCCGCTCGGGGGACCGGCGCTGGGTCGAGTCTTCGCGCCGCGCCGTCTACGCGATGGCCGGGCTGCTCACGGGGGCGGTGGTGCTCATCGAGATCGCCTTCGTCCGCGACGACTTCCACTTTGCGCTCGTCGCCGACCATTCCTCGACCACCACGCCGACCTTCTACAAGCTGACGGCGATGTGGTCGAGCCAGGAGGGCTCGCTCTTGCTCTGGGCCTGGGTGCTGTCGCTCGCCTCGAGCGGCGTCCTCTTCATCACCCGCCGCCGTCACCGCGAGATCGTCCCCTGGGCGACCGCGATCCTGGCCGGGCTGGGCTCCTTCTTCATCGGGCTGATGATCTTCAAGGCGCAGCCCTTCGCCCATCTCTCGCCCGCGCCGCCGGAGGGCGCCGGGCTGACGCCGCTGCTGCGCAACCCCTATATGGCCGTACACCCGCCGATGCTCTACTCGGGCTACGTGCTCTGGTCGATCCCGTTCGCGTTCTGCATCGGGGCCCTGGTCAGCCGCCGGCTCGACGCGAGCTGGATCCGGACGACGCGGAACTTCGCGCTGGTCGCCTGGACCTTCCTCGGCATCGGGCTCCTGCTCGGCTCGCGCTGGTCCTACGAGGAGCTCGGCTGGGGCGGCTACTGGGGCTGGGACCCGGTGGAGAACGCGGCGCTGATGCCCTGGCTGGTGGGCACCGGCTTCCTGCACTCGGTGATGGTCCAGGAGAAGCGGGGGATGCTGAAGGTCTGGAACGTCAGCCTGATCTCGGTGACGTTCAGCCTCTGCCTCTTGGGGACGTTCCTCGTCCGCTCCGGCGTGCTGCAGTCGATCCACGCCTTCGGCGCCTCGACCGTCGGCGGCCCCCTGCTCGTCCTGATCGGCGTGGTGGCGGTCGGCTCGACGGTCCTGATCGTCACCCGCCTCGACCAGCTCAAGCCCGAGCGCCGGATCGACTCCCTGCTCTCACGCGAGTCGATCTTCCTGATCAACAACCTGCTGCTGGTCGGGTTGGCGCTGGTGATCTTCTGGGGCACCTTCTTCCCGCTGATCTCCGAGTTCTTCACTGGCGCCCGCCACTCCCTCGCCGCCCCCTGGTTCGACCGTTACGTCACGCCCATCGGGGTCCTGCTGGTGCTCTTCACCGGCCTCGGCCCGCTCTTCGCCTGGGGCCGCCTCAGCGGATCCGCCGCGCGCCGGCTGTTGCTCTGGCCGGGGATCGCCACCGTCGCGACGATCGCGGTGCTGCTCGCGGTGAGCGACGCCGGCGGCCATCCATGGGCGCTCTTCGTCTTCGGCTTCGCGGGGTTCAGCCTGGTCGCCCTCGGCGGCGAGTTCTGGCGGGCCGGCGCGACCCGGCACGCGCTCACCGGCGAGGGATACCCGCGCGCGCTGGCCCGGGCGGTCGGTCGCAACCGCCGCCGCTACGGCGGCTACATCGTGCACGCCGGGATCGCCCTGACCCTGATCGGGATCGCGGCCTCCTCGAGCTTCCAGACGAACAGGGACCTGCGCCTGCGGGTCGGCCAGAGCGCGAAGGTCGGCGACTACACCGTCGCCTACCGGAACCTGACGGCGGACCCCCAGCCCGAGCGGCTCGCCTTCGTCTCCCACCTGGACGTCAGCCGCAACGGCAGGCACGTCGCCTCGCTGGCGCCGGCGCGCAACTACTACCCGGCCGATGATGCGAGCGCAGGGCCGATCGGCCGCTACTTCATGGGGGAGTCCACCAGCGAGGTGGGGCTGCGCACCCGCGCCGGTGGGGACCTGTGGACAGCCTTCCAGCCGGACCTCTCGGTGCTCAATCCCGACATCAAGCGGGGCAACCGCCAGCTCGCTGACCTGCCGCCGGCGGCGCAGGAGTTCGCGATCCTGGCGCTGGTCCAGCACTACGTCCAGAACCCGCCGCCCGCCACCTTCCGGGTGATCGTCAACCCGCTGGTCGGCTGGATCTGGATCGGGGCGCTGATCGCCCTGGCCGGCGCGGTGATGGCGGGCTGGCCCGCGCTCGAGTCGCGCCGCCAGCTCGAAGCGGCCTACCGCGCCCGCCTCGGGCGTGAGCTGGGGACAGCCGACCGGGCTGCCTAGTGCGCTGCCGACCTAGCCTGCGTCCATGGAAGTCGTGCTCGCCGTCGCCATCGTCGTGCTCGTGGCCTGGTTCGTGACCGCGCCGCTGCGCGACCGGCCCTCCTCCGCACCGGCGGAGGACCCGTCGGTGGCCGAGCTCGCCGACCTCGAGGCGCGCAAGCGCGCCAAGTACCAGCAGATCCGCGACGCCGAGGCCGATCACGCCTCCGGCAAGCTCAGCGACGAGGACTTCCGGCGGCTGGACATGGAGCTGCGCGCCGAGGCGATCGACATCCTGAAGCGGATGGATCGGCTCAGGAGTGCTCGCGGGCGAGGCGACTGAGGAGGTCGCCCAGGGAGTCGGGATCCTCGACCATCGGGAAATGCCCGCCGGGGATCTCGATCGGCTCCACTCCCAGCAGCTCGCGCGCCATGAACCGCTCCCAGGCGGGCTCGAAGAACTCGTCATCGGTGGCGTAGATCAGCGCCGTCGCGACGTCGGGATGCCGACGAAGCGGGTACTCGCCGGAGGGCATGGCCATCGGGCGCAGCCGATCCGCCAGCGCACTGCGCGGCGTGCGGCGGTAGCCGGGGGAACATGGCGGTGATTGCCGACTCGGCATCCCAGACGCTGGTGCCGTCCGGCCGGTCGGGCGGGAAGGGAAAGCCCTCCCTGAACCTCGCCGGGGCGCTCGCCGGCTCCTCCAACCCACCCAGCCTGGGGCAGAGGTGCACTAGCAGCGAGACCGGTGCCTCCGCGGCGACGAGGCATGAGTAGGCGGTCCCCTGCGAGTGCCCTACGACGACCACCTGGCCCGTCGCATCGTCGATCGCCTCGAGGGCCGGCCGGATGCGGTCGTCGTATCCCGCGGCGGGATCGTGGAGGGGCAGCTCGGGCGTCACCGCATCGTGCCCGTGCTCCTCCAGACGGGGAACCAGCGCATCCCAGCAGGACGGTTCGAGCCAGGCGCCGTGGATCAGGCAGAAGGTCGCCAAGGTCTGCGGCACGGTCTACCACGCCCGGGGTTAGGGCTGATCTCTACACTGCCGCGCATGGCAACCGTGCTCAGCGTGGTCGAGGTCATCATGTCGGTGATCCTGATCTTCCTGGTGCTCCTGCACTCCGGCAAGGACGCCGGCCTCTCAGGTGCGTTCGGCATCGGCGGAGGCGGCAGCTCCTTCGGAGGTGGCTCGCTGGTCGAGCGGAACCTGACCCGGTGGACGATCTTCTTCGGGATCCTCTGGGCGCTGAACGCCATCGTCATCCTCAAGCTCTAGGGGGGACTGATGCGGCGGCACGCCGCCATCCTCGTTCTCCTCTGCGACTTTCGCCATGGCGGGCTGCGGAGGAGGAGGAGGGGGGACGACGGTGGTGGGCACCGGCCTGCCACCCGCGGGCGGGGGCGGCACCCTCGCCTACGCCCTCCCGCACCTGCCGGCCACGCTCGACCCGCTCGCTGCCGCTGACCGCGCGTCGCAAACCGTGGTCCGCCAGGTCTACGAGCCCCTGGTCGAGCGCCTCTCCGCTCCCTACGGAAGCTCCCCGCCGCAGGCCGGGCTGGCGCTGAGCGCGCGGCCCTCGCGCGACCGGACCACCTGGACCGTCACGCTGCGCTCAGGAGTCCGCTTCCAGGACGGCACGCCCTTCAACGCCGCCGCCGTGCTCGCGAATTCGAGGCGCTGGCAGAGCAGCGCGGCCGGTGTGAGCCTGCTGCCCCACCTGTTCGCGGTGGACGCGCCGCGGCCCAACGAGGTCCGCTTTCTGCTCGACAGCCCAGTCCCGGACCTGGTCCGGCGGCTCGCCGACCCGCGGCTGGGGATCGTCTCGCCGCGCGCACTGGACCCGCAGAGCGGCAACGGAGCCAGCTTCCTCACCGATCAGCCCGGCTCCGGAACCGGTCCCTTCCAGGCCGGCCCGAGCGGCCCCGCCCGGCTGATCCTCTCCCGCTTCGCCGGCTGGTGGGGCAGCCCGATCGGCCTGGGGCCGTCGCTGGACGGTGTCACCTTCCTGGTCGCGCCGCAGCCCGCACAGCGGCTGCGGATGCTGCGGGAGGGCACGGTGCAGGTGGCGGATCCGCTCGGCCCTGCCGGGCTCCGCGCGGCCGACCGGGATCCGCTGCTGATTGCGGCGGGAGGCCCGGCGAGCGGGATCGGGATGGAGGGCTCAGTCCGCGGGCTCGACTCCGCCCGGGCCGTCCCAGTCCTCAGCGGACTCTGGCTCACGCACCTCACCGGGTAGGCAGAGCTCGCAGAAGTCCCAGCCAAAGGGGGTGAGGTGGATGCTGCGCCGCACCGTCCGCGTTCGGCTGGCGCTGCGGAGCGCCTCGCTGACGTCGGGCTGGGCGTGGTGAGCCCGGCGGCGAACTCGACCGGATAGAAGAGCATCCAGACGCCGCTCCAGTTGGTCAGGTAGCCGATCGCGCCGGTGAACAGCGGAATCGTCAGATCCTTGATCAGATCTCCGCTCATACCCCGCCCGGCAAGCTAGCCGACTGCGGCATGATGCCCGCGTGAACCTCTGGCTGGTGGCACTGATCGTCGGGGTTGGCGCCGCGGCGGCGGTTGGCCTCATGTACCTGGTCCGCCGCCGGTCGAAGGCCGACCACTTCTTCATCGAGATCGAGCGCGGCGCCGGGATCTTCGCCTTCCTCGGCACCGCCTTTGCGGTCATCCTCGCCTTCGTCGTGCTCGCGGCATTCCAGAGCTTCAACGACGCCAAGGCCGGTGCGGAGAAGGAGGCCACGTCGGTGGTGGAGCTCTCGCGGACGGCCGAGTTCTTCCCGCCGCCCGAGAAGGATCCGCTTGAGGGCGTCCTGATCTGTTACGGGCGGGCCGTGATCCACGGGGAGTGGCCCGCGATGGAGAGCGGGGACCGGAGCCCGCTGGTGGGGGCGTGGGTGAACAGCTTCCAGGGCGGTCTCAAGCAGCTGAGACCCCGGACCGAGGCGCAGAAGGCCGCGTTCCTGCAGCTCCTCGCGCAGCAGGACAACCGGACCGACGGCCGGCGGGAGCGGCTCAGCGAGGCCAACCGCTCCATTCCGGCGCCGGTCTGGTTCTTCCTCAGCCTCGGCGCCCTCGTGACGATCGGCTTCGCCTTCTTCTTCGCCGACCGTCGCGAGGGCTTCGTCGTGCAGGGGAGCCTGATCGCGGCGATCGCCGCGCTGGTCATCTCGGGCCTGCTCCTGGTCTGGTTTCTCGACCACCCCTACGAGAACAGCAGCGGGAGCATCAAGCCGGACGAGATGGAGCGGCAGCTCGTGATCGTCGAGCGCGAGCACAAGAACGTCGTCCCGCCGTGCGACGACCAGGGCCATCGGGCGTCCCCGCCGCCCGCGGTCAGGAGCTAAGGACAGTCACGTAACGGCGGGCCGTGCGCAAGGACCGATCGACATGGGCATCGACGGATTCGACTACAGCGAGGTCACGGTCGGGCCGACGAGCTACCGGCCGGGGGTCGCGGGCGAGGGGCCGGCCGTCCTCCTGCTTCACGGCTTTCCACAGACGCATTACTGCTGGCACCAGGTCGCGCCGGACCTCGCGCGTGACCACACCGTCGTCGTCTGCGACCTGAAGGGCTACGGCGACAGCCACTCGGAGCCCGGGGGCCCGCTGGGCGAGGGCTACTCGAACCGCGAGCGGGCGAACGAGCTGATCGGGCTGATGGCGAAGCTGGGCCACGAGCGCTTCGCCGTCGTCGGTCACGATCGCGGCGGGCGCGTCGCTTACCGGATGGCGCTCGACCACCCCGACGCGATCGAGAGCCTCGCCGTGCTCAATATCGTCCCGACGGTCGATCAGTTCGAGCGGATGGCCGAGAAGGCCTCGCTCGGCTACTGGCCCTGGTTCCTCCTGGCGCAACCCGCGCCCTTCGCCGAGCGGGTGATCGCCGGCAGCGCGGAGTACGTGCTCCGGGACATCCTCACCTCCTGGACTGCCGAGCCCGACGGGATCTCGGAGGAGGCGACCCGGGAGTACCTCCGCGGCTTCACGGCCGAGACGATCCCGGGGATGTGCGCGGACTACCGCGCCTCTTTCCACCTCGACCGTCAGGAGGACGCCGAGGACCGTGAGGCGGGGCGAAGGATCTCCTGCCCGGTGCTGGTCCACTGGGGTTCGGAGGAGGGGGCGATGTCCGACTCGCTCGAGGTCTGGCGGCGCTGGGCCGACCACGTCGAGGGCGGGCCGCTGCCCTCGGGTCACTTCATCCCGGAAGAGGCGCCGCGGGAGCTGACGGCGTCGCTGGGGTCGTTCCTGAGATAAAGAACCCGCCGGAGCGGGCTCTTGATGCGGCTGAGAGGAGTCGAACCTCCACGGCCCGTTAGGGCCACAAGGCCCTCAACCTTGCGCGTCTACCAGTTCCGCCACAGCCGCGAGGGCAGCCGATGATAGTCGCCGTGGGCAGGAGATCGTTCGCCTCAGAACACTGCTTGCAACCGTCCGCGGCCCGCGCTACTCTCACGAACATGTGTTCGCCCACCATCGCAGCGGCCCGGCTGAGGAGGCCTAAGTGGACCTGGTCAAGGACCTGACGAAGCGGCAGAAGCAGATCTTCGACTACATCGGCACCTACCTGGCCAAGCATGGCTATCCCCCCACTGTCAGGGAGATCGGCAAGGCGGTCGGCCTGCACTCCTCCTCGACGGTGCATGCCCACCTCTCCAAGCTCGAGAGCATCGGCGTGCTGAAGCGCGATCCGTCCAAGCCGCGCGCCCTCGAGGTGATGGTCGAGCGGGCCAAGAAGGCCGTCCGGCCCTCCGGCCTGCCACTGGTCGGCCAGGTCGCGGCCGGCTCGCCGATTCTGGCCGAGGAGAACATCGAGGAGTACCTCGAGGTTCCGGACGTGGTCGGCGGCGAGGACGGCGACTACATCCTCCGGGTGCGCGGCGAGAGCATGAAGGACGCCGGCATCATCGACGGGGACTTCGTCGTGGTGCGCCCCACGGAGCGCGCCCGCGACGGCGAGATCGTGGTGGCCCTGCTGGAGGATGAGGCCACCGTAAAGCGCTTCTTCCGTGAAAAGGATCAGATCCGGCTGCAGCCGGAGAACAAGAGCATGAAGCCGATTCGCACCCGCGACGTGCGCCTGCTGGGCCGCGTCGTAGGGGTCTTCAGGAGGGTCTCGTGACCGTCCTTGCGGTCGAAGAGGAGACCCGTCTGTTCGAGCCGTCCGAGGTGACGCTTGAAGATTCGATCCTCGGCGCCTGGGAGGCCCTGACGGCTCGCGGCCGGGCCGAGTGCCCGGTCTGTCATGGAGAGCTGGCGACCTCAGGTTGTGAGACCTGTGGGTCCCAGCTCGCCTGACGCCCTCGCAAACTGGGCGAATCCGCTCCGCCGATCCGGCGCCCGGGGCTACCCTTGGTCTTCGCGAACCAGGCAGTCGCGAGGACAACGAAAGGAGTCTTCGAGGAAAGTCCGGACACCACAGGGCAAGGGCGGTGGGTAACGCCCACCCGGGGAAACCCGCGGGAAAGTGCCGCAGAGAGCAGACCGCCGATGGCGCGGCCACACGTGAGCCGCGCACAGGCAAGGGTGAAAGGGTGCGGTAAGAGCGCACCGGCGCCGCGGTGACGTAGGCGCGCATGGCAAACCCCGCCCGGTGCAAGGCCAAGCAGGACCGCCGACCCGGCCCGGCGAGGTCCAGGTGGGCCGCAGAGATGGATGGCTGCCCCCGACAGAATCCGGCTTACAGGTTCGCTACGGAAGGGCCCCCGCAAGGGGGCCCTTCTAGTTGGGCCTTCGGAAGATGGCCGTCTCGCAGGCCTCCGGCCACTCGTCCTTGATGCCGGTGAAGCGCCGCTGCCGCCAGCCGGCGAGCAGCTCGTACGCTTCCGCGTAGCCGGGGCGGTCGGAGTCGTCGAGCAGCAGCAGGCCGCCGGGCATGACCTTCTCCCGTGCAGGTCGCAGCGCGTCGATCCGCGTCACCCCCGGCGCCTCCAGGAAGTCCATCACCACCAGGTCGAAGCTCGCGTCGGGCAGCGCCGCCACCTCTCTCGGGAAATCCTCTACCGGCCTCAACCTGAGGTCGACGTTAGAGAGCCCAGCGGCCGCGAGGCGCTCGCGGGTGCGCGGGTACCAGTGCTCGTTGTCCTCGAGGCTGATCAAGTGCCGGGCGCGCCGCGCGAACCAGGCGGTCGAGCGGCCGGAGCCGAGCTCGAGGACCGACCAGTCCGAGCGGATGCGGCGGCCGAGCCAGCCGATCGCGGCCGGGACGATCCAGGGGCGCTCGGGCACCCGGCCGCTCTTAGCGCGCAGCCAGGCCGCCGGGTAGCGCAGCCAGCCGGCCGCGCCCATCGGTCCCCGGGCAGTGTGGAAGCGGCCGGCCCTGGTGCCGGGGTCGTGCGGGCCCCTCAGCGGTATTCCGGAGGAGGCCACTTGCCCGACTCCACCCTCTTCTTGAAGGCGCGCTGGCGGCGGAGGGCGTCGCGCATCAGCAGGGGGGTGAGGCGGAGGGAGAGCCCGGGATGCCGGTCGAAGAAGCGGGCGAAGCGGCCGCGCCAGCGCGGGATCGTCACGACCGGCTTGGGCTTGTCGATCAGTTCCTCGACGTGCTCGGCCACCTGCTCGGGCATCAGCATCACCCCGGAGAAGGAGAGCGCATCATTCGGGTCGTCGAGCTTGTCGTTGATCATCGGCGTCCAGACGCCGTCCGGGCAGACGCAGCTGATCGTGATGCCGCCAAGGCCTGCGCGCCGCAGGTCCGCCGCCGTCCCGAGGCTGAAGGCGATCGCGGCGTGCTTGCTCGCTGAGTAACCGACGATGCCGGTTGCTGCGGCGAGCCCCGCGAGCGAGATGATGTTGATGATCCGGCCGCGGCCGGAGGGGCGCATCCGCTCGATCGCCGCGAGGGTGCCGTTGAAGGTGCCGACGGCGTTCACCTCGAGCATCCGGCGGTGGACGTCGATCGGCTGGTCGTGTGCCAGCCCGGTGATCAGGATGCCGGCGTTGTTCACCCAGACATCGAGCGACCCCGACCGCTCCACGACCTGGTCGGCGGCGGCGTTGACCGCCTCCGTGTCGGTGACGTCGAGGGGCAGCGGCCAGGCTCGGTCGCCGAGCCCCTCGGCGGCCGCGGTCGTCGTTGACTCGTCGACGTCGGTGACCGCGACCTCGTAGCCGCGTGCGACGAGCCGGCGGGCGATCTCCAGGCCCATCCCTCGTCCGGCTCCTGTCACCAGTGCTCCCGGCATGGCCGGGAGCTTATGGAGGTGAGTTGATTGGGCGATTGCGTGCGCGGCGAAGGTTCGGGGCTGAACGACCGAATCGCAAGGGTGTGGAGAACGAGGACCGGGCCTTTGCTAGGCTGCGCCGCGCACTTCCGCTGAATCTCCAGCCACTCGAAACGGCCGGAGAGCGGGGGACCCACATGTTGGGGCGAGTCGCGGCCACTGCGCCGCGTAGCGCGATCTTTCAGCGCGAGCCCGTCAGCTAACCCCGTAAGCAACGAAAGAGGAAGGTTTGACGAGCAAGCGAATAATTCGTGCGATTGCGGGACTCGCATCCCTTGTCGTGGTCTTGGCAGCCGCGCCTGCCGCGAGCGCCCAGACCGGGGGTGTCCCGGGTGGCACCACCACGACGACCGAGCCGACCGCCCAGCCCAGCACCTCTCCGGGCAGCTGGACGGTCAACAAGTCGGCCACCTGGTACGGCCCCGGCTTCTGGGGCGAGGAGACGGCGTGCGGCACAGTGCTGACCCCGCAGACCCTCGGCGTCGCCCACCGGAGCCTGCCCTGCGGGACCCAGGTGACCTTCAGCTATGGCGGAGCGAGCGTGACTGCGACCGTGATCGACCGCGGGCCCTTCCATAGGGGCTACACGTGGGACCTGACCAAGAAGACCGCGAAGCGGGTTGGCTTTCTCACGGTCGGGTCGGGTCCGATCACGGCGACAGTTACGCCGGCCCCCGCGCCGACGGCGCCGACGACGACGACGACGCCTACGCTCTAGGCCGGGCTACGCCGCGGCCGACCTGAGCACCGCGGGATCGCCCTCCTGCGGCAGCGCCGCCACGGAGGCGAACAGGCTCTCGAACTCGGCCAGCGCGGCTTCGGCCACGGCGTCGAGGATCTCCTCGTCGCTCCATCCGGCCTCGCGTGCCTCCTCAACCACGTGGTGGGGCGGCCGCTCGGCGGGGTTCAGGGTCGCCTCGATCAGCGTCAGCAGGGCCGCCTCCTTCTCGTCCGAGGAGGTGAAGTTGCGGGCCCGAGCGACCTCGTCGAGGCCGAGGCCCGCGACGCGAGCGGTGCGGGCGTACTGGGTCAGGGTGTAGGGGTCGTTGCGCCACTCCGCCACCGCGAGGCCGATGCGCTCGCGGGTCGCTCGCGGCAACCTGCTCGAGCGGAGCTCGGTGCGGAGGCGGGTATAGCCGCGGAGCGCGGCGGGGGACTCGGCGAGGACGCCGATGAACTTGGAGACGGCGCCGCCGGCGGTCTGGATGCTCTTGATCAGGGGAGCGCTGCCATCCGGGGCGGTGAGCTCGTCGTGGATGTGGAATCGGCTGACGTCTGTCTTTACGGTCATCTCTCGTAATACCGCCGTTTCACAAGGACTTTACTTTACTTTTAGCCGGTTACTTACGCCTCGTAAGTGTACAGGGAATTCGTTGGTTCTGTCTTCTCCTACGACGCTCGGGAGCCTCCGGATGTGACACGGCGATAGGTTTCCGTGGATGGCCGCCAGCGAAGCAGTCGCCACCAACGCCAAGGAGGCGATCGCCTACTGCGAGGAGAACGACGTCCGCTTCGTGCGGCTCTGGTTCACCGACCTGCTCGGCCAGCTGAAGAGCTTCTCGATCCACGCCGCGGAGCTCGACGACGCGTTCGAGGGCGGCATGGGCTTCGACGGCTCGTCGATCACCGGTTTCAACCCGATCGAGGAGTCGGACATGATCGCGATGCCGGATCCGACCTCGCTGCGGTTGATTCCGTGGCGGCCGGAGGAGCGCAACCGGAGCGCGCGGATGTTCTGCGACATCCGGGTCCCGGGGGGCGAGCCGTACGAGGGCGATCCGCGCTGGATCATGCGCCGGGCCCTCGACCGGGCGAAGCAGATGGGCTTCGACGACTACTTCATCGGGCCGGAGCTCGAGTACTTCTACTTCCGCTCGGACCGGCCCGAGTCGGGGACGCCCGAGGTCCTCGACGAGGGCGGCTACTTCGACCTGACCACCCTCGACGCCGGCACCGACGTCAGGCGGGAGACGATCCTTGCGCTCGAGCAGCTCGGCATCCACGTCGAGTACGCGCACCACGAGGTCGGCCCCTCCCAGCACGAGGTGGACATGCGCTACAAGGGCGCGCTCGCGATGTCCGACGACTGCATGACCTACCGGATCACGGTCAAGGAGTACGCGATGAAATACGGCTGGTACGCGACCTTCATGCCGAAGCCGCTGCAGGGCGAGAACGGCTCGGGGATGCACGTGCACCAGTCGCTCTCCCGCGACGGCAAGAACGCCTTCTTCAACCCGGACGACCAGTACTTCCTCTCCGACGTCGCCAAGGCCTTCATCGCCGGCCAGCTCAAGCACGCGCGGGAGATCGCGCCGCTCTTCGCCCAGTGGGTCAATTCCTACAAGCGGCTCGTGCCCGGCTACGAGGCGCCGGTCTACCTGGCCTGGTCGCGCCGCAACCGCTCAGCGCTGATCCGGGTGCCGCTCTACCACCCGGGCAAGGAGCAGGCGACCCGCGCCGAGCTGCGCTGCCCGGACCCCGCCTGCAATCCCTACCTCTGCTTCGCCGGCATGCTGCACGCCGGCCTGGAGGGGATCGAGCACGGCTACGAGCTGCCGGAGCCGATGGAGCAGAACCTCTACCACCTGACGCCCGAGGAGCGGCAGCGGCGGGGGATAGAGGAGCTGCCGGAGACGCTCGGCGAGGCGATCGAGATCGCGGCCGAGTCCGAGCTGGTTCTGCGGGTGCTCGGCGAGCACGCCTTCAACCGCTTCATCGAGATCAAGCGCGCGGAGTGGGAGGACTACCGGGTGCAGGTCACGCCCCACGAGATCGAGCAGTTCCTGCCGATTCTCTAGTCGGGTCTAGCCGAGTGCCGCCTCGAGTTCCTTCGGTTCGGTGACCGGCGCCTTGCACGCGAAGTGCTCGCAGACGTAGGCCGCGGGGTGGCCCTCGACCGCAGTGCGCTCCCGGAGCAGCTCCGGCCGGTCTGAGCCCTCCGGACCCCCCGCCAGGACGACATGCGGGCGGTGGGCCGAGCGGACGACGGAGGCCAGCTCCGAGAGCGGGGCACCGCCATCTCCGTTGGCGGGAGCAACGAGCGCCACCTCGCGGACGGGGGAGAGGTGGAAGTCGATCGCCTGTAGCAGGTGGCCGAAGGCGTCGGGGTGCCGCGCGGCGGCCGGTGCGAAGAGGCGCATGGCGCCGACGGCCCTCTCCTCGTACTCGCGCTCGCCGGTCAGCGCGGCCAGCCGGAGCAGGCCGTAGGCGGCTGAGGAGTTGCCCGAGGGGATCGGGTGGTCGCCGACGTCCTTGCGGCGGGCGATCAGCTCCTCGTGGTCGCTGGAGGTGGTGAAGAAGCCGCCGCGCTCGTCGTCCGCGAAGCGCTCGATCATCGCGTCGGCGGTCTCCCGCGCGGCGTCGAACCAGCGCACCTCGAGCGTCGCCTCGTAGAGGCGCAGCAGCGCCTCGATCAGGAAGGCATGGTCCTCGAGGTACGCGTTGAGGCGCGCCTCGCCGTCCTTCCAGGTGCGCAGCAGGTGGCCGTCCGCGTCCCGCATCGACTCCCAGACGAAGCGGGCGCAGGAGCAGGCGGCGTCGACGAAATCGTGGCGGCCCAGCCCTGCGCCGGCGTCGGCGAGCGCGGCGATCATCAGGGCGTTCCAAGAGCAGAGCCGCTTGTCGTCGAGGCCGGGGCGGACGCGGCGGTCGCGCCAGGCGTAGAGGGCGGTACGAGCATCTGCGAGCTCCGGCGGCGGCTTCGCGTTGGCGCCGAGTGGGAGGTGCAGGATGTTCTTGCCCTCGAAGTTGCCGGCTGCGCTCACGCCCCAGTAGCCGAGGACCCGCTCGGCGGAATCGGCGGCGACCCCTGCGTCGGCGAGCGCCTCGCGCAGCTCGTCCTCGTCCCAGACGTAGAAGCGGCCCTCCTCGCCCTCGGAGTCTGCGTCGAGCGCCGAGTAGAAGCCACCCTCGGGCCCCTGCATCTCCCGCAGCGCCCAGTCGAGCGTCTCCCGGCAGATCCGCTCCCAGCGCTCCTCGCCCATCACCTGCCACCCGTGCAGGTAGGCGCGCGCCAGGAGCGCGTTGTCGTAGAGCATCTTCTCGAAGTGGGGGACGAGCCAGGTGGCGTCGACCGAGTAGCGGGCGAAGCCGCCACCGAGCTGGTCGTAGATGCCGCCGTGCATCATCTTGTCGAGCGTGAGCCGCACGGGCTCGGCCTCGCCGCGGGCGAGCAGGAACTCCACTGTGCTCGCCGGCGGGAACTTGGGCGCACCGCCGAAGCCGCCGTTGGAGCGGTCGAAGCTGATCCGCAGCCCTGAGACCGCCTGCTCGAGCAGCTCCTCGCTGAGCGGCTCGGCAGACTGCTCGACCCTGCCGACGGCGGCGAGCGAGTCCCTGATCCGCGCCGACGCCTCGCGCAACTCCTCGCGCTGGTTGGCGTAGGCGCCCACGGTCGCCTCCAGCACCTGCCGGAAGCTCGGCATCCCCTGGCGGGGCTCCGGCGGGAAGTAGGTGCCCCCGTAGAAGGGCACTCCCTCGGAGTCGAGGAAGACGGTCAGTGGCCAGCCACCCTGGCCGGTCATCCCCTGGACGGCCTCCATGTAGATGTCATCGACGTCGGGCCGCTCCTCGCGGTCGACCTTGATCGGGACGAAGTGCTCGTTCATGTAGGAGGCCGTCTCGGGGTCCTCGAAGGACTCCCTCTCCATCACGTGGCACCAGTGGCACGCCGAGTAGCCGATCGAGAGCAGGATCGGCTTGTCCTCCTGCGCGGCCCGGCCGAGCGCCTCCGGCCCCCATGGCCGCCAGTCGACAGGGTTGTCCTTGTGCTGGAGGAGGTAGGGGCTCGTCTCGTGGGCGAGGGCGTTTGCCATCTCGTTGAGGCTACCCGTCGGCATATGATCCCCCCACCCCATCGACGGAGGCCGTGATGAAGGACCTGACGGTGATCATGGACGACCAGCCCGGGAAGCTGGCCGATCTGGGGGAGGCGACGGGCAGGGCCGGGGTGAACATCGAAGGGCTCTGCGCGATGGTCGGGGACGGCAAGGGGTTCATCCACATCCTGGTCCAGGACGAGTCCGCGGCGAAGACGGCGCTCGCGGACGCCGGGATCGAGGTCGCCGACGAGCGCGAGGCTGTGATCGTTGACCTCCACGACAAGCCCGGGGCGATGGGGGAGATCGCACGCGACCTCGCCGAGGCCGGCGTCAACATCGACGTCGCCTACACGATCTACACCGGGGTGCGGCTGGTGATCCTCACCGAGGACGTCGAGAAGGCCCGGACGGCCCTCGACGGCAACGGCGCCGCGGGCTGAGCCTCAGCCGCCGCTGACGTCGGAGGCGAAGGCCTCGAAGGCCGCCACGTAGCGGTCGATGTGCTCGTCCTCGTGGGCGATCGAGAGCGTCCACTCCTCCTCGACGCCCGGCGTCATGAAGATGCCGTGGTTCATGTGGTAGAGCCAGGCGAGGGTGGAGAGGTCGCCGTCAACCTTGGTCAGGTAGTCGCGGTACTCGTAGATCGGCTCCGGCGCGAAGATCACGCAGCCCTTGGCGCCGAGCCCCTGGGCGTAGGCGGGCAGCGCATATTTGTCGATGATCTCCTGGCAGCGGGCCTTGAGCGCCTCGTTGGTCGCCTCGAGCTTCTCGTAGGCATCCGGGGTGAGGACCTTGGTGAGCGTGGCTTCCGCGGCCGCCATCACCAGCGGGTTGCCGTTGAAGGTCCCGATCTGGTGGACCTTGTCCGAGGCGACGACATCGCCGAGCTCGGCTGTCATCCCGATCGCGCCGCCCGGGTAGCCGCCGCAGATCGCCTTGGCGAGGCAGATGATGTCCGGCTCGACCCCGAAGCGCTGGGTGGCGCCGCCGTAGGAGATCGTGGCGCCGGTCTTGACCTCGTCGAAGATCAGCTTGACGCCGTGCTCGGTACACAGCTCACGGACGCGGTCGAGGTAGCCGTCCTTCGGCGGGATGATGTTGATGTTCATCATCGCCGGCTCAATGATCAGCCCGGCGACCTTTCCGTCGTGTTTCGCCAGGGTGGCCTCGAGGATGTCCGCGTCGTTGAAGGGGACCGGCACCGTCAGCTCGACAACCGCCTGCGGGTAGCCGTGCCCGAAGGGGATCGGGTTCGGGCTCTCGCGCGGGCCGAGCTCGTCGAGCGCGGGGTAACAGGAGACCATCACCGCGTCGTGGTGGCCGTCGTAGGAGCCCTCGATCTTGATGATCAGGTCGCGCTCGGTGGCGCCCCGCGCGAGGTGAACCGCCGACATCGTCGACTCAGTGCCGGAGTTGGAGAAGCGCCACTGTGGCAGTCCGAAGCGCTCGACAAGGTTCTCGGCCGAGACGATCGAGCCTTTGGTGGGCGCGGCGAAATGGGTGCCCTCGTCATGCCGCGCCTTGACCGCCTCGCCGATCACCGGGTTGGCGTGGCCGACGCACATCACCCCGAAGCCGTTATGGAAGTCGACGTACTCGGAGCCGTCGACGTCCCAGACCAGCGCGCCCTTGCCCCGGTCGATGTAGACGGGCCAGGGGTCGTTGAGCTGGAAGGAGGAGGGCACGCCGCCCGGCATCACCTGACGGGCGCGGTCGAAGTACTCGGCGGAGGTTGGCGTGTGCTCGCGGAAGCGCGCCATCTGCTCCTCCGTGAGCTTGTTGATCAGCTTGCGGTCGATCTCCCCGGCCACGGGCTCAGACTACCTCCGGCACGGGCTCCGGTTGTACCTCCCGCGACATCGCGAAGGAGAGCGCGGCGCAGGCGAGGGCGGCGACGGCGGCCACGTAGAAGGCGGCGCTGTAGCCAGCGATCGCGGCCGCGGCACCGACGAGCGGCGAGCCGACCAGCATCCCCGCGTCGAAGGCGGCGGTGAAGGTGCCCATCGCCTTGCCGCGGCGCTCCGGGCCGACCCGGTTGACCGCGACAAGGGAGAGCGAGGGAAAGAGCAGGGAGAAGGCGGCACCCATCCCGATCGCGCCGAGGATCACGACAGTCAGGTCCTGCGCCGCGCCCAGCAGCACCAGCCCCGCGGTTTCCACTAGGGCGGCGCCGACCGCGCAGCGCGCGGCCCCGATCCGGTCGGGGAGACCCCCGGCCACCAGCCTGGTCGCGACCACGGTGGCCGCGAAGACGCTGAACACCGCCGGGCCGTGGCCGATTCCCCGCGCGTCGAGGCTGAGCACGATGAAGGCCGAGACGGCCGCGAAGCCGAAGACGCTGAGCGCGAAGGTGACTCCGGGGCCAAGCGCCTCACGCGAGATGAATGGTCCCCGGCGGGACTCCGGGCTGGCCCGGTACTGCTCCGGCAGCGTCGACGCGATCCCGGCGCCGAGCAGCGGGGCGCCGGCGGCGAACGCCCAGACCAGGTCGAAGCCGCCCGCGTGCTGGAGCAGCACGCCGATCGGCGGGCCGAGCGTGAGGCCCGTCCAGATCGCCAGCCCGTAGAGCCCGATCATGCGCCCGCGGCGCTCCTCCGGGGCCATGTCGACGTTCCATGCCGAGCCGGCGGTGAAGACGGTCCCCTCGCCCGCGCCGAGGAAGAAGCGGGCGACGATCAGGCCCGGAATCCCGGCAGGTACGAAGTAGAGGCCCCCGGCGATCGCCGCCAGCAGCGCCCCGCCGATCACCGTCGGCTTGCGCCCGTGACGGTCGGCCAGGTTGCCGGCGATCGGGCGGCAGACGATCCCCGTGAGCGCGAAGGCGCCGGTGACGATCCCCACCTCGAGGTCGGAGCCATTCAGGTTGTGCTTGACGTAATGGGGGAGGACGGCGAGCGTCGCACCGACCGCGAGCAGCCCCAGGTTGGTGACGATGAAGATGCCCGCGAAGCTGGCCCACTCGCGCCTCATCGGCGCAGTTCCGCCCTACGGATCTTGCCGCTCGGCGTCTTGGGCAGCTCCTCGACGAACTCGACGATCCGCGGGTACTTGTAGGGCGCGGTCACCTTCTTCACGTGATCCTGGAGCTCGGAGGCAAGCTCGCCCGAGGGCTCGCCGTTCGCCAGTACCACGATCGCCCGGACCACGGAGCCGCGCTCCTCGTCGGGCGCGGGCACCGCGGCCGCCTCCGCGACGGCAGGGTGGGAGACGAGTGCCGACTCCACCTCGAAGGGGCCGACGCGGTAGCCGGCTGTGATGATGATGTCGTCGTCCCGGCCCTCGAACCAGAGGTAGCCGTCCCCGTCCTGGCGCACGTGGTCCCCCGTCGACCACCACTCCCCGTCGAACGGCTGCTCGCCCAGGTAGTGGCTGAAGAAGGTGGGGACGGTCTCGGGGCGGATCTGGAGCTCGCCGTCGGTGACCCGCGCCTCTATCCCGGGCAAGGGCCGGCCCATCGAGCCGTCGTGGGCAGAATCGTCCTCGCCGGGGCGCATGCCGGTGACCGGTCCGGTCTCCGTCTGCCCGTAGCCGTCCCCGATGCCGGAGCCGAGCTGCTCGCGGAAGACTCGGATCACCTCCGGGTTGAGCGGCTCCCCGGCTGAGATCATCCGCCGCAATGACGGGATCGGCCGCAGCTCGGCCCGCTTGGCCAGGATCCGGTACTCGGTCGGGGCCTGGCAGAGGACGTTGACCTCCTCGCGCTCGATCACGGCGAGCCGCTCGGCGGGATCGAAGCGAGCGTCGTGGATCAACGCCGCGGCACCGCCCAGCCAGGGCGCGATGAAGGCGTTGCGGGTCGACTTCGACCAGCCGGGCGCCGCCGTGCACCAGGCAAGGTCTCCGGGCCGTGCGCCGACCCAGTGCTCCGCCTGCAGAGCCTGGCCGAGCAAGTAGCGCTGCGGGTAGACCACGCCCTTCGGGTCGCCCGTCGTCCCGGAGGTGAAGATGATCACTGCCGGGTCATCGGGGTCGAGCTCAGCAATCGACGCGGGCGTCTCCTGCGGCCGGTCCTCGTCCAGGGAATCGGCGACGTCGGCCATAGCGATCGCCGGCACCCCGCCGGGCAGTTCCCCGAGCAGGTCCTCCTCGCCGACGCAGAGCTTCGGGTCCGCCACGTCCACGCGCACCTCGAGGTCGTGACGACGGAGCTGTGGGTTGCAGGGCATCGCGACCGCGCCCATCCGGAAGCACGCGAGCATCGCCAGCACCCACTCGATCCGGCTGCCGACCAGCGTCATGACCACGTCGCCGCGATTGACGCCGCGGGCCGCCATCGCGCCGGAGAGTCCGGCGCTGCGGGCGATCAGCTCGCCGAAGTGCCATTCGCGCCGGCTGCCCTCCGCGTCGATCGCGACGATCCCCAGGCGGGACGCCTTGGAGCGCTCCATCACGTCCTCGATGAAGTTCACGCGGGCAAGTGTGCCGGAGCGACGCCCAGCACCGCCCTCCGGGACTAGCTCGAGCGCCTGCTGCTCCTCAGCCCGAGCAGGCGGGGGCCCGCCGCGGCTGTGGCGCGCATCAGCGCGCTGACCGACGCGTTCGCCGCCGTGATCGTGGCCGCGGTCCCAACGCCGCGCCGGCGCCGCGCCAGCTTCGGTCCTGTGGCGCTGAGGAATGCGGCCACCGCGGGAAACGGGCGGAAGAAGACGGTGAACTCGGTGATCCGGCCCTCATCGTCGAAGCGCAGCAGGTCAACTCCCTCCAGCGTCTTGCCCTTGATCTCACCGGTGAAGTGGAGGATTTACGGGTCACCCGGGATCTCGTCGATGTAGGTGATCGGCCAGAGGACATCGAGCAGCGATTCGAACAGGTCGCGTGCCTCGTCGAGGCCCTCGAACGGCAGCTCGAAGATCGGCGAGCGGAGGATGACGTCGGGAGCCATGGAGGCGACGACCGCGTCAAGGTCACGCGCTTCAACGGCGGTGCGGAGTGGGGTGGGGGCGACCTGGTCGGCCAGGTCCGGCACCCTAGCGCCGCAGCTCGGTGCCGTCGTAGAGCTTCTTGACGACCACCCCGGCAGTGGGCGCGGCCTCGACGCAGAGGTTGCAGAGCACGCACTCGTCGAGGTTCTCGCGGACGATCGCGACCTTGCCGTCCTCGTCGGCGAAGATGTCGACCGGGCAGACCTCCTCGAGCTTTGCCGCCATCTCGGCGTCGTTCGCGATCTCGTCCGAGACCTCGACGTCGATGAAGATTCCCTCGATTGATGCGGTGTCTTGCTGCTGGCCGGGAGCCATCAGACCGTTGCCCCCAGAGCGTCCTTGACCTTCTCGGGGATCTCGTCGATCCGCTCCACCACCGGGATGCCGGCTGCCTCGAGCCGGGCGATCTTCTGCGTGGCCGAGTCCTCGGCGCCCTCGACGATTGTGCCGGCGTGGCCGAAGCTCATCCCCTTCATCTCCTCGTCGTCCATGAACTTGCCGGCCATGAAGGCGACGATCGGCAGCTTCGAGTCATTGGCCTCGCGCCAATCGACCAGCTCGGCCTCCATCCGGCCGCCCGGCTCGGTGTAGATCACGATCGCCTCGGTCTGCTCATCCTCCTCGAACAGGGGCATCAGCTCGGCGTAGGTGGAGCCGATGATCGCGTCGCCGCCGATCGAGACCGCGGTGGAGACGCCGAGGCCCGCGGCGGTGAGCGTGGAGGAGATCTCGGTGGTCATGCCGCCGGACCGGGACATCACCCCGATCGCGCCGGGCTCGTAGGCCTTGGCGGCATCCCTGGCGGGGCCGCCGATGCCGCCCATCTTGCCGACGCCCGGGGCGATGATCCCCAGGCAGTTCGGGCCGATGATGCGAGCGCCGCGCAGGTTGGCGAGTTCGACCATTTCGGCGACGTCGCGGCGCGGGATGCGCTCGGTGACGACGACGATCAGCTTGATCCCGTTCTCGATCGCCTCGAAGACGGCGTCCTTGGTGAAGGCGGGGGGGACGGTGACGACGGAGCCGTCGATCGGGCCGCCGCGGTTGGCGACCGCCTGCTCGACGGTGTCGAAGACCGGCACGCCGTGGACGTCGCGGCCCTTGCGGCCCGGCGTGACGCCGCCGACCACCTTGGAGCCGTAGTCCAGGCACTCCTTGGTCAGGTTGACCGCCTCGCGGCCGGTGATGCCCTGGACGATGAAGGTGAAGTCCTCACTCAGCAGGATCGACATCAGGCAGTGGCTCCTTGGACCTTCTCAACCGCCTCGCCGGCGGCGTCCCACATCGAGGTGGAGCGGTCCTTGAACTCCACGCCGTACTTGCCGAGGATCTTCGCGCCCTCCTCCTCCCAGGCGCCGGGAATGCGAAAGACGGTGATCGTCTCGGCCGGGTCCTTGCGCAGCTCCAGGCAGGCCTTGATCACGCCGCGGGCGACGATGTCGACCCTGGTGTTGGAGACGATCGACATCATCACCGCGATCTTCTCGACGCCGTCCTTCTTCAGCACTTCCTTGGCGAGGCCGCAGGACTTGGCGACCGAGGGGTTGCCGCCGATCTCGGCGTAGTTGGCGGGCTTGCCACCCTGGCTCCGCACCGCGTCGGTCAGTGTCAGCGAGCCGCCGCCGGCGCCGATCACGAGGCCCAGGTTGCCCTCGAAGCCGTGGTCCTTGCCCTGGATCACACCGCGGTGGTCGGCCTCGTCGATCGCCTTCACGTTGCGCTCGAACTCGGACGGCTCGTAGAGCTCCCGCGGCTCCTCGAGCTCGACGCCGAGCTCGTTCAGCACCTTCTGGTGGCGGCCGACGGCCTCGTCCTCCATCTCCATGTGTGCGTCCAGGGCGACGAAGGAGCCGTCGGAGAGGCGGGCCAGCGGGTTGATCTCGGCGAGGGTCATGTCGTAGTCGCGCTGCAGCTGGGCGAGGCGGGCGAGCACGGGGGTGGCGCGGGTGAGCTCGCCGCCGGTCAGCCCTCCGGCAGCCGCGACCACTTCCTTGGCGCGGAAGTCGGGGATGGGGTGGAGGTTGGAGAGATGCCCGCGCCCGACGTGGTCGGGATGCTGATCGGCGACCTCCTCGATGTCGATCCCGCCCATGTCGGAGAAGAGCATCATCGGGCGCTTGGCGCGGCCGTCCCAGAGCACGGCGGCGTAGTACTCCTGCTCGACCTCGGCCTTCGGGTCGATCAGGACGCCGACCGGCATGTGGCCGTTGATCTCGAGCTCGAGGATGTCCTTGGCATGGGCCTCGGCCTCCTCGGGGGTGTCAGCGAACTTGACGCCCCCCGCCTTCATCCGGCCGCCGGTGAGCACCTGGGACTTGATCACCGTCGTTCCGCCGATGCGCTCCGCGGCCTCGCGGGCCTCCTCTGCGGTCTTGCAGAAGCCGTACTCGGTGACCGGGATCCCTGCCCGCTCGACTATGCGACGGCTCTCGAACTCGTAGAAGCGCATGGTGGTCGCCCAGGGGGCGGGCGGGAACAGTACAAAGCCGCCGCTGGCGGCGCTGAACTAGGCGCTCTCGGCTTCGGGCATCGCGCCGCGCGAGCTCGCGCTCGCGCTGCGGCCTCAGCAACACGATCGCGGCGATCGCGCCAACCAGGCAGAAGACAGCGCCGACCCCGAACTGCAGCTGGAAGCCGTCGGTGAGCGCGTGGGCCGGGTTGGTGCCCGAGGCGATCTCGGAATGGGTGTGGGAGGTCGCCAGGGTGGTGAGCACGGCGAGCCCGATCGCCGCGCCGACGAAGCGCGAGGTGTTGAGGACACCGGAGGCCACGCCGCTGAGCGCTGCGGGGACGCCCTGGACGCCGACGATCGTCGCGGGCACCAGCGCGAGGCCGAGCCCGAACGCACCGATCGTGCCGCCGGGGAAGACGTGGGTCCAGTAGTTGCCGCCGGGCGCGACGCCGGTGAGCAGTGCCTCGCCGAGTGCCGAGAGGAGCATGCCGCCGACCAGCACCCAGCGCGCGCCGACTCGCTTCGCCAGCCGTGGCGCCAGCGTGGCTGCCGTGCCCACCGCGACGGTCATCGGGACGAAGGCGATCCCGGTGTGGAGCGCGCTGTAGTGGAGCGTCCCCTGCATGTAGAGGGATTGGAAGAACCAGAAGCCGAAGATCGCGGCGTAGAGCATGAAGATCACGAAGTTGGCGGCACGCAGCGTGCGGAGGGTGAAGACCTTGAGCGGCATCAGCGGCACCCTGGCGGGACTGCGGTCGAGGCTCGCCTGATAGAGGACGAAGCCGGTCAGCAGCACGACGCCGGCGGCGAGCGGCGCCAGGACGCCGACCGAGCCCCAGCTGAGCCGGTCGGTGGTGACGATCCCGTAGGTCAGCGCCGTCATCCCGAGGGTGACCAATACGGCGCCGGGCAGGTCGAAGTGGCGGTTCCCCGACCTCGCTGCGGCCCTCGGGGATGAGGCGGGCGCTGAAGAGGACGATCGCGAGGCCGATCGGCACGTTGATCAGGAAGATCGCGGGCCAGCTGAAGGCCTCGGTCAGGATCCCGCCGAGCAGGACGCCCGCGGTGGCGCCGATCGCTCCCATCGCGCCCCAGGCGCCGAGCGCGCGGTTGCGCGGCGCGCCCTCGTCGAAAGAGGTGGCGATGATCGCCAGGGTGGCGGGGGAGAGGATGGCGGCGCCGATGCCCTGGAGCGCTCGAGCGCCGAGCAGCATCCCCGAGCTCCAGGAGATGGCGCAGAGGAGGGAGGCGGCGGAGAAGAGGAGGGTGCCGGCGAAGAAGACGCGGCGGCGGCCGAAGAGGTCGGTCGCCCGCCCGCCGAGGAGCAGGAAGCCGGCAAAGGTGAGGGTGTAGGCGTTCAGGACCCACTGCAGGCCGTTGGTGGAGAAGCCCAGTGAGTCCTTGATCGACGGCAGCGCGACGTTGACGATCGAGACATCGAGGATCGTCATGAACTGGCCCAGACAGAGGACCAGCAGGAGTGCGTTGGAATTACGTCTCACGATCCCCCTCGCTGCGGTGACCGGGTTCACTTGCGGACTGCCTCCAGAATGTACGCGGCCTCGATTGCCGCGGCACGTCGGGAGGGGGTGGGGGAGCTGAGGGCCTCGTCCCGCTGCTCCTCTGGAGCTGCCGGCTCGGTGCCGATGTTCCTTGCGTCTTCCATATCGTTGCCTTCGGCCTTGTTTGATAGTACGATGAGCATCGTACCAAAGAAGTTCGATGAACGTCGTACGAGCTATGCTGAGTGACGTGGAGATCCATCACCCCGATAGGAACGAGCTGGAACTGCCGGCCGTGCTGCACGCGCTCAGCGACCAGCACCGGCTCGAGATCGTCCGGCGTCTCGCCGAAGACGACGAGCCGCGCCCCTGCGGCACCTTCGGCTTCGGTATCAGCAAGTCGACGATGACTCATCACTTCCGGACCCTCCGCGAGGCGGGCGTCATCCGCCAGCAGCGGCAGGGCACCACGAAGATGACGGAGCTGCGCCGAGAGGATCTTGACGCCCGCTTCCCGGGGCTGCTCGACGCGGTGCTGAGCTCTCAGGCCGTTCACGTCTAGACGACGAACGGCAAGCCGCCCAATCGACACTAGGCTCCCGGCCGATGGCCGAACCCCCCGTCTACAAGAAGGTCGTCGTGGGCTACGAGGAGAACGAGCGCGGCGAGGACGCGCTCGTTCTCGCCGAGCGCGTCGTGGCCCGGGATGGCGGTGAGCTCGAGGTGGTGCACGTCGAGAAGGGCTCGCCCGCGGACACGCTGGGGGCGCTGGCGGAGCGGGGCGAGGCGGACCTGATCGTGCTCGGCTCCACCCACCACGCGGCGATCGGGTCGGTGGCCCCCGGCAGCGTGGCCGAGCACCTGCTCAAGGGCGCCCGCTGCCGGCTGATCATCGCCCCCAAGGGATATGCCGAGCAGGACCACTCCGCGGACCGGTGGCGCGTGCTCGCCGTCGGCTACGACGGGATGGCGGAGTCGCAGGCCGCCCTCGAGGAGGGCGCCAGGCTGGCCAAGAAGTTCGGCGCCACGATGAAGGTGATCGGGGTGGCGACGCCGGTGCCCGCGATGGGCGCCGTGGCCGCTGCCCAGGTGGGCGGAGAGGCGGGCCCCGACTTCCAGACCCGCCTGCACCAGGCAGTGGCTGCCCTGCCGCCGGAGGTGCGTGCGCTGCCGGTGCTGGAGCGGGGTAACCCGGTCGACAAGCTGCTCGAGGCCGCCGAGGTGGGAGTGGACCTGCTCGTGCTGGGCTCTCGCGGCTTCGGCCCCGTCATGCGGTTGCTGATCGGCAGCGTCTCCTCTCGCGTGATTCGCGGCGCGCCCTGCCCCGTCCTGGTGGTGCCGCGCCCCGGCTGAGGGCGGGGGCCCGCCCGACCCACGCACGAATCCCTACGATCCTGTAGGGCCCTCATCCTCCATCGCTTCCCGGCGCCGAACGGTGTGCGAACATCCCGCGCCTGGCAGGGGAGGGGGTAATCAATTCTCAAACCAAGGAGTTGAGCGCATCAAGTGAGTGAGACAACCGCCGCCACAGAGGCACCGACCAAGCACGCCCGGCTACTCGCCTGGGTGGACGAGATCGCCGAGCTGACCCAGCCTGAGTCGATCCACTGGTGTGACGGAGCCGCCGAGGAGTACGACGACCTCTGCCAGGCGCTGGTCGACGCCGGAACCTTCGAGAAGCTCTCCGACGCCAAACGGCCCAACTCCTACCTGGCCCGCTCCGACCCCGATGACGTGGCGCGGGTCGAGGACCGGACCTTCATCTCCTGCGAGCGCGAGGAGGACGCCGGTCCCAACAACAACTGGCACGCGCCCGACGAGATGCGCGAAATCCTCACCGACCTGTTCACGGGCGCCATGCAGGGCAGGACCATGTACGTGGTGCCGTTCTCGATGGGCCCGATCGGGTCGCCCGTCGCCCAGATCGGCGTGCAGGTCACCGACTCGGCCTACGTCGCCGCCTCGATGCGCATCATGACCCGGATGGGCGCCAAGGCCCTGGAGGCGCTCGGCGACGACGGCGACTTCGTCCCCTGCGTCCACTCGGTCGGCATGCCGCTCACCCACGGCGAGCACGACGTCGCCTGGCCCTGCAACGAGACGAAGTACATCGTCCACTTCCCGGAGGCCCGCGAGATCTGGTCCTTCGGCTCTGGCTACGGCGGCAACGCCCTGCTGGGCAAGAAGTGCCTCGCGCTCCGGATCGCGTCCGTCATGGCCCGCGACGAGGGCTGGATGGCGGAGCACATGCTGATCATCAAGCTGACCTCGCCAAAGGGCAACGTCAAGCACCTCGCCGCGGCCTTCCCCTCGGCGTCGGGCAAGACCAACCTCGCGATGCTGCCCCCAAGCCTGCCCGGCTGGAAGGTCGAGACGATCGGCGACGACATCGCCTGGATCCGCTTCGGCGAGGACGGCCGCCTCTACGCGATCAACCCCGAGGCGGGCTTCTTCGGTGTCGCGCCGGGAACCGGTGTGAAGACCAACCCGAACGCGATGAAGACGGTGGAGGACGACACCATCTTCACCAACGTCGCCAGGACCGACGACGGCGACATCTGGTGGGAGGGCATGAGCGATGCGCCCGATCACCTGATCGACTGGAAGGGCCACGACTGGACCCCAGACAAGGAGGAGCCGGCCGCGCACCCGAATTCGCGCTTCACCGTCTCGGTGACGCGCTGCCCGACCTTCGATCCCGCCTGGGATGACCCGGCCGGGGTGCCGATCGACGCGTTCCTCTTCGGTGGCCGTCGCGCCACCGTGGTGCCGCTGGTCCACCAGGCGTTCGACTGGGAGCACGGCGTCTTCCTGGCGTCGACGATGTCGGTCGAGACCACGGCCGCCGCCTCCGGCGCGGTCGGCCAGCTGCGCTTCGACCCGTTCGCCATGCTGCCGTTCTGCGGCTACAACATGGCCGACTACATGAAGCACTGGCTGGAGATCGGCCGCAAGGGCGACGAGGCCAAGCTGCCGAAGATCTTCGTCGTCAACTGGTTCCGCAAGGACGACGACGGCAACTTCATCTGGCCCGGTTTCGGCGAGAACATCCGCGTCCTGGAGTGGATCGTCCGCCGCACCGACGGCGAGGGCGAGGCCAACGAGACGCCGATCGGCCTGGTCCCGCCGGCCGACGACATCAACATCGATGGCCTCGATCTGGAGGGCGACGCGATGGAGACCCTGCTCAAGGTGGATCCCGACGAGGTACGCCAGCAGATCCATCAGGTCCAGTCGCACCTGGCCCAGTTCGGTCATCACCTGCCGGACGAGGTCCGCGACCAGCTGAAGGCGCTGGAGGAGCGGCTCGGCTAGCGGTTCTTCCGCTTACTCGCGCGGCGCATAGAATCGCCCCGCGATGGGAGAGACGGTCAAGTTCCTGCTCTCCGAGGAGGAGATCCCGACCACCTGGGTGAACCTGCTCGCCGACCTTCCGGGCGACCCGCCGCCTCCGCCACTCAGCCCGGCCACCGGCGAGCCCGCCGGCCCCGACGACCTGGCGCCGATCTTCCCGATGGGACTGATCGCGCAGGAGGTCTCGACCGACCCCGACGTCGAGATTCCCGAGCAGGTCCGCGACATCTATCGGCTCTGGCGCCCGACCCCTCTGCTTCGCGCCAGGAGGCTCGAGCGCGAGCTCGATACCCCGGCGCACATCTACTACAAGTACGAGGGCGTCTCGCCGGCCGGCTCCCACAAGCCCAACACGGCGGTCGCGCAGGCCTACTACAACCGCGAGGCGGGGATCCGCAAGCTCTCGACCGAGACCGGCGCGGGGCAGTGGGGCTCGGCGCTCGCCCTTGCCTGCCAGCTCTTCGGCCTCGAGTGCGAGGTCTTCATGGTGGGCATCTCCTACGACCAGAAGCCGTACCGGAAGGCGATGATCGAGACCTGGGGAGCCACCGTGCATCGCAGTCCCTCGGATCTGACCGAGGCCGGCCGCTCCCAGCGGGAGCATCAGTCGGGAAGCCTCGGCATTGCGATCTCCGAGGCCGTCGAGGTGGCCGCGCAGTCCGAGGACACCAACTACTCCCTCGGCTCCGTCCTCAACCACGTCCTCCTGCACCAGACCGTGATCGGGCAGGAGTGCGTTGCCCAGATGGAGCTGGCAGGCGAGGCGCCGGACGTCGTGATCGGCTGCGTCGGCGGGCGGCTCCAACTTCGCCGGGATCGCCTATCCGTTCCTACGCCAGATGCTGCGGGAGAGGACGGGAACCCGCTTCGTCGCGGCCGAGCCGGCCGCCTGCCCGACGCTGACGCGCGGACGCTACGCCTATGACTTCGGCGACACCGTCGGCATGACCCCGCTGATGCCGATGTACACGCTCGGCCACGATTTCGTCCCGCCTCCGGTGCACGCCGGCGGGCTCCGCTACCACGGTGACGCTCCGAGCCTCTGCGCCCTGGTGAAGGAGGGGATGGTCGAGGCCACCGCGATCGCCCAGACTGCCGCCTTCGAGGCTGCGGTGCGCTTCGCCCGCTGCGAGGGGATCATCCCGGGGCCTGAGCCGGCGCACGCGATCCGCGCCGTGATCGACGAGGCCGAGGCCGCCAAGCAGGCAGGGGAGGAGAGGGTGATCCTCTTCAATCTCTCCGGGCACGGACACTTCGACATGTCCGCGTACTCGGCCTACTTCGCCGGCGAGCTGGAGGACCTGGAGATGCCCGAGGCGGAGCTCGCCGCCGCGCTCGAGCGCCTGCCCGAGGCGCCGGCGCTCGCCTGAGCCTCAGCCCGCCGCGTACTTCTCGAGCTGCTCCCGGATCCGCTCGGGGATCGGCATCTTCGGGCCGCCCCCGGCTCCGATGAATACGTGGCGGATCTCACCCTCGGCAACCCGGTCCCGGTCCCGCACCAGTACGAGCGCGGTCGTCATCGAGTCGTCGTCCATGTGGGCCACGGTGGCGTGCACCTCGAACTCCTCGTCGAAGCGGAGCGGCGCGCGGTAGCGGACCCGCGCCTCGGCCACCACCATGTCGACGCCGGCATCGACCATCTCCTGATAGCCGCCGAGCTCACGCCAGAGCTCGGTCAACGTCAGGTCGATGTAGGTCAGGTAGTTGGCGTTGAAGACGACGCCCTGAGGATCGCACTCGTTGTAGCGGACCCGCAGGGTGTGAACGAAGGGCTCGCCCACGCCGAGGCTAGGCCTCGGCCTTCTCGGTCTCGGCCGGCTTGCCGTTCGACATGCCGTACGCCTCGGCGAGCTCCGGGTCCTTCTTGGCGAGCATCTCGGCCAGGTTGACCATCACCTTGCACTGCTTCCAGGTGGCGTCGTCCTGCATCTTGCCGTCGATCATGTGGACACCGGCACCGTCCGGGATCGCCTCGATCACCTTCTTCGCGAAGAGGACCTCGTCCGGTGGCGGCGAGAAGACCTTCTTGGCGATGTCGATCTGGACGGGGTGGAGCGACCAGGCGCCGACGCAGCCGAGCAGGAAGGCGGCGCGGAACTGGGTCTCGCAGCCCTCCACGTCCTTGATGTCGCCGTAGGGCCCGTAGAAGGGCAGGATGCCGGCGGAGGTGCAGGCATCGACCATGCGGGCGATCGAGTAGTGCCAGGGGTCCTGCTGGGCGGTCGGCCGCGGGGCGTCGGGGTTGTCGGGATCGGGGTCCTCGATGACGCGGTAGGCCGGGTGACCGCCGCCGACGCGGGTCGTCTTCATCCGCCGGAATGCCGCGAGGTCGGCCGGGCCGAAGCTCATCCCCTGCATCCGAGGACTCGCGGTGGCGATCTCCTCCAGGTTGACCACGCCGAGCGAGGTCTCGAGGATCGCGTGGATCAGCAGCGGCTTCTGGAGCTTCGCCTTCGCCTCGAGCTGGGCGAGCAGGCGGTCGACGTAGTGGATGTCCCAGGGACCCTCCACCTTCGGGACCATGATCACCTCGAGCTTGTCGCCGATCTCGGTGACGAGCTGGGTGATGTCGTCGAGCACCCAGGGGCTCTCCAGAGCGTTGACGCGGGTCCAGAGCTGGGTCTCGCCGAAGTCGACCTCCTTGCCGACCTCGATCAGGCCCTCCCGGGCCGGGATCTTCTTGTCGACCGGGACCGCGTCCTCGAGGTTGCCGAGCAGGATGTCCGCCTGCTTGGCCATGTCGGGGACCTTCGCCCGCATCTTCTCGTTGGATGCGTCGAAGAAGTGGATCATCCGGGAGGGCTTGAAGGGGATCTCGCGCGGCGGCTCCGGCGCGTCGATCGCCAGCGGCTTGAAGAAGTCTCTTGGGTTTCTCATGCACGGAACGCTACCTGCCCGCCGCGTAGCGAGGCCCCACGCGCGTGCCCTGCGGATGCGGCCTTTTACGGTTGATCGGGTTGGGTGGCGGTGCGAGCATCGCGCTCGCCGTGAGGGTCGGAGCCCGTTCCAGATCCAGGCCTTGGGCCTGGGCCGCTGTCCTTTCCGCGACGCTCTGCCTCCTTCTCTGCGCCGACGCTTCGGGCATCGTGGGCGGCTACCTCCCCTCGACCTCGGACTGGCCCTGGGTTGCACGGATCAGCACGCCAACCAGCTCGTGCACCGGAACGCTGATCTCGCCCGACCGCGTCCTGACGGCGGCGCACTGCGTCGAGGAGGGTGGAGTTCCCAGACCCGCCTCGGATTTCACCGTCGCGGTCAACCGCCGGAACGCGAGCCTTCTCGGCGAGGTACGGCACGTGACCACGGTGGTGGCGCATCCGGGCTATGTACCCGGTGTGGGTGACGATGACGTCGCGGTCCTCTTCCTCGATTCGACGGTGGCTCTTCCGGCGGCGCCGATCGGCTCACCGGGCGATTGGGCCCCGAAGGGCACCGTCATGGGGTGGGGGCGCACCAACTACGACGATCAGCCGATCGCGCGGGCGAATGAGCTCAAGGCCGTCAACCTGTCCCTGGGGAGCCGGTCCCAGTGCAGCGAGTGGGACCAGACCTACCGTCCCGCCACCGAGATCTGCGCCTACGACCCCGACGGCGTCGATTGCGTCAACCACGGCGACAGCGGGGGCCCCTTGATGGTCGATCTCTCCGGGTGGAAGCTGATCGGGGTGGTGAGCCACCATCGCGGGGCCGGTTGGGGGCCCTGTGACACCCACGCGCACGAGACCTTCGCCTGGGTGGGCGGACCGACCCTGAGGAATTGGCTTCTCTCGGTGGCCAACCCCGCCTGCGCGGCTGCGCTGGCGAAGCTGAAGCAGGCCAGGAAGCTGCCGAAGTCGAACGGAAAGCGGAAGAAGAGACTCCGCAGGGCCACGGCGCTCGTCGCCGGCGCGTGCACCACGCCGGGATAGTCTGCGGCCATGCCCAAGGTCCGTGAGGCGCTGCCCGGCGAGGTCGAGCGGGTCCTCGGCATGTACGAATGGCTGTTCACGCCGCCCGGCTCCGTGCCGCCGCGCTGGGATCCGGAGCGGGCCCGTGAGGCGATCGCCGATGCCGTCGCCGACCCTGCCGCCGCCGTGCTGGTGGCGGAGCACCGCGCTGACCTGCTCGGCTTCTGCACCGCCTACCTGGAGCTCAATTCGGTCCGCTTCGGGCCGCGCTGCTGGGTCGAGGACCTCGCGGTCAGCCCCGAGCACCGCTCGCAGGGGGTGGGGAAGGCCCTGCTCGACCATGCCAAGGAGTGGGCCCGCGAGCGGGGCGCCACCCACCTCGAGCTCGACAGCGCGGATACTCGGGCGGACGCCCACCGCTTCTACGAGCGCGAGGGGCCGAGCTGGACCTCGCGCAGCTTTGCCTGGGAGCTCTAGCTCAGCGCCGCTTCCTCTTGCACTTCTTGGCGGCCACCGCGTGGTGGCGCTTCTTCTTGCACTTCTTGTGCGGCGTCGTGACGGTGGGGGTGGCGGTCGGTGTCGCCGAGGCCGGCGCGACGACGCCCGTGCCGGTCAGCGTGAGAGTCCCGGTCGACGGGTTGGGGTTCGTGTCGGGGAAGATCAGCGTCTTCGTCAGCGCCCCGCCGGCCGTCGGCAGGAAGCTGGCCTCGAACTGGCAACTATTGGCCGTGCCGAAAAACGGCCCGGGGGAGGGCGGGCTCGTGAGCGGAGAGGGACAACTGTCGTTGTGGATGACGAAGTCGCCGGAGGTTGTCCGTCGTGCCCGGACCGCCGCCCAGCGCGGTCGTGTCGGTCTGGTAATTCGTCGTTGACATGCAGGTCGGGAACACGTAGTTGGTGCAGAAGTTCGCTGAGGCGGTCAGCGTGAAGGTGGCAGCCGATCCAGCCGTTCCGACGGCCTGGCTGCCGAAGTCCATCGAGTCGGGGGACACGGACGCGGCGTCCGCGACCGAGGCGAGCGCGAGTGCCAGTAGCGACAGTCCCGCGAACAGCACCGCTCCCCTTCGCATGGGACCGAGTCTACGCTGGGCAAGGCCGGATGGCGACATGTTACGATATATCGCGTTAGCTTGTGATTGATCGAAAGGAAAACGCAAGATGCAACGAGAGAGAAGCCGCCATGGATACGGGCGGCACGAGATGAGCCGTGGCAGGGGCCGCGGACGCGGCCGGGGGCGCCATCGCGTCCGGCGCGGCGACGTCCGCAGCGCGATCCTGGCGCTGCTCGACGACCGGCCCATGCACGGCTACGAGATGATCCAGGAGCTCGAGGAGCGCACCGGCGGCCGCTGGCGCCCCAGCGCCGGCTCGATCTACCCGACGCTGCAGCTGCTCGAGGACGAAGGCCTCGTCTCCGCTGAGGAGGTCGAGGGCCGCAAGGTCTACTCGCTGACCGACGCCGGGAAGAAGGAGGCGCCGGCCCGCACCGAGGAGGCCCGGCCGTGGGAGGAGGGCGACGAGGACTCGCCGCGCTTCGCGGTCAGGCAGGAGCTCTACCGCACCATCGGCGCCGCCAAGACGGTTGCCCGCGGCGACGACGACGAGCAGATGGCCAAGGCCGCCGAGATCCTCAAGGACGCCCGGCGCAAGCTCTACGGCCTGCTCGCCGAGGAGTAGTCAGTCGGAAGGCGGGCGGTCGGGAGCAACGAGCCCTGCCGCCTTCAGCGCAGCCTGCTGGTCCAGGTAGAACACCGCCTGCCTGATCTGCCGGCCATCGAGCCACCAGATCGTGGCACTCTCGGTGACGACCTCGACCGCGGCGTGTTTGGTGGTCGCCACCTGGCGGGCGAGGAAGACGATCTTGTCCTCCATCACGATCGTCTCCTCGAGCTCGAGCCGGAAGCTCTCGTAGGGGCTGATCCAGTCGGTGAGCGCCTCCTTGAACCCCTCCACGCCCCGCCACTCCGTGGGCACCGCCGACTCGCTGGTCATCAGCGTGACGAACTCCGGGTGCGCCCGCTGGCGGATGATCTCCGCCATCACGGCGATTCCCTCGGGGCCCTCGAGGACCGTTCCCTTCCCGAAGACCTCTCCCCGGCGGATCTGCTCGAGGAGCTCGTCAGAGCTCTCGGGGTTGCTCGGAGTCAGGTGATCACCTAGGCGCGAGGGTAACGCGCGGAGCCGGGGCGCCTCCCTATCCTTGGCGGCCCAATCACGACTTCAGAGGAGCCATGGCCGTAGCGACCGAGCAGCAAGAGAGCACGTATCAGGAGATGACCGACGAGCAGAAGGCCATCGTCGAGATGGTCCGGAACTTCGTCGACAACGAGATCCTCCCCAACGCGGAGGAGTACGACCACGAGGACAAGTTCCCGGAGCCGATCGTCGAGCAGATGAAGGAGCTCGGCCTGTTCGGGGTGACGATCCCCGAGGAGTTCGGCGGCATGGGCCTCGACCTGACCACCTACGCGATGATCGTCGAGGAGCTCTCGCGCGGCTGGATCTCGATCTCCGGCGTCGTCAACACCCACTTCATCGGCTCCTACCTGTTGATGAAGTTCGGCACGGACGACCAGAAGCAGTACTTCCTGCCGAAGATGGCGACCGGGGAGATTCGCGCCGCCTTCTCGCTCTCCGAGCCCGAGGTCGGCTCCGACGTGCAGGGCATCAAGTCGACGGCGAACAAGGGCGACGACGGCAACTGGGAGCTGAACGGCCAGAAGATGTGGGTCACCAACGGGCTTGGCTCGAGCGTCGTCTTCGTCCTGATGAAGACCGACACCAAGGCCGACCCGCCCTACAAGGGCATGACCTGCTTCATCACCGAGAAGGAGCCCTGGGTGGAGAAGAACGAGGGCGAGTTCGCGGGCCTCGAGATCCCGCCCAAGATCAAGAAGATGGGCTACAAGGGCGTCGAGTCCACCGAGCTCATCTACAACGGCTACAAGTGCCCGCCTGAGCGGATCCTCGGCGGCGAGGAGGCTGGGCTCGGCAAGGGCTTCGTCCAGATGATGGACGCGCTCGAGGTTGGCCGGGTGAACGTGGCCGCCCGGGGCGTCGGCATCGCCCAGCGGGCTCTGGAGCTGGCGCTCCGCTACAGCCAGGAGCGCAAGACCTTCGGCAAGCCGATCGCCCAGCACCAGGCGATCCAGTTCAAGCTCGCCGACATGGCCACCAAGGTCGAGGCGGCGCGCCTGATGACCCGCAAGGCGGCCCGTATGAAGGACGCCGGCGAGCGCTCCGACCTCGAGGCGGGGATGGCGAAGCTGCTCGCCTCCGAGACCGGCAAGGAGGTCGTCGAGGAGTCGTTCCGGATCCACGGCGGCTACGGCTACTCGAAGGAGTACGAGATCGAGCGCCTCTACCGCGACGCGCCGCTGCTGTTGATCGGCGAGGGCACCTCCGAGATCCAGCGCATGGTGATCGGCAAGAAGCTGCTGGAGCGCAACAAGATCTAGCCCGGGAAAGCCGCTTCCTAGACTGACAAGGTGGCTGCGAATCGAAGGGTGGCGCTGGTCAGCGGAACGAGCCGGGGAATCGGCAAGGAGATCGCGCGCCAGCTGGCCGTGGATCATGGCTTCGTCGTCTTCGCCGGCGCGCGAGACCCCGATGACGTCGAGGAAGGAGACGGGATCATCCCGGTCGAACTCGATGTCACCGATCAGACGGCGATCGACGCCGCCCAGGAGCAGATCGGCTCCGACCCCGGGCACCTCGACGCGCTGGTCAACAATGCCGGCGTCTACGGCGACCCGATCGGCGCGGCCGAATACGACCTCGATCGGGCGCACGAGGTGATCGAGGTGAACACCTTCGGGCCGTGGCGGCTGATCGAGGCATTCCTGCCGCTGCTCCGGCGAAGCGATGCGCCGCGGATAGTGAACGTCTCCAGCGGCGCCGGCCAGCTCTCCGACATGAACGGCGGTCGCGCTGCGTACCGGGTCTCGAAGGCCGGGCTCAACGCCCTGACCCGGACGCTCGCCTCAGACGAGCCCGAGGTCAAGGTCAACACGATGTGCCCGGGCTGGGTCCGCACCGACATGGGCGGCTCGGCGGCGCCGCGCTCGGTCGAGGAGGGAGCGGACACCGCCGTCTGGCTCGCCACGCTGCCCGACGACGGCCCGACCGGCGGGTTCTTCCGGGACCGCAAGCCAATACCTTGGTGAGATGGCGTCGACCCAGGACCTGATCAAGACTGCAATTGAGCGCTTCCAGGCCGAGGTGCCGGCGCTGGCTCCGCTGAAGCTCGTCTTCGAACTGGAGCTGCGCGGGCGCGGGGACGTGCAGATGTTCAGGGTGGAGCTGCCGGGGCCGAAGATCAGCAAGGCCGCGTCGACCGAGGACGCCCGGCTCACCGTCGCGATCCCGCGCTCTGACTTCAACCACCTGGCGGAGGAGGGCAGCGTGCGCTCGTACATCGAGGCTTACGACGCCGGCCACATCCGGGTCAGCGGCGACGCCAACATCCAGAAGCTGATCGCGCAGGTGGTCCAGCGCCACGAGGAGCGGGTCCGGACGAAGAAGGTCCACTAGCGGTTGGCACGGGGGGTCGAACCCGAACGGCTCCCGAGGCTGCGGGCCGCACAGCAGCTGATTCATCGCCCCGCCTCGGCCAAGGACCCCGTCGAGATCGCCCGCTCGATCGCGGGCGCGCAGGCCCAGGACGTCTACGCGGGCCCGCTGACCTTCCGCTCCCGCAGCCGCAGCCTGACGGCCGCGGACATCAAGCGTGCCCGGACCGAGGAGCGCTCGCTGCTCCGCACCTGGGTGATGCGCAGGACGATTCACCTCCTTCCAACCGATGAGGCCGGCGTGGTGGCTGCCGTTGTTCGAGCCGGAGATCGAGCGCTGGTCACGGCGGCGAATGGGGCAACTCGGCCTGCCTGCCGCCGAAGCAGGACAAGGCGCTGGATGTCGTGGCCCGTGTTCTCGCCGACGAGGGCCCGCTGACTCGGACGGAGGCGCGCGAACGGGTCGTGCGCGCCGGTATCGAGTTCGACAGCCAGACCGGCATGCACCTCGCTCTGACCGCGGTCGTTTCCGGCATGGCCTGCCTGGGCCCGGATCGAGGAGCCGAGACCTGCCTTGTGCTGCGCCGCGACTGGCTCGGCGAGCTGCCGCCATTCGACCGCGGCCGCGCGCTGGCTGAGCTCGCACGCCGCTACCTGGGTGGGTTCGGTCCGGCGACCGACCGCGACTTCGCCTACTGGGCAGGCCTGCCCCTGCGCGACGTGCGAGCGGGGCTCGAGTCGATCTCCGGGGAGGTCGAGCAGCTGCGGGTCGGCGACGAGGAGATGCTCGCCCTGCGTGGCTCGCTCCCGCGGCTGCCCGCCCCCGGCCAGCTGCGGATGCTCGGCAACTTCGACACCTACCTGCTGGGGTGGAAGGACAGGGGTTTCTCCGTAAGCGACGAGCATTCCCTGCACGTGAAGGAGGGAGGCGGTGGCTGGATCCGGCCGGTGATCCTGGAGGACGGCATCGTGATCGGCGGCTGGCGCTCGCGGCGACAGGGCGGCCGCCTCGAGATCGAGCTCAACCTGCCGGAAGAGGAGCGGGAGCGCCTCGGGGCCAAGATCGAGGCCGAGGTCGCGGACCTCGCCCGCTTCGAGGGCATCGAGGCCCGGATCCTCCAGAACTAAACGGGTCGCCCCTTCGGGGCGCCCTCGCTTAACATCCCGCGCCGATCCTGGGGAGGAGTCCCAAACGACTCGAGGAGACCGACCCAAACGATGAGTGACGAGAACCACCAGCTGACCACGGACCAAGCCGAGCGAGAGGCCTCGGGGGCGCACGAGTACGGGCGCTACCTGGAGGAGTTCGAGGTCGGGGCCGTCTACAAGCACTGGCCCGCCAAGACGATCACCGAGGCCGAGGACCATCTCTTCTGCCTGCTGACGATGAACCACCACCCGCTTCACATCAACGACGTCTACGCGTCGAAGTCGCAGCAGGGCAAGAACGTCGTCGCCGGTCCGTACGTCTACTCGCTGATCTTCGGCATGACGGTCAACGACGTTTCGGGCAAGGCGATCGCCAACCTCGCCACCGACGAGCTCAGCCACCCCAACCCGGTGTTCCACGGCGACACGCTGTTCGTGGAGTCCGAGGTGCTGGAGGTGCGCCCGTCGGAGTCCAAGCCCGACCGGGGCGTGGTCAAGGTCCACACCCGGGCGTACAACCAGAACAACACGCTGGTCGCCGAGTTCAAGCGCGCCGTGCTGGTCCCGCGCAAGAATCCCGGTTAGCCGAGTCAACGAGGAGGAGAGATGGTCAATTTCAGACGGCTCGCCGATCAGGCCAAGAAGATCGTCGACAAGCGCGGTGGAACCGACGCCCTCAAGGAGGACGCCGAGGAACTCAAGGACGTCGCACAGGGCAAGGGCAGCCTGAAGGACAAGGCGAAGGACGCTGCCGAGGCGATCAAGGATCCGGGCGCGCCCGGTGGAGAGGGGAAGAAGCCCGCGAGCTAGTGGGCCTCGTCCGGCGCGTGCGCCGGCGGCCGTGACTCCTCGGCCAGCGAGGTGATCTCGAGCGACGCCGCGCGAGGCCTCCTCGAGCACCTCGGTTGCCTCCTCGGCGGAGCGCGCGTAGAGCTCGACCAGCAGGTGGACGATGATCCGCTCCTCGTCGTGCTTGTGGAAGCGAACGTGGGTGAAGAACTCGCGGGTGCCCTGCTCGCCGAAGGAGCCATAGGTGAGCGACTCGGCGGCCTCGGGCCCCGAGCAGCTCTCCACCTGGTCCTGGTCGACGGTGACGGTGCAGGAAGCGACCCAGGGCGTGCCGACCACCATTCGCTCCCAGCGGTCCTCGACCGGCACGACCCGGTCGTCCTGGATCGTCAGATGCGGCTGGTCGTGGAGGCAGCGCAGGCACTGGACGACGGCCTCCTGGACCTCGTCGAGCCGCTCGGAGGGCTCACCCGTTCTCGGGGTCGATCCGCAGGATCGCGTCGTAGTGCATCTGCACCTCGAGATCCCGGGCCCAGCAGCGGTAGCAGCGGAGCCAGGAGCTGCGGTCGCCGTTCAGCTCCGGGTCCGCCATCAGGCGGGTTGCGCCGCGCGGTGGCGGTCTGCCACCAGCTCGGCGATCTCTCCCATGATCCGGTTGATCTCGAAGTCCTTCGGCGTGTAGACGCCGTCGACTCCCGCCTCGCGCATCGCCGCCGCGTCATCCGTCGGGGATGATCCCGCCGACGACGACGGGGATGTCCGCACCGTCGCCGCGCAGCAGCTCCACCACCCGCGGGACGAGCTCGCGGTGGGAGCCGGAGAGGATCGAGAGGCCGACTACGTCGACGTCCTCCTCGACCGCGGACTTGGCGATCTGCTCCGGCGTCAGGCGGATGCCCTGGTAGATCACCTCCATGCCGACGTCCCGGGCGCGGACCGCGATCTGCTCGGCGCCGTTCGAGTGCCCGTCGAGGCCGGGCTTGCCGACCAGGATGCGGATCGGGTGGCCGATCTCCTCGCGAGACCTGGGCAACCCGTTTGCGAACCTCGCCGAGCAGGTCGCCGTTCACCGAGCCGCCCGCGGCCGCCTCGCCCACGCCGGTCGGCGCGCGGTAGTCGCCGAAGACGTCGCGGAGCGTCCCGGCCCACTCGCCGGTGGTGGCGCCGGCCTTCGCGGCCTCCATCGTCGCGGGCAGGATGTTGGCGCCCTCGTCGCGGGCCGCCTCGGCGAGCTTCTCGAGTGCCGACGTCGACGGCACCCTGGTCGCGCTGGGCGCGCCACTCCTGCAGCGCCGCGATCCGCTCGCGCTCGACCTCCGGGTCCGGCGTCAGGATGCCGCCGTCCTCGCCGGTGGTGAGCGGAGAGTCCTCCGTCTCGACGAACTTGTTCTGGCCGACGACGACGATCTCGCCGCGCTCGATTTTCGCGATCCGCTCGCGGTTCGACTCGACCAGCTGCGCCTTCATGTAGGGGACTGCCTCGACGGCGCCGCCGCGCTCGGCGACCTGCTTCATCTCGGCGTCGGCGCCGGACGCGAGCTCGTCGACCAGGCCATCCATCACCTTGGAGCCCTCGAAGATGTCCGGGTAGTCGAGCAGGTCGGTCTCGTTGGCGAGGATCTGCTGGATGCGCAGGCTCCACTGCTGGTCCCAGGGACGCGGCAGGCCGAGTGCCTCGTTCCAGGCGGGCAGCTGGATCGCCCGGGCGCGCGCGTCGCGGCCGAGGGTGACGGCGAGGGCCTCGAGCACGATCCGCGGCACGTTGTTCTCCGGCTGGGACTCGGTCAGGCCGAGCGAGTTGACCTGGACTCCGTAGCGGAGGCGCAGGAACTTGGGCTCGCGTCGACGCCGTAGCGGTTGCGGCCGATCTCCTCCCAGAGCCGGCCCATGGCCCGCAGCTTCGCGTGCTCCTCGATGAAGCGGACGCCGGCGTTGACGAAGAAGGAGATGCGGCCGAACACCTTGGGGAAGTCCTCGTCGGCGACCTGCCCGCGGGCCTTGACCTCGTCGAGCACGGCGATCGCGGTGGAGAGGGCGTAGGCGATCTCCTGGACCGGCGTCGCCCCGGCCTCCTGCAGGTGGTAGGAGCAGACGTTGATCGGGTTCCATTTCGGGATCTCGTTGACCGTGAACGCGACCGTGTCGGCGATCAGCCGCATCGAGGGACCCGGCGGGAAGGCGTAGGTGCCGCGCGAGAGGTACTCCTTGATGATGTCGTTCTGCGTGGTGCCGGCGAGGGCGGCGCGCTCGACGCCGTTCTCCTCGGCGACGGTCGCGTAGAGCGCGAGCAGCCAGGCGGCGGTGGCGTTGATCGTCATCGAGGTGTTCATCTCGCCGAGCGGAATGCCGTCGAAGAGCGTGTGCATGTCGCCCTTGTGGGCGATCGAGACGCCGACCTTGCCGACCTCGCCACGGGCGAGCTCGGCGTCCGGGTCGTAACCCGTCTGCGTGGGCAGGTCGAAGGCGACCGAGAGGCCGGTCTGGCCCTTGGCCAGGTTCTTGCGGTAGAGCTCGTTCGAGCGCCGGGCGTCGGAGTGCCCGGCGTACGTGCGCATGACCCAGGGGCGGTCCCGCTCGGACAGGCGGTGCTCGCTCATGCCCTAATGGTAAGTGGACCGTGGCGCAGACCGCTCCGACCGGCGCCCGTGGGTGTTCTTGCAATTTCCCGAGCGCCCACGGCTAGGCTCGTGCCCTCATGCGACCCAAGCTCACAGCCCTGATCGTCGCCTGCGCCGCCTTCGCGGCCGCAGCCGTGGCCACGGCTGCTGGACCCCGATCCCGGTCGCGACCTACACGTTCCAGAGCATGGACGACGTGAACGCCTTCCAGAAGGTGGTCGGGACGAGCTGCAAGCGCAAGTGGGCCGAACAACCAGGCGCTGGCGATTGGCGTGGGCAACAACACGAACGCGTGCGTCTTCCGCAGCTCGGTCGTGGGCGATTCGAGCAGTGCCTACTCGAACCAGGGGATGTCCGCACAGGCGACCGTCACCGCGGGGTCGGCGAAGCTGCAGAAGAAGGCCTACCTGCTCGTGGGGGTGCGTCACAGCGACACGGCCGGGTTCGAGCTGCGCATCCTTCCGGCGGCTCACAAGTGGCAGTACTTCCGTGATCCGATGGGGACCGCGGAGTCGAAGCTCGTGTCCTCCGGTACGTATAAGGGTGTCAAGGCCGGCACCAAGGCCGGGGCCGCTCCGAAGGCGGACACCTTCTCGATCCAGGCTTTCTCGGTCGACGCGACGACTACCAGTGTGGTGGCCGTCGTCAACGGCCAGAACGTGGTCAACACGACCGACGCGGCCACGGACCAGCCCGATGGCCGGCAGACCGTGTATCGGCACGGGCGTGAAGGGCACCGGCGCGGGGACGGGCGTGCGCGGCACGTTCGACAACGTCACCGTCACCGTTCCCGAGCCCGTTCTAGACGGGAATTTCCCGCTCGTTGCGGGCCGATCCTCTATCTTCGGCCGGGTGGCCACGACCACGGTTGAGCGCCCCAAGCCGGCCGGGCCCGAGGAGGGACTGGGCGGCAACTGGCTGGTGATCGTCCTCAACGACGACCACAACACCTTCGATCACGTGGCGCAGACGCTCGCCCGCGTGATCCCCGGCGTCACCCTCGACGGCGGCTACAGCTTCGCCGACAAGATCCACAACAGCGGCCGGGCCGCGGTCTGGACCGGGCCGCGCGAGCCCGCCGAGCTCTATTGGGAGCAGCTGCAGGAGGCGGGCCTGACGATGGCCCCGCTCGAGCAGCACTGACGCCCGACTACTTCTTCGTCGGCGAGTCCTGGACGACGGTGTTGTTGCCCGGCCCGCCATTGAGCTTGTCCTTGCCGGGGCCGCCGATCAGCTGATCGGCGCCCGGGTCCGCCGAAGAGGCGGTCCATTCCCCGGCCCCCGCCGAGCAGGTCGGTCCCGGCTCCGCCGATCAGCAGGTCGTTGCCGGAGTTGCCGCTGAGCAGGTCGTCCCCGGGTCCGCCGTTGAGCTTGTCGTCTCCAGCGTTGCCGAGCAGGATGTCGTTGCCGTCGCCTGCGCTGATGGTGTCTTTGCCACCGCCCCCCTGCAGGCTGTCGCGGATGCGCCCGCCGGTCAGTGGTCATCGCCGTCGCCGGCGAGCACCAGGTTGAAGGCGGAGGGGCCGCCGACGAAGGTGTCGTTGCCAGGGCCGAGGTCGGCGCCGCGCCGGTACCGTGCCCGAAGCCGCCGGGCAGGTCGCGCTGGCCGAAGCCGCTGTCCGGACCGACGCCGGAGACGTCGACCCGGTCGTTGCCCGGGCCCATCACGTGTCGACCTCCGAGACGACGCGAGCATGCGACCGCGCCTGTGCGCGGATCCTTGCGGTTCACCTTCACCAGCCCCCCGGTGCAGGTGACGCTGACCCGATCGGAGCCCTTGCCGCCGGTCACGGTAGGAGCTGCCCGCTGAGCGACGCGCTCACCTTCGCCTGAGCGGCGCCGGGCACGGCGAGCAGCGCTGCGATCAGGGCGGCGGGCAGGACGAGACGCGCGAACGGGCGATGGCTCAGGCTCAGCACGGGCACTGAAAGAACACCCAGGCCGTCGCGAATAGCTACGCTGACCGGCTACTCGCCCGCGATCAGCACGTGCCAGACCGGCAGCAGGGGTTTGTTGTAGTAGTTGAGCACCTGCTCCCGGAGCCCGGCGATCTCGTCCGAGTACCAGTAGCGCTCGAAGTCGTCGTGGTTCTCCCAGACGGAGGCCTGACGGAAATGGAGCGGGTCCTCGACGTTGCGCGTCAGCGACCAGCCCTTGGCGCCGAACGCCATCGCCCGGGCCGCGCCCGGCTCCCAGACCTCGTACCAGCGCTCGGCCCGGAACGGATGGATGTGCCAGTCGATGTAGACGATCTCGAGCGCGCCTGTGGGGCGCCTCCTGCTCCCAGGTCCCGGCGGCCTGCTCGGGCGTGCTCACGCGCCGACCTCGGCCCTGATCGCACCGGGGCCCTCCTCGTTCTTGCCCTCGTCCTCGCTGGTCGCGCCGACCAGGATCGAGATCTTGCCGAGGTGCTTGTTCTCGTGGAGCAGCTGGTGGGCCTCCGCGACGCCGTCGAAGCCCATCACCCTCCAGAGCACCGGCTGGATCTTGCCCTCGGCCATCAGCTCGTTGGCGCGCATGCACTCATACGCGTTGGCGAAGTGCGAGCCGATGATCTGCTTCTGGCGCATCCACAGGTAGCGGACGTCGAAGTCGAGCGTGTAGCCCGAGGTGGCCCCGCAGATCACGACCTTGCCGAACGGCTTGACGACGAACACGGAGGTGGGGAAGGTCGCCTGGCCGACGTGCTCGAAGACGATGTCGGGCGAGTCGCCGAGGATCTCCTTGACCCGCTTGGCGAACCCCCGCGACTCCTTGAAGCGCGCCTTCTCCTGGTCGGGCGTCTCGTCGCCGGTTCGCATCATGCCGGCGAACTCGTTGCGGTTGATGTAGTCGACCGCGCCGAGGCGCTCGACCAGCTCTCCCTTCTCGTCGGAGGAGACGACGCCGACCGCGTTCGCGCCGGCCGCCGCACACAGCTGGGTTGCGAAGACGCCGAGCCCCCCGGCGGCACCCCAGATCAGCACGTTGTGGCCGGCCTGCAGCTTGCACTGGTCGATCAGCATCCGGTAAGCGGTGAAGTAGGTGAGGCCGTAGGCCGAGGACTCGGCCCAGGAGAGGTTCTTCGGCTTGGGGAGGAGCTGCTGCGCCTGGACCTTGGTGAACTGGGCAAAGGAGCCCCAGGTCGTCTCGTAGCCCCAGATCATCTGGCTGGGCGCGGCAAGCGGATCGAGGCCGTGCACCTCGACGTCCTCGTAGGAGGCCTGGTTGCAGTGGATCACTACCTCGTCGCCCGGCTTCCACTTGGTGACACCCTCGCCGACCTTCCAGACGATCCCGGAGGCGTCGGAGCCGCCGATGTGATGGCCCCACTGCTCGTGGTCGCCGTATCCGAAGACCGACACCGGCTTGCCCAGGGCCGCCCAGACGTTGTTGAAGTTGACCCCGGCCGCCATCACGCGGACGATCACCTCGAAGGCGCCGGGCTCGGGCACGTCGATCTCCTCGACCTGGAAGGCGTCCTTGGGCTCGCCCTCGCGCTCGGGGCGGATCACCCAGGCGGCCATCTTCTCCGGCAATTCGCCCGGCTGGACATCGAGCTTGGAAACGTCGGCGATCTCTACGGCCAAGTTGTGACTCCCGTTCGTTAGCTGGCTGACGGGCGGATCGTAGTCAACGGTCGTCAGGTTGGCGTCCGCCCTCGCGACTACGTTGAGGAGTCCGATGGAAGCTTCCGAGAAGCCACAACTCCCGCTCGACCACGCCGGAGAGGGCGCGTACGCGCGATCGACGACCGGCTCGTGATCGAGTCGCTCGACGATCAACGATGAACGCTCCGCCCGGGTGGTTCGGCAACGTGGCCAGGCGGGGCAGCCACCCGCGCAGACCGTCGCCAAGGCGATCGAGATCGGAGCACGCGTTCTCGACCGCGAGGAGGTCGCAGCCGAGGTCGACTACGTGAAGCGGGAGTTCGAGCGGCTCCAGAGCTTGCATCGCGAGACGATCGCGAAGGACAACGCCGAAGCGGTGACCCGCATGGAGGAGGCCCTGAGGCGGGCGGTGGGCGGCGATGATGCGCCCGGTGCCCTCGGGGCCGCCCTCCAGACGCACCGGGGAGACCTCTCCGAGCTGATCGCCGAGACGTTCGGTGAGGATCGCGAGGGCGCCGTCCAGGCCCAGATCAAGCGGATCCTGGAACAACGGGACGAGGAGTTCCTGCGCCGCCTCTCATCGGAGGACGATCACAACCCGCTCGCACCGATGCTCGCAGCGCTCCGCCGCTGGACCGCCGAGCGAAAGCAGGACCAGGATGCGCGGGATGAGAAGCTCGAGGAGAAGCTCGACGAGGTCCTCAAGGAGGCGGCCGAGCTGGCCGGCCTGCAGCGAGGTAGCGACGACCTGGAAGCCGAGATCGAAGCCGGTACCAGGAAGGGGTTCGCCTTCGAGGACGCCGTTCACGAGGAGATCGAGCGCATCGCATCCGCACGGGGCGACGCTGCACATCACGTCGGCGCGGTCAGCAACGAGGCCGGTAGCAAGAAGGGCGACACCGTCGTCGAGATCGGGGGCGCGGACGGGCCGCCGAAGGCGCGGGTGATCTTCGAGGCCAAGGACAAGAAGCTGAGCCGCAACGACGCCTGGAACGAGTTGGACGCCGAGCTCGAGGGGCGCGACGCGAACTTCGCCGTCCTGGTGGTCTCCGGCCACTCCAAGGTTCCGGCTCGAACCCAGGAGCTGCACGAGTACCAGGGGAACAAGATGGTGGTCGTCCTCGACAAGGAGGACTTCGACCCGACTCGGCCTCGAGCTTGTCTATCGCTATGCCTGCGCCCGAGCGCTGATGGCCTCGGAAACGGACCTCGAGGTCGACGCGTCTGGCGTCGCTGCCCTGGTCGAGCGCGCGGGCGCCGATTCTCAAGCGGGGGAAGGGCGTGCGAGACAACCTGACTCGGGCGCAACAGGGAATCGAGGGCGCTCGCGATGGCTTCGACGACATCGTCGCCGACGTCGAGGAATGTCTGACGGGGATCGAGGCGCTGATCGAGGTCGCCGAGCCGGACGAATAGACAGGAGAATCGCGTCCACCGGCGGGCCGGCCCTACATCGAATCGATCAGCTCCGCATCGCCCGGGCCGTCCGGGAGCTGCTAGGGCTGCAGCAGGTCGTTCTGGCTCGAGGGGCGCTCCGAGCCGACGGTGAAGCTGAACGGCCGCACCGCGATCCCGTTCACGCTCGCCTCGTAGCTGCCCGTCTTCAGGTCGACCTTGAGCGTCTGCGTCGCCGCCGGGGCGAGCGAGTCGCTCTCTGCGTTCACCGGGCCGTGGATCGCGAGCGAGCCCGTGTCGTTGGTGAGGTTGGCGATCGTGAAGTTGACCAGGCCGGCGCCGAACACCTTCGGCGAGACACCGACGCCGTCCTGGGCGATCTTCACACCCACCTCGGCGGGCACCGGCGGGGGCGGGTCGTTCTTGAAGTCGTTGCGGCCGCAGCCCGCGACGGCGATCGCCGCCAGCAGGACGGCAAGGACCGGCAGAGCTCTGCCCCTCCTCCGCAGCATGCGCCAGGAATCTAGCCGAAGCGAGGGACAAGCCGCTGCACCTGCTGCGGCCGGTCAGGCGACGAAGGGCAGCTCGATCAGCTCCGCCGTCACGCCGGCGTCGCCGACGGCGAGCTGGTCGCCCTCGGCGGCCTCGCGCCTGACGATCGCGAGGGCAATCGGCCCGAGGGCGGGGGAAAGGCAGCTGCTGCCCAGGGTGCCGACCTCCTTGTCGCCCAGCCGCAGTGCCTCGCCCGGCGCGGCCGCGGCGCTCAGCCGGAGCCCGCGCAGGGTCCGGTTCGGCTTGCCGCGGTAATGCAGGCGCGCCACCGGCTCCTGGCCGATATAGCAGCCCTTCTCGAAGTCGACGGCTCGCTCGACGATGCCGGCCTCGGCGGGCATCGACTCGGGACCCATGTCGAGCCCGAATCGCGGACGGCCCGACTCGATCCGGACGATCTCGGCCGCCTCTTCGGTGACCGGCGGCGATCCCGGCTTCGGCGAGCAGGCGCTCGAGCGCCTCACGCTGCTCGGCGCGAATGATCAGGTCGACCCCCATGTCAGTTGCGACGCCGAGAACTTCCGTGCCGTCCCGGTCGCGGTAACGCTGAGCGTGCTCAGGCCCGAGTCCCTCGAAGCCCATGAGCTCGACGGCGCGCGGACCGATCACCGAGAGCAGCGCCCAGCGCTCGCTGACGTCCTCGATCTCGACCTCGCGGCCGACGCTGTACATCCCCAGGTGCTTGAGGATGGGTTCCCGGCGGCCCGGATCGAGGTCGAGCCAGGTTCCGTCGCGCCCATCGAGGTTGAGGACACGCATGTCCGCCTGCAGGTGCCCCTTGCGATCGAGCAACGCCGCGTAGCAGCCTTGACCCGCGGCGAGGGACTCGATGTCGTTGGTGAGCTGGCCCTGTAGGTACTCGCCTGCGTCGGTGCCCGTAACGAGAACCATCGCCCGCTCCGCGCCACAGGTAGCCCGCCTCCTCGCGCAGGGCCCGGTACTGCCCGTCGAGCTCGATCGGGGTCGCGGTCTCGGCCACGAGCGGATTCTAGGAGGGGGCGGTGCTCGGCTTCCGGACGCAACAGTTAGCCTCAACTAACTTCAGAGTTCGGATGTGCTTCAATTGACGGCCGTGACGACCGCCGCCGCCCACAACGCCCACCCGAAGCGCCGCACCAACGAGGGCGCCGAGAACTACGCCAAGGCGCTCTACGAGCTGCAGGCGCGCGAGCAGGCCGGCGTCGGCACCACCGCCGTCGCCGAGCGCCTCGGGGTGACCCCCGCCTCGGCGTCGGGGATGCTCCGCCGTCTCGCGGACGACGGGCTGGTCGAGTACGCGCCCTACCACGGGGCGAGGCTGACTCCAGAGGGCGAGCGGGTGGCGCTCGAGGTGATCCGGCACCACCGCCTGCTCGAGCTGTTCCTTGCGGACGTGCTCGGGATGCCCTGGGACCGCGTGCACGCCGAGGCCGAGGTGCTGGAGCACCACATCTCCGAGGAGCTCGAGGAGCTGATCGCGGTCAAGCTGGGCGAGCCCTCCCTCGATCCGCACGGCGATCCGATCCCCGACCGCGACCTGGCCCTGAGCGCGGACGACTCCGTGCCGCTGACCGAGCTCGAGGCCGGCGAGGCCGGGACCTTCACCCGCGTCTCCGACAGCGACGCATCGATGCTCCGCTACCTGGCCGAGCGGAGATCCAGCCCGGCGTCGCGCTGCGAGTGGTCGGCAGGGAACCGTTCGGCGGGCCGGTGATGGTCGAGGTCGCGGGCCGAACACATCCACTCGGACCCGAGCTCGCCTCGAGCATACGGGTCAGGCGAGGGCGCCGGACGTTGAGCGAGTCGGAGCTGGCGACGCAGGAAGAGGTCCCGGTCGCCGAGCCGGTCCCGGGCGAGCTCTCGGCGCCGCCCGCGCCGGTCAACGGGCTCGGCGGCGTCGAGGACGTCCTCCCCGGCGAGGCGGCGGTGGCGCGCGCTGCCCGTCGCTCGCTCGACGGGCATGCCCGCGGGATCAGTCGCGGATCTGGCCGTTCCTTGGACCGGCCTTCATCGCCGCCGTCGCCTACATCGACCCGGGCAACTTCGCCACCAACATCGCGGGCGGCGCCAAGTTCGGCTACCTGCTGCTCTGGGTCGTGCTCGGAGCGAACCTGATCGCGATGGTCGTCCAGACCCAGTCGGCCAAGCTGGGTATCGCCACCGGCAAGAACCTCGCCGAGGCCTGCCGCGACGCCTTTTCGCGGCGGACCTCGATCGGCCTCTGGATCCAGGCGGAGATCGTTGCCGCCGCCTGCGACGTCGCGGAGGTCGTCGGCGCCGCCCTTGGGCTCAACCTGCTCTTCGGCATCCCGCTCTTCCCGGCGGGGTTGCTGGCCGGCGCGGGTGCCTTCGCAATCCTGGGCGCTGCAGCAGAAGGGGTTTCGCCGCCTGGAGGCCGGGATCGTGGTTCTGGTCGGAGTCGTGGTTGTCGCCTTCGCATTCGAGATCCTCGAGTCGAATCCCGACGGCGGCCAGGTCGTGCGGCATCTGTTCGTGCCAGGCTTCGCTGGCACCGAGAGCATCCTGCTGGCGACGGGAATCATCGGCGCGACGGTGATGCCGCACGTGATCTACCTGCACTCGGCGCTCACCCAACGCCGCATCGTCGGGCGAGACGACGGCGAGCGGCGCAAGATCCTTCGCTTCGAGCGAATCGACGTGGTGATCGCGATGGCCATCGCGGGGGCCGTGAACCTCTCGATGATGATCATGGCGGCGGCCCTGTTCCACCACAGCGGGCTGGTCGACATCGACAGCATCGATGGGGCCTTCGACGGGCTCAAGCAGGTCGTCTCTCCCGGCGCGGCGACCATCTTCGGCGTTGCGCTGCTCGCCTCCGGCTACGCCTCCTCTTCCGTCGGGACGATGGCCGGGCAGGTCGTGATGCAGGGCTTCATCAGGAGACGGATCCCGATCTTCGTCCGGCGCGCGATCACGCTGACGCCCGCTCTGATCGTGTTGTGGGTCGGGATCAACCCGACCGATGCTCTCGTGATCAGCCAGGTCGTGCTCTCCTTCGGCATCCCGTTCGCGCTCATCCCACTGGTGATGCTCGCGCGGAAGCCCGACCTGATGGGATCGATGGCCAACCCAGCCTGGCTCACGGCCCTCGTCAGCGTGCTCTCCGGACTGATCATCGCGCTCAACGTCTTCCTGCTCGAGCAGGTGTTCATCGGGTAAGTAGGCTTCGCCTCATGGGTCTCGCCCAGGAATTCGAAGCGGTCGTCGAGTCGCTTCCCGACGACTGGACCGACCTCGGGGTCGACCTCCGGATCGCCAACGAGACCCGCTACGTCGACGCTGCGGTGCTGCTCTCGCAGATCAACGCGCAACCCTACTCACGTGCGGAGTGGCATTGGCGGATCAACGTCGCCCATCGCTTCGGGCACGCGGCCGCGGCCGAGACTGTTCACGGCATCCTCGGCAAGCTCGACCGGGAGGGGATCGCCGGCGAGATCCGGGTTCGCGACGCGCAGGAGGGCCGGGCGGAGATCATGGAGTGGTGGGGCAGGCCGGACAGCGTCCGGCGCGACTTCCTGCGGCGGCGCAGCCTCTAGCCAGAGGCCCTCGCGGGCTGGCGCCCGCGCGAAACGACTCGATCACCCTGGCGAGCTGGTTGGCGGCGATCCGCGCCCGGTTGATCTCGGTGCGGGTCCTGGGCCGCTCGTCCTCGGTGAGCGAGTCCGTCTCGACGAGGTTGCGGAGCTGCGTCTGCTGGCGATAGAGGAGGACCGTGAGCACCACGGTCAGCGCCATCCCTATCGCGCCGAAGATCGCGAGCCCCGTGTCGTGCTTGGTGATCGCGAGGCCGAAGACGGCGCCCCAGAGCACCGAGAAGCCCATCGCAGCCCAAAGCAGCACGCGGCGGTGCGAGATCAGGGGATTCGCCCCACGCGGGAAAGTATGGGAACGCACTTGGGGACACACATCCCCCTTCTTGGGTCAAATAGCCTGCATGGACGCATGATCCGACTTGCACCCGAAAGTCGCTAGATGGCCCGAATCGCCGCGCTGGTGGGCGATCTGATGCTGGCGAGCCGCGTGCGCGCCTCGCTCGAGGCGAGCGGGCACGAGGTCGAGCAGGAAGCGGCGCTCCCGGATGAGCTCGACGGCATCGATCTGGTGGTGGCGGACCTGGAGACGGTCGGCCCCGAGGCGCTCGCGGAGCTCGGCGTGCCTGTGATCGGCTTCTACTCGCACGTCGACGTGCAGATGAAGCAGCGTGCCGAGCAGGCGGGGCTGGCCATGGCGGTGCCCCGCAGCCGGATGGCCCGCGAGTTGCCGGAGCTGGTCGAGCGGGCGCTCGCCTAGCCGCCCTGCGACAGCAGCCCCGAGCGCAGCGCCCAGGCGTGCCACCTTGCGATGGCATCGCCGTCGAGCTGCGGCGTCGCGACGTCGTCGGCGAGCGCGAACGCCCTGGCCGAGGTCAGGGCCCGGAGTTGGGCGCGCTGCGCCGCGGCGTCGAGCCCGGGCACCTGATCGAGCAGGTCGCCGAGCGCGCCCTGAGGGTCGCGGCCGAGCCCGTCGTAGCCGTGGCGAAGCGCCGCCAGCAGATGTGGCCCCAGCTGCGCAGCCGTCGAGCCGGCCTTGGCGACCAGCAGGAGCTCGGGATAGCGCGGCGCTCCGAACTCATCCACCCGGAACTCGCGGATCGGGATTCCCATCTGCTGAAGCTGGACTCCCTCCGCGTTCCAGAAGGCCGTCGCCGCGTCCACCTTGCCCGCAGCGAGATCGGCGACCGCGTTGAAGCCGATCGTCACCCGGTGGACGTCCGACGGGTCGACCCCGCCGGAGCGGAGCACGGTGTCGAGCACGGCGTCGTCGGAGGGGACGCCGGTGACGCCGATCGTCTTGCCGGCGAGGTCGGCGGGCGTCCTGATCTCGGTGGGGTTGCGGGCGATCACCGAGGCGAGCGGCCGCTGCACGATCGCCGCGATCGCGACCAGGTCGAGCCCGCGCTGGCGCGCGATGCCAAAGTCGCTGATGTCCATGAGCGCGAAGTCGGCGCGTCCGGCCTCGAGCAGCTTGGCGCTGTCGGCGGTGCTGGAGGGCTCCTCGATCCGCAGGTCGATGCCCTCGTCACTGAAGAAACCCCGAGCCTGCGCGGCGTAGATGCCGGAGTGCACGGCGTTGGGCTGGAAGTCCAGCACCAGGGTCGCGCCCCGCGGCGCGCCCGGTTCAGCGCCGCCCCCTCCGCAGCCCGCGAAGCCGGCTGCGAGCAGGGCGGCCGCCAGCAGCGCGGCGACCCGTCTCATCCGCGGCTGACCCTATCCCTAAGGGCGGGTAAAGGTTTGCCCGGCGACGTCGGCGCGGCGGGAAATCCGGTTAGACTGCGCCGCCATCCGGCCGGAGCGATGCTCGGCTTCGCCATTAAGACGGGTTGCTCCTGGCGGAGCACCCTCGCACCACGAGGAGGTCATTCCAAGTGCAAGATCGAGGTCTAGCGGCGTACATCGCTGAGCTGGTCGGGACGCTGCTCCTGGTCTTCTTCATCACCAGCGTGGTCAGCCTCTACGTGGCAACTGGAGCCAACGCCCAATTCGGATCGGACTACGCGGTCGTCGGCCTGACGCACTTCCTGGTGTTGTTCGTGCTGATCATCTCGATCGGGGTGGCGAGTGGGGGCCACTTCAACCCGGCGATCACCGCCGCCTTCATTGCGATCCGGCGAATCGATCCGGTCGACGGCCTCGTCTACATGCTCGCCCAGCTCTCGGGCGGTGTCCTCGGAGCGCTGCTCACAAAGGCCTTCCTGCTCGACGAGGGACGCGCCAGCGACTACGGCACGCCGAAGATCAGCGCGCTCCTCGGCGGCGCCTTCCAGGGCGCCCTGGTCGAGGGCATCGGCACATTCGTCCTCGTGTTGACCGTCCTCGCCGTCGCTCTCAACCCCGAGACGCGGCGCTGGGCCGCGCTCTCGGTCGGCGGCGCCCTCGGCTTCCTCGTGATGGTGCTCGGACCCCTCACGGGCGGCTCCTTCAACCCGGCGCGCTGGTTCGGCCCGGCGCTGGTCGGCAACCACTTCACCGACGCGTGGGTCTACATCGTCGGCCCGATCGTGGGCGCCCTGCTGGCCGCCGCCGTCTACAAGTTCATCATCGAGCCCTCGAGCGGCCCGGTGCAGGAGGCGATGGACACCGTCGCCCCCCGTGGCCCCGCACCGCCCGCGGGTGAGGCGCCGCCCCTCCGCCAGTCGTCCGGCCCTGGCCCGGGCGGTCCCGGTGGACCCGGCGGCCCGCCGCCGAGCTCGCCCCCGGGCGGGATCGCGGGTTCGTAGCGACAAGGCTGACGGCTAGCGACTGTCAGGCCGCAGCATCTGGAGCGGCGGCTTTGCCGCCGCGACTGATGTTAGGCGGCCGCTACGGTCGCGATTGATGCCGAAGGGGTCCCTTCTGTAGCGTCCCCATGCGATGCGCAGGGTGACCTTCTCGCGCAACTACACGCTCTCGCTGGCGAGGACCTGCCAGTGCTACTGCAAGTACTGCGCCTTCGCCACCCACCAGGCGCACGTCCACGATCCGAACGAGGTCGAGCGCCTGCTCGACGAGGCGCTCCGGCGCAACGCCAAGGAGCTGCTGGTCCTCACCGGCGAGCGGCCCGAGGTCAACCCGGAGGTGGCGCGGCGCCTGCGGCGAGTGGGGGCACGAGGACTTCACCTCCTACGTCGCCTGGGCCTGCCAGCGCGCCCTGGAGCGGGGCCTGCTGCCGCACACCAACGTCGGCGTGGTCTCACACGCGAGGACCTCATGCAGCTCCGTGAGGTGACCGCCTCCCAGGGCCTGATGCTCGAGTCGATCAACCCGCGACCTGGTCGTCCACCAGGGCTCGCCGACCAAGCACCCGGCGAATGCGGCTGGAGACGATCCGGCTCGCGGGGGAGCTGCGAATCCCGTTCACGAGCGGGATCCTGGTCGGCATCGGCGAGTCGCCCGAGGACCGGGTCGCATCGCTGGAGGCCCTCGCCGCAGCTGCAGGCCGAGTACGGCCACATCCAGGAGGTGATCCTGCAGAACTTCGTGCCGCACCCGCGCTATTACGGCGCAGGAGGTCGCGGAGATCGCGGACGCCGCCTCCAGGCGGAGGTGGACGGACGGCGAAGACGCTCGGCTCGGACCTGCCCCTCCCAGAGTGGGCCACGCCCGTCTCGATCGACGACATGAAGGCGCTGATCGACGTATCCAAGCGGCTGATGCCCGACGTCGGCGTGCAGGTGCCGCCGAACCTGGCCGACTGGTGGCCCGAGCTGGTCGAGGCCGGAGCGACCGACCTCGGCGGTCTCTCCAGCAACGGCGACCACATCTCGCCGGAGCGAGCCGTTCCCGAGCCCGCACCAGGTCCGCAAGGAGCTGGCGCCGCGCGGCTACGCGCTCACCGAGCGCCTCTGCGCCTATCCCGCAGTACCTCGATCCCGAGTGGATGGAGCAGGGGGTCCTCGACGTGGTCAAGCTCAAGTACTGGAGCTTCATCCCCCGCCGCGGCTCGGGCCGCCGCCAGGAGAGCCCGCCGGCGCCCGAGGTCGCGCCGCGCGCGATCGAGAAGGGCCGCCGTGGCGACGAGCTCACCGAGGAGGAGCTCACCGCGCTCTTCTCGGAGACCCGGCCGGAGGCCATCGAGGACATGAGACAGGCCGCCGACGAGCTCCGGGCGGAGCTGGCGGGGGAGACCGCGACCTTCGTGGTCAACCGGAACATCAACTTCACCAACATCTGCGTCGTCGGCTGCGCCTTCTGCGGCTTCGGGCAGGGCAAGCGCTCGCCCGACGCCTACCTGGTCAGCGAGGACGACTTCGCCGCCCGGGTGCAGGAGGCGATCGACTTCGGCGCGACCGAGATCTGCATGCAGGGCGGCATCCATCCCGACTACACGCTCGAGGACTACGGGCGCTGGCTGCGCCTCGCGAAGGAGTGCGCGCCTGACATCCATCTGCACGCCTACTCGCCGATGGAGATCCACTACATGTGCGAGCGCTCCGGCCGCTCGCCGGACTCGGTCTTCGAGTACCTGATCGAGTGCGGTCTGGGCTCGACACCCGGCACCGCGGCCGAGGTCCTGCACGACGGCGTCCGCCAGCGGATCTCACCGAACAAGCTGCCCGTCGCCCGCTGGATCGAGATCATCGAGGCCTCCCATCGAGCCGGCCTGCGCTCGACCTCCACGGTGATGTTCGGGCATATCGAGGAGCCGCGCGAGCTCGCTCGGCACATGCGCGTCGTCCGTGCGCTGCAGGAGCGCACCGGCGGGATCACCGAGTTCGTCCCGCTCAGCTTCATCCCCTTCAACACGCTGCTCGGCCGCACCCACGGCGTCGAGGAGATCTCGCGGCGGGACAACCTCAAGCACACCGCCGCCTTCCGGCTCGCCCTCGGCAAGACGATCCCGAACCTGCAGGCGAGCTGGGTGAAGATGGGCCTCGACGCTGCGACCGAGAGCCTGAGCTGGGGCGTCAACGACCTCGGCGGGACGCTGATGGAGGAGAACATCTCCCGGATGGCCGGCTCCCAGCACGGCGTGCGCCTCGAGCCCGAGCAGCTGATCTCGGCCGCCCGCCGGGCCGGGAGGATCCCGGCCCAGCGGACGACTCTCTACGAGATCGTCGAGACCTACTAGGTCGTTCCGCTCGGGTCCCGCTCGCCCCGGGCGCCCGCAGCGGCGCCGCTGACCGCGCCCGTGGCGCCGCCCCGGATGCGATCGGTCAGGGTGGGATCCGTTCTCCTGGCTGCGTCTGCGTGCCCACGCCGTGATCAGCGCGCTGAGGGCGAGGAAGGCGACCATCGTGACGATGAACGGCACGAACAGCCCGAGCACGCCGTCGCCGGCGAACGCCCCGTGCTTGGTGAACAGCGCGCCGAAGGCGAGCGGCTGCACGACCGCCGCAACGACCGTCAGCCAGCCGAGCCAGCCGGGGAAGGCGCCGCTCCGCAGGATCACGATCGCCGTCGCGGCGAAGAACGCCGTGAAGGCCGGGATCGCCGACGACGCCGACGAGCACGAACATGTCGTTCAGCGCCCTGGTGATCAACGGATCGCGCCCTGCGGGCGGTATGCGGCCACGGCCTCTGCGGCGAGCCCGATCGAGCAGAAGGGCCCGCTCCGAGGACGCCGCCGATCAGCGCGATCGACGGCAGCCGCGGCGTCCCCGATCGCGATCCGCAGGACGCTGGTCAGCGTCCCGAGGAACCAGACGTAGAAGAAGAACGCGATCGCCAGGATCACGATCCCGGCGCGTATTGCGTCGTGGTGGCCGAGGAAGTAGCTGGACCACTCCTGCGCGGGAGCGTTCAGGTCGGGCGGGTTGGGGATGACGACCGCGAAGCCGATCACCGTCAAGATCACGAACAGGATGCCGGTCGCCGCGCCGTACTCAACGTAGCGATCGTCGTTCATGGAGCCTCCTCTCTGAGATCCCCGGCCGCGGCGATCCTATTCGAGACAATCAGCTCATGCGCGCGATGGTGCTCGACCGGGCCGGACAGCCGCTCACGGAGCGGGAGCTGCCCGACCCGGAGCCGGGCAAGGGCCAGGTGCTGCTCGAGGTCTCCGCCTGCGGCGTCTGCCGCACCGACCTGCACATCTACGACGGCGAGCTCACCGAGCCCAAGCTGCCGCTCGTGCTCGGCCACCAGATCGTCGGCCGCGTGATCGGCCGCGGGGAGGGCGCCGAGCGCTTCGCCCAGGGCGACCGGGTCGGGGTCCCCTGGCTGGGCTGGACCGACGGCGACCTGCCGCTACTGCCGCTCGGGCCGCGAGAACCTCTGCGAGCAAGCCCGGTTCACCGGCTACGACATCGACGGGGGCTACGCCGAGCGAGCGGTTGCCGACGAGCGCTTCTGCTTCCCGCTGCCCGGCGAGATGCCCGACGAGCACGTCGCGCCGCTGCTCTGCGCCGGGCTGATCGGCTACCGCTCGCTGCGGCTCGCCGGCCAGGGCGAGCGGCTCGGGCTCTACGGCTTCGGCTCCTCGGCGCACCTGATCTGCCAGGTCGCGGTCGCCCAGGGCTGGCAGCGTCTTCGCGCTCACGCGGGAAGGCGACGCCGAGACGCAGCAGCTCGCCCGGGAGCTGGGGGCGGAGTGGGCGGGGGCCGTCGGTGATCCGGCGGCCTCGAGACCTGGACGCCGCGATCGTCTTCGCCCCCGTCGGCGAGCTCGTGCCCGAGGCGCTGCGCGCGATGGCCCCGGGCGGGACGGTGGTCTGCGCCGGCATCCACATGAGCGACATCCCCTCGTTCCCGTACGAGATCCTCTGGCACGAGCGGACCATCCGATCCGTGGCGAACCTGACCCGGCTCGACGGTGAGGAGTTCCTGCCCCTGGCCCAGTCGATTCCGGTCAGGACCGAGATCCAGGTCTATCCACTCGCCGACGCCAACCGTGCGTTGGATGACCTGCGTCACGGTAAGGTCCGTGGGTCCGCCGTACTGTCAGTCGGCGGCACATGAAACGGGTTGCGCCTACGGCGCACCCTCGCATTACGGGGAGAGAGGAACAGACCAGATGCCAGATGTGACCGTCAAGCGGGTCGAGGACTTCGAGGCGATCTTCGGCGGCGGTTCCGGCGGGCGAGGGCGGGCCTCGGGGTCAGCTCCTTCGGCCTTGCCGTGATCGACCTGCCGCCGAACTTCTCGCAGCTTCCCCGAGCACGACCAGACTCACGACGACCAGGAGGAGGTCTACACCGTGCTCTCGGGCCGGGCGACCCTCATGGTCGGCGGCGAGGAGCACGAGCTCGAGCCGGGCGTCTTCGCCCGCGTCGGGGCGACCGAGAAGCGAAAGATCGTCACCGGCGATCAGCCCGCGCGCATCCTCGCCATGGGCGCAATGCCCGGCCGGGTCTACGACCCCCCGGAGTTCACCAACGAGGGCACGAAGCCGCCCTCGCTCCACAAGATGGCTTCGAAGGACGCCAGTCCGGCCTAGCTCTAGTTCCTAACCAGGTTGTTCCTGAGCTCGGCGAGCCGAGATCCGGGCGGCCGGTGGCCGAGGGAGCCGTGTCGTCTGCGGAATTGTAGTGGTCGAGCCAGAGCAAGGCTTCCTCGCTCCGCTGAGCTCGCGAACAACCTCCCATAGCCCATTCACGCACATCGTCTGATGAGCGCTCGGCCTTGCCGTTGTCTGGGCCGTGGGGCGGTGCGAAGGTGCCTGAGCCCGAGCTCGTGCAGGTTCGGCGTGATCGCCGAGACGTAGGGCGAGCCGTTGTCGGTCATCACCCGCTCGACCCGAGCCGCGCTCCCGAACCAGGCGACGCGCGGCGCAGAAGCCCGCCGCGGTCTCGCCCCGCTCGTCGGCGAGGACCTCGACGTAGGCCAGCGGTGGCGTCGTCGATCGCGACGTGGCAGCACTCCCAGCCGTAGCCGCGGCTCGCATGGCGATCGCCGATCGCCCGCTTGCCGCGACCGCGAAGCGGCCGAGCCTCTTGACGTCGACGTGGATCAGCTCCCCGGGCCCGATCTCTCGTAGCGTTCGGCGGCTCGGGCGGCTCCAGGCGCGAGCGCTTCCCGAGCCCGATCCGCCGCAGCCTAAGCGAGACGGTCGATAGGGCCATGCCGAGGAGCTCCGCGATCTCTGCCGCGGTCATGCGCAGCCTGCGCAGGCGCTCGATCGCCTCGATCCTCTGCGCGGGAGTTCTCGAGGACACCCGCCTGGGAGCCGAGGAGCGGTCGCCCATCGACTCGCCGCGGCGCCGGCGAGCTACCCACTTGGCGACGGTCCTGGTGCTCACCCCGGCGGCCTCGGCGGCTCTGGGAGTGGTCCAGCTCTGCTCGATCACCCGCCTGCGAGCAGCTCGCGAGAGTTCGGGCAGGTCCTGGCGTTAGCGTGCAGGTCATAATACTAGCGAAACAGGTCTTCTTCGGCGGCGCCGCAGCGGCGCCGGCGCCCGGCCCGTCCTCGGGTGACCAGCTCGGCCAGTCCCGAGACGATCGCACCGGGCACGCCCGAGTCCTTGTCGCGGGTCAGATCGGCGGCAGAGGCGAGCTCGTCCGCGATGGCGATCACGGTGGCCGAGAGCTCGCCGCCCTGCCGCGTCCCGCCGTGCCGCGCCAGTCCGCGAGCGGCGCGAGGCCGGCGCAGCCGATCGCGACGTCCGCCTGGCCCAGGCGCCAGGCGCGGCCGAAGCTGTCGGCGATCACGACCGCCGGCGAGGCGCCCGAGGCGGCGGCGATCTCCGCGCCGGATGCGGCGCGCGGAGGCGTCGCCGTCGAGCGGGAGGAGCGAGACGTGGCCCTCGCTCCAGTTGGAGGAGTCGATGCCGGCGTTGGCGCAGACCCAGCCCGCCGCGAGTCTCCGTGATCAGCACGCCACGCTCGGCGCGCACGACGCGCTCGCTCTCGCGCGAGGACCAGCTCGACCAGCGCCGGGTCCTTGTCGAGCTCCGCGGCCAGCTCGCGGGCTCGCTCGCCGGGCTCCACCTCGCTCAGGCGGCGGACGCGCCCCTCGACCTTCGAGACCGCCTTCTGGGAGACCACGACGATCTCGCCCTCGACCTGGCCCACCCGTCTCCGCGATCAGTGCGCCGAGGTCATCCCCCTCGCGCAGCTCGGGCAGGCCGGTGAGCGGCCTGATCCGCAGCTCCCGCGCGGCTCAAGCGCGTGGCTAGGCGGCCGCGGCCTTGGCTGCGGTCGCCGAGCTCCCAGAGCACCTCGGCGGTCCGCGGCGCGGGCTGGGGATCGAGCAGCAGCTTGTCTCGCAGCAGGCCGAAGTCCTCGGGCGTATCGAGGTCGATCGCCATCGACTCGATCTTCTCGAGCGCGAAGCTGATGCCCGCGGCCCTGGCCCGGCTCACGTGGCGCGCGCAGCTGTCGGGGCCGAAGGCGGGCAGGAAGACGTCGGGTGGGGCGAGCACGAGCGCGTTGGTGCCCGTGTCATGGCGGTCGGGCACGATCAGGGCGGTCCTCGGCGAGCGCGCCGATGCGGGCGTCGAGCTCCTCGATGTCGAGCATCGGGCAGTCGACGGGCAGCATCGCCACCCGCTCCGCACCCTCCACCATCGCCGCGCGCGCACCGGCCGCGGCCGCCTCCGAGTGCCCTCGTCCGCGTCCTCGAGCAGGACCATGTGCCCGAACCAGCGCGCCTGCCGGGCGATCGACTCGTCCGCGGTCACCACCAGGACGTCGTCCAGGCAGCGGCTGCGCGGCAGCTTCATGATCAGGTCGAGGAAGAGGGCCTCGGCGAGGCGGTTGCGCTCAGCTGCGGACAGGATGCCGTCCAGCCGCCCGTTGGCGACTGAAAGCCCCTTCACCGGAACGATCGCGGTCGTATGCAAGTTGTCGGAGTCCGCCCCCACGGCAGGTCAGGCTACCGGTTAGGGCGCGGGTCATACCCGGTAGTGCGGGTTTCATGCCTGACCTCAGGATCGAGGCGAACTCGAGGGTCCGCTCGGCGAGCTCGCGCCGTCCCTCAGCCCCCTCCATCAGGGTCGGGCAGCTGAGCACGCGTATGCCCTCGGGCGGCGGATCGGGATCCTCGGGGTCGCAGACCATGCCGTCGATCAGGCCCTCGTAGAGCGAGGCGACCCCGGCGGCGGTCGAGGGGCGGCCGATCGCCTGCATGAAGATGTCGGTCGGGCCCTTCACCACCTCGCCCGCGACGTACGGGCTGACGGCCACCACGGGCGCCGGGGCGGCCGCGATCGCTTCGCGCAGCGCCGGCATCGAGAGGATCGGGCCGATCGAGATCACCGGGTTGGAGGGGCCGATCACGATCGCCTCGGCGCCGCGCGATCGCCTCCAGCACCTCCGGCGTCGGCGTCGCCTCGGCGATGCCCTCGATCTCGATCCCCTCGACCGGCGCCTGGGCGTGCTCGGCGACCAGGTACTGCTGCAGGCCGCGCCAGCCCTCGGCCGTCCGCACCCGGGTCCGGACCGGCTCCTCGCACATCGGCAGCACGGCGGCCGTCACCCCGAGCGCGCGGGCGATCTGCGCCTGGGCGGCGGTGCGCGTGCCGCCCTCGGCGACGAACTCCCGCGGTACAGGCAGGTGGCGAGGTCGCGGTCGGAGAGCCGGAACCAGTCGGGCGTGCCGAGCTGGACCAGGCGGTCGAAGACCGTGAAGGAGTCGCCCTTGATGCCCCAGCCGCGCTCCTCGTCGATCTCGCCGCTGAGCCAGTAGGTGATCAGGTCCGGGTCGGGGGAGACGTCGACGCCGGCGATCTCGATGTCGTCGGCGGTGTTGGCGATCACCGAGAGCCCGGCGCCGAGCACGTCCTGCATGCCCGCGGCGAGCTTCGCCCCGCCGGTCCCGCCGGCGAGGACCACGCAGCGCTCGATCACTCCGACCAGGGCGCTCGATCGGGAAGGCCCGTGATCCGGATCCCGGCGTGCGTCTTGTAGCGGCCGTTGATCCCGATCAGCAGCGCGGTCAGCGGCTCGACGATCCGGGCCTGCTCGAGGGGGCCGGCGTCGACGGCCCGCAGGCCCTCGATCCGCTCGATCACCTCGGCAACGCGCCGCTTGTCGGCCCTGCGGTCGCCGCAGACCAGCACGTCCTCGTCGAGCCGGCCGTCGCCGGCCAGCGTGGGGGCGCTCACCGTGTGCAGCGCGGAGACCACGGTGACCCCGTCCGGCGCCATCTCCTGGGCCTGCTGCGCCGCCGAGCCCTGCCAGACACCGATCGTGCGGGTCGCCTTGCCCGAGACCGCCGCGGCGAGCGGGACGGTGCAGTCGACCAGAGCTGGCCCTCGGCCGAGGCGAGCCCCTTCAGGTTGGTGAGGGTCTCGGACTGGGCGCGGAAGGGGACCGTGAGGAAGACGATCGGGCCGCGCTGGGCGGCCTCGCCGTTCTCGAGGCCCTCGACCTGCGCGCCGTCGACGGCGGCGCGCAGCTTCTCCGCGGCCTCGGCGCGCGCTCCTGCTTGCGCGAGCCGATCACGACGGTCTCGTCCGGCGCGCAGCAGCCGGACCGCGAGCCCGTAGCCGAGCGCGCCGGTGCCGCCGAGGATTGGGATTGGCTCCGCCACCGGCGCAGCAAGCTACACGGCGGCCCGGAATAGGCTGCCCCCACCCATGAGGCTGGAGGGAAGAAAGGCGCTGGTCACCGGCGGGGCGAGCGGCATCGGCGCGGCGATCGCCCGCCGGCTGGCCGCCGAGGGCGCCAGGTGACGGTCGGCGACCTCAACCTGGACGGCGCGACCGAGGTCGCGGGCGAGATCTCCGGGCTCGCCGATCGAGCTCGACGTCACCGACCTGGGCTCGGCGCAGGCGGCGGTCGACAGCGCCGGCGCGCCGATCGACATCCTGGTCAACAACGCGGGCACCGACGAGTTCGGCTTCTTCACCCAGACCACGCCCGAGCAGTGGGAGAAGGTGATCGCCGTCAACCTGAGGGGAGTCCTCAACTGCACCTACGCCGCCCTGCCCGGGAATGCAGGAGGCCGGCTACGGGCGGATCGTCAGCATCGCCTCCGAGGCCGGCCGCGTCGGCTCGAAGGGCTCGGCGGTCTACTCGGCGGCCAAGGGCGGGCGTGATCGCGTTCACCAAGGTGATGGCGCGCGAGGGCGCTCGCTACGGGATCACCGCGAACGCGATCGCGCCCGGGCCGATCGAGACGCCGCTGCTGATGCAGGCCAAGGAGCTCGGCGAGATCGGCGAGAAGATCATCGAGACGATGAAGGCGCGGCACCCAGCTGAAGCGGCTCGGGCAGCCGGACGAGGTCGCGGCCGCGGTCGCCTTCCTCTGCTCCGACGACTCCTCCTACGTCACCGGCGAGTGCCTCGGCGTCTCGGGCGGGATGGGGATGGTGGGTTGATCGCGTAGCTGAGGAGGCGAAGCCTTGATGTTGGAGCCAGGCACGGAGCGCACCGACGAGTTCGTGGTCGAGGGCATGCTGCTCACCGACGTCGGCGGCACGATCGGCGCCAGCGTCCTCTCGACGCCGGGGATGATCGGGATGATCGAGCGGAACGCGGCCGTCCTCGCCTTCGAGAACCTCGACGAGGGCAAGGCGACGGTCGGCTTCGAGGTCTGCGTCAAGCACGTCGCCGCGGCCGCCGAGGGTCAGACCTGCACGGTGACGGCGAAGCTCCGCGAGGTCGTCGACGACGCAAGCTCCGCTTCGACGTCGAGGTCAAGGAGGGCGACCGCACGATCGGCGTCGGCACGCACGAGCGCCGCGTGATCGAGATCGGCTCGGTCACCGGCTCCTAGCCGAGTCCGCGAGCCCCCCGGCTAGGCTGAACGATGTGATGGCCGGGCCGCCTGCCAGACAGCGTCCGGATCCGCGAGGTCGGGCCCCGCGACGGGTTCCAGAACGAGCCCGAGGTGATCCCGACCGAGGAGAAGATCCGCCTGATCGGCATGCTCGCCGACGCCGGACTGCGGCGAATCGAGGTGACCTCGTTCGTGCGGCCCGACGTGATCCCGCAGCTGGCCGACGGCGCGGAGGTGCTGACGCGCTTCGAGCCGCGGGCGGATGTCGCCTACTCGGTGCTGATCCCGAACCGGAAGGGCCTCGACAACGCGCTCGCCCAGCGCGACCGCTTCCAGGAGGCGAACTTCTTCCTCTCGGCCTCGGAGACCCACAACCGCAAGAACGTCAACCGCTCGATCGACGAGTCCCTGGCCGACCTGGAGGGGACGATCGGCGCCGCGCGCGACGCGGGGCTGCGCTGCGAGGGCGTGATCTCGACCAGCTTCGGCTGCCCGTACGAGGGCGAGGTCCCGCCCGAGCGGGTCTTCGAGATCGCCGAGAAGCTCGTCGCTTCGGCTGCGAGGAGATCGCCTTCGGCGACACAACCGGCATGGCGAACCCGCGCCAGGTCGGCGAGTTCTTCGCGGCGGCGCGGGAGCGCCTGGGCGGCTCGGAGCTGACCGCCCACTTCCACAACACCCGCGGCCAGGGCCTCGCCAACGTGCTGGCGGCGCTCGAGCAGGGGATCGACTCGTTCGAGAGCTCCTTCGGCGAGCTCGGCGGCTGCCCGGTCCCGCCGGGGTCCACCGGGAACATCTCGACCGAGGACCTGGTCTCGATGCTGGAGGAGATGGGCGTCGAGACCGGTGTCGAGCTGCCCAAGCTGATCGCCGCGTCGGCCGAGGCGCAGCGCGTCCTCGGGCGTCCCGCTGGGCGCCCACCTGCTCACGGCCGGCCCGATCGACTGGCACCGATAGGGTGAGGTGCATGAAGAGCGACCGCTTCAGCGCCGCTGCCGAGTCGAAGGACTTCTCGGCGATCGACGAGCTCTTCACCGAGGACGTCGTCTTCCGCAGCCCCGTCGTCTTCAAGCCCTACGAGGGCCGCGACGCCGTCGCCATGCTGCTCGGCGCCGTCGTCCCAGGTCTTCGAGGACTTCCGCTACACCGACCAGGTCGAGACCGGGGACTCGGCCGCCCTCTTCTTCAGCGCCCGGGTCGGCGAACGCGAGCTGGATGGGATCGACTACCTGCACTTCGGCTCCGACGGCCGGGTCGACCGGATGGCGGTCTACGTTCGCCCGATGAGCGGCGTCCATGCCCTGGCGGACGCGATGAAGGCGAAGCTGGAGGAAGTGGAGCTGCGTAGCTAGCGGCAGCTGGCGCCGGAGCAGTTGCGCAGCTGCGCCAGGCGCGCCGCGAGCTGCGACTCGATGTCCTTGTAGCTGTCCTTGGTGGAGGGCTTCAGCAGGTTGTCCAGCTCGTAGGGGTCGTCGTTCAGGTTGTAGAGCTCCTCGTCGCCGTTCGTCCAGCTGTTGTACGCCCAGGGACCGCGCCGGATGCCGAAGGTGCCGACGTCGTGGCTCTCGAAGAGGAGATCGCGATTGGCCGCGATGGAAGGGTCGTGGGTGAGGGGAAGGAGGTTGATGCCGTCCATGACGCGGCCCGGCACCGCACCGGTGACCGCGGTGATGGTCGGGGCGAGGTCGATGTTGGCGGCCAGCTGGTCACGGACCGTGTCCTGCGGGACTCCGGGGCCGCGGATGATCAACGGCACCCGCTCGCCCTCCTCGTAGAGGTAGTTCTTGAACTCGATCCGGTGGGCGCCGAGCTCGAGCCCGTTGTCGGAGGTGAAGATGAAGTAGGTCTTCCGGATGTCCCCGTACTTGCCGACGAGGTCGACGATTTTCTTGACCTCGTCGTCGACCGAGAGCAGGCTCTCGATCCGGCCCCGGTAGCGGCGGTCGATGTCCGCCTTGTCGGAATCCGAGAGCGGGGGAAGATTGCGGATCTGCTCGGGCTTGTCCGAGACGTCGGACTCGTCGAAGTTGGGCGGCCGCGGCGCCGCGACGTCACCGAAGGTGCCGAGGTACTGCGGCGCCGGCTCGGGGTCGCGGGTGGACCAGCTCGGCAGGGCTCGCTCGCCGTGCGGGTTGTTCGGGTTGTAGTAGAGGAAGAAGGGCTTGGGGCTGACCGCCCACTCCTTGAGCAGCCCGTTGACCTTGGCGTCGAGGACGTAGTCGATGTAGTTGCGCCCGTTGCGCGGGTAATAGAAGAGTTTGCCGTTCTCATTGAGGTTGAACGCGTAGCGCTTCTGCTCCGTGCCGCCCGTGAGCGCGAACCACTGGGTCCAGCCGGGCGGGATCTCCCGCCGATAGATCTCGCCGTAGCCGTTCAGGTACTTACCGACCATCGCGGTCCGGTACCTGGCTCGCCGCAGCCAGACCGCGAGGGTGTTCGAGTTGTCGAGCTGCCCGTATTGCTGGTCGGTGGTGACCCCGTTGTTGTGCGCATACTGCCCGGTCAGGAAGGTTGCACGGGACGGGCAGCAGAGCGGGTACGAGACGTAGCTGTTGCTGAAGGTCGTGCCCTGCCCGCCGAGCAGGGCGAGTGTGTTCCGCATGACCCAGATGTCGCTCTGGTTCATGTCGTCGGTGTCGATGACGACCACGTTCGGCCTCTTCTGGTGGGCGTTCTGGCGCCGCAGCTGCTCCATCTGTCGGTGCTGCTGCGCGCGGGCCCCCTGGCAGGCGCTGTCGCACTTGGAGCCGGCGTGAGCCGCTGGCGCCGCCCAGGCGAGCGCGGCCACGCAGAGCGCGGCCACGCAGAGCGCGGCCAGCGAGACCCCTGCCGTGTGAGATCGCCTGTCTTGCATTCGAAACAGAAACCCGCGACACCTTAAGCGGTTGCGGCCCTCCCGTATGCTCCCCGCCGCCAATCTTCGAACGAGAGGGGAAGCGCACATATGGCGATCAGCAAGGTCGGCGTCTTGGGCTGTGGGCTCATGGGCCATGGGATCTCTCAGATCTGTGCCCAGGTGGGTTGGGACGTCGTCGTAAGGGAGATCGATCAGGCCCCGCTCGACAAGGGCATGGGCAAGATCGAGAAGCAACTCGGCCGCGCCGTCGAGAAGGGCAAGATGGAGCAGTCGGAGGCTGACGCGGTGCGCGGACGGATCACGCCGACGCTGGACTACGCGGACCTGGCCGACGCGGACCTGGTGATCGAGGCGATCACCGAGGACCTCGACCGCAAGCTCGAGATGTGGAACGAGATCGACGGCCTGGTCAAGGACGACGCTTTCCTGGCGACGAACACCTCATCGCTCTCCGTGGCGACCCAGGCCGACGCCACCAAGCGGCCCGAGCGCATGATCGGGCTCCATTTCTTCAATCCGCCGCAGGTGATGCCGCTTGCTCGAGGTGGTGCGGGCGGAGAAGTCGAGTGACGAGGCCGTCGACCTCGGCTTCGAGGTCGGCGAGAAGCTGGGCAAGACCACGGTGGCGGCCGGGGACAACCGAGGGTTCATCGTCAACCGGCTGCTCGTGCCGTACATGCTGGACGCGATCCGCGCCCACGAGCAGGGCGTCGGCTCGATCCAGGACATCGACACCGGGATGATGGCCGGCGCCAGCCACCCGATGGGCCCGCTCACCCTGGCGGACTTCGTCGGGCTGGACACGCTCGCAGCGATCGCCAAGGTGATGGTCGACGCCTACGGCGAGGAGCGCTTCGGCGCGCCCGACACACTCCAGAAGATGGTGGCCGCAGGTGACTTTGGGCGAAAGTCGGGCAAGGGGTTCTACGATTACTCCGGCGATCAACCCGTCCCAGTGGACGCTGACGGGTAGGCGAGCAAAGGAGGATCAGGAGAGCATGGGAGTGGACCAGACCAGCCTCGACCGCATCAGGAATGCGACCTTCCCGTCCGCGCGGCGGGGTTACGACAAGCACGAGGTCGAGAAGTTCCTTGCCCGGCTGGCTGACTGGCTGGAGACCGGTGCCGGCGACGAGTCGCGCTCGGACACGGTCAAGCGCGAGCTCGAGCGCGTCGGACAGCGAACCGGCGCGATCCTGGCCCAGGCCGAGGAGAGCGCGCAGCAGATTCGGGCCGAGGCCGAGGAGGAGGCCCGTGGCACGGTCAACACCGCGAACATGGAGGCCCAGGAGACGCGCGGGGAAGCGGACAAGTACGCGGCCGAGACCCGCTCATCGGCCGACGCCTACGCCCGCGAGACGCGCGCCACGACCGAGCAGGAAGCCGATGCCGCCCGCGCCAAGGCCGAGCAGGACGCTCGCGAGACGATCGCGAACGCGGAGGCCCAGGCTCGCCGGATCGTCGAGGAGGGCACCCAGCGCCGCGAGGACATCGAGGCCGTGATCGCTGACCTGGTGCGCCGCCGCGACGACGTCCTCTCCGACACCGACGAGCTCTCCGCCAAGCTGACCGCCGCGACGACTGAGCATCGCCCCGAGCCCGGCGCGGACCCGTTCGAGAAGCCCGACGAGCTCGACCCGCTCGCCCGCGACGATGAGGTGGACGAGCTGGAGGACGAGGGGCTCGCGGTGGAGCCCGAGGCCGAGGGCGAGCTGGAGGAGCCGGATGAGCCCGGCACCGATGAGCAAGAGACCCACCCCCAGAAGCCGCGACCCGGCGGCCGGGTTCAGGCCTAGTCCGGAGCCGTCGTGAGTGACGTCAAGGCGGCGCTCGACGCCGCGCTCGAGGGGGGCCCGGAGCGGCACCGCAAGAAGGTGGCCGAGCAGGAGAAGCTGCCGGTGCGCGAGCGGGTCGCGAGGTTGCTCGATTCTGAATCCCTGGCCGAGGAGGGGCTGCTTGCCAACTGGGAGCAGGAGGGCCTGGGTGCGGACGGCGTCGTCACGGGCATGGGCACCGTCGGCGGCCGGCCCGTCGCGCTGATGGCGAACGACCCCGCCGTCAAGGCGGGCTCCTGGGGGCCGAAGACCGTCGAGAAGATCCTGCGGATCCAGGAGCGCGCGCTCTCCCACCAGGTGCCGATCGTCTATCTGGTGGACTCCGCGGGAGCCCGGATCACGGATCAGGTGCGCATGTTCCCCGGACGACGGGGAGCCGGGCACATCTTCCACAACCAGGTGAGGCTCTCCGGTCAGGTACCGCAGCTCTGCCTGCTGTTCGGCCCCAGCGCGGCCGGCGGCGCCTACATCCCCGCCTTCTGCGACATCGTGATCATGCGTGACGGCAACGCCTCGATGTACCTGGGCTCACCCCGGATGGCCGAGATGGTGATCGGCGAGAAGGTCACCCTCGAGGAGATGGGCGGGGCGCGGATGCACACCTCCGTCTCCGGTTGCGGGCACATGCTGGCGAAGACCGACGAGGAAGCGATCGACCTGGCCCAGCGCTACCTCTCCTACATGCCGGCCAGCTGGCGGGAGGACCCGCCGGCGGCGCCGCCGGCCGAGCCTGCTGACGGCCGGGCGGTCTCGGAGATCGTGCCCGGCAACGAGAAGGATCCATTCGACGTCGAGGACCTGATCGGAGCCGTCGTCGACGCGGACTCGTTCCTGGAGGTCCACGACCGCTGGGCCAAGGAGGTGGTGGTCGGCTATGCGCGCCTCGACGGGCGGGTGATCGGCATCGTCGCCAACCAGCCGAAGGTGAAGGGCGGCGTGCTGTTCGTCGACTCGGCCGACAAGGCCGCCCGCTTCATCATGACCTGCAACGCCTTCAACGTGCCGTTGCTCTTCCTCGCCGACGTACCCGGGTTCATGATCGGCAAGGAGGTCGAACGCCAGGGGATCATCCGACATGGCGCCAAGATGATCAGCGCCGTCGCCGAGGCGACCGTCCCGAAGCTCTCGGTGATCGTGCGCAAGGCCTACGGCGCCGGCCTCTACGCGATGGCGGGCCCCGCGTTCGACCCGGACGCCAGCCTCGCCTTCCCGCAGGCGCAGATCGCTGTCATGGGCCCGGAGGCCGCGATCAACGCCGTGTTCTTCAACCAGATCCAGGAGATCGATGACCCGGAGGAGCGCGAGTGCTTCGTGCGCGAGAAGCGCGAGGAGTACGCGGAGGACATCGACATCCTCCATCTGGCCTCCGAGCTGGTGGTCGACGCGGTGATCGAGCCGGACTCGCTACGCGTCGAGCTGATCCGGCGCTATGTGCTGGCGGAGCGCAAGGGCCGCTTCTTCGCCGAGCGCCGCAACCCGGTTACGCCGGCTTAGCTCGCGTCGGCGACTCGGGAACGGCACCAGCGACTCGCTCTCGGTGTCCCACAGCTTCAGCCGGAAGGTCTCGATGCTGCTGCGCATCGTGACCACGGGCGTCTGCCGGAACATCGGGTGGGACTCGTGCGCGGCGCGTAGGCGGTAGTTGGGGATCTTGGCGCTGAGATGGTGGACGTGGTGGTAGTTGGCGTTGCCGACCACCCAGGCAAGGGGGCGCGGCAGCTCCAGGTAGGAGCTGCCCCGGAGGGCGGCGAGCTCGAATCTCCAGCTGTCGGGCGCCTGGTAGTAGGTGTCCTCGAACTGATGCTGGACGTAGAGCATCCAGGCGGCGATGGCTCCGCCGGCGACGAGGGTCGTGCCCTGGATCAGCAGAAACGTCTGCCAGCCGACGAGCGAGCTCCAGCCCAGCACCCAGGCCACGAGCGCCAGGTTGGTGACGATGACGCTGAGCAGGATCCTCGGGGTCATGCCCCGCTGGGGGAAGCGCCGCTCGAACAGGAAGACGAGACTCGGGCCTACGAGCAGCATCAGGAGGGGATTGCGGTAGAGGCGGTAGCCCAGCCGCCGCAGGCGGGAGGCGCTCTCGTACTCGGCGACGGTCATGGTGTTGATCTCGCCCACGCCGCGGTGGTCGAGGTCGCCGGTGTGCGCGTGATGGATGGCGTGCTGACGCTGCCACCAGCGGTAGGGAGTGAAGAGCAGGTAGCCGAGCAGATGGCCCCAGCGGCTGTTCCACTCGCGTGAGGAGAAGAGCGAGTTGTGGGTGAGGTCGTGGAAGAGCGAGTACATGCGACTGAGGAAGACGGTCGCGACCAGGCCGAGCAGGATCGCGACGGGGGTGCTCGGCTTGAGCAACGCAGCTAGGACCCAGACGGCCAGGTAGGGAAGGACGACGCTCGCGATCTGCCCGAGGCTCCTACGTCGGTCGACCTCCAGGAAGGGCGCCAGCTCCCGTTTCCAGCTGCGGCGGGAAGGAATATCTGCGAAGTGCACTTTTCTCATTGCCTAATTCTCTGTGGTTGATCCCGGTCGGATTGCGAGTACGGTCGCCCGGCAAGACCGGATCACGGCTGGAACGTCGCCTCGCCAGGGGAGACGGGCGGCCCGGAAGCGAGACGGCGGAACCTGGTCTCGGCGGCGAGGAGTTCGCCGTCCTGCTACCCGACACGGAGTCGCTGGAGGCCTACGCCGTCGCGGAGCGGATCAGGGGTGCGATCGAGAGGTCCTCTACGACGCGAAGCGCAGCGGGCCCAATCGCACGGTCTCCCACGACCCTTCGGTCGAGGTTCAGAGCTTGCCGGCGAGCTCCGTGAAGTAGTCCAGGGCCGCCGGGTTGGCCAGCGAGTCACGGCTCGCCGCCTTCTGGGGCGCCTCGCCCATCAGGATGCGCTTCACCGGCACTTCGAGCACCTTGCCGCTGAGGGTTCGGGGGACCTCGGCGATCTGGAAGATCTCGTTCGGCACGTGGCGGGGGGAGCACTGCTCGCGGATGCGGCGCTTGATTTCACCGGTCAGCTCGTCCGTGAGCTCCTCCCCATCGCCGAGGACGACGAAGAGCGGCATCCAGCCCTCGGTGCCGGGCTTCGGCACGTCGACAACGAGTGAGTCGAGCACCTCCGGCACCGAGGAGACCGCCCGGTAGATCTCGCTCGTGCCCATCCGGATCCCGCCGCGGTTGATGGTCGAGTCCGAGCGCCCGTAGATCACGGCTGTTCCTCGGGAGGTGATCTTGATCCAGTCGCCGTGACGCCAGATGCCCGGGTACATGTCGAAGTAGCTGGCGCGGTAGCGGGAGCCGTCGTCGTCGCCCCAGAGGAAGACGGGCATCGAGGGCATCGGTTCGGTGATCACCAGCTCACCGACCTCCTCGATCATCGGGTTGCCGCCCTCGTCGAAGGCCTCGATCTTGGCGCCCAGGGCGCGCCCCTGGAGCTCGCCCTTGTAGACGGGAAGGATGGGGACACCGCAGACGAAGGCGGTGCAGACATCGGTGCCGCCGCTGGTCGAGAAGAGCCAGGTGTCGCGGCCGACGTGCTCGTAGACCCACTCGAAGCTCTCGGGGGACAGCGGGGAGCCCGTGGAGCCGACCGAGCGCAGGCGGGAGAGGTCACGGCCAGCGCTCGGTTCGACGCCGTCCTTCATGCACGCGGCGATGTACGCGGCGCTCGTGCCGAAGCAGGTCATGCCGGTGCGCTCCGCCAGGTCCCAGAGGACGCCCATGTCGGGGTATCCCGGGTTCCCGTCGTAGAGCACGATCGAGGCAGGTGTGAGCAGGACCCCGACCAGGAAGTTCCACATCATCCAGCCGGTCGTCGTGAACCAGAAGAAGCGGTCGCCGGTGTGGGCATCCAGGTGGAGGAAGCCCTTCTTGAGCTGCTCGAGCAGGATGCCGCCGTGGCCCTGCACGATCGCCTTGGGCAAGCCGGTGGTGCCCGAGGAGTAGAGGACCCAGAGCGGATGGTCGAAGGGGACGCGCTCGAAGGCGAGCTCCGCGCCTGAGCCCAGCTCGGTCAGCTGTCCCCAGGTCATCGGCGCTGCGACTCCGTCCTTTTCCTCCAGGGCCGAGAGCTCGGGCGCCTGGCTCAGGTAGGGGATGACGACGATGCGCTCCAGCGAGGGGATCTGGGCGGCGACCTCGGCGATCGTCTCCAGGCGGTCGAAGTCCTTGCCGCCGTATCGGTAGCCGTCGACGCAGAAGAGCACCTTCGGCTCGATCTGGGCGAAGCGGTCGACGATGCTGCCGGGGCCGAAGTCCGGCGAGCAGCTTGACCAGATTGCTCCGAGGCTGGCGGCGGCGAGAAATGCGATCAGGGCCTCGGGCCCGTTCGGGACATAGGCGACCACGCGGTCGCCCTGCGAGACGCCGAGGGCCTTGAGGCCCTCGCGCACGGCCGCGACGCGCTCGCGCAGCTCGCCCCAGCGAAGCTCGCTCAGCTCCCGCAGCTCGGATGCGTAGAGGACCGCCACCTCGTCGTCGGCCTTGCCGCGGAAAATGTGCTCGGCATAGTTGAGCCGCGCGCCCTCGAACCAGCGGGCGCCGGGCATGACGCGCTCGGCCAGGACATCAAACGGCAGCTCCTCAGCTTCGCTTCCGGGGCTGCCTGGGGCGCCAGGAGACGCAATCACCTCGAAGTGGTCCCAGATCGAGGCCCAGAAGTCCTCGAGCTCGTCGACCGACCACTGCCAGAGCTCGTCGTAGCCGGAGAAGCGCAGTCCGCGCTGCTCCGCGAGCCACTCCATGTAGCGGCTCATCTGCGAGCTCTCGACCACCTCGGCCGGCGGGGTCCAGAGGACCTCCGGCTGCACCGTCATCTCCTCCACGCGCCGATCTTTACACGGGCGCCCGCGCGCCGCTCGGCTGCGCGCCGAGGCTGCGGTCAACGTCGCGATCGATCAGCCGGGCGAGGCCGACAGCGAAGTCGGTGGCGCGGCCGAGGGCCGAGAGGTCGATGCGGTCGGGCACGTCCTCGTGCGTGTGGTACCAGGGGGCGAGATTCCCCTCGCCGTCCGTGGTCCGCACGGTGATCGAGCGCATCCGGCGGACCCTGGGCGGCAGCGCGTCGTCGAGGAGGGGGTGGCGGATCGGACGCGCGTCTTCGCCCGCGCCCGCCAGCGCCTCGCAGAGCTCGACGAGCTGCCGGTCGTGGGGCAGGCTGATCACGGGGCCCTGGCTGATCTCGTAGGCGACCTCGCCGGATGAGACGGAGTCGAGGTTGACGAAGTAGGTGTGCTCGCGGTCGATCCCCTTGCGGTGGGCGCGGACGAAGGCGCGGCTGCCCTCGCAGAAGGACTCCTCGGAGCCGGCGAGCACGACCCAGACGTCCAGGTTCGGTGGTGGGTTGGCGGCGAGCTCGTCCGCTGCGGCGAGGGCCGCCGCCACGCCCGAGGCGTTGTCGTAGGCGCCAGGGACGATGTCGGAGAGCGAAATGTCGATCAGCAGGAAGGCGGCGACAATCAGCACGATCGTCGGGATCGCCTGCAGGGCCGCGAGCCAGGTGGCGTCGACGCCCGCCATCCGCGCGCCGAGGATGGGGAGGAGGGGGGCGAGGCCGGCCCAGAAGAAGAGGCGAAAGGGGCCGAGGAAGAGCCGAACGCGCTCCGGGCAGCCGCCGGATGCGGCCGGAGGCCTTGGAGAAGATGTAGCCGGTGCGGGCGGCGTCGTAGTGGGCAACGAGGATCAGCCGTGCCGGGGCGCCGGGGCGGTCCCCGGGCGAGACGACGTTCTGTGAGGCGCGGCGGAAGAGCAGTCCGCGGACCAGGTAGAGGCGGGTGTTGAGGTCGAGGTAGGTGGAGATCGCCGCGGCGAAGACGAGGGCGAAGCCGATCACGGGCTGGACGGTCGCGACGATGCTGCCGGCGATCGCCATGGCGGCGTGAATCAGGTGCACGACCGCGTACTGCGGGTGACAGAAGAAGGGCTCGATCTCCGCGCGCCGCCCCATCCGCTCCACTCGCGAGGCCAGCAGGTTCGCGGCGCGCCGCTCGGCGTCGGTGCCCGGCCCGCGCCCCTCGCAGGCGCAGAGCTCGCGAATCACCTCCATGCGTCCCGCATCGTCCACCGGCGGCGGATTATCGCCTTATGCGCTCTCTATCGTTGCGGCAGCGCCGGAGTGGCGGAATGGCAGACGCTCGGCACTCAAAATGCCGTGTCCTTCGGGACGTGTGGGTTCGACTCCCACCTCCGGCACCTCGTCTAGGCTCGCCCAATGTGCGGGCGCTACACGCTCACCGACCCTGACCCACGGCTGCTGCGCTTTCGCTTCGGCCTGGTCGAGTCGGCCGAGATCCAGCAGGAGCCCCGCTACAACGTCGCGCCCACCGATCCGGTGCTCGCCGTCAGGCTGAACGGCGACGGCGAGCGTGAGCCCGGGATGCTGCGCTGGGGGTTGATCCCGCACTACGCCGATCCCGGGGCCTTCGATCGCCTCCTGATCAACGCCCGCGCCGAGACGGTGGCCGAGGCGCCGGCGTTCCGCGACGCGTTCGCGACCCACCGCTGCCTGATCGTCGCCGACGGCTTCTACGAGTGGCGCGAGGAGGAGACCGGCAAGAAGCCGGTCTGGATCACGCGGCCCTCGCGCGAGGTCTTCGCCTTCGCCGGGGTCTGGGCCAAATCTCGCCGGGCCGACGGCACGGATCTGCATTCCTGCGCGATCGTCACGTGCGCGCCGGGCGAGCTGGTTGCCCCGATCCACGACCGCATGCCAGTCATCCTTGATCCGCACCGAGGAGGCCCGCTGGCTCGATCCCGAGGCCGGACAGGCGGAGCTGTTCGCCCTGCTGGCGCCGACCGACGACCTCTCGGTCACCGAGGTCTCCGACGCCGTCAACGACGTGCACCAGGACGGCCCGGCGCTGATCGAGCCGCCGCTGCGGCTGTTCTAGGCCTCAGGCCTTACGCGGCCGGCGCGTGGCCGTGCTGCGCGTGCTCCGGGTGGAGCGGCCGCTGGGACGGGCGGAGCTTCCGCGGCGGCTGCTTCGCTGCTGGGCGGCTCCTCGTCCTCCGGGGGCTCGACCGGCGGCAGCTCGTCGCCGATCGGTCGCTCCTCCTCCACGTGCCAGTCCTGGTTGAAGGCCACCATCGCGACGGCAATCAGGATCACCTGTACCGGGACGACCAGGAGGGTGATCAGCCCGAGCAGGTCCGGCGGGAGCGCGGGGTCGGAGAGCCCTTCCTTGGCCCGGTCGAACCACGCCGGGGCGGCGATCCCGGCGAAGATCGCCAGGATGATCGCCAGGGCCGAGGCCACCGGCAGCACGCCGCGGTTCCAGCGCGCCACCAGGAACGCGAAGAGCACGTAGACGGCGACGTAGAGCAGCGCGAAGATCTTGCCGCCCTCGAGCCGGCGTCCAGCCGCCGAGTGTGATCACCAGCGCGAGCCCGGCCGAGACCAGGAGCAGGAACACGACCAGGGCCCGAGCGCTCTTCGCCTCGGGCTTCTCCCTGTTCGGTCGCCAGAGCTCGTATCCGGGACGGATCGCTCCCGCTTCCATGCCGAGAAAGTCTATGGACTCGACTGGATACGCGCTACACCCAGCTGTCGGCAACACATGCGGGCGGAGGGACTCGAACCCCCACGCTCTTTCGAGCACCAGGACCTAAACCTGGACCGTCTACCAGTTCCGGCACGCCCGCCGGCTCCACGATTCTAGTTTTGAGAACGCGACTTTTTGGGTCGTGGGAACTACGGATGTGCTCACGCTGGGGGCTCTGGAAGAATCCGGCACCCATCCGGGAATCAGCCTGCAGGCTGCTCTCGACTCGAAGGAGGTCCGGATGACCTGGGAAATCTCTGCTGCGGCCAACGCGGTGATCGGCATCGCCTATCTGGTGATCGCCTACATCATCATCGGCGGCCTTGTCAGGACGGACCAGCTGACGACGACCAAGCTCGGGTTGGCGACCGGGCTGATCTTCCTCACCTGCGGGGTTCTCGGTCTCGGCGAGTTGCGCCGCCAGCGGCCCGCAACAGTGGCGGGAGGCGATGCCCCTACCTGATGGAAACGGGTGCGGGGGATGAATGACCGAGAGCGCGCCGATCTCCGTGTATCTGGTCGATGACGTCCCCGAATTGCGCGAGCTGATCAGGCTCGGCATTGAGGAGGACCCCGGCTTCGAGGTGGTCGGGGAGGCCGGCGACGGCCGCAGCGCGCTCGAGGGCATCGCCGAGACCCAGCCCGCCGCTGTGCTGCTCGACCTCTCGATGCCCGACATGGACGGGCTGGAGGCGATCCCCGAGATTCGAAAGGGCGACCCGGACGTGGCGATCATTGTGCTCTCCGGCTTCTCTGCCGACCGGATGGGTGGGCCGGCGATCGAGCGCGGGGCGGACGGCTACGTGGAGAAGGGCACGCCGATCCAGGACCTGCGAGAAGCCACCCGCGTCGCGGTAGCGAAGCGGCGAGAGGACTGAGGAAAGCCCGCCTCGTTCGGGCCGAGAGCGGGGCACCCAGGACTCGAACCTGGAATCGCCGGTTTTGGAGACCGGTGCCTTAGCCAATTTGGCCAGTGCCCCCGGCCGCAAATCCTAGCCCGGGTTCTTGGGGTTCATCCCTTGCTGCTGTCTTCCGCTTCGGCCGCAGCGCCTTCATCGACAACGGCACCGGGTCGGGGCCGACCTCGACCCGGCACTGCGCCGCCGCGCAGGTCGAGAGCGGCACCGAGCTGCGAATAGAGCCACTGGCGGACCAGCTTGTAGCGCGGATCGTGCACCACGTTGTTGAGCTGGGCCGGGTCGCGCAGCATGTCGTAGAGCTCGCTCTGACCGTTCGCGTAGATCGTGTACTCGTAGCGCGCGGTTCGAATCGAGCGGTAGGCCGGGGCGGTGTTGGTGTTGGCCGCCGACTTGATTGCGTCGGGCTCTTGGTCGAGATTGTCGACGCCCCGCTTCCCGGCAACGCCGACCCGCGCCTCGCGCGCCCGCACGGATGCCGTCTGCGCCGCCTCCGCGCCGGTGCCCCCGGGACCCGTGTCGCCCTCGAGCAGAATCGGCCGGGTCGAGCGCTTCGCCGGGTCCTGAGCGTAGGGGAGCAGTGAGCGGCCGTCGGTATCGGGATTCTCCGAGCCGCTTGCGATCTGCAGGATCGTCTGCGGGATATCGCCGTTCCAGACCAGCTCGTTGCTCACGCCGCCGGCAGGGATTCCGGGTCCCCTGATCAGCAGCGGGACGCGCGACGCGGGGTCATAGGGCAGGTACTTGCCGCTGACGATGCGGTGCTCGCCGCGGAAGAAGCCATTGTCCGAGGAGAAGATGATGTAGGTGTTGTCCAGGATCCCCTTGTCCTTCAGGGACTGGACGAGCTCTGCCGACCGCCTGGTCGACTGACAGCAGCTGCTCCTGCTGCCGGCGGCGCTCGTTGTCGATCGTCTTGATCTGGGCCTTGTTCAGCCGGTAGCGCGCCTGGCGGCGCAGCCAGCCCGGCTTGTCGCTGATGTCCTTCTCGTTGAAGCCCGGCAGCCGGGTGAGCGGCGCGCCGGCGAGGCTGAAGAGGTCACGCGGCGCCGGGTCGAAGGGCCCGTGCGGCGAGTTGAACCAGAGGTCGAGCAGGAACGGCCGCTGGGCGGGGGTGGACTCGTTGGCGAAGCTGACCGCGCGATTGGCGAAGACGTCCGTCTGGTAGTCGCCGGGCTGGTCGCCGTAGAAGGTGATGTGGGGGGTGGCGGTCGGCCCCGTCTTCTCGATCACCGTGTAGTCGTAGTAGAGGGCGTCCTCGGCAACCTTGCCGTACCACTGGTCCCACCCCGGTGGTACGGGCAGGTCAGGATTCCCAGTGGCATAGAAGTTCATGTACTTGCCGATGTGGACGTTGTAGTAGCCGGCGCCGTGCAGCCAGACCGGCAGGTCGTTCGACTCGTGTGGCCTGAACACCGGCCAGCCGCCGTTCGGGGGGAAGTTTCCCCGGACGCCGTGGTTGTGCATGTACTGGCCGCTCATCAGCGTCGCCCGCGAGGGGCAGCAGAGCGGGAAGGAGATGTAGAAATCGTTGAAGGTGGTCCCCTGCGCGGCGATCAGCGACTCGACGTTCGGCATGCCTGCGAGCTCGCTGCTCGTCATGTCGTCGGTGAGGATGAAGATCACGTTCGGGCGGGACGAGGCGCCCTGCGCAGGGTGAGTGGCCACCACGGCGGAGATGCCGAGCAGCGCGAGCGCCGCGCCGATCAGGATCCGGGCGCGGGCGTGGACGAGTCTTGGCCGGAAGCGCAGCATTGGAGGTGGAGGTGGGCGACTACCCCCGTTAGAACCGTCCTGCGAGGCGGTGAGTTTCGCAAACCTATAATCGGCTGGCACGCGGGCGAGGTGTTAACGGTTGCACACGAGCCTTCCAAGCTCGTAGAGCGGGTTCGAGTCCCGTCGCCCGCTTCGGCGTAGGATGAGCCGACGCATAACCCCTCGGGGCGTGGCGCAGTCTGGTAGCGCATTCGGCTGGGGGCCGAAAGGTCGCTGGTTCAAATCCAGTCGCCCCGACTAGACAAACCCCCGCTAAGCGGGGGTCATGCCTTGAGGTCAAAGGTCAACCAGACGCGGTCCCTAAGCGGCAACCCGTCCGTCGTGATTCCCTCCGGATAACCGTCGGTCGGTGTGAACGCATCGCGCTCGATGGAGAGCATCCGAAACCCACGGCGCTGGTAGAAGCGCAGGTTGCTGATGTCCGCCGACGATGTCCCCACACGGATCGACTGCAGGCCTTGGTCACGCGCCTCCGCGATCGCGCGCTCGACCAGCGCTGTCCCGATCCCGCGGCCCCGGTGCGCCTCGGCCACCGCGAGGATCGCCAGCTCGATCTCGTCCTGATTGGGGTCGAGGAGCTGGAGGCAACCGACGATCTCGCCATCGAGGGTGGCGACGAAGACCCGCCCCTGATGGATCAGCTCCTCGATCACGGCTGGTGACTCCTCGGCGAGGGCGAAGAGCTCCCACAGGTCACGTCGGCTCGACCGGTCTAGCGAGATCTCCACATTGCGAGTCGGTCCCCCGGGGACCATCAGCGGGCGCCCTCTGGCACATATTCGAAGAAGCGCCCAAGGTCGCGAAAGCCGACCGACCGGTAGACGCCCTCGGCGATCGGCGTGGATTGCAGGCTTGCCGTCGAGCAGCCGCGCTCGGCGGCATCGAGGAGGTGGCGGCTGAGGAGCGCGGTGGCGAGTCCGCGGCGCCGAAACGGCTCGAGCGTCCCCATGTTGAAGATGCCGCAGTCGCCGTCGTGGTCGTAGCCGATGGCGGTCGCGACGTCCTGGCCGGCGACCTGAACCCCAAGCACGTGGTACGCCTCCGGATCCACGCCGGCGAGCAGTCCGTCCGGGAGGCCTTCGGAGCCCAGATAGGCGAGGTACCGCGGCCAGTCAAAGCGCTCGAGGTCGACCTCAATGGGCTGCGATTCGATCTCATCGACGGACATCGCCATCACGCGGGTGGTCTCCTCGAGCCGGTAGCCGCTCCCAGAGAGCTCGGCGCGCAGCGGGGCGTCGCTCTCATGCGCCCAGGCCGCATAGCGACCGATACCCGCCTCGGCGTAGACGGACCGGATCCCGTCGATGGCGCGTCGCCGCTTCGCTCCGCCGAGGCCGCGGTCGAGGAGCGCGTTGTTGAAGATGGAGCGCTCAGGCTCGCTTGGGAACACGGCGGCTGCGAACCCATCCGAGAGAGCCAGCTCGGCCCCCGCGGAACCTCGCGCGTCCTCGGCCCACGAGGCGAGCAGCGTCGCGGTGGTTCGGCGATACAGGACAGCCTCGGTCCACGCCGGCGAGCGCACGTGCACGCTAGCCCTGCCAGTCCTCGGGCACGAGCACCACCCGGAACCCATCCGGGTCCTCGACCGTAACGCCGTGCTCGTCCCAGTACGGATTGGACGCTGCAACGGGGTCGACCCCGAGGCGTGTCCTCACTGCCCGCACCGTCTCGCCGTCTCCGAGGTAGAGGACGAGCAGCGACTCCGGGTGCGGTTCGGGTGCGGCGCCGCCCCCCGCGGTGAACTCCAGATGACCCCCACTGCCGTCTACCGCGAGGAAGACGCCGTCATAACCGGCGTGATCGTGGAAGCGTCCGACCTCTCGGAGGCCGATCCCATCGCGGTAGAAGCGGACGAGCTCCTCGAGCCGCTCCGTGTGTCTGGCGATTCGGAGTTGCATCAGCATCCCGCCGGTACCGCACTTGCCAAGCCGCTCAGCTGGCGGGCGAAGGTCAGTACGGAATCCTCGATCTCTGCCCTGATTTGGGCATCTTCGATCCGACCGTCCGCGCCGATGGAATTGCGCGGCACGAACGCGCGACGGCCGGCCGGCTCCGTCGGCAGGGCGCCGAGGTATCCGAGGACGGACTCGAGCGTCTCCTGCGCACCGTCTCCACGACCCTCCGGGGCGACGTTGATCCACGAGACGGGCTTCCCATCCATCTCCGGTCCGCCGACGGTCCACTCGAGCAGGTTCTTGAAGCTGCCCGGGATCGTGCCCATGTATTCAGGCGTCGAGAAGAGGACGCCGTCGGCGAGCTCGATCCGGCGACGAAGCTCAACCACTGGCTCGGGCAGCGGCTCGTAGTCCTCATCGGGGCTGAAGAGAGGCAGGTCGGCGATGCCGGTGAACAGATCGGTGGAGAGGCCCTCCCGCGCGAGCTCGTGCGCGGTCCGCAGCGCGGCCAGGTTGGTCGAATGCCGGCGCGCGCTCCCAGGCACGAGCAGGAGGCGAATGCTCTCTCTTGACCTGGCCTTCATCGGTCTGCGCGCCTAGCGCTTGACCCCGATGTCGGTCCCCTCCGTGTAGCGGATCGCTGCGCCCTCGACGGGACGGACGAGGAACCGCTCGGCCTCGCCGCCCTCCCATGCCTCGCGGAGCCCCGGAGCGGAGAGGTCGAAGTCGGGACGAGTCTCCCGCAGGACATCGCGCAGGTCACGGTGGAGCTCCTCGACGGTCGGCCTGCCCCAGTACCAGTAGCCGTTGTAGACGCGGAAGATCCTCAGGCCGGGCCCGAGCACGAAGGTGTGAGGGACCATCGGATCGTGCACCGGGTCCGTGTACTCGACGATGTCGAGGTCATCGCGCACGGTTCGCTCCGGATCCGCCAGGAAGGGGAACTCCGCTCCGACGCTGTCGCGGAACTCATTCAGCTCCAGCTGCCCGTCCGGCGAGATCACGACGACGGCGGTGTACGCGACCTTGAACTCGAGCCAGGCGTCCGCGAGCTTCCGCACGAACACATGCTCCTTGGGATCGAATCCGCCACGCGACAGGTGAAGCACCAGCGGGTTCTCGCCCTGCAGCTCCGACAGGCGCCGGCCAATCCCGTCCTGGTCGGGCAGCTCGTAGTCGGGGAACCTGCTGTCCGTATGAACGTCCTTTCTCATCTCGGCCTCCTTGACCTGAGTGTGGGCCCGGCGGCTGCCGCGCTTCCTTCCGACAGCCGCCGGGCCTTGGGGGAGGAGGGGTCTAGGGGGGAAGCAAGGGTCCAGCCGTCCTCGGGGCGCTCGGGGTTGGCGAGCACGAGGAGGGGCGTCTGCCTCGGACTGCCGTTCTCCTCGGGTCTCTCGCGGGCCGTCTTGACACCGCTGTTGATCATCTCCAGCTCTGATCGGGTCGGCTGCCGAACGTGAGCCCGGCGATGTCCACGGCGGCCAGATCGAGTTCGTAGCGAGCCATCTGACGGAGAACGTCCGGCGGATGCAGCTTGTCCGCGCCGGAGCGCTCCAGCACCGCGGCGATTCCGTCGGCGGCCTGGTTGAGGACCTCGTCGATCTCCAGGATCTCCTCGACTCGTCGCGTCGGCTCACTCGATTGCTTGTCGCGGCGACGGGGAACCATAAAGTGGACTGTTTAGTTCAGCCTGGACTCCGAACGTTACGCTCCTGTTCGACCGTCTCGGAGTAGAGTCCAGTCGGAACGGTGAGCCCGGTCGAGCAAGACCAGCGGGCTGACGCCGCCGCCCGTGAGGAGAAGGAGCTTCTGGCGCGGCTACGCGCCGGGGATGAACGCGCCTTTGAATCCCTCGTGAAGGGCTATCACGGGACGATGATCGCGGTCGCGGGGACCTACGTGAGGACACGCGCCGTCGCCGAGGAAGTGGTGCAGGAGGCATGGCTCGGCGTGGTGAACGGGCTCGACCGATTCGAGGGCCGATCCTCGCTGCGGACCTGGATCCTGAAGATCCTCGTGAACACCGCCATGGGCCGCGGTACCCGGGAGGCGCGCAGCGTGCCCTTCTCTTCGCTGGCCGCCGCCGATGAGCACGAGCCCGCCGTCGAGCCCGAGCGGTTCCGGCGGCCCGGGGAGGCCTTTGCGGGGAACTGGACGGCCTTTCCCGGCGACTGGAGCCTGCTGCCGGAGGAGAAGCTGCTCGGGCGAGAGACTCTCGAGATCGTCAAGGCGGGGATCGAGCAGCTGCCGGGAGCGCAGCGTACGGTGATAACCATGCGCGACGTCGCCGGCTGCAGCGCTGAGGAGGTCTGCGACCTCCTCGAAATCTCGGCCGCCAATCAACGTGTGCTGCTGCACCGTGCCCGCTCCAAGTTGCGGGCGGCACTGGAGAGGCACCTCGATGCCTGAGTTCCGGGAGCACATCAGCTGCCAGGAGCTCGTCGAGCTGACCAGCGACTACATCGAGAACGCGCTCTCGGCCGAGGACGCGGAGCTCCTGGAGCAGCACCTCAACTACTGCGCCGGCTGCGAGCGATATGTGGATGAGATGCTGCGGACGATCCGGGCGGAGCGGATGCTTCGCGAGGAAGGTGCGCCGGACGAGACCCTCGCACCGATCATCTCGACCTTTAGGGAGCGGAGGCAGTCGTGATCGCCTACAAGTTCCTGCGCGCCGACGGCACGAGCCCCTTCGCCGCATTCCGGTGGGACCTCCCCGACACCAAGCCGGGGGGCTGGGTTGAGGCCCGGGTCGATCCCTGCCGCAGCGGGATCCATGCCTGCCGTCCGGGCGACCTCCCCTTCTGGGCCTCCGACAGCCTGTATGAGATCGAGGTTGACGGGGAGATCTCGGAAGGCGGGAGCAAGCTGGTGGCTTCGCGCGGCCGGCTCTTGCGGCGGATCGACGCCTGGGATGACGAGCTTCGCGGCGCCTACGCCCGGACGTGCGCCGAGCGAGCCCACGAGCTTGCCTTCGGCGCCACCCCTCCCCTCGAGGACTGGTATGGGATGGCCGAGGCTTCGATCGATCAGGGCGCCGGCCCGATCGGCTTCGTAACGGCGAGGATCGCCGAGGAGGCCTTGGGACCGGATGGACACCGCACCGAGCGCGCTCGCCAGGCTGCGTGGCTCGTCGAGCAGCTCGGGCTCGGGGGCTGATTGCACCTGGTGGCCGCCCCCGGGACCGCCGATGACGGCGGGCCCCTGACGGGGCCCGCCGAATCAGCGTTGCCTCTGGCTACCGGGGCGGGAACTGCGAGTTCGGGCGGGGTCCTCCAGATTCTGGGTCGGAGGCTTGTCCGTGAACCCGATCACCGCGCAGTTGATGTCGACGCCCGAGGCTCCGTAGGGAGCCGGCTGGCCCGTGGCCGGGTCGACCCCGGTCAGCAGGTCCGGTCGGGTCGCCGCCAGGTTGAAGACGACGGTCTCGTCGATCTGGCGGGTGTTGACGCCCTGCTGGACCGCCTTGTTCGTCCACAGTCCGAGCTGCGCATCCCAGAGGGGGCTGTACGCCTGGGCGTGGCGGGGATCGCTCAGGGTCGGGAAATCACCGAACACGTTGAGCAGATCGCCGCCGTTGCGGAGGGCGTTGATCAGCGCTGTGTTGCCAGCGCTGGCGTCCTCGGCCGCATGACCGTCCTTGACCAGGTGCTGGAACCCCTGCGACTCGGGGTTGTCGGGGCCGGTCTGGCCGTTGATGAATCCGAACAGCCGCTCGCGGGCGGAGCCGAGGAAATCGTCCCGCCGTTGTACGCGGCATGGTCGAGCGCGGGCACGTAGGTCGAGCGCTCGAGCACCGCGGTCAGCGGCTGGCCGGCGTCGGTGCTGATGTAGACGATCGGCTCGCCGGCGTCGAAGCCCTTGACGAACAGCATGTCGACCCAGGACTCCTCGAACTGACCGGGGCCTGACTTGCCCGCGATGTGGATCCCGAGCGCCCGATCGGAGGTGTTGGTGTGGTGCACCACGTCGAACGGGCCGTCGCCCGTGGCGACGATCGGGGCACTGTAGACGGTGGGCGAACCGGCGATCCGGATGAACGGGCTGTAGCCCGGTCCCCCGACGGCACCCGGCTGGAAATTCTTCAGCGGGAACCCGTCAGGTCCCGGCTCAGCCACGCGGTTGGGGCTGAAGTCGGGCGCGCCCTGGAAGTGGACCACCGCCTGACCGAACTTGTTCTCGTCCGGGGTCGGCGAATCCTGGGTCACCGTCTGCACGCACTCCGGGCAGCCGATCGCCAGATTGGCCAGCTTGGGCGCATAGTTCACGCCCAGGTCATGCGCGGCCCCGGCATCGGAGGAGTCCATCAGCGTGAACCAGACGGTCTCGCCGTTGGCCTCGCCCCTGTAGAGCGGCAGGCGAACGGTCTCCTTGTCGAGATTCACGTTGATCGCGCTCTCCAGGGTCAGATGATCCCGGGGTAGCAGGCCGGTCGACTGGCCGAGGTCCTTGCTCGGCTTGTCGCTGCCGCCGCCGCTGGCCAGTGCGACGCCGCCGATCACCGCCCCAGCGGCGACCACGATCAGGGTGGTTGCGCCAAGCAACCATCGCTTCGATACCTTCTTCATCGGTTCTCCTCTCATGAGCCGGGAGCTTGACTCCAGGCCAGAATTGAATGGACTGATTGGTCCAGTTCGAATCGAGCGCGATCTGTTACGGAAAAGTCGTTTCCCGAGTCAGAAAAGTGGACGTTCGGGTCCAGACCGCCTACAGTCAGACTCGTGGTCGATTCACCGAAAACCGCAAGAGGGAGGGAGACCCGCGAGCGGATCGTCGGCGCAGCGGCTGGGTTGGTCGGCGAGCGTGGCGTTGCAGAGACCAGCCTCGACGACGTGATCGAGGCTGCCGGAGCGAGCAAGAGCCAGCTCTACCACTACTTCGAAGACCGCGAGGAGCTCCTGCGTGCGGTGGTTTCGCACAACTGCGACGACGTGCTCGCCGCGCAGGCCCCGCACCTGGGCGCGCTTGACAGCTGGACCGCCATTCGCGCCTGGATGGATTCGCTGGTGGAGCTACAGGTGAAGGGAGGGCCCGCGGTGGATGTCCGGTCGGTTCGCTGGTCGGCCAGTTGGCAGAATCCGATGAGAAGGGCAGGCAGGTGCTTGCTGATTCGTTCGAGCGCTGGGAGAGGGAGATCCGCGAGGGGCTGCGCTCGATGAAGGCGCGTGGGAAGCTCGCACGCCGGGCGGACCCCGACGAGCTCGCCACGGCGACGCTGGCGGCGATCCAGGGTGGCCTGATCCTCACCCAGGCTCGGCGTGACCCGAACCAACTCGCCATCGCTTTGGACGCGGCGTACGAGCATCTGCGCGCCAACGCCGCGCAGTAGAGCGAGCATCAACTCCCGGGTGTAACGCTCCCGAGGCTGAGTGGACTACACAGTCCACTTTATCCGCGATGCCACAAAGGAGCATGGGTATGAGCGCCACCCAGACACAGACCGCGAAACCCCGAGGCCGGGTAAAGGTCGAGACCGGCGCGAAGCGCGTACGCGCGTATCTCGGCGGCGAGCCGGTCGCTGACACCACCGGACCCCTTTTGGTCTGGGAGAAGCCCTACTACCCCACCTACTACTTCCCGGTCGAGGACGTCCGGACGGAATTGCTCGAGGCGGACGGCGAGCTCGTCCATTCGCCAAGCCGAGGCGACGGCCACACGTTCACCGTGCGGGTGGGCAGCCGGGAAGCGCCTGGCGCGGCGCTCCGTACGAGGACTCCCCGATCGAGGAGCTGCGCGACGCGATCCGCCTCGACTGGGACGCGATGGATGCCTGGTTCGAGGAGGACGAGGAGGTCTTCACTCACCCACGCGACCCCTACACTCGGGTCGACATCCTGCCGAGCTCGCGTCACGTGCGGATCGAGGTCGACGGCGTCACGGTGGCGGAGTCGACGAGCCCGCGCCTGCTGTTCGAGACCGGCTTGCCGACCCGGTACTACCTCCCCAAGACACACGTTCACCTGGAGCTGCTCGAGGGAACGACACCGTCTCTCACTGCTCCTACAAGGGCGATGCCGAGTGGTGGTCCGTGAGGATCGGTGACCGGGTTCACGAGGACCTCGCCTGGTCATATCCGACCTCCCTCCCAGAGAGTCAGAAGGTCGCCGGGTTGATC
>CAVRYR010000012.1:0-17732 GCA_963725475.1 uncultured Solirubrobacterales bacterium | reverse complement strand
GCAGACGCCGTCGACGTCGTAATCCCCGTGCACGGTGATCCGCCCCGGCCGCCGCGCGACCGAGAGGATCAGCTCGCAGGCCTCCTCCATCCCCCGGAACTCGGTCGGGTCGTGCGACTCGCGCGCCTCCAGGAAGCGCCGGGCGGCGTCGACGGTGCGGTAGCCGCGCCGGACGAGGGTGATCGCGACGGGCTCGGCCAGCTCGAGACTCCAGCGGCGAGCCTCCGTGACCTCCGCGTACGTCGTAGGCGGGTCACACCAGCATCATCGGGTCGCGCTGACGCGCGCCCTCGCATCAACACGCGCAGGCTCCTGTCGAGGGCATCCCCTCAAACTACAGTTCGGCCCCCGACGGAATATCGCGGCCGCGGCTAGATGTGCTCGGGCCTCGACGCCCGGCGCGCACGCCCATGCGCGTAGACGACCGCGAGGCCGATCAGGCAGCCCGGGACCGGCGTAGAACGCGGTGGCGATGTCCGTCTCACCGATGCCCTTGCCGATGGCGATCTGGGCGATTGCGCCGCTCACCATGGCTCCGGCCGCGGCGCCAATGAAGGCGCCGACGATCCCGCCGCGGAAGCGATCGGGCACGAAGACCGTGAAGTGCCAGAGCGCGACGCCCATCGTGAACCAGACGACAATGCGGCCATCAGCGATTCCTCCCGTGCTTGCTGCGTCGTCGCTGCTGGCGGCCGCCGGACTGCTGCTCGCGCACGCGGCGCAGGGCGGCGGCGCTCGCCTCGCTGAGCTCCGGGCGATCGGGCTCGGCACCGGCCGTCCGCGCCGTCGCCGTCACCGCTCCGGGCGCGCCGTCACCGCCCCGCGCCGCCGACCGGGCGCCGGCGGGCCGCGGCTCGGCCGGTCGGGCGGGTGCGGGCGACGGGCCCGGGCGGCTCGGGACGACCCCGGGCACCTGCGAGCGGCTCGGACGGGCGCCGCGGGCGGGCTCGCGGCGTCTCGGCCTGCACCGGCTCCTCGGCCCGTCCTCGACCCGCGCGACCACGTTGTCCTCTGGGAAGGTCGGCACGAAGCCCGTCGCCCTTTTTGTCCTAGATCCGCGCCCCCGGCGGCTGCGGTAGGCGGGCCTGTTCTCCTTCCTCGACTCGGTCAGCACCGGCGATGGCGATGAAGATCGACCAGTAGGCCCCGTAGGCGACGCCGACCATCATCGCGAAGGCGAAGTCCTGCAGGGTCGCGCCGCCGAAGACGAGCAGCATGCCGATCAGGAACACGGTCGAAGGCCGGTGATCAGCGATCTCGTCAGCACCTCGCTCATCGAACGGTCCACGATCTGCGAGAAGGCCGCGCGCGGCATGCGCGGCACGTTCTCGCGGATGCGGTCGAAGACGATGACGGTGTTGTACATCGAGTAACCGAGGATCGTCAGGAAGGCAGCGACGGTGCCGCTCGTCACCTCCGTCCACCAGCGTGTACATGCCGCGCCGTGATGAGGATGTCGTGGACCATCGCGATCATCACCGGGATCGCGTACTTCGCCTCGAAGCGCAAGGCGACGCAGACCGCAGATGAGGAGCAGGGAGAAGATGATCGCGATCATCGCCCGCGCGGATCTGCGGCCCGAAGTTCGGGCCACGTGGTCCTGTCGAAGCCCTTCTGTGACGTATCCGAAGCCGTCGCTCGTGCGCTGGCTTGATCGGCGTTGGCCTCCCGTGGGAGAGCTGGCCCTGTGATCTCGTAGACGTTCCGGCCGAAGTCGGTTGTTGTCGACCTCTGGATCTCGGCGGTCGGCGCCTCGCGTTGTTCGGACGCTCAGCGCCTGTCGGACGTCGATCGACGTCGCCGGCGTCTGCGAGGGTGACCTTGATCCGGTCCCCGACTCGAAGTCGATGCCAGGTTGAGCTGTTGGTCGCGAACGAGATTGCGCTCGATCGGCAGGATGACGCCCGAGAACGAGAACAAACAGTTGCTCGCGCCGGCTGAAGTCGAAGTGCCAGCGGCGGCTTCTCGCCGCGCCGAGCATCGCCGGCGAGCGCAGGATGTGCGACCGCCCGAAGAGGCCGAGGATGGCCTGGGTGAAGAGCGATGGTTGTGAACAGCGAGACGATCGTCCCGACGCCGAGGGTGAAGGCGAAGCCCTTGACGCTCGCCGGTCGCGAGCCCGAAGAGGATGAACGCCGTGAGCAGCGTGATGACGTTCGCGTCGACGATCGTCGCGATCCCCTCGCCGATAGCCCGGGAGATCGCGCTCAACATCGATTTCCCGCCGCGCGCCTCCTCCTTGATGCGTTCGAAGATCACGATGTTGGCGTCGGCCGCGACCCCGATCGTCAGGATCAGTCCCGCGATCCCCGGCAGCGTCAGCGTGATCGGGATCAGCTTGATGAGCGCAAAGAAGAGCACCCCGTAGATCGACAGGCCGACGACGGCGACGAACCCGAGGAAGCGGTAGTAGGCGAGCAGGAAGAGGCAGACGAGGATCAGCCCGACGATCCCGGCCTTCAGGCCCTGGTCGAGCGCCTGCTGACCGAGCGTTGCCGAGACCGTCGAGCTCGGCGATCAGGGTCGAGGTTGACCGGCAGCGCCCCGAACTTGAGGATCTTCGCCAGGTCCTGGGACTCGCCCAGGCCTAGGCCGTTGATCTCGGCGCCGGTGCGGCCGTCGATCCCATTCGGGTTGTCGACGAAGTTGACGATCGGCTCGCGACCTGATCTGCTGGTCGAGCACGATGGCGAAATGGCCCGAGTACTGGTCGGCGACCTGGCGGTTGCCCGCCACGCCGGGCGGGGCGTTCTGGCAGACCGCGCTCGGCGATCGCTTGGTGACGTCGGAACTTCTGCCGTCCCTGTCCGTGAAATCGAAGGTGACGTCCGGCTGGTTGACCTGGTCGAGCTCGCCTTCGGGTCGGTGATGTCCTCGCCGAGAGCCCCGGCCGGTCCTTGAGCACGAACCAGGCTGCGTCGGGGCTGTTCGGGTTGTCCGTCTGCTGCTGGCCCTGGTCGGGCTCCTTCTGGACGACGAAGGTGCCCTGCGGGACCGTAGGACCTGGCTGTTCGCCGCTGCTTCTGACCCGGCAGCTCGAGGAGATTCCTCCTTGCGTCTCGGCCAGCCCCGCGATCCAGCGTGGGTCTCGTCGAACAGGTAGTAGCGGGGGCCGCTCGTCGTGCACTTGTTCTGGAAGCATTTGGGCCGCTGCTTGGAGGCGAACTTGACCGCGTCGTAGTACCGGGGGAAGTGCACGGCTCGCCGGGGGGCTTCGTTGGTGTCGACGGGTTCGGCGGGATGACGTTCGGCTCCCAGTCGTAGAAGTAGAGTTGGGCGGTCTGGCCGACCTGCTCGCTGGCCCGGCTGGCGTTGTGGACGTTCGGAGGCCGACCCGGATCGTCGGAGCCAGCCGCGAGATCTCCGGCTCGGAGACGCCGAAGGCGTCGGTCCGCTTGCGGATGATCTCGATCGCCCGGTCCATGTCGGCGCCGTCGATCGACGGGTTCTGCGGGTGGGCCGCGCCTGGAAGATCAGCTCGGTCCCGCCCTTCAGGTCGAGGCCGAGCGTCGTCTTCTGGTGGCGATCACGATCCCCGACCCGACCACGAGCAGGGCGACAAAGATCAGGATGAAGACGTTGCGGCGGCGGTTGCTCACGGTTTGAGTGGTCACGCTAGCGGTCTCGACCGCCGCCGGCTCGAACTCAGGCGTCAGGACGAGCAGCAGGCCGCCGTCGTCGTCGTACGCCGGGAAGAGGTCGGCGACCGCCTCGGTCGGGAGGTCGCCCTCGGCGTTCACGGCGACCCGCTTGCCGAGCGATCGCACCCCCCACTCCAGCGTCGTCTCGATCGGGTCGGTGTTGCCATCGCCGTCGGCGTCGGCGGTCTCGCCGCCGTCTCCCTTGTCGATCCACTGCAGCCCGAGCACGTCCCGCACCGGGCGGCCGATCACCTGCTCGTCCTTCAGCCCGGTGAGCTCGAAGGCGCCCTTGCCGAGATCGAGCACCCGGCCATCCTGGTCGCAGGTGAAGAAAGCGGCCCCGGGCGCCGGCATGTAGTCGTCGAGCAGCTCGAAGAGGAAGCCGAAGCCGCACTTCGAGCAGCCCTTGGGCCGGGTCGAGAACCCGGCGGTGCGCTCCCCGCTCAATTCCCTGTTCCCGCAGTTCGGGCAAATGAAGTACGGCATGCCTGCCCAAGGCTAGCCGACGCCTGATCTCAACCCGTAGCTAGAACAGGCTCGCCATGCCCTCGGGTACCGGCAACCCCAGGTGCTCGTAGGCCCGCTCGGTGAGCACGCGGCCCCGCGGCGTCCGCTTCACCAGCCCCTGCTGGAGCAGGTAGGGCTCGAAGACGTCCTCGATCGTGTCCGCCTCCTCGCCGAACGCGACCGAGAGCGTCGACAGCCCGACCGGACCGCCCCCGAACTTGCTGGCCATCAGCTCGAGCAGCTGACGGTCATGCCGGTCGAGGCCGGCCCGATCGACCTCGAGCATCTCGAGTGCGTCGGCGGCGAGCTCGGCGTCGATCGCCCCACGCCCCTTGACCTCGGCGAAGTCCCGCACCCTGCGCAGCAGCCGGTTGGCCACCCTGGGGGTGCCGCGGGCGCGGCGGGCGATCTCCTCCGCCCCCTCCGGGCGGACCTCGATGCCGAGGATTCCGGCCGAGCGCAGAACGATCTGACGGAGGTCCGCGGCGCCGTAGTGCTCGAGCCGGTGGCAGACGCCGAAGCGGTCGCGCAGCGGGGTCGTCAGCAGTCCCGTCCTGGTGGTGGCGCCGATCAGGGTGAACGGCGGCAGGTCGAGGGTGACGGTGCGGGCCCCGGCGCCCTGGCCGAGCACGACCGGCAGCCGACGATCCTCCATCGCCGGATAGAGCGTCTCCTCGATGGCCCGCCCGAGCCGGTGGATCTCGTCGATGAAGAAGACGGTGCCGGGCTCGAGCGAGGTGAGGAAGGCGGCGATGTCCGCCTTGCGCTCCAGCGCCGGTCCGGCCGTCTGCACCATCGGCACGCTCAGCTCAGCGGCGATGATGTGAGCCAGCGAAGTCTTGCCGAGCCCGGGCGGCCCGGCGAGCAGGACGTGGTCGAGGGCCTCGCCGCGGCGCCGAGTCGCCTCGATGAAGATTCCGAGCTGCTCGGTGACCTGGACCTGGTTGACGAAGTCGTCGAGCTTCGGTGGGCGCAGCGAGCGGTCGAAGTCGTCGTCGGCCCCGACCGAGCGCGCGTCATGGATGACGATCTCGTCCTCGTCCTCGATCCCCGGAGTGCGGATCCCCTTGCCCGGTTCGACGCTCACGCCGCCTTCGCCCCCGCGGCCCGGCGCAGCGCCGACTGCACGATCTCCTCGGGGCTCTCGCCCACGGCGTCGGCGAGGAGCTTCTCGGCCTCCGGAGCGGTGTAGCCGAGGTTGAGCAAGCCCTCGCGAGCCAGCGCCCGCGAGTCCTCCTCGCCGGGCGCGACCTCGACGCTGTCTGCATCCGCCTCGATCTCCCCGGCCACCTTCTCGCGCAGCTCGACGATGATCCGCTCGGCGGTCCGCTTGCCGATTCCGGGGACCGCCTGGAAGCGCTTGGCGTCGCCGGCGGCGATCGCTCGCAGCAGCTCCCTGACCGGGCCGCCGGAGAGAGCGGCGAGCGCCACCTTGGGGCCCACCCCACCGACCGAGATCAGGTGAAGGAAGAGGTCGCGCTCCTCCTCGCTCGCGAACCCGTAGAGGGAGAGCGAGTCGTCGCGGACGACGAGATCGGCGTGCAGCGAGGCCCGCTTGCCGCGTGCCGGCACCGCCTTGAGCGTCTCGGCGGAGACCGCGAGCCGGTAGCCGACCCCGGCCGCGTCGATGACGACGTAGTCGGGACGGCGCACCAGCACCTCTCCGCTGACCGAGGCGATCATGCCTCGTGATTCTGGGCCGCAGCCCGGATGCCTTCCTAGCCGGCCATGCGCTGGCGCGCGGCGAGCGCCGGCGTGGTGCCGACCCTGGGCCGGCCGAAGTGGGAGACCGCGCTGCGCGCCGCCGCCGTGCCCGCGTGGCAGATCGCGACCGCGAAGGCGTCGGCCGCGTGGTCGGGCGACGGTGGCTCCGGCAGTCCCAGCAGGCTGGCGACCATGCGCTGGACCTGCCCCTTGTCGGCCGAGCCCGAACCGCAGACGGCCTTCTTCACCGCCTGCGGCGTGTAGTCGAAGCACGGCACCTGGTGGCGCGCCGCGGCGAGCAGGATCACTCCCCTGGCCTCACCTACGCTGAGCGCCGAGACCACGTTATTGCCGAAGAAGAGCTCCTCGAGCGCCATCGCCTTGGGCTCGTGCCAGCGGATCAATTCGGCGAGCGAGTCGTGGAGCCGGGCGAGCCGCTTCTCGACCGGCGCGTCGGCGGGAATCTCGATCACCCCGCCGTCGAGGGCCACCATGCGCTCGCCCGTGGTGCGGACCACACCGAACCCGGTGTTAGCGGTACCCGGATCGATGCCGATCAGGATCATCCCGTTTCATTCTCACTCGCCCCCCGGATGTCCTTTAGCCGCCCGGAAACGCCTTCCCGGTGCTTCCGCCAAGAAGAGGGCCGCCCGGAGGCGACCCTTCTCAAACCCGATCGAGGGTGGGCCGAGGCCGTGGACGGCGGCCTGGCGTGGATCAGATGCAGCCGAGCGGGACGAAGGCCTGGCAGGTCGGCCTCTACGAATACCCGGGCTTCGAGCTTCCCCCCGGCGCCACGGTGACGGCCTAACGGCTAGCCGGCGGCTGCTTCGAGGATCTCCTGGGGCACGTCGAAGTTGGCGTGGACCGAGTCCACGTCGTCGTGCTCCTCGAGGACGTCCATCAGGCGAAGCAGCGCCGGCGCGTCGCCCTCGCCGACCTCGACGGTGCTTTTCGGCTCCATCGAGAGCTCGGCTGACTGGACCTCAACGCCCGCGTCCTCCAGCGCGGTGCGCACCGCCGCGAGGTCGGACGCCGCGGTGGTGATCTTGAGCAGGTCACCGTCCTCGGAGACGTCCTCGGCCCCGGCATCGATCGCCGGCATCAGCTCGTCTTCGCCGTAGCGCTCTCCATCGACCAGGATCACGCCGCGCTTCTCGAACTGCCAGGAGACGGACCCCGGCTCGCCGAGGCTGCTTCCGTTGCGCTCGAAGGCGTGGCGGATCTCGGCGCCGGTTCGGTTGCGGTTGTCGGTCAGCGCCTCGACCAGGATCGCGGCACCACCGGGCCCGTAGCCCTCGTACACGGCGCTCTCGATTGCGGCGGCCTCATCGCCCTCGCCGGTCCCCCGATCGATCGCGCGCTGGATGTTGTCCTTGGGCATCGACGCGTCCCGTGCCTTCTGCACCGCGAGGCCAAGCGCCGGGTTGGCGTCGAGGTTGCCGCCGCCGTCGCGGGCCGCGACCGTGATCGCGCGCGCCAGCTTGGTGAAGAGCTTTCCCCGCTTGGCGTCGGCGGCGCCCTTCCTGTGCTTGATCGAGGACCACTTGGAGTGACCAGACATGGCCTCGATTCTAAGAGCCGGAGGCGGGGCGCCGGGAGGCGCCCCGCCTCAGCTCGGCGCAGGTCGGGCTTACCGCGGATTGCTGGCAGTGACCGCCAAGGTGAAGCAGTCGACGGTTCCGGTTCCGTGCACGTTGCTGTCGTCCATCACCAGCAGCGACCAGGTCGCGTTCGTGGCCTTCTTGTTCCCCAGGCCGTGCAGCAGGTCGAGGCTCTCCTGTGGCGCGAAGAAGCCGACGAACGGGGCCTGCAGGCCCGGCGTTGCGATCGAGGTCGGCGTCTGGCTGTCGAACAGCGTCTGCCCGCCCGAGCAGCCCGCGAAGCCGTTGCCGTAGTCGTCGCCGTTGCCGCCGACGTCGTGAGCAAGGTTGATCACGCCGCGGGGGGTCGCCAGGTAGATCTCGAGGTCCGCTGCGAACGGGTGGCTGATCCGCACCGCGACGTTGACGTCCTTGATCTTGCCCTTGGGGTTGAGACCCTTGACCGCGAGGGGATCGCGGACGAGCTGCAGGGCGGGTCCGCCCCCATCAGGGATGTTGAGCGGCAGCCCCCCGTTGGGCGAGCCGACTCCCGTCTGGAAGACCTCGGTGACGAGCTTCTTGTGGGCCTGTGCTGCCGGAGCCGCCAGCGCGAGACCCAGGGCCAACGCCGCCGCGGTCACCAGGATCCGACGACCCAGCTTGCGTCGCTTCATCGTGTTGTCCCTCCTCTTTGTGGAGGGCTCGTTCTCCCCGGCCGGACGAGCGCCTTCCGTTTCTAGCCCGTTAAACCCACCCGTCGAACCAGGGTTGCGGCGGGATTAGACGACGAAGCTGCCATCACGCTGCAGCGGCTCTCCGTCGACCTCGATCTGGCCGCCCTTGCGCAGGTCGCAGATCATGTCCCAGTGGATCGCCGACTCGTTGACGCCGCCGGTCTCGGGGTATGAGCGGCCGACCGCGAGGTGCACCGTCCCTCCGATCTTCTCGTCGAGGAGGATCTCGCCGGTGCCGTCGGTAATCCCGTAGTTGGTCCCGATACCGAGCTCGCCCAGCCGGCGTGCGCCGTCATCGGTGTCGAGCATCTCGATCAGGAACTCCTCGCCTTTCTCGGCAGTGGCGTCCACCACCTTGCCGCCCTCGAAGCGGAAGCGGACGCCGGCGACCTCCCTGCCGGCGTAGGTGGCCGGCAGGTGGAAGGTGATCTCGCCCTCCGCCGAGTCCTCGACCGGCCCCGTGAAGAACTCGCCGTCGGGCATGTTGTGCTCGCCGTCCGCGGCGATGAAGGTTCGCCCCTCGATCCCCAGCCGCAGGTCGGTGCCGTCGCCGGTCACACGGACCTCCGAGCGCCCCTCGATCCAGTCGGCCAGCCGCTTGGTCTCCTCCGAGGTCCGCCTCCAGGCCCCGACCGGGTCCTCGTCGGTGGCGAGGCAGGCCCCGTAGTAGAAGTCCTCGTAGGCGGACAGGCTCATCCCGGCCTCCGAGGCATAGGCGTGGGTCGGGAACAGGGTGAGCGCCCAGCGATAGGTGCCCTCGGCGCTCCGCTCCATCGCCCGCTTCATCAGCTTCTGGGTCGCCGCCTGGCGCATCGCCTGGCGGTCGGGTGGGACCTGGGAGAGCGCCCGCGTGTTCTGGCTCGCCATCACGGCGATCCGGACGTCGGCGTTTTCGACCGCCCATTCGGCAACCGGCGAGATCCACTTGAGCTGCTCGTCCGAGGCCTGCTCGAAGTAGGAGGTCGACTGGCCCTCCATCGCCATGTTGACGATCGGGTTGCCGCCTGCCCGAAGAACCTCCTCGTAGACCGCCTGCAGCAGCGGCTCCGCGGCGGACTCTCCCTCGATCGTGCAGACGTCGCCCCCCTGCACGCGGGTCGAGTGCCGAACCAGGATCTGAGCGAGATTGGTGACGCGCGGATCTCTCATGTCCAAAACCTAGCGGGGCGTCCGCTCGGCCAACCGGGCCGCGGTGACCATCGCCATGAAAGCCGCGTGCAGCCGGCTGTCCTCGGTGAGCTCCGCGTGGAAGGCGACCGCGAGCAGATTGCCGTCGCGGACCGCCACCGGATGGCCGCCCGTCTCCGCGAGCACCTCGACTCCGGGCCCGTGATCCTCCACCCACGGGGCACGGATGAAGACGGCGCGGAGCGGCTCCTCGCCGAGCCCGCCCATCCGCAGGTCCTCCTCGAAGCTCGCCAGCTGGCGCCCGAACGCGTTGCGGCGGCAGACGTAGTCCGCGAGCGCGAGGTGGTCCCGATCGCAGACGATCATCCCCGCGCAGCTCCCCAGGATCGCCCCGCCCGCCCGGTGGAACGCCCGGATCGCCCCGTCGAGGCCCTCGCGCTCCATGCCCATCGAGATGGTTGTCGACTCACCCCCCGGGATGACCAGCCCGTCGAGGCCGTCTAGCGACGGGACCGTCCGCACCTCGACGACCTCGGCTCCGAGCGACTCGAGCATCTTCCGGTGCGCCTCGAAGTCGCCCTGCAGGGCGAGTACGCCGATACGAAGCTTGCTCAAGAACCGCGGCCCTGGAGCAGTCCGCCGTCCGCTGCAAGCGCCTCGATCTCGAGGCCGGGCATCGCCTCGCCGAGCTCCATCGAGGCCTGCGCGACCCGCCCGGGGTCGTTGAAGTGCGTGGTCGCCTCGACGATCGCGCGGGCCCGGCGCGCCGGGTCCTCGCTCTTGAAGATCCCGGAGCCGACGAAGTTGCCCTCGGCCCCCAGCTGCATCATCAGCGCGGCGTCCGCGGGGGTCGCGATCCCGCCGGCGCAGAAAAGCGGTACCGGGAGCCAGCAGCGCTCGGCGACGTCCTGGACCACGTCGAGCGGCGCCTGGTGCTCCTTGGCGGCGGCGGCCAACTGCTCGCCTCGCAGCACGGAAAGTCGCTTGATCCCGTCGGTGATCTCGCGCATGTGGCGAACGGCCTCGACGATGTTGCCGGTGCCGGCCTCGCCCTTCGAGCGGATCATCGCGGCGCCCTCGCCGATCCGGCGCAGCGCCTCGCCGAGGTTGGTCGCCCCGCAGACGAAGGGCACGTCGAAGGCGAACTTGTCGATGTGGTTGGACTCGTCGGCCGGCGTGAGCACTTCCGACTCGTCGACGTAGTCGACCTCGAGCGACTGGAGGACCTGCGCCTCGGCGAAGTGGCCGATGCGGGCCTTGGCCATCACCGGGATCGTCACCGCGTCCTGGATCTCCTTGATCACCGCCGGGTTCGACATCCGGGCCACGCCGCCCTGGGCGCGGATGTCGGCGGGAACGCGCTCTAGGGCCATCACGGCGCAGGCCCCGGCGTCCTCGGCGATCTTCGCCTGCTCGGCGGTGGTGACGTCCATGATCACGCCGCCCTTGAGCATCTCTGCGAGACCGGTCTTGACCCTGAATGTGGCTCGCTCGGCCATTGCGGGACCCATAGTAGAAGGCGGCCGAGGTTTGCCTGGTTGAGCGATGGGCAACCTTTCTCTACCTCGCCATCACTAATCGGGTTGCTCCTGCGGAGCACCCTCGCATCCACAGATGGCGAGGTGGCGTCCAACACGTCACAGGCTTGGGGTCCCTCCCCCGGACCCCGGTATCGGCTGCAGGTCCGGATCGCCCCCCGGGCCTGTAGCTATTTCAGCTTGAACGCCCGGATGCGGTCGCGGTGCGCGGCCTCGTCCCGGGAGTAGACGCCGTGCGCGAGCGCCTGCACCAGGCCCATCAACGCCGCGTTCGAGCGGATGTACGACGGGCCATTCGACGAGTAGTAGAGGACCAGCTCCGAATGCTCGGCGACGTCCGACAGCGTCGCGTCCGTGATCGACATGGTCCGGGCGCGGCGGTGCCGGGCGAGCTTCAGGGCTCGAAGGATGAGCGGATGTGCGCGCCCTGCCGTGAGCACCACCAGCAGGGTGTCCTCGTCCATCCGCGAGAGCTTCTGGATGTTGTCCTGGCTCGGCGAGGCGACGATCTCGGCCCGCACGTCGAGCAGGCCGAGCAGGTGGCGCAGGTAGCTGGCGAAGAACGCCATCTGCTCCACCCCGACGATCAGGACCCGCCTGGAGGTGGCGAGCGCCGAGACGGAGGCCTCGATCTGCTCGCGGGTCAGGTTCCGGGCGGTTTCCTCGATGTTCGAGTAATCCGCACCAAGCGAAGCCTCGAACTCCGAGTGGTCGAAGTTGAAGAGGGCGGCGGCGCCGCTGCCTCCGTTCCCGTTGGGAGCGCCCTCGGCCACCTTGTGCCTGTACTCCTCGATCGCCGCCTGCTGTAGCTCGGGGTAGCCATCGAAGCCCAGGGCCTGCGAGAAGCGGACGACGGTGGACGAGGAAGTGTTTGCTCGTCGGGCCAGCTCTTCAGCCGTCTGAAAGGCGGCCTCGTCGAGGTGGTCGACGATGTAGCGGGCGACGTCCTTCTGCGAGCGGGAAAAGTCATCGAAACGCTCCGTGATGAAGTCCGACAGGCTCTTCCGTGTCGGATGGGTCTTGGTCGCGGTCCGTGCCACGGCGGCTTTTTTCGCCCCGGGGGCGGGTTTCCCTTCTTGCCCGGCACGAATGTGGTTGGATCGCGGCTCTATGGGCCTCGACGACGAGCTCCGCAAGCTCAACCGGAACATGATCGCCTTCGACCTGGCGCTCGGCTCAGGCGCGCTGCTGGCCCCCGCCCAGACGCTCCGCGTGCTCGGCCACGACGAGCCCTCGGACGACGCGACCGAGCTGTTCAGGCGCTGCGGGCCGGTCTGGCTGACCTTCGCGGCCGCCCACCTGGTCGCCTACCGGCGCAATCGCTCCAAGGACTGGTGGGCCCTCTCCTGGCTGCGGGGAACGGAGCTGGTGACCGACATCATCTGGTCGCGCTCGGAGGCCTTCTCCAGGCCGGGCGCTCGCGCCGGGCTCTGGTTCGCGGGCCTCAGCAACCTGGCGATGACGCTGGGTTTCGGCTACCTGTCCCGGACGGGCTAGAGGGCCGCGGCTCCGCCGGAGCTGCAGACCTTGAAGCCGAGGGCGGCGGCGAGCTTGCGCCGCTGCGGCGTGGTCTCGGCGACGGCCGACTGCGCGGCCCCGTAGGCGGTCGAGTCCTGGTTCTCGGCCGCGTCCTGCCCCTTCTTGATCTGGTCGGTCGCGCGGTCGCGGGCGTCGAGGTAAGCGTCGTAGCGGGCCTGCAGCTCCTGCGGGGGCTCGAAGTCCCGGAGCTTGTCGTTCACGTCCTCGGCGGCCGACACCAGGTTCTTGGTCTGGTCGGCCGCCTCCGAGGCGTTTGCCGGCGGCTCCGCCTGGACCTCGTTGAACTTGCTCTGCTCGTCGCGGCAGATCGCATCCCCCTTCTGGACCAGCTCGGCGGCGCTGACCTGCTGCTTGCCCCCGCAGCCTGACGCCGCCACGATCGCGACGAGGGTGCAGAGAACGCCGGCGATCCACTGAGCGGGGCGCATCGCTCGGGACCCTACCCGGGCCCGGCCGGAGCGCCTGCTTCAATAGGGCTACCGGAGAAAGGAGGTGGTCCTAACTTGAATTCCATGCTTGACGGGACGCCGGAGGTGCAGGGCCGCTAGGTCCTCACGCCGCCTCAAGGGAGGTGGTGCCAAGCGGGGCCGTTTGGGTGGCGACGCGGCCACTCGGCGGAATCCAACCCGAGCACCGGCGAGCTGAGGGAGGTGGGAGCTGTCCCTACCCGCCGCCAATCCCAGGCCCGTTCAGAACCGCGTTACGAAAGCGAAGGGCCGCCCCCTGGAGCGGCCCTTCGCACTTCGAGTGGGCTCCGCTCAGAGCAAGCCGATGCCGAGGCTGACGACGATGGCGCCGATCGTCCCAAAGGTGCTGAGACGGGCGATGAACCGCTGGAAGGGACCGTGATAGTCGACGCTCTCGAAGAAGAGGATCCCGACCACGTGCGCCATGTTGATCAGCAAAATGCCGGTCGCGATCAGGACGCGGGCGATGGTGACGGGGCCGTAGTGGCCGTGCTCTCCGCCGGCGCTGATCACCGCGATCAGGATCAGGGCCGCGGTGCCGAGCGCGGCGACCGCGATGCTGATCATGTCGTTCCGGCTGAGTGGCGGCATGTTCGCGGACGCGCGCCACTCGTGCTCGTGCATTGTCGGGTCGGCGTGGGCCATGCGCCCTCCTCTCGGTTGGCTCCCTCCGTCTACCCGGTTGGTGTCCATTTGCACCGCCCGCGTTCGTCTCAGAGACGAGAATCCCGACCAAGGAGGTTTCGATGAAGTACGCGCTGCTGATTCACCAGGGAGACGCCGCCAACCCGGACAATCCCGAGGGCTGGGGCAGCTCTCCGAGGACGAGAAGAAGCAGGTGTTCGCCGACTACCAGGCGATCAACCAGACGCCGGGGGTGACGCCGAACGAGTTCCGGCTCGGCCCCCCGGAGTCCGCCACCACGGTCCGCGTCGAGGACGACAAGACGCTGACCACGGACGGCCCCTTCGTCTCCGTCAAGGAAGCTCTCGCGGGCTGGCTGGTCTACGAGGCCGACGATCTCGATGCCGCGATCGAGCTCGCCTCGCGCATCCCCGCCGCGCGTATGGGAGGCGGGATCGAGATTCGTCCCATCGTGGGGGGCTGACCATTCTCGAGCAGGTCTTCCGCGACGAATGGGGCCGGGTGCTCGCCAACCTGATCGGCTTCCTCGGCAGCTTCGAGCTCGCCGAGGAGGCCGCTCAGGAGGCGTTCGCGATCGCCGCGGAGCGCTGGCCGCGGGAAGGCACGCCGGACAACCCGCGTGCCTGGCTGGTGACCACCGCGCGCAACCGGGCGATCGACCGGATCCGCCGCGATCGCACCCTCGGCGAGAAGACCAAGCTGCTCGACGTGCCGGAGCCGGTTGAGATGGAGATCGAGGACACCGAGATCCCGGATGAGCGGCTGGAGCTGCTCTTCACCTGCTGCCATCCGGCACTCGCCCTGGACGCCCAGGTTGCGCTCACGCTGCGCACCCTGGGCGGCCTCAGCACCGCCGAGATCGCGCGCGCCTTCCTGGTCGGCGAGCCGACGATGGCGAAGCGGCTGGTCCGCGCCAAGCGCAAGATCGAAGAGGCGGGCATCCCCTTCCGGGTCCCCCTCCCCACCTACTCCCCGACCGGCTCGCGGCAGTCCTCGCGGTCATCTATCTGATCTTCAACGAAGGCTACGGCGGCCGGGGCGAGCTTGCCTCGGAGGCGATCCGGCTCGGCCGGGCTCTTGTCGAGCTGATGCCGGACGAGCCCGAGGCCCACGGGCTGCTGGCCCTGATGCTGGTCAACGACGCGCGGAGCGAGGCGCGCTTCGAGGACGGCTCGGTCGTCCTGCTCCGCGACCAGGACCACTCGCGCTGGGATCTCGATGAGATCGAGCAGGGGAAGGCGGCGATCGACCGTGCGCTCGCGCTCGGCGGGCGCGGCCCCTACCTCCTGCAGGCGGCGATCGCCGCCCTCCACACCGACGACCCTCAGGACTGGCCTCAGATCGCGGCCCTCTATGCCGAGCTCTTCCGGCTTACGGGCTCCCCGGTCGTGGAGCTCAATCGGGCTGCCGCCATCGCCGAGGCCGGCGAGACCGAGGACGCGCTCGAGCTGATCGAGGGGCTCGACCTCGACGCTACCATTACCTCCACTCGACCAGGGCCGAGCTTCTCCGCCGCCTGGACCGGATCGACGAGGCCCGCGAGGCGTACAGCCGGGCCCTGAAGCTGGTCCACTCGGACGCGGAGCGCAGCTTCCTGGAGCGCCGGCTCGCCGAGCTGGCCGTCTGGTGGCGACGGTTAGCTCTCGGGAGCCGGTTCCTCGAGAGCCACGGGAACGACCTGCGCGAGCTGCCGCCAGTGCCCCACCAGTCGCTCGCCGTTCACGAAGAAGGTGGGCGTGCCGTGAGCGCCAGCCGCCTCACCGCTAGCGAGGTCCGCCTCGACGCGCCGGCGGTAGGTGCGCTCGCGAAGCGCGGACTCCGTCTCGTCGCTCTCGAGCCCGAGGGAGCTCGCGACCTCGAGCAGGCCCTCGGTAGTGAACCGCTCACGGCCCGCCAGGAGGAGTGAATGCGCCTCCCAGAACCCTCCGTGGACGGACGCCAGCTCGGAGAGCTCCGCGGCGAGATCGGCTCCCGGGTGGAGCTCGGGGTCAGGCAGATGGCGCCAGACGAGCCTCATGCCGTCGAAGCGGCGGAGCAGCGATTCGATCGGCAGCTTGGCGGCGAAGCAGTGCGGGCAGCCGAAGTCCCCGTACTCGACCAGCGTGAGCCGGGGTTCCTCGGCGCCGAGCGTGTGATCGCCGTCGCCGACCGGAGCCAGCATCAGCGGATCGGGGGCGGAACGCCCTCCACGGTCGCCGCCAGGACGGGGTCCCACTCGCAGACCTCACAGGCATGACGGAACGCCGAATAGGCGAACTCGAGCGCGACGGCGTGAGGATCGAGGGTCTCTCGGATGTCCTCCCAGCGGAGCAGGAACTCGCCGAGCGTCTCATCCCAGTGCGCCGACTCCGGACTGAGGTCGGCCTTGGAGAAGCCCTCGGGCGCCGGATAGGCGAAGGCGAAGAACACCGCCTCGCCGTACTTCCGGTCGCCCGGCCACCAGCCGAGCTCGATCTGCTGGGCGTCGCCGCCGTTGCGAATGATGAAGTCGTCCGAGGGCGGGTCGGCTGGCTGCCCTGAGAAGAGGGCCACCGCCAGGTCGAAGGTCCCCCACCAGGCGTTGACGGGCGTCGAGCGCCCTCGAAACGGCGCGCGGAAGTCGGCGAGCACCAATGCCGCCTGCGTGGCGGCGGCGAAATAGTTTTCGACCTGGTCGGACTCATAGGTCGCGTGCTCGGTGTCCTGGTCGATCGGCACTGCCCACGGCACCTCCTGGGGCGTCGGGTTGATCTCCACCTTCCCCGCCAGGCGCTCCACCGCGGCCAGGACCTCCCGGGTCACCTCGCCGACGTGGCGGTTCGGAGTGAGCGGGATCCGTGTCTCCCGGCTGTCACTGTGCTCCACGAACGCCTCATGCGATCGCAGATCGAGGCCGGCCACGATCGCCCCGGAGCCATCGGGCGCAGGCAGGGCCTGCGTCTCCCATCCGCGCGCTGTCAGCTGAAGGGCGGCATGCTGGAGCTGAGGCTCCGGCGGGGCCAGCTCGACGGCGAGCTTGCCGAGGACCTGGGTGTGGGCGTGAAGCGTGTCGCAGGTCTCGCTCCAGGAGCTGTAGGAGAGCGGCGGCCACTCGCCTGGCATCTCATCAACGCTACTCCCTGGACCGACGCGGTCCGGCTAGCGGTCGGCTGCCTCCAGGAATTGCAGGATCGCGGCCGTGTCGAAGTGGAACAATCCCGCCGCTCGCCCTGAAGGCCTCCGGAATCAGGTCGCCTGCGTCCGCCATCTGCGCTCGATCCCTCCCAGCATCCGCGGGTACACGACGAGGTGCCGGAAGGGCTTGATCGCCGCCATGTACCCAGAGCCGAGCAGTCCGTTCGTCTTCACCAGGACGGCCATCTGGCCGCGATAGGCGCCGGCCCCGTCCGGGACCCAGCCCAGGTGGATCACGCCATGCATGGTCCGGTTGGCGATCTCTGCGGCCCACTCGTCGTCGAGCAAATAGAGGGAGTCGAACGGGAGGGACTCGAACTGCGGACCTGGATCGGCCTCCCGAAGGTCGGCCGGCAGCCGGTCGCGGAGCGTCGGCACCCGCGAGCCCACGCCCTCGGCTGGTGGTCCCACCCGAGCAGGTCGCCGAGCTTCATCCGAATAGCGAAGAGAGCGCGAACAGCCGGCGAGCCTACATGAGCGGGGTCGCCCGATGCGAACCTCTCCACCAGGCGGCGGAAGTCGTCGGGACGGCCGGGGGTATCCAGCGCCCAGACGTCCTCGATCCGGAAGTCGCCGGCGACCTCGTGGATCCGCCACGGCCTCGACGTGTGGGCGCTGTCAGGGAGCCTCACCGTGAACCTCCAGTCAGCTGGACGCGATCCAGCTCATCACCGCGATGACCAGCATCACCGGCGGCACCGGAAAACGCAGGATGCTGCGGGGGCGACGGCGGACTCCCCAGAAGGCCAGCACCGCGGCGACGAGCCAGAACGCGGCCAGCCACCGGAGCAGCAGCGTCTTCGTATCGGCGCCCGGCGCAAAGGCAAGCGTCATCAGGAGCACGCCGAAGCCCAGGAGCATGATGCTGACGACGTTCCAGGTGAAGCGCAGCATGCCGAGGCTCAGCCGAGGCGAGCCGAACGGCGTGCCCGGCAGTGCCCCAACCGTGAGATTGGGAAGGATCCAGCGCCGGCCGATCGCGGTGTGCCCGAAGGCCAGCAGGAGGCAGCCCAGCGCGGCGATCGTCAGTTCCACCTTCATGTGAGCGACGCAACCTAGCATACATACATGCATGTATGCTTTGAGCAATGTC
>CAVRYR010000011.1:0-213095 GCA_963725475.1 uncultured Solirubrobacterales bacterium | reverse complement strand
GACCATGCGCGGAACCGTGAAACGTTGCACTCGATGGCGAGCGGTCGAACCCATCTCAGGCCACCTGGCTCGTTGAGCCAGCACTTCGCGGAGGCCGGCTTCCAGGCTCTCGGGACTTCCGTTGAACGCAAGGACGCCCGCCTCACCATCAGCCAGCAGGTCCGGTGCGATGCCGACCGGCGTGGTCAGGACCGGCTTCGCCATCGCCATTGCTTCGACGATCACGAGCCCGAACGATTCCGCGAGCGCCGGGTGGGCGAACAGGTCGACGGCAGCCAAGAGCTCGGGCATGTCCTCGAACGGAATCGTCCGCACCCGAGCATCAACGCCCAGGTCCCGCGCAAGGTGGCGGGCGGGTTGTGGATCTCCAGTGCCGACGAACAACAGCACCGCCTCGGGATGTCCTTGGCCACCGAAGCGAACGCTTGAACCAGACCTTGCTGATTCTTGATCCAGAAGAAACGACCGGCGGACCCCAACACGAGGTGGCCATCAAGTCCCAGCTCCGAGCGGCACTCCTCGTCCATCCGCGTGATCCGGGTTGAAGCGCTGGAGCTCGAATCCGTGCTCAATGATCCGAACCTTCTCTTCGGGCACATGCAGCGAGCCGACCAAGGTGTCCCTCATCTGTCCCGATGGAGCAACAACCATGTGCGCGAGCCGCCCGAGCGAGACCGCTCGAGCGCAATCAGCGATCTTCGGTTGTAAAGGGGCGTCTCGTGTGGGTAATGAGCGGTTACCACGCCTGACGGCCGCCGCGCGACGCGTGCTGCGAGCAACCCGACCGCCGATGCATCCACGGAATGCGTATGAACCACATCGATCCGCTCCCGGCGGAGGTAGCGAACCAGTCGACCGATCGCGCCGGGGTACTCCTTGCGAGCGTCGGCTTCGAGCGAGAGGGCTCCCAACCCCTGGGCGCGCGCCTCCTCCTGGAGCCATCCCTCCCGTTCGATCGTCGCGAAACGAAGGTCGAATCGGTCACGGTCGACGTGATCGGCTACCAGCGAGAAGAATGGGTACCCGATATGGGCCCGGGTCTCCGATCAGATGGAGCACCCGTATGCGCGCGGTCAATCGATCGCTCCGCCTGCTTGCCTCCGCGCGCGCTTGGTCCCGGCATCTCCAAGCGAGTAAGGATCGATCGCCTCCGAGCCGCCACGCTTTCGCCGCACCGGCGTTGCCAGGAAGTAAGGAAGTGTCGACGGGTGCCAGGCGATGCTCTTGATGAAGTGCCGGCCGAAGTGCCGAATCTGCGTTCCACGTAGTAGGCCCCGGCCAGCATCCGATGGAGATTCGCGTAAGCGCGTCGCCGAACCCGCTTTACTCCTGGCTGAAACGGCAGCCATTCGAATAGATGCTCGAAGCGCTTCGACCATGTCCAGCTTCCAGCGCCGAGCGTTTACGCTGCTATTTCCTTCATGGACCCGATATTGGACCAGGACATCGGGAATGGTCGTCAGGGCATCTCGCTCAAATAGGTGAAGATCATCAACCAGTCCTCCGCTCCGGCCTTCGACGGCAATGTTTCCGTCGAAACCGCCGACCGCCTCGTAGCACTGCCGAGCTATAAGGAATTTCGATCCCGTCGACACCAAGGGCGATCCGACACAGAAGTAGCTCCTCGATGGTCAATTCGGGATCCTGGCGGATGACGCCGAGCGAAGACGCAGGTCCGCATCGACGAAGCTCCGTCGCACACACATGACAGCGCCAGCATCGGCCGCACTTCCAGCCCCTCCAGACCGGCGTTCCAGTCGCTCCGGAAGCCATCGATCATCGGCGTCGAGAAACGCCGAGCATCTCGCCCTGAGCGAGAGCGGCTCCGTGGTTTCGAGCGGCGGCAGCTCCGTGGCTCTCCGCCTGGACGATCGGACCTGATTGCCGTAACGGTGTCGACCTCGGCCGTAGCGTCGGTGGACCCGTCTCGACCACTATGCATTCGATCGGCGCGAAGGTTTGAGCGAGGACGCTCTCGATCGCTGTCGCGAGGAGGCGCTCCGAGTTGAACGCCGGGATGACTGCGGTCACGCTACGGTCGGATTGGCGCATGGGGATGTCTCTAGGCGCCATTTGCACGAGCAAAGCGCCGGTTCACGATCGTCCGCGGCCCCCGAGGAGAGGGTCCGATCATCGCCCAAGGCTCGCATTCGACGATGATAGATAGGTCTTGCTCGGCGACCCAGCACAACGGGAGGGAGCATCGCGGTGAGGCCGACAATCGTCCGCAAGGCGCTGAAAGGGGAGCGGAGTTTGCAACCCCGCGCACGAATCGAACTCGGGTCCGCCCTGCTCGGCGGATACCTGAGCCGCGGTTGCCTGAATTTCCTCTGTGAACGCGGCGGCCCCGGGTCGGCGCCGTTGTCACCCGCTTCATGTCCGAGGCGAAGCCCCGCGAACCGTTCCTGTGGCGGGCCCGCTTCGCGGGCCAGGACCTGCGCGTGCCCGTTCTCCCCGCGCTTCCGCGAGCTGGTCCAACGCGCTTTTCTGGCGATGGCCCGCCGCCCTGCCTCTTCGGGTCGTCTACGAGTGGTATTTGCTCAACACCGAGGCCGGCGTGCTGTTGGATGCAGGCGCGAACGACGGCATGCACATCTATCCGTTTGCCGCGTCCGGATGGCTAGTATCGCCTTCGAGCCGCAGCCCTCATGCGTGGAGTATCTGCGATACACGTGCCAGACGAATGGATTTTCCGAGGTCGATGCGGCGCCCGGCGTCCTCGATGAGCAGCGGGCAGTATCGGTCCCGTTCTTCGTCTCGGAGAGCAGCTGGCTTCAAGCAAACCAGTCGAGACCAGGTCGAGAATTCGAGCCCGCAGAGACGTTCCAAACCTGCGCCTGGACCATCTACTACTACTGCGAGGAAAACGACGACCTCGCGCCCACGTGCCTCAAGATCGACGTGGAGGGCGCCGAGCTACGCGTCCTGCGGGGGGCGGAGCACACGCTGGATCGAGGCCGCCCGGACATCTTTGCCGAGGTCCTGACCACCGAGGAGAACGAGCGGGAGGTCTGGGAGATGCTTCAGGCCTTGGACTACCGCGTCTTCCTGATTACAACCGACCGCGGCTCGCCCCTGCGCCCGATCCTCGACCTGCCGCTCTTCCTGACCGCCGGCGAGGGGCACGACCACATTGACGTCGTTGCCCTCGCGGGTCCCACTCTGGCGAGACGCCTCGATGATCACTTCGATCTCAGCTGAACCGCGGCGACTCCTTCGATCCGCTGCGCACACCACGGAAGATATGGAGGCCAACGAGCGTCGAGTACATGGGCTGAAGGAACCGTTCCCTTGCGGTGATCCGCTCAAGGAGAGCGACGAGACCATGCATTGCAGACAAAAGTGGGCGACGATCAACAGCCACTTTAGACCCTTCTTCACGACCTTCCCGGGCCGGTCATCCGAGCTGATTTCGCGATTCTCCGCATAGAGCGGTCGCCGAGCCTCGCTCGGAAAACGACGCACCAGCACGACGAACGTTTGAGCGCTCCGCTCTTCCCGCTTGCAGAACTCTCGCAGCGTCACGATCGGCTCATTGTTCAGCACCTTGATGTCTCGGCATCGCAGCAGCGAGCAGTCCGCCTGCCGGGCGACGAGAGACAGAGCCTGATCCTCGGCCCCTGCGTGGGGAAATGCCTCGTCGAATCCGCCGAGCTCCCAGAACAGATCCCGGCGAACGGCAAGGTTTCGCGCAGTCACGAACCGCGTTTCGCTGCACTCACGGTTGACAGCCGGACCGTCCGCCTCGGCCTCGAATCGCCGTTCCAGGGCGATTCGGTAGCGACCGAACGGTGTGGAGCCCAGCTCATTAAGCACGGCGGGAGCGAATTCCGAGACGCCGTTCACCAAGGCTCGCGGGCGCAGGGACTGCTTCTCGAGATGGAGACGAACGTGGTCCGTCTCGACCACGACATCGTCGTCGCAGAACACGACCAAGTCCCCTCTGGCGAGCTCCGCACCGCGGTTCCTGGCCGCGGCCGCGCCACGTCGCTGCTGGACCGCAAACTCGATCCTGATCTCGCTGCTGAGGCGCTCACCGACCAGGTCTTCGATCGACTTGTCTCCACCGGTGTCATCGACGACCACGATCTCCAGGCGATCGAGCGGGTGCTCAAGACGCAGCATGGAGTCGAGTGTTGCGGCAAGGGTGTCCGGGCGGCCGGCGGTAGGAATGACCACGCTGACGGTGTCGGCACTCATATCTGCAACCCATGGGCGCCGCCGGCAGCGCGAGCTCCCGACATCAGGTTAGGGTCTTCCACGTGGAAGTGGTTCTTGGCCATCAACGAAGGGGGGAGCGGTTCTCTGACTACGCTGAGCTCCTTCAGGTAGCGATCTCCTCTTGCCGGCGCCACACAGGACTCGAACCGCATGTTCTGTACGACGGGAACCGAAATTGGCTCACCCAGTGGTTGGACGAGCGTGGCGTCGCCGTCTGGCCGGTGCGATCGAGGCTCTACGACCAGCTCGAATCCATCGCCCAGAGCAGAGGCCGCCCCTCGGTCACCCAGCAAGCCGCAGGTAGCTCGCCTCGGCTGGAGCTGCCTCAATTCGCTCGTCAGCGAGGGGTCCACGACCAGTACGTGTTTGTACACCGATGTCGACGGGCTCTTCCCCGCTGACCCAACGGAGTCGCTGCGCGCCGTAGAGACCCGATATTTCGCCGTTGCCCCGGAGAACGATCCCAACGATATGGCTCAGATGAATGCCGGCGTCATGGTGATGAACATTCGCGCACTCGGACGGCAGCAGCGGCGCTTTTTCCACCATATAGAGAAGAACCTGGACAGGTATATGGGCGAAAACCGAGCGGCGGACCAAGACGCATGCCAGGAGTGGTATGGCCCCCATCGGCAACGCCTGAGCGACAAGATCTCATCGCGCCTCGAGGCGATGACAGGCGTCCCCCTCGCTCGGCCGGTCCTCTGGACGCGCTACCGCCGGTGCTGAAACTGGAAAACCCATTGGGGTCCCAACCCTGAAGCACAGATCATCCACTTTCACTGGGTCAAGCCGCGTCAGCGATGGATCTTCGACTCACCCGACCACGAGGTGCTCGCGCAATCGACGCCGAGTTCCAGCGCCGTTGCCTCGACGAGATCCGGAAAGCTCTCGGAGGCTGGACGCACGGTGATCTTCGTCAGCCATGACCTCGATCAGGTCGCCACCACCTGCGACCGGGTGATGTGGCTCCAGTCCGGTCAGCTTCGCGAAGTCGGTCCCACGCGCGCGGTCCTCGATTCGCATCCCTCCGCTCGAGCCTGGTCGAGAGCTAGCGCATGCGGCTCACGCCGAAGCGCATCGCCAGGCGGGCCAGGGCCGAAGCCTTCCGCGCCACTGGGCCCGTCCGAAGAGCCGCTGCGGAGGTGGTCAGGCGCCGACGGAGGATCTCCGCGCAGGACGAGATGTTCAACCGGGATAGGCCGCTGAGATATTTCGCCGTCGGCCGATCGGCGCTCGCGTGCATCCAGACGTCACTTGAGGCAGCGGGTAGGTCGGAAGTCGGCCGGATACTCGACTTCGGATGCGGCCACGGGCGGGGTGCTGCGAACGCTGAGGGAGGCCTATCCGGACGCAGACATCACCGCTTCGGACGTCAACCGGGACGGGGTCGACTTTTGCGCCAGCATGTTTGGCGCCTCCAAGCTCTACTCCGACACCAACCCCGCTGCGATCGAGCTCCCCCGCGGGTTTGACCTGATCTGGGTGGGCTCGGTCTTCACCCACGTCGACAAAAAAGCGTGGACCGAGCTTCTTGACCTGTTCCGAGACTCACTCGCACGCGACGGCGTGCTGGTCTTCTCGACTCACGGACCCGATGTCGAGCGGAAGATCCGCACCGGCGAGATGAGCTACGCCTTGTACGGACACACCAAGTCGGTATTCCTAGCCGACCTCGCAGCCACCGGGTTTGCTTAGGACGGACTATCCGGGCCAGCAGGGTTACGGAACCTCTGTGGTGGATACACGTGCAACCTACGAGCTGGTAGAGCAAGCGAGGCTGCAGGTCGTCAGGTATCTGCCGACAGGCTGGGATAATCATCAAGACGTTTTCGCCTGCGTTCGAAAAAGGGCGGCGGGCAGAGGCAACCCTGGAAAGGACCCGAGGGTCTCGGTGGCCGCCGTTTCGTAATTCGTTCGACGTTCCTCCAACTACGTGCGACAAAGACTGCTACGGCCGTTTCCCAAGAGGTTCGACGTGCAGCTGGCTGTTCTGCGGCATCTTCAAGGACGAGGGCCCGTATATGGAAGAGTGGATCGATTTCCACCGGCGGGTGGGGCCGAGCGGTTCTCCGTTGTCTCGGTGTCGATCTTGACGAGGTCGTGAGGTCGCGATCCGCCCGCTGGGCGGGCTGATCGCCTGTGAAGCTTTACGTTCCGCAAGCGACCGCTTGAGTGCTGGTAGGAATTGGAGAACTGTTTCATCATGCACTTCGTCGCGTGGCACTTCGATGCCCTCTTTGTCCTCCAGCGCATCGGCGAAGAACGGCACACCGCGCCCTCGACGCTTGCCCGTACCAACGTCCGGCCGATCGAACTTACGGCGTAGGTCGGCAAGCGAGCGCGACCAATAGTGATTGATCCTCAAGAGGTTCACCGTTGACGGGCAATGAACGGCCCCGTTGACAGGTTGGTGGTCCTCCCCTACTGCCTCGCCGTAGACGGGGAACGTATGCGGGTTCCGAAGCCGTGTTGAGGACTTTCTCGGATACACGATCGACTTGACGTGGTCATTCATGGGTACGTCATCGCGCACCCGCCAGAGTGTAGCTCGCCATCACGAGTCCATCTGGCGATTCCACGTGACCGCTTGTGCCGTATGTGCGCCAGTTCACCGCAACCGCAGGGTGGGTGTCGAAGTCCCGGAGCACATCTGAGAGTGGTCGGCCCGTCGGGGAAAAAAGGAATTCGTCAGGTCGAGGAAGGCGATCCACCTCGCGTCCCTGCGGTGGCGCTTAAGGCTGTCCGCATAGGCGGGCAACTGCCCTGCCTCCATTGGCCACGAAGTTACCTCCACGATTCCCGCCCGCAGTTCCGGCTCGATCTCCGCGCGCGCCACGCGTCAGTAGAGCCGTTGTCGTAGAGCCAAAACCGCTCGACACCCTGAATCCGGTGAAAGGTGACCCATTCCGCGAGGTAAGGTGCCTCGTCGCGGAAAATCGCGGAGACCGCGAGGTAATGCGGCGGGCGGGTGCCGAGCGGTTTCCGGCCAGCGGGCCCGCGCGTAGCCCACACGGCGGCTAGTTCTGATTGCGGCCCGAATTGCCTGGCGCGCCGGTCTCGGGGTCAGACTGGCCGACGTTATGTCTCACACCAGAGTTCTTCATCGGCTGACCGATCAGGCAACGATCCGGCGCCTGGCCGCACATCCCCGCCGGTCGCGCATCGTTGATTGAATCCTCGCAGACGACGCGGGGTCATTTCACGTGGAATTCGAGACAAGACTTGAGTCGCTCGATGTCGATCTCCTCGGCGCGATCCCGAGCCAGACGACCGCCGAGGACAAGCGCTCGCTGCTCGCACTGCACCTCGCCTGCAGACGGAGCCAGTCCGTTCCGCTGGCTCGAGGTCGGGTTGTATCTCGGTGGCTCCCTGCAAGCACTGATCATGGACCCGGCCGCACGGCGATCGAATCGATCGACTCGCGACCTGACCAGATGCCCGACGACCGCATCGCGACCATCGCCTATCCCGAGAACTCGACGGAACGAATGCTTGGGCTACTGCGGGAGCTTCCCGAGGCCGACATGAACAAGCTTCGGACACACGATGCCCAAACCTCGCGACTGGACCCGCAGGCCTTCGAACGACCGGATTTGTGTTTCATCGATGGGGAGCACACTGACGAGGCATGCTCTCTGGACGCGGAGTTCTGCCGCAGGGTCCTCCGAGAAGATGGCGTGATCGTCTTCCATGACGTGGGGATCGTCTATCGCGCGGTTGCGTCCTTCCTCGAGACCCTAAGAGCCGTCGGAACTCCCATCGCCTCGCCTATCTCCCCGATGTCATTTTCGCCGTGGAGCTCGGACGGGGCGCGCTGTTGAGCGATCCGGCGATACGCGACCGGCAGCTCGCGGCGGGCGAGGGAGTGCTGTCGATGCTGTGCGCGAACGATCGCTATCGCGCGGTGCTCACGGCCCGACGGGGACGTCTGCTGCGGAAGCTCGGCCTCCTGCGCGTGGATGAGCCGACGCTGGTCCCCGAGACGTCCGGTGAGCTGCGGCGCACGACAATACGCTGGAGGGGTCGGTGAGACAGTGGACGGAGTGAGCCGTGAACTAGGAGGCGTTCAGCGCGCACTCGATCGCGTCAGCCGACGCACTGAGACTCGCAGTGGTCCTCTGCATCGACGTCGAGCCGGACCCTCGCACCTTCGATCGCACGGAGTCTCCTCCCTGGACCGGCTTTGAGCGCTTTGCGGAACAAATCCGGGCCGTGCGCGAACGGCTCTCCGAAGCAACGGGGAAACCCGCCGCCTTCACCTGGGGCCTTCGCGTGGATCCGCAGGTCGCGGAGACCTACGGGTCTGCATCGTGGGTGGCAGACAAATACGGAGACCTGTTAGAGAAGCTGACCGACGCCGGCGACGAGCTCGCCGTGCACACCCATGTGTGGCGCTGGGATTCGGAGGGGCGTCTATGGGTGAATGACTTTCAGGATCCGGCCTGGGCCGAGCATTGCCTGACGATGGGGCTCGACGCCTACAAGGCGGCTTTCGGACACGCCTGCAGGACGCACCGAGGTGGAGATCACTTCCTCAGCGGCACGATGCTTCCGCTGTTGGAGCGAGCCGGGGTGAAGGTGGATCTGACGGTAGAGCCCGGGTTGCCGCCGCGGGGACCGGAGAAGGGTGAAACCGCACGCGGGGCCTCTCCGGACTACCGAGGCGTACCGGACCGGCCTTACCGGTCCAACCCCGACAGCTTTCCGGCCCCCGATCCGGCCACCAGCTCGGACCCTCTCTTGGTCCCGCTCTTCAGCGCACCGAGGATGCGTCCTCCCTTTCCGCGGGTTCCGCTCTACCTGCTGGACCCGCCAGCCGGGTTCGGAAGAAGGGTCTCGGCGCGGCTGCTCCGAAAGCCGCCTTCGGTGATCGCCTTCGGGGTGCGGAGTGACCTACCGTTTCTGCCCAACCTTTGGGATGTGTTCACGGAAAACCTCGACCAGCTCGCCCAGCGTCGCCAGATGGTCTTCACTACGGCGAGCGACGCGATCGCAACCGGCCATTGAGGCTAGTCCCGGCGCGGCAGATCCCCCACTGACCTAAACGCGGTCTGACGCGCGCGAGTTCCCATTCGCCCCCCCCGACGAGCTCTCACCGCAACCGCGATCCCTAGCGCGTTTGTCCGTATTCCTTCGTCATGGCGCGTTCGACCATCCGGCACTGGTGCTGCCGGCCTTGGCCGCCATCGACACGATTTTCGAGACACGATTTTCGAAGGTGGCATCGATGCCGAGCACCAGACCAGCTTGTGCCCAAAATGAAAATTCTGTCGTAGAGTCCTTCGGACCGAGGGGGTGATCGCATTTTCACGACGTCGGAATCGTTTACCGGGCGATTGCCGCGTTCATCGAGAGGCTCGATGCTGCACAGGAACTCCATACCGACTTACACATCTGTTTGTGGTCGAGCTCGGTGGAGGCGAGTTGCTAAGTGACCCCGCGATTGCCACCAGTCAGTTTGACGCCGGAAAAGGGGTCCTTTGGATTCAGGCATGACTGACCGGTACCGCGCTGTGATGAAGGGTCCGCGCGCTCGCGTGCTGCGACGACTTGGACTCTTGCGCTTAGACGATCCAACCGTGATTTCCGACGTGCCGGCCGAGCAGCCCGGCCGCGCATAGCCCGCTTCCAATGCGCCTGAGTTCGCCAATCTCACGTATCCGGTCCCGCCGAGACGACCGGCACTGGCGGAGGGTTCACCAAGCGAAGTTCGAGTTAGTCCATCGTGCCTGCGACGGCTACGGGGTCCAGTCTGTTGCGGACCTTGGGGGCTGCTGGCGCGTCGACGGGGGGCGTACCTCTTTTCGGCGTCGAACACCAGGGGGTCACGCGGGCGGTCGAGGTCGACGAACCCAACAGACGGTTTTCGAGCAAGGGCGATGCAGTACCCCCAGGTCGAGTTGATTGAGGGGAACTTCGGCGACCAAGTGACCGCCGAGCGCGTCAGCGACATCGACGCCGTCATCTTGTTCGACGTCTTACTTCACCAGGTTGCTCCAGACTGGGACGAGGTTCTAAGCATGTACGGGAAGCGGGCTCGCTGCTTGCTCATCTTCAATCAGCAGTGGACAGCCGGCGACGACACGGTCCGCCTCCTGGAGCTCGGTCGAGATGGGTATCTGGCAAACGTTCCGGGAGAGAGAATTTCACGAGTCCGTCATGGATCGGCTCGACGAGATCAATCCCGAACACAATCGGCCCTGGCGGGATGTGCATTCCATCTGGCAGTGGGGCATCACCGACTCCGACCTCAGCGCGAAGACCTCAGACCTGGGATTCAGGCGCGTGGTCCGGAAAGGACGTGGGCAGGTTCCCCGGATTACCGAACATCCACAACCGAGCATTCCTGTTTATTCGCGACGACTAGGGCGGCTGGACGCCGAGGGGCGCCGGGGTTGCTTTAGCCGACGTGGCGCTCGAGCTCGGCGAGCAGCAGCGGGGCGACCTCCTCCGCCTCGCCGCGGTCGCTCTCGATCACCACAGCGTCCTCGGCCGCCCGCGAGATCGCCGGCATGACCTCGCTCGGGCGCTCCATGGCGGGAACCGCGTTGGCGAGCAGCGCCATCGCTCCGGCGCCGGGCGAGAGCCGCTTCGGCTTCCACTCGGCCCCCGGCTTGTAGGTCGTGATCACGATCATGCCGAGCGGGAGCGGTTCGTCCCCGGCGACCCCGCCGAAGCTCTCGACCGCATGGTCCGTCTGTGCGATCCATCCCCCCTTACGGAAAGCGGCTTGGCGTAGTGGTGCACGAGCCCGTTCCGACCGATCACCGCGAATTCGTCCGAGTAGTAGACAGCGCCCGCCCTGACCAGGGCCGCCACGAGAGTCGTCTTGCCGCCAAAGCTGCGGGCGGGTATGACGATCATCCTTCCGTTGTGGGCGACAGCCCCCGCGTGGATGAAGATCGTGTCGGGGGCGGTCCTTCCCAGATGGATGCGCAACTGGGTGTCGAGCAGCACGAGCACTAGGTCGAGCTCCAGGCCCTCAGCGCCCGCGAGCTCCTTGTCGTTTCGCATGAGCGCTGTATTTGCCCCGGTCGTCTCTCGACGATCGAGAATCGGCGCTCTACCGCCGACCGGGGGCATGGGCGCCAGCCCGGCGGCAGGAGGGGTCGGATCCGATCCAGGATCTCCGGCGTGCTGGCACCCACCGCCAAACAGACGCCGTAGGCCTCGAACGCGATCTCGTTCGGGCCGCCATTCGGTCCCGCATCTCCCATTCGAACTGATCATAGAGCGCGTGACCCGCGGCGCGAAGGCGGCAATCCCCGCTCGCTACAGTATCCGGCATGGCGTCTGCCGTGCTCGGCGCACGTATGCTGCTCGCGGTCGTCTTCGCCACGGCGGGGGTTGCCAAGCTGCTCGACCGGAGAGGGACACGGGAAGCCCTCGAGGGCTTCGGCGTTCCGAGCTTCGCCCTAGCCTCCGGGAGCGATCCTGCTGCCCGTGGCGGAGCTGGCCACGGCGGTGGCCCTCGTGCCGCAGCCCTCTGCGCAATGGGGCGGGCTTGCCGCCCTGGTGCTGCTGCTGGGGTTCATCGCCGGGATCACCAATGCGCTGCTCCGAGGCGAGGCTCCGGACTGTCACTGCTTCGGGCAGCTGCAGTCGGAACCTGCCGGGCGCGGGACGCTGGCTCGCAACATCGTGCTTGCGGCGCTGGCCGCGTTCGTCACGGTCGAGGGTCCGGGCCCGTCGGTCACCGCCTGGGTCGGGGACCGCACCGCCGCCGAGCTGGTCGCCGTCGCGGCCGGCATCGCCGCAGTCGTCCTCGGCGCCCTCGCGCTGCGGCTCTGGCAGACGAATCGGGATCTGCGTCGCCACCTCGTGAGATCGCCCACGCTGAGCTGGCGCGTTCCCGCCGGGATTGCCGGTCGGAGCGCCCGCGCCCGGCTTTTCGCTGCCGAACCTCGACGGCGAGACCGTCACCCTCGACGCGCTTCGCGCCCGCGGCCGGCCCGTGGTGCTTGTCTTCGTCTCTCCCGGATGCGGGCCATGCCGAGATCTGGTCCCCCGAGCTCCTCCGCTGGCAGGCGATGCTCGCGGATGAGATCACGATCGCGATGATCAGCGACGGCACGCCCGCGCAGAACCGGGCGATCGTCGGCGACGACGGCGCGCAGGTGCTGCTTCAGGAGAAGCACGAGGTGATGAAGGCCTACCGGGTGAGTGGCACCCCCGTCACGGTGCTGATCAATGCCGAAGGCAGGGTCGCAAGTGAGCCGATCAATGGGGCGATCGCCGGCGAGTCGTTCATCCGTCTGACGGTTCGGCGCGCGGCGGCGGCTTCCGGATCCGGCCAGATCGCCCCAGCGCAGCCGGTCACCTGAGAAGAAGATGGACCGTCGCGCGGCGCTGGAGGAGTTCGCCCAGCGAAACCGGTGGCTGCATCGGCGCGCAGAGCTCGATACGGCGGCCGTCGCCGTGCTCGAGAGGTTCGAGGGTGCCGGCGTGCGGTCGCTGCTCCTCAAGGGCCCGGTGCTGGCACGCCTTCTCTACGAGGAGGAGCCCCGCGACTATTTCGACATCGACCTGCTCGTCGGACCACCGGACCTCGCCGAGGCGCGGGAGGCGTTGGCCGGGCTGGGATACCGCTGGGGCGACGAGGAGCGTGGGATCGACGACGTGGCCGGGGTCGTTCACGCCGAGCTCTGGGCGCAGCGGGGGGAATATGGTCCACTCTGGGTTGACCTGCACAAGCGGCTGGCGGGCTGCCGGGCCTCGGACGAGGTCGTGTGGGCGGCCCTGTGGGGACGGCGAAGCTCTATCGAGTTCGCCGGGCGGGAGACCACCGTCCTGGCAGAAGGAGGTCTCGCGTTCCACCTAGCCCTACACGCGGCGCAGGGTGGCCCGGATGAACCGAAGGCGATAGGCGACCTCGCACGCGGAATCGAGCGGTGGGCGCCGGATGTGTGGCGCGATGCCGCGGAGCTGGCGGAGGAGGTTCAGGGCGTGGAGGCGTTTGGCGCCGGTCTTCGTCTCGTCCCCTCTGGCGCGCGGCTTGCTGAGCTGCTCGAGCTCCCACCCACGCCGCGGCTCGACTGGGAGATTCGCCACCGTCAGCTGCGGCCGCGGGGCGCCTTCCACGTTCAGGCGATCGGGAGCGCGCGGGGGCTGCGCGAGCGCGCCGACCTGCTGCGGCGCTCGTTGCTGCCGACGCGGGAGTGGATCGTCTCCGAGTACCCGTGGGCCGGGAGGAGCCGAGCGCACCTGCTCGCGGGCTATGCCCGGCATCTGTTGCGGAGCCCGCTCTGGGCGCTGCGCGCCCTCCGATTCGAGCTGCGCGCCCGACGATTCAGCGTCAGGGGCCGCCGCGGTTAGGGCAGTCGCAGTCGCCGCAGTTACAACCCGTTGCCCACACCTGAACCCGAGCTTGTTACAGACGTAGGTCGCTGGCGCAGTTCGTGCAGACGTCCACGCAGCACTTCGTCCTGCCCGCTGCATGCAACCAGGTGCGTCGATGCACTGGGGGCAGCAGCAACATCCGAGTTCTTGCAGCCATCGCTCGGTTCACTCCGCCGCAGTCACTGCTGTCGCGATCGCATTGAGACAGGTCAAGAGCGTCTGCGCCATGGCCGGCGTCGGCGCGGCAACGGAGAGGATCAGGGGCGCAGCCGCGGCCGCGGCACCGACCTTTGCCAGCTTGAGCGTCACCTCGCGGCGGGTGGACCCATCGGCCACGATGCTCGGCTTCACCTCGAGCAGCTCGCAGCTGTCGAGCTCCGCCAGGGCGCGGTCGACGGTCTCCTGGTCGAGTCCGAGCCTGGAGCTCAGCTCCTCGACCGGCGTCTTGCCGTTGCAGGCACGCCACACCTTTGCCGCTTCGGGGCTGAGCGAGTGTCCCCGATCGATCGTCGTGTCGTAAATGAGAACCTCGTCGCCGAGCTCCTCGACGATCAAGTCAGTCGATCGAGCGAGCGGTGCTTCTCCGTTGTTGCTTGACATTCGCCGCCTCCTCCGCCGCCTAAGTCGGTTATCGATCTCGGACCAAATCTAGCGCGAGTCTAACCGATCAATTGGCGCCCTGTCTACCTGGAAAACTACGGAGTCAGTTTGAGGCGCGTGGTTTCAGCCGAAGCGGCGCACGGCCAAGAAGAGCGGCCTCGCGAGGTAGATCGCCGTCAGCTGGAGGGCGGCGATCAGCGGCAGCGACGCGCGCGCCCAACCGGGCAACGCCCGGTCGTGCCGCATCCGCTCGCGGACTCGTTGCGCGCTCGCCCGAAGCTCCGCCATGGTGCGCGCCCGGCGCCCGATCGATCCCTCGGTGGAGCGGTAGTAAAGGCCGAGCCGCTCGGTGACCTCCACCCGCCCGCGCCAGGCCAGCGAGACGGCGAGCACCCAGTCCTCGCCGAGGTCCGCATCGGCATACCCGCCGGCCTCCCGCACTTGGGCGGTGCGCAGAATCGCGCATCCCTGGATCGGGAGCAAAGACCACACCGCGTCCGCGAAGGCGAAAGCCGTGGGCCACCGGGCCAGCCGGGAAACGAAGGCGCGGGGGGTACGGTGCCGCTCGCCGGTCGCCCCGTCGAGGATCGAGGCCGCGCAGATGGCCAGACCGGGATCGGCGTCGATCCGCACCTGGAGGAACTCCAGGGCTCCCTCGAGGAGCATGTCGTCGGCATCCAGGAAGAGCACGTACTCGGTGGCGACTCGCTCGAGGCCAAGATTCCGCGCCGCGCCGGCGCTGAGACGCCGGGGGGAACGCACGACCTCGCAACCCGCGAGCTCCGGGACCGGCGTCGAGGAGGCGTTGTCCACCACCACGATCGGCGCCTGCGGTGCGTTCCGCCACACGCTCTCCACGGCTTCGTCGAGGAAACGGACATAGTCGTCCCAGACCGGGATCACGACGGTCACCGACGCTGCGGGGCCGCTCATGGTTGCTGACCGTACAGCGGGACGAGGCCGCCTACACGCCGGCCGGGATCGGCGCCGGTTCCGCGGCCGCGCGACCCGGCGTACGGGCCCGGTCCGGAGCTTCGGCCGGGTGCAGGCGCATGTACCTGAGCACGACGAGCAGGCAGACCGCCACAGCGACGATGTGCATGCGATACCGGAACGCCGTTCCGGCGTTGCCGGCGGAAAGCGAGTAGGTGATCAGCGTGAAGAAGCCGAGGTAGACCAGGGGCCCGGCACGATCCATGATGTGGCCGCGGGCGCGCCAGAGCTCGAGGAACAGCAGCCAGAAGCACGCGAAGGCGAAGATGCTGCCGAGCAGGCCGAGCCGCTGGCTGGTGTTGCCGAGCTGCCAAGGATACGGGCGCGTCGTCACGTCGACGATGCGCTTCGGCAGGTTGACGATGATCGCCCCGCGGGTCGAGAAGTCCACCCGCTCCAGGCTCAGGTTCGAGGTGTCGCTCGCGTTCGCGTTCTGGGAGGACTGGAGGTTCTTCTGCAGGCTCTCGTGGGTGGAGGCCTTCAAGACGGTCGGCGCCGAGATCGCACCGAGCAGGACCACCACCGCCACCAGGGTGAGTGAGCGGACACCGCCCTCGGTCCGCGCCCGGATGCCGGCGTGCAAGGTGATCGCCGCCGCGGCGGCGATCAGGAACCAGCCGGCGTACGGCCTGGTGGCGACCGCGATCAGGCAGCCGAGGGTCATCGGCCACAGGTATAGGACCCTGGCGCTCTTCCACATGCACGCCCCGCCGAAGGCGACCAGGCCGCCCGCGAGCAGCAGGCCCGGCTCCTTGTGCAACAGGGTCGAGAAGAAGATGTTGCTCGGCTCGAAGGCGAGCAGCCAGGCGGCGATCAGCGCGGCTCGGGGGCCTGCCAGCTCGTAGACAGCAGTTGCGAGCAGAACGAGCCCCGCGACGGCGATCCCTGTCTGGGTGATCCGCAGCACCAGATCCGGGGAGTCGAGCAATTTCATCTGACCGGCGAACACGAACTCGTACAGGTGCTTGGTGAGTGCATCGGTCCACTGCGAGCCGAGGAAGGCTGTGTGCGCTGATCAAGTGCGACTTGCCGAGGAAGAAGATCTCGTCTCCCCCGCGCAACGAGGCTCCAGCGCCCGTCGAGCTCACCCCGATCGCGGCCAGCACCCGCAGGCCAACGGCCACCGAGATGGCGGTGCCGATCCCCAGGTCCGGGCGGGTCCGCCGGAGCGACCTGAGGAGCAGATAGAGAGCCCACGCGACAGCGAATAGGGTCAGCAATCCCGCCAGAAAGTCGTGAATCTGCTGGTCGGTGAGGCTCGAGCACGGGGCCAGGATAACCGCGGGATCGAGGTCTTCATGTGTCTAGGCCGCTTGCCGACGCTATGATCGCGCTCGAATGAGTGGGCCTCGGCAGGATGGAATCGATCTCCGCCACTACTTGCGCCAGGCGTGGCGGCGCAAATGGGTGCTGCTTGCGGTGATCGTGCTGATCCCAGCCGCAGCCTACTTGCTGACCGCGCGGCAGACCAAGGTGTATGAGGCGAGCACGCTGCTCAAGGTCGGCCGCAGAACATCAGCATCTCGAGCCAGCTCACGTTCTCGACATCCGGCACCTCGGAGACCGCGACGATCATCAAGACGACCGGGGTAGCCAGACTGGCCGCCCGCCAACTTGACCTCCCACAAAGCGCCGCCGGCTCGCTGCTGGGGGACATCAGTACGAGCGTCCAGGACGAGGGCACGGACACCGGCTTCATGAGGATCATCGCGAGCGACAGCGATCCCAAGCAGGCCGCGCGAATCGCCAACGCCTTCGCCGCCGCGATCACCCAGCAGCGCACGAACAGCGCGATCAGCCAGGTGGATCAGTCGATTGCCGCGCTCTCGGAGCAAGGAGGAGGCGCGGCCACGAAGGCCGCGATCGCTCAGCAGCTTCAGCAGCTCCGCGCCGCCCGAGCGGGCCTCGCCGGGACGACCCAGGTGATCGAGCCCGCCACCCCGCCCAGCACCCCGGTCTCGCCGCACCCGGCCCGTAACGCGAAGATCGCGTTCATCCTCGCCCTGCTGCTCGCGGCCGGGCTCGTTCCCCTGCTGGAGGCGATGGACAGGCGGCTGCGAGAGCCGGAGGAGCTGGAGAAGCTCGCAGATGCGCCGCTGCTTGGTTCCATCCCTGACGAGGCTTTCCCAGGCAGGGGATCCGGGGCCTACGTGCATGAAGCCTTCCAGACGTTGCGCGCCGGTCTGACCTACTTCAACATCGACCGAACTCTCGGAACCGTGGTGGTGGCAAGTCCGAGCCGCGGGGACGGGAAGACCACGGTGGCCGCCAACCTGGCTCGCGCATTGGCGGAGGATGGGCGGAACGTGATCGCGGTGGACTGCGATCTTCGCCGCTCGGCGCTCGCCAAGCGCCTCGGGGTGGAAGAGGACGTCAACTTCGGCCTCGACTCCGTGCTGATCGATCGCCGGGGCGTGAGCGAAGCATTGGTGGACGTCGACGTCGAGGGTGATGGCCGGCTGCGGGTGCTCCCGGGAGGCTCGCCTCCCAACCCGTCCATCCTCCTGGGGTCGGACCGAATGCGGACGCTGATCGCAAAGCTGGCGGAAGACAGCGACATGGTCATCATCGACACACCGCCGCTCCTCGCCGTGAGCGACGCCATTCCTCTCCAGGAGCAGGTCTCCGGCACCGTCCTGGTCGCCCGGATGGACCGCACGAGTCGCGATGGCGTCAGGAAGGCCAACTCCTACATCTCGACGGCCGGGGGAAGGCTTCTCGGCTTCGTTGCAACCGGAATCCAGCTCGGCGGCGTCGGCGGATACGACGCCTACGGCTACGGCTACGGCTACTCGGCTTCGAACGGCGTCGGCCCGAACGGCGGCGGGCGGCGTTTCCCGCTCCCCTTCGGGCGGCGTGGCCGCAGCGGGGCGGCTAAGTAGCGGTTCCGCCGGCCGAGGCCGGCTCCAACAGTTCGCGATAGAGGGCGTCGATGTCCGTGAGCAGGCGCTCGACCGAATAGCGCCCCAGGGCATGCTCCCGCGCCCGGGCTCCCATGCGGTGACGCAGTCCCGGATCGCCATCGAGCTGGGAGATCGCGGCAGCCAGAGCGTCCTCATCGTCTGGCGGCACCAGGATGCCGCTCTCGGGGCTGACTACCTCGGCGGTGCCGCCGACGTTCGTGGCGATCGCAGGCCTCCCGGCCGCGGCGGCCTCGATCAGCCAGACGGGGGTTCCCTCGTTGTCCGAGCTCAGGACCGCGACGTCGGCTGCGGCGGCGATCCGGGGCAGGTCACGCCGGTAGCCGAGGAAGCTGACCGCCGAGCCGACCCCGAGCTCCGCTGGCACGCCGCTCGAACTCGGCGACGGGTCTCGCCGTCGCCGATGATCGCCAGGTGCGCCCTCGCACCCTCGCCAAGGGCGCGAGCGAAGGCTCGCAGGAGCAAATCGAGGCGCTTGATCGGCACGATCCGGCCGACGAAGGCGAGCAGCATCCGGTCGTCCGGCACGCCGAGCTCGCCTCCGCAGGGCCTCGCCGTCGCGACGCCCGAGCGCGGGCGAAGGGGTCGAGGTCCAGCCCGAGAGGCACCACGCTGAACTTCTCGCGCGGAGCCACGCCGAGGCGGACGAGGTCGTCCACGGTCTGCCGACTGACCCCGATCAGCCTGTCGGTGCGCCGGCCCAGTCTGCGCTCGAGGTTGCGGTAGAGGGTGGTCTTCCCCTTCCCGAAGTAGCCCTCGAGCACGTGGCCGTGGAAGGTGTGGACGAGCGCCGGACGAGGCCCGCCGGCGATCAGGGCCGCCTGGCGCCCCAGAAAGCCCGCCTTCGCCGTGTGTGTGTGAACCAGGTCCGGCCGGAACCGCCGGACGATCGACCTGATCTGCGCGAGCGCACGAGTGTCGTGGATCGGGTCGACCGGCTGGCGGAGGCTCGGCAGGTACAGGGTTCTCGCGCCCTCGGACTCGGCCAGATCGGCCATCGACTCCTCCCCGGGCGCCGGCTGCCCGTGGACGAGCAGGGTCTCGTAGCGATCCGGGTGGAAGCGCCGGCCGCTCAGGTAGCTCGCCTGATGGGCCGGTCCGCCGAGGTTCATGCGGGCGATCACCCGCAGGACCCGGACCTTGCTCAGCTCGCGCGCTCCTCCGGCCTCAGCGAGAGCGGTGCGGCGGTCTCGAGCAGGGCGATCACTCCGGCCCCGGCCGCCAGGTAGGCGGCGGTCGCCGCCACCACGGCCGCCTGTTCGAGCTGGAAGAGGGCGATCGACAGCCCGCAGAGTGACGCCTGGGCCAGGGCGAGGACGAGCGCGACCTTGCGCTCCGAGCCGAGCAGCCCCAGCAGCCGGTGCGTCAGGTGGGTCCGGTCGCCGCTCAAGACCGGAGCCCTCCGCCTCAGCCTGGAGACCACGACCAGTGTGGTGTCGAGGATCGGCAGCCCGGCGAGGGGCGCCACCGCGAACAGCAGGGTCCAGCCGAGTGCCCCGTCCGGGATCGCCATGACCATGCAGGCGATCACCAGGCCGATCGGCATGCTGCCGCCGTCGCCGAGGAAGATCCTGGCCGGCGCAGACAGGTTGTAGGGCAGGAAGCCCAGGCAGGCGCCCGCGAGCGAGAAGGCGATCACGGCCAGCGGAACGGCTCCCTGCAACAGCGCTAGCGCGCCGATGCCCGCCGACGAGACGGCGCCGACCGCGCCGGTCGCCCCGTCCTGGTTGTCCATCAGGTTGAAGGCGTTGGTGATGCCCACCACCCACGCGATGGTCAGAAGGAGATCGGCTGTGGGGTTGCCGAGCATGGTCCAGCCGAGGTCGACGGCCCAGACCGCCACCCCGGTCGCCACCTGCACGACCAGCCGCAGGGTGACGCCGAGGCCGATCCGGTCGTCCAGAGTCCCGACGGCGAAGATCGCCAGCGCCGCCACGATCAGCCGCTTGTAGTCATCAGCGGCGCCGAAGATCAGCGTCCCCGCCAGCAGCCCGGCCATCACCGCCGCCCCGCCGAGGTAGGGCGTCGGGTGAGTGTGGCCCTTGAAACCGACGGGATGGTCGAAGAACGAGATCCGCACGGCAAGACGCCCGGCGAGTGGGGTCACCAAAAATGTGACTCCGAGGGCTGCCAACAGCGCGCCGACGATCTTTACTTCGTCGGACATCAGGTTGAGAGCTCGGCGGCGCTGTCCAGGCCGCGCGCGAGCAGCCCTCGCCCGTCTTGCGCGTAGCCGGGCGCCGCGCCGCGTCCGAACTCGAGTGCGAGGTCGTCGATTGCATCGTCGACCGTCCGGTAGGGGCGCCATCCGCAGAGCTGCTCGATCGCCGAGGTGTCCGGCTTGCGGCTGCCGAGCTCCTCGAAACCATCGCCGTAGGCCTCCTCGTAGGGGACGTGGCGGATCCGGGAGCTGGATCCGGTCCGCTCGATCACCCGCTCGGCGAGCTCCTCGATGGTGATCTCGGTCGAGGCTCCGACGTTGAAGACCCGGCCGACCGCGCTCTTCGACTCCGCGACCGCGATCATCGCCTCGACGGTGTCGTACACGTGCGTGAAGCACCGCGACTGGGCGCCGTCCCCGTAGACGGTCAGATCCTCGCCGCTGAGCGCCTGCGAGACGAACCGCGGCATGACCATGCCGTACGAGCCGAGCTGCCTGGGGCCGACGGTGTTGAAGAGACGCACGACGATCGTCTTCGCGCCCCGCTCACGGGCGTAGCCGAAGGAGAGCATCTCGCCGAACATCTTGGTGTTCGCGTACCCCCAGCGTGACTTGGACGACGGCCCGAGCAGGCTGTCGGAGTCCTCTCGAAGCGGTCCGTCGCTGTGCTTCCCGTAGACCTCGGACGTCGACGTGAAGAGGAGCCGCTTGCCGAAACGGGCCGCGGCATGGGCGACCACGTTCGCACCGCGGACGTTTCGAAGCAGGGACTCGAGGGCGTTCTCGACGACCAGCTTCACACCAACGGCGGAGGCGAGATGGAAGCACGAGTCGGTCCGATCGACCCATTGGTCGACCAGCTCGGCGTCGAGCACCGAGCCCTCGACGAAGACAGCGCTCCCGTCGTCGATCAGGTGAACGATGTTCTCCCGGCGGCCCGTGCTCAGGTCATCGAGGATCACCACACGGTCGCCGCGCGCGACCAGCGCATCAGCGAGGTGCGAGCCGATGAATCCTGCGCCTCCGGTGATCAGGTGAATGCGGGGTGTCCCTGTGAACCGCTGCAAATGCCGAGTCCCTTCTCCCAAAATCGGAGTTGATCGTAGGTCTTCCGAGGGGGCCCTAATGCATCCAATTCAACCTACTCGACCGCAGCCTATCCGGCAACCGGCAACCATCAACAGTAGTTTTCCGCCGTTTTCCCGAGCCGATTATCGCTTCGGCTCAGCTGGGCGGATTTGGCGGCGCCTCACCGGCGAGATGGACGAATGTTCGTTCGAGCCCGGCGCGGATGTCGACCGCGGGCTCGAACCCAAGCGCCTCTCGCGCCTGCGAGATGTCGGCCTGCGAGCGCCGCAGGTCGCCGGGCTGACCGGTCCTCGTAGACCGGCCTCGAGCGGCTTTCCGGAGATCTGGCCGATGTATTCGACCAGTTGGTTGAGGCTCGTCGCCTCGCCGCAGGCGACGTTGAAGGTCTCGCCCGCCACCCCCTCGGCGGTCGAGGCGAGCAGGGTTCCCTCGACCGTGTTGTCGATGTAGGTGAAGTCCCGGGACTGCTCGCCGTCGCCGAAGATCACCGGGGACTCCCCGCGCAGCGCCGCGGTGATGAACCTCGGGATCACCGCCGCGTACTGGGAGAGCGGATCCTGCCGCGGGCCGAAGACGTTGAAGTACCGGACGGCGACGGTCTCGAGGCCGTAGACCTGGGTGAAGGCGCGGCAGTAGCCCTCCGCGGCGAGCTTCGACACCGCCGTACGGCGAGATCGGGCCGCGCGGCCGCATCCTCGCGCTGGGGATACTCCCGCTGGGGCCCGTACACCGACGAAGACGAGGAGAAGACGACCCGGCGCACGCCCTCGTCCCGGGCCGCAAGGAGGACGTTGAGGGTCCCGGTCACGTTGGATGCCGTGCTCGTCAGCGGGTCCTGAATCGAGCGCGGAACCGAAGGCAGCGCGGCGATGTGAAAGACGACCTCGCACCCGCGGATTGCGTTGTGGACTCGCTCATAGCTCTGGATGTCGCCCTCGATCAGCTCGACCTCTCCCTCGACGCCGGCGAGGTTCGCCCGGTGCCCGGTCGCGAAGTTGTCGAGTACGCGGACGCCGAGCCCCTCTCGCAGCAACCGGTCGACCATGTGGGAGCCGACGAACCCTCCTCCCCCGGTCACCAGGGCTTTGCCGGTGCCCGCCATCCACGCGACCCTAGCGCAGAGGAATCCGCTTCAGCAGCCGATATCTTGCGCACAAGGTGAGCGGAGGGACGACTTTCCGGGTGACTGCGGTCGTTGCTGCCCTGCTCGGCCTGTTGCTCCTCCTCGGCACCTGGGACGGCCTGTACAGCAGGCTCGACCTGCCCCAAGCACTTCCTGCCCTCGGGCCGCAGATCGGCGGCGTGGCGATGATCTCGCTGTCGTTCCTGCTCTGGTCCGCAGCCTCGAACCTCGCGCTCCGCGGGCCGGCCGGACTCGCCGGGGCGCTCTTCTATCTCGGTTCCGCAGCCGTGATCGCTGCGTGGCTGATCTTCAAGGACAAGATCGACCTGGGGATCGACAGCCGAGGCTGGGTCACGCTGATCGTCACGGCCGTGATCCTCGCGCTGCTTGGCGCCGCCCTGGCGCGCGCCTCCCGCTCCTAGAAGTGAGCACGCAGCTCGGTGCTGACGCGGTCGACGCAGTCGGCCTCAGTCATCGATGGATCGTTCGGCAGGACGAGCGCACCCACCGTCCCGTCGGCGTTCGTCGCCTCGACCGCTTTGTTGCCGGTCTGGACCTCCTTGCCCAGCTGAATCGAGACCACGGCGCAGGCGCTGTCCGGAGTGACCCATCCGCCTCGGTTGAGGTCTGGGACCAGGCCGAGGGCATTCACCACGTCGGCCTCCAATGGAGCGCTGCCGGCATCCTTGCCCCCGCCTCCGCCGCTCGCCAGGACGGCGACGACGATCACGGCGACGACCAATATCGCGAGCGCGCCTCCGATCAGCACCCTGCGATCGGTGCGTCGCCAGCGACGCAGTGCATGCCGTAAGCGCACCCGCAGAGGCCGGCGTCGCCTGGGAGAAGGGCGCGCGGGGTCGATCCCATACTCCTTGACGCAGGACTCGCAGATGTAGCGTGGCGCACTGCGTCGATTGTGGATGTCGCAACGCTCGTCGCCGGCGGGCACGACTTTGAGTGCCACTCGGATCAGCCCCTAGTCGGTATGGGGTGCATCAGGTGAAGCTCGACGGTAGCGACCCAATGGAGGCTGGCGATCGCAGGGGGCGAGCCTAATTCTCCCTTGCGACGCTGGGCCACGTCTGCCCGACGCCGCTAAGAAGCCCAATCAGGATCCAGATGTGCCGGTAGTGGTCGACATCGCCCACGAGTCCGTCGATCGCAATCCCAGCGAGCGCGCTCCAGAGAGCGATATCCGTGGGTCGTCGGCGCGACCGCCAGAGAAGCCAGAACATGGCGCCCAGAGCAAGCAGAGCCGGGATGCCCTGCGTAGCGGCGACGTTCAGCGGCGTGAAGTGCGCTCGCAACGGGAGGCCCAGGTTGACCGCCGGGAGCGCACCCGGGCCGACGCCGAGCAGCGGGTGATCACCCAGCGTCGTCAGAGACGACGTGATCGCCGTGCGGCGAGGGTTATCGGGACCCGGGACGGAGTATGAGAAGGACGACGGGTCGGCCGGATTGAGGCTGAGAAAACCGACGGTGAGGGCGGCGAGACAGCCAACACATGCTGCCGTGGCTGCAACCGGCACGATCATCCGCCGACGGCCGTGCATCGCGGCCGACCAGCGGATCAGCAGCGCTAGCAAGAATCCGATGATGGCGCGCGAAATGGTGGCGAGGCAAAGCAGGGCGAGGCCAACCTGGGTCGGGACCCGTAGTCGAGCGCTGAGATCGGCGTCCCGGCTGGCGGCGACTCCGGAGGCGAAGATGCAGAAGCTGGCCAGCAGCGGCGCGCTCTCGAAGCCCGCCTGGACGCGCGTGTAGTGGCTCGACGGGACGAGATCTCCATATGCCGCCCACGAGCCCGCCGGGGTCTGACGTGTAGAAAAGGAACAGCGCGATCGCCCCAAGCGCCACGGTCGCGAGCGCCGAGGCGACGATCACCCTCGCGATCAGCCGTCGTCTCGCGGGCTCGGTCGCGAAATCCGCCGTAATCGCGGCGAGGACCGCGAGCTCCGCCATCAAGAGCACGGTCTTCCAGCTTCCTCCGAACCCGGGCACCGCGACGGCCGCGGAGACGCAGGCAAGTGCGAGATAGATAGCTAAAGGCACCTGCCAGATCCGAAACGCGCGCGCAAGGTCGCGATCGCGAACCCGCTCGATCAGCCAGAGCACCGCCGCAACCGCGACGAGAATGTCGGTCCATTGGGTGTGCTCCTGGAACGTCCCGATCGGTGACAGCCAGCGAAACGGCAGAAGCGCCAGCGCCAGCAGATAGCAGCCGAATGGCGGGGCTCCCGACGAACAAGCGCCGCGTCGCGGCGAGCGCGGGCATCGGCAGGCCGGCCCTACGTCCGCATCGCCGGGAAGAGCAGGACCTCTCTGAGGGTCTTCGCCCCGGTCAGGATCATCACCAGCCGGTCGATGCCGAGGCCGGCGCCGCCGGTCGGCGGCATGCCCTGCTCCAGCGACTCGACGAAGGTCTCGTCGTAGGGCTGGGTCTCCTCGTCGCCGCGGGCCGTCTCCTCGGCCTGGGCCTCGAAGCGGCGGCGCTGCTCGTCCGGGTCGTTGAGCTCGGTGAACGAGTTGGAGATCTCGATCCCGCCCACGAAGGCCTCCCAGCGCTCGACCAGCCCCTCGTCGCTGCGGTGGCGCTTGGCGAAGGGAGAGAGCTCGACCGGGTAGTCGACGACGAAGGTCGGCTGGATCAGGGTCGGCTCGACCTGCTTCGAGAGGAGCCCGTCCACCAGCTTGCCCCAGCCCTCCTCGGGGTCCGGCTCGCTGCCCATCGCGGCGGCGAGCTCCTCACGCGAGGGGTGCTCGAGCACGTCGATGCCCGTCCTCTCCTTGATCGCCTCGCGGAGGGTCACCCGCCGCCACGGGGGTGAGAGGTCGATGGTCTCTCCCTCGCGCTCGATCTTCGTCGTCCCGAGCACCGCCTGCGCGACGGCCGAGACCAGGCCCTCCAGCTCGGTCGCGGTGTCGTTGTAGTCCGCGTAGGCCTCGTACCACTCGAGCATCGTGAACTCGGGGTTGTGCTTGTGGGAGATCCCCTCGTTGCGGAAGTCCTTGCCGAGCTCGTAGACCTTCTCGATCCCCCCGACCACCAGCCGCTTCAGGTAGAGCTCGGTGGCGATCCGCAGGTAGAGGTCGCGATCGAGCGCGTTGTGGTGGGTGGTGAACGGCCGGGCGAGCGCCCCGCCGTAGAGGGGCTGCAGCACCGGCGTCTCCACCTCGACGAAGCCGCGGTCGTCGAACCAGCGCCGCACCTCGGCGATCGTCCGCGCCCGCTTCAGGAACAGCTCGCGGGTCTCCTCGTTCGCCATCAGGTCGAGCTCGCGGCGGCGGTAGCGGGTCTCGACGTCCTCGAGGCCGTGGAACTTCTCGGGCGGCGGGCGCAGGCTCTTCGAGAGCAGCTCCCAGGCGTCCGCCCGGATCGAGAGCTCGCCGCGCTTGGAGGTGAAGACGATCCCCTCGACGCCGACGATGTCCCCGATGTCGAGCGAGAGCAGTCCCTCGTAGGCGTCGTCGCCGAGCTCGTCGACCCGGGCCTGCACCTGGATCTGCCCGGTCCCGTCCTTGAGGTCGAGGAAGGCCGCCTTGCCGTGGCCGCGGCGAGCGGTCAGGCGGCCGGCGATCCGGTAGCGGTCGCTGGTCTCCTCCCCCGGCTCGAGCTCCCCGTGCGACTCCCGCACGGCCGCGATCTCGGTGCGGTCGGGGAAGGCGTGCGGGAACGGCTCGATGCCCGCCTCGCGCAGGCGCTCGAGCTTGGCCCGCCGCTCGGCGAGCAGATCTGAGGACTCGCGCTCTGACTCCTCGTTCATCTGGAGGAGCCTATTGCGAGCTAGGAGGTCTCGATCTTGGTGATCTTGAGCTTCTTCTTGGGACCGCGCGGCGTCTCCACCGTCACGACCTCGTTCTTCTTGCTCCCGATCAGCGCCTTGCCGATCGGCGACTCGTTCGAAAGCTTGTGCTCGACCGGATTCGCCTCGGCGGAGCCGACGATCTGGAACTTCTGCGACCTGCCGGACTTCTGGTCCTTGACGTGGACGATCGCGCCGACGCCGACGGTCTCGGTGTCGAGATGCTTGTTGTCGATGACGGCGGCTCTGCGCAGGCGGTCCTGCAGCGCCGCGATGCGCTGCTCGAGCATCGCCTGCTCGTTCTTCGCGTCGTCGTACTCGGAGTTCTCAGCGATGTCCCCGAACTCCCGCGCCTGCTTGATGCGATCGGCCACCTCGCGGCGCTTGTCGTTCTCCAGGTACTCGAGCTCCTCCTTGAGCTTCTCGAGCCCCTCAGGGGTGATCAATGTCTCGCGCGCCAACTCTCCTCGTTTCCTTCGTGAAAAAGCCCTGTTATTCGGCGAAAAATGAGCCCGCACCGACGTGATCGAGATCACGAGCGTGCGGGCGAAGCGCGACAGTATAGCGCCGCCCCCGAGGGTGGTCGAGGAGCTCGCTCAGGCGTCCAGGGCGACCTGCAAGGCAGCGGCCACCCGGCCCGGATCCTCGATCTGCGGGTAGTGGCCGAGATCCTCGAAACGGGTCACCGCCGCCTGGGGCCGCAGCGCCAGCACGGCGTCAAGCACCTTCTCGGTGGCGACCGGGTCGAGCATTCCCCAGGCGAACGAGATGGGCTTGGGCCAGTCCCGCAGCGCCCCGTGCCAGCGCTCGGCGTACCGGAAGCGCTGATCCATGTAGGCGATCGTCTTGTGGTTCAGGGTGCGGCCCCCGCCCGCGCAGATCAGCGCCCACTGGTCCTCCGCCTCGTCGGGGCTGAGGGGATGTCCCGCCGAGAAGACCGACCCGAACTGCTGGCGGAAGAAGCGCTCGCTGGAGAGCCGCGAGAAGAGCGGGCCCACCGCGCTCCGCAGGATGCGCTGGCCGAGCGTCGGGCTGGCGGCCCCCTGGACCATCGAGCCGTTGAGAAGCAGGGCTCCGGCCAGCTCCATCTCCAGCGAGCCCTCGATATCGCGAGCCATCAGCTCGGTCGCCACCGAGGTCCCCATGTCGTGGGCGAGGAGGAAGACCGGGCCGGCGTGTCCGGAGCCGCGGACGAGCTCCTCGACGAGGTCGGCCTGCCAGTGCAGGGTGTAGTCGTGGTCGCGCGGCTTCTCGGAGAGACCGAAGCCGAGGAAGTCGGGAGCGAGCACGGCACGCTCCCGCTCGATCTCGAGCAGGGGGCTCCAGTCGTAGGAGCTGGAGGGAAAGCCGTGCAGGAGGATGAGCAGCGGCCCCGCGCCCTCCCGCCGGAAGAGGTGGATCCGCCGGCCGCGGAACTCCTCGTCGGTGCCGCGGTCGCGCCAGGCGGCGACCCGAGGGGTGAGCTCCGTCACCGTCAGGCGGCCGCCGCGGCGGGCTCGGTGAGAGCGGCGATCAGGGCCCGGGCCGAGTCGAGATCGTCGGAGCGCTGCAGCGCATCGGCGGTCTCGCGGTCCGCGCCGAGGCGATCTAGATACCAGGGGTAGAACTTGCGCAGGTAGCGTGCGGCGCGCTCCGGGCCGAGGTGCTCCTCCGCCCGGTCCATCACCCAGCGGAGCTCGGCGACGATCTCCTCCCGCCCGGGCGCCTCGCTCCGCGCGCCGGTGAGCTGCTCGAAGATCCAGGGGTTCCCGAGCGACCCGCGCGCGATCATCACCGCGTCGGCGCCGGAGGCCTCGTAGGCGTGGCGCGCGGCCTCGGCGGTGTCGAGCCCGCCGGAGATGATCACGGGGACATCGATCCGGTCGACCAGCTCCCGGGCGAGCTCGTAGTCGGGCCGGCCCTTGTGCTGGGTCGCCGCCGAGCGAGGGTGGAAGCCGATCGCGGCGACGCCCGCGTCGGCGAGCCGGAGCGCGAGGTCGAACCCCTCACGGCCGCCCGGCCGCAGCCCCGAGCGGAGCTTGACCGTCACCGGGATCCCGCCGCCCTCCATCGCGGCCGAGGCGATCCGCACGGCGAGCTCGTGATCGGAGAGCAGCGCCGCCCCCGCCCCCGTCTTGCAGACCTTGCGGACCGGGCAGCCCATGTTGATGTCGATCAGGTCCGCGCCGGCGTCGGCGACGGTCCTGGCGGCCGAGCGCATCACCTCCGGGTCCTGTCCAAAGAGCTGGACCGAGACAGGGTGCTCGTCCGGGTGCAGCCGCAGCAGCTCGCGCAGGGTGCGCTCGTTGCGGTAATGCAGCCCGAAGCTCGAGACCATCTCGGAGACGGCGAGGCCGGCGCCGTGGCGGCGGGCCTGGAGGCGGACGAACCAGTTGCCGATCCCGGCCAGCGGCGCGAGCAGCACGCGGTTGGCGATCTCGACGTCGCCGATCCGGAACGGTGATGTGAGCGGCGGTTGCACGGCTCCAGAGGTTAGGAGGCGTTGCGCTCGTAGATCAGCTTCAGGCCCTTGAGCGTGAGCTGCTCGTCGACCTCGTCGATGGTCTCGCAATGCGGGGCGATCGTGTGCGCCAGGCCCCCGGTGGCGATGAAGGACGCCGGCTCGCCCAGCTCCTCGGCGAGCCGCCGGTCGATGCCGTCCACCAGGCCGGCGAAGCCGTAGGCGAACCCGGACTGGATCGCCGCCTGCGTGTCCTTGCCGATCGCGCCCTCCGGCGCGGAGAGGTCGATCCGCGGCAACTTCGCCGCCCGGGCGGTGAGCGCCTGCATCGAGATCTCCACCCCCGGGCCGATCACCCCGCCGAGGTACTCGCCGGCGCCCGAGACGACATCGAAGTTGGTCGAGGTGCCGAAGTCGACGGCGACGCAGGCCCCCTTCACCTTCGCGTGCGCAGCGACGGCGTTGACGAGGCGGTCGGCCCCGAGCTCGTGCGGGTTGTCGACCAGGATCGGCATCCCGGTCTTCAGGTTGGGCCCGACGACCAGGCACGGTCCGTCCGTGTGCCGAGCAGAGAGCTGCTCCCACTCCGGGCCGAGCTGAGGCACGACCGTCGAGATGATCGTCCCGTCGATCTGATCGAAGCCGAATCCCTCGAGCTGGAGCAGGTCCGAGACGGTCGCGGCGAGCTCGTCCGCGGTCGCGCTCGGCGCCGTGGTCAGGCGCCAGTCATGCCCGAGCTCGGCGCCCTGGAACGCGCCCACCTGCGTCTGCGTGTTGCCCACGTCCACCGCCAGCAGCATGCGCGGGATTATCCAGACCCCAATAGGATGGGCCGCAATGGGGGAGGCAAAGCTCTACGTGATCCCTGGCTCCCACCCGTCGCGGACCGCGATGCTGATGCTCGAGCGCAAGGGGATTCCCTACAAGCGGGTGGACCTGATCCCCGTCGTCTCGAAGGGCGTGCTCAAGGCCCAGCGGTTCCCCGGCATCACGGTGCCCGCGCTGAAGCTGGACGGCACACGGGTCCAGGGTTCGAAGGAGATCGCCCGTGAGCTCGACCACATCCAGCCTGACCCTCCCCTGTTCCCGGCGGACCCGGAGAAGCGGATCAAGGTCGAGGAGGTCGAGGCATGGGGCGATGAGTTCCAGCAGAAGCCGCGCCGGTTCACCTGGTGGGCCTTCAAGCGGGACCGGGCTCCGATGGCCGGCTTCTCCGAGGGCGCCCGTCTTGGGATTCCAGTGGGATTGGCGGTGAAGACGGGGGGACCGATCGTCTCGCTCTCCGCCCGCTTCAACGGTGCGTCCGACGAGAAGGTCCGGGCCGATCTTGCCTCGCTCCGGGACGACCTCGACCGCGATCGACGCGTGGATCGCCGCAGGCGTGATCGGCGGGCCCGAGCCGAATGCCGCCGACTACCAGCTCGCGCCGAGCCTCCGCCTGCTGATGAGCCTCGACGATCTCCGGCCGTACATCGAGGCCCGGCCCTGCGGGGATCTCGCAATCCGAGTCGCGCCCGACTTCCCCGGCCGGATCCCGCAGGTGTTCCCGCCGGAGTGGCTCGAGGGCCTGCGGGCCTGACGGCGCTGATGCGAGGGTGCGCCGCAAGGCGCAACCCGTTTAATCAAGCGGCGCGACGCGGCTGACGCGCTGGCCGGGGCCGAGCGCCTCCAGAGCGTCACGCAGCCTGGTCCCGTCGGGCAGCTCGAGCTCCGGGTCGAGCTCGAGCAGCGGAGCGAGGACGAAACGCCGGCTGGTCACCTCGGGGTGCGGCAGGGTGAGGCGCTCGGTGCTGAGCTCGAGGTCGCCGAGCAGGAGGAGATCGAGGTCGATCGGCCGCGGGCCATGGCGCGGGCCGCTGAACGCCCTGCCGTGCTCGGCCTCGATCACCTTGCAGAGATCGAGCAGCTGCTCCGGCTCGAGGTCGGTCCTCACCCTCACGGCGGCATTCAGGAAGTCAGGCTGGTCCGGGATCTCCCCGACCGGTTCGGTCTCGTACAGCGAGGAGACCGCCTCAACCTCCACCCCATGGCCGCGCAGGTCCTCGATTGCCCGGCGCAGGTGCGCTTCGCGGTCCCCGACGTTGGACCCGAGCCCGATGTAGCCGGTCACTCGTCGTCCGGCTCGCGGTCCATCGACTTCTCCAGGGTCACCTCGACCGCAGCCTCCTGGACGACGTAGGGCAGCGGCGGCTCCGGCTTGGCGGCCCGCACCTGCACGGACTCGCAGTCGAAGCGCTCCATCAGCCGGCCGGCGACCACCTCGCAGAGCCGCTCGAGCGTCCGGTAGCTCCGCTCGGTCGCCGCCAGGGCGACGATGTCGCAGACCTCCGAGTAATCGACGGTGTCCTCGACACGGTCGGTGAGCACCGCGTCGCAGTCAGGCACGTCGAAGGTGAGATCGAACTCAAGCCGCTGGCCGACCTCCTGCTCGGCGTCGGTGACGCCATGGTGCGTATATATGGAGAGGCCGCGTATCTCGACTTCGACCGAGGACTGCGCCGCCCCCTCTTGCTCATCCACTCGCCCAAGCTACACCGCGGGCTGAAACACTGGGCCCGTGACCGCCGCGCCGGAGACGACCATGGTGGGCGAGGGGACGCTCGCCTCCGAGGTCACCCACCACTTCGCGGACCTCGACGAGTGCCGCCTGCACTACGTCAGCCGCGGCGAGGGCAAGCCCCTGCTCTTCCTGCACGGCTTCCCGCAGTTCTGGTTCCTGTGGAGGCGGCAGCTCGCCGACCTCGGGCGCGACCATGCGGTCTACGCGCCGGACATGCGCGGCTACAACCTCTCCTGCCGGCCGGAGGAGGTCGAGGCCTACCGGATGCGGTACCTGCTGGCCGATATCCGCGGGCTCGTCGAGCAGCTGGAGCTCGCCCCGCTGACGCTCGTCGGGCACGACTGGGGCGGGATCGTCTCCTGGGCCTTCGCGCTCAAGTACCCGGAGTTGCTCGAGAAGCTCGTCATCATCGACGGCCCGCCCCCCTTCACCTGGAACCGCGACCTGCGGGAGAGCCCGAAGCAGCGGGACGCCGTCAACTACATGCTCGAGTTCTCCAAGCCGTCGCCCGAGCCCGAGGAGATGCTGGCTGCCAACGGCTTCTCGCTGATGGACGACATCCTGATCCGCATCGGCGGCGCCGGGGCAAAGCTCAGCGACGAGGAGCGCGCGGTCTACCACGAGGCCTGGGGTCAACCCGGGGCCCTGCGCGGCGGGCTCAACTACTACCGCGCCGCCCGCATGGGCGAGCAGGTCGCGTCCGGCGGCGTGCCGGAGGAGTACGCCTCGAAGATCACCTCCCAGACGGTGCGCGTGCCCACCCTGGTGATCTGGGGCGAGAACGATGCTGCCCTGCTCCCCTCCCTCACCCGCGGGCTGAGCGAGTGGGTGCCCGAGCTGCGGGTCGAGATCATTCCGGGCGCGGGCCACTGGGTCCCATACGAGCGCCCGGACGAGGTCAACGAGCTGATCCGCGATTTCATCGACTAGCGAAGCTGGGGTCGAGGATCGCCTCTGCAACCGTCAGCGCCTCGCGCATCGGGCCGACGTCGTGCACCCGCAGCATGCGGGCGCCGTTGGCGTAGGCGACCACGTTCGAGGCGATCGTGCCTCCGAGCCGGTCGCCGACCTCCGCTCCCGTGAGCTTGCCGATGAAGCTCTTGCGCGAGGAGCCGAAGGCGATCGGGCGGCCGAGCTCGGCGAGCTCGCCGAGCCGGCGGTGGAGCTCGAGGCTGTGCTCGACCGTCTTGCCGAACCCGATCCCCGGGTCGATCCAGATTCGCTCCTCGCCGACACCCTCCGCAACCGCGAACTCGACCCGTTCGGCCAGGAAGGCCTTGACGTCGTCGACCACGTCGTCGTAGACCGGGTTCTCCTGCATCGTGCGCGGGTCGCCGAGCATGTGCATCAGCACCAGCTCACAGCCCCGGTCAGCGCAGAGGCCGGCCAGTGCGGGCTCGGCCCGAAGCGCGGTGACGTCGTTGACCATCGCAGCCCCGGCGTCCAGCGCCGCCTCGGCGACGGCGACCTTCGAGGTGTCGATCGAGACCGGCGTGCCGGCTGCTGCCAACGCCTCCACGACCGGACCGATGCGCCGCAGCTCCTCCTCGGCGCCGACGGCCTCGGCGCCGGGCCGGGTGGACTCGCCACCGATGTCGAGGACGTCGGCTCCCTCGGCGGCGAGCTCGCGGCCGTGTGCGATCGCCCGCTCGGGGTCGAGGAACTCACCACCGTCCGAGAACGAGTCCGGCGTCACGTTGACGATCCCCATGATCCTCGCCTCCACCCTCGCCCCCTATTGCTCTCGGATCAGGCCGCCCTGCGCAGTCAGCTCGACGAAGTGGTGCGCCTGACCCGACCGATACCGCTGGCACTGGTTCTGCGGCTGGTCGTCCACCGGCTGGCGCGGTTCGTGAGCGATGTCCGCCACCCAGTCCGGCAGGCCGGGGAGGCTTTCGGAGATGCAGGGGCCACGGCTGAGATCCTGCCCGGTCGCCTGCAGCCGGTGCAGCGCAGCTCGCGCCTCGACGACGGCCTTGGCCTGATCGCTCTCGCTGGCTGACGATCCGCCGCCGCATCCCGCAATCACCGCGGCGGCGAGGAGGGCTGTCGCGATGAGGCGCATGCCGGGAGTATCGCGGCCGCATGTCCGCGGGTGGCGCCATAGGAGGGGCCCATCGACGCGATCACTGAGCGTCGATGGGAGGTTCCTATGGCGACAGGACCCGCGGCCTAGCGGCCGGGATCGTTCCGGTTCGGATCGACGCGCATCTCGGCGCCGCCGCCGGCCAGGCCGGGACGGGGGCGCGGACGCGGCTTGGGGCCCTCGCGGGCGGTGCCCTTCTCCTCGACGGGCGGGGCCTCGGGCGGCTTGGCCTCCTCCTCCTCGTCGGCGAAGACCTCGTCCTCGGGCTTGCCATCGAGCAGGGCGACGAACTCCTCCGCCTCGATCGTCTCGCGGTCGAGCAGGATCTTGGAGATCGTGTCGAGCTGCTCGCGGTGCTCGGAGAGGATGTCCTTGGAGGCCTGGTGGGCGTCCTCGACGATGCGGCGGACCTCGTCGTCGATCTCGCGGGCGATCTCGTCGGAGTAGTCCGGCTCCGCGGAGAACTCGCGGCCGAGGAAGGGCAGCGAGCGGTCGTGGCCGAAGACGCGCGGGCCGAGGCGCTCGGACATGCCGAAGCGCATCACCATCTGCTTGGCGGTCTCGGTCACCTTCTCGATGTCGTTGGAGGCGCCGGTCGTGATCTCGCCGAAGACGATCTCCTCGGCGGCGCGGCCACCCAGCGTCATCGCCATCGTGTCGAGCAGCTCGGCGCGGGTGGTGAGGAACTTGTCCTCGGTCGGCAGGGAGATCGTGTAGCCGAGCGCCTGGCCGCGGCTGATGATCGAGACCTTATGGACGGGGTCCGTGTTGGGCAGGAGGTGGCCGACGATCGCGTGGCCGAGCTCGTGGTAGGCCGTGACCAGCCGCTCCTTCTCGGACATGACGCGGCTCTTCTTCTCTGGGCCGGCGATCACCCGCATGATCCCCTCCTCGAGCTCCTCCATCGTGATCTCGCGCTTGCTCGAGCGGGCGGTGAGCAGGGCGGCCTCGTTGATCAGGTTGGCGAGGTCCGCGCCGGTGAAGCCCGGGGTCTGGCCGGCGAGGGCGTCGAGGTCGATGCTCTGCGCGAGCGGCTTGCCGCGTGTGTGCACCTCGAGGATCTGCTTGCGGCCCTTGCGGTCGGGGCGGTCAACCACGACCTGCCGGTCGAAGCGGCCCGGGCGGAGCAGCGCCGGGTCGAGGATGTCGGGCCGGTTGGTGGCGGCGATCAGGATGATGTTGTCCTTCATCTCGAAGCCGTCCATCTCGACGAGCAGCTGGTTCAGCGTCTGCTCGCGCTCGTCGTGGCCGCCGCCCATGCCGGCGCCGCGATGGCGGCCGACTGCGTCGATCTCGTCCATGAAGATGATGCAGGGAGAGTTCTGCTTGGCCTGCTCGAACAGGTCGCGGACGCGCGAGGCGCCGACGCCGACGAACATCTCGACGAAGTCGGAGCCGGAGATCGAGAAGAAGGGGACGCCGGCCTCACCCGCGACGGCGCGCGCCAGCAGCGTCTTCCCGGTGCCAGGCGGGCCGTAGAGCAGCACGCCCTTCGGGATGCGGGCGCCGAGTGCCTGGAACTTCTTCGGGTTTTCGAGGAACTCCTTGATCTCATGAAGCTCCTGGACCGCCTCGTCGACCCCGGCGACGTCCCGGAAGGTGATCTTCGGAGCGTCCACGGACATGCGCTTCGCCCGCGACTTGCCGAAGCTCATGACGCGCGAGCCGCCGCCCTGCATCTGGTTCATCAGGAAGATCCAGAAGGCGAAGAAGAGCAGGAAGGGCAGGATGTAGGTGAGCAGCGACAGCAGGCTCGAGCCGCCCTTGCCCTTGATCTCGGTCTTGACGTTGTGCTGCTGGAGGTCGTTGAGCAGCTGCGCCTGGGCGGCGTCGGAGTCGGGATAGGCCTCGTCGTAGCTCGTGCCGTCGGTCTGCTTGACGTTGAGGGTGTTGTCCTTCGTGTTCCAGGTGACCGACTCGATCTGGCCGTTGTCCACCCGCGAGACGAACTCGTTGTAGTCGGGCGTCTCGATGGCCCGAGCCCGGGCTGATCAGCCGCTGGGCGAAAAACGCCAGCACGACGACGATCAGGATTGGGAAGGCAGCGCTGCGGAAAAAACGTCTCACGGTTGGGGTCCCTTGCCCGGGGTTTACGCCGAATATGCGCGCCCGGATCTATCGCGAGGGTACCAGCGTTGCTCTAGCCGCCCTGCGGCTTTTCCCGCAGTGCGGCCACGTAGGACAGGTTGCGAAAGCGCTCGGCGTGATCGAGGCCGTAGCCGATCGCGAAGCGGTTGGGGATCTCGAAGCCGACGTAGCGCACCGGGAGGTCGACGCGGCGCCGCTCGGGCTTGGTGAGCAGCGCGCAGACCTCGATCGACTTCGGGCCGCGTGCCTGCAGGTTGCGGAGCAGGTAATGGAGGGTGAGGCCGGAGTCGATGATGTCCTCGACGATCAGCACGTCGCGATCGGCGATCGGCGCGTCGAGGTCCTTGAGGATGCGGACGACGCCCGACGAGTCGGTCGAGGACCCGTAGCTGGAGACGGCCATGAAGTCGAGCTCGCAGTCGACCGTCAGGTGGCGCATCAGGTCGGCGAGGAACGGGACCGCGCCCTTCAGGATCGCGACGAGCAACGGCGTGCGGCCCTCGTAGTCGCGGCTCACCTCCGCGCCGAGCTCGGCGACGCGGCGCTGCAGCTCGTCCTCGGAGACGAGCACCTCCCCGATCGCGTCGTCGGTCACGGGCTCAGTCTATGTACCGGCCTGGGATGCGCTGAGGACGGCGGATTCCTCCGCTCCCGGCTTCGCCGCGAACTCCTCGGAGACGGCCACCCCGGCGATCCAGGCGATGCGGCCGTCGGCCTCCACGACCGGCAGAGCGTGTCGCAGCGAGCGCGGCACCTTGCCGTCGGTGAACAGGTCCTGAAGGGACTTGGTTCCCCCGAGGCCGAGTGGTCGCATCCGGTCCCCGTCCCGCCAGGTCCGCACCTTGAGCGAGCCGCCGAGCGCGGCGGGGTCGAGCACGGCGAGCTCGGGGCCATCGGCGCCGGGCACGCCGGCCTCGAGCTCCGCGCGCACCTCCCAGGCCCCGAAACGGCAGACGCCGGGCACGGTCAGGAGCTGGTCGGCCGGCTCCGCTTCTGGTCCGGTCGTGAAGCGGACGTGACCCAGCTCGATCTGCGCCTCGACTCCACCCGGAAGCTGGACGGCGCCACCCTCGGGCTCGTTCAGGAGCCTCCAGATCTCGGCCGCCCTCGCGCGCCCCAGGGCCACGGGCCTGCCGGCGACCCGCTCGGCGAGCCGTCGCAGCGCGAGCCGGCGCACCGCGGGGTGGAGCCGGGCCAGGGCATCGCGCCCGATCGCCCCCGCCGACTCGGCCCCCGCTGCCGCCAGCGCCTCGGCCGCGAGGCGATCCAGCGCCTCCGCCTCCTCCGCGAGCTCCGCCTGAGTCTCGGCGATCGTCGCCTCGGCCTCGGGGCCGACCTCGCGGAGGATCGGGAGGATCTCGTTGCGGATCCGGTTGCGGGCGTAGAGCGGCTCGGCGTTGCTTGGGTCGTCGCGGAAGGGCAGGGGGGCCTCGGCCGCCAGGTCCCGCAACTGATCCCGTCGCAGGGCGAGCAGCGGCCTCACGACCGCCCCGCGGCGGGGTCGGAGCCCGAGCAGGGAGCGGCGCCCCGGCGAGGTCGCGAGGCGGTAGAGCACGGTCTCGGCGAGGTCCGTCCGCGTGTGGCCGGTGGCGATCCAGTCGAGGCCTCGAGCCCGGCGCAGCCGCTCCGCGGCGGCGTAGCGGGCGTCGCGCGCCTCGGCCTGCAGGTTGCCGGGGCCCAGCTTCGGCCGCTCGACCTCGAGCTCGATGCCGAGCCGCGCGCAGAGCTCCCGGCAGGTCTCCTCGTCTCGGTCGGAGTCGTCGCGCAGCCCGAAGTTGAGGTGGAGCCCGATCACCGCCCCGACGCCGAGCGCCTCGACCAGGCCGGCCGCCGTGGCCGCCGAGTCGGCGCCGCCCGACACCAGCACCACTCCGCGCGAGCCCTCGGGCACCAGGCCGCTCTCCCGCACCGTGCGGGCGAGTGCATCGAGGCCTCGGCGGTCGCCATGCCGCGATTGTAGGAACGGCGCAACCGCGGTTGAAGGCCCCCGAAATACAGGCCCGCAAGTCCAAGCGCCGTAAGCTCCGCAAGCGCCGCCGTCACCAGTCCATCGCGGGGCGGGCGATATATAGGGAGATGGGCTCGGGGAAGCCCTTGAGCACAACCTCGCCGATCGGGTCGAAGCGGAGGAATTCAGAGGCGTCGATCGCCTCGACCATGCCCTGAGTGACCAGTACCTCCCCGCCGAGAGCCCGCGAGACCACCCGGTGGGCGAGGTTGACGTCGCCGCCGAAGTAGTCCCCGTCTCGGAACACCGCGGCGCCGTAGTGGATCCCGACACGGGGCTGGGGGCGCTCCTGGAAGAGGGCCATGAAGCCGACCGCCCACTCGGTGAGCGTCGCCGGCTCCGGCGAGACCACCATCACCTCGTCCCCGATCGTTTTCACGATGGTCGCCTCGGCCGGAAGCGTCGCCTCGACCGTGTCGACGAAGCGCTCGATCAGATCGAGTGCCTCCTCGTCTCCCTCCTCCTCCGTGTAGCGCGTGAACCCGGTCAGGTCGACGAAGCAGAACGCCATCGACACGCGCGCCAGTCCGCGCCCGGCCCCGCCGATGTCCGCCTCCATGTGACCGACCACGTCCTGCTCGATGTAGAAGCGGAGGTAGCGGTTGTGCATGTACTCCATCAGGGGCCCGGTGACCGGCAACAGGTCGGCGGCGAGCTCTCCCATCTCCTCCGCGATCTCGAGCGGCGGCACCTGCTCCTGCATCAGGGGCTCGTGGATGTAGAGGTGGAAGAGGCGGACCTCGGAGTCGGCCACCTTGCGGATCGACTGGGCGTAGACCCGGACGAGCTGGAGGAAGGCGACCAGCGGGAACCCGGAGGAGAGCACGTTGGCGCAATGCCTCATCGCCCTCAGGTCCTCTTCATTCAGCTTCCCCTCCGCTCCCATCGGCGTACCCAGCAGCGTCATCAGCCGCTCGATCAGCTCCGGCTCGAGCCCCGTCCGCTCCGCGGCCTCCTCATTGGTGTAGTGCCCCTCCGGGACCTCGAACAGGTCCTCGGCGTAGCCGAATGCGAGCCGGCCGCCGCGCGCTGCATCCCGGATCGCATCCACCGAGTACCCGCGCTCCCTCATCCGGGCGATCACCCGGGCCTGCGCCGCTGACGCCGGCGTCCACTTGCCGTCCTGGACCGGGACCAGTCCCTCGTCGGCCCAGCGCTTCAGGGTCGAGACGGAGACGCCGGCAATACGGCTCGCCTCCGAGAGGCTGATGGTCTCGGTGCGGTCCTCCCGCCCCTCGGGGCTCATCTCCGGACACCCCCCGGAAGCAGCGACGGGGCCCCAGGACCCCGTCGCCTGCGGGCTTTGGGCCCGCTTCGTCGGCCAGCGGCGCCTGCGCGCCTCGCGGAGAGCCGTCGCCGATCCCAGTCGCCGGGGGACCTGCGAGCGGGGCACCCGCTTCCGGCCCAAGCCTTGTTCTCTCCCGACGAGAGTACGCCCCCGAACCGGGCCAAGTCAATCCCGCTGGACACGGGCACTAGTGCGGCCCCTCGCTACTCGATGGCAAGGTGGGGGTACTTCTCCGAGACGAGCTCGCGGTAACGCGAGAAGAGCGGCTTGGCGGCGGGGAAGAAGCGCAGGGCCGCTCCGGCGTCCTCGATGTTGGTCCGCAGCCTGCCCCGGGCGATCGCGATCGCCGGGTTCTCACGGCCCTGGAAGACGCGGTTTGCGACGGTCGACTCCATGCTCAGGCGAAGCTTCGGATGTGTCTTGGACCGCTGGGAGAAGTCCCAGCGCAGGCAGTGCTTCCCGCCCTCGGCGCGCGCCACGTTGACGGCCAGCTTCAGGTCCGGGAACTCGATCCGCAGGGGGGCCGCCGCGGCGCGCAGGCGGGGACCGTCATCGGGATCGCCGTCGATCTCCCGGAGGACGGCGTCGAGGATCTCCTTGAGCTCCTTCTTGCTGAGCTGATCGCGCGCCACCCTAACCCTCGATCCGAGGTTGAGATATCTCTCCGCCGGCTCCCATCTTCATCAGCCTACCCCCGGAAGCCGCCTTCGGCACGCCGAGATAGCGTCCCGTGCCGTGCCCCATCACCTCCGGCCGAGCTCCGAGTACGCCGAGGATGCGCTCCTGCCCGGCGACCCCGGACGGGCGCTCGCGCTCGCGCAGCAGCTGCTCACCGAGCCGCGCATGAGCAACCACGCCCGCGGGCTCTGGGGGTACACGGGAGAGACGCCGGCCGGCCGGGCGCTCAGCATCCAGTCGACGGGCATGGGCGGCCCGAGCGCCGCGATCGTGCTCCAGGAGCTGGCCGAGCTGGGCGTGAGGCGCGCGGTCCGGGTCGGCACCTGCAGCGCCCTGGACCCCGAGCTCGGGCACGGCGAGCTGGTGGTCGCCCGCGATGCGCTGGCGGAGGACGGAGCCAGCCGGGCGCTGGGCGCGGACGAGGCGGCGGAGCCCGACCCGGAGCTCACCGCCAGGCTCGCGGCGGGACTCACGGCGGGCGCCGCGCCGGCGCGAATCGTCACCACGGACCTCTTCTACGGCGGGGAGCCCGACGAGGGCGCTCCGCCGCGGGCCAGGGCGGACGCCTGGCGCAGGCGCGGGGCCGTGGCCGTCGAGATGGAGGCGGCGACGATCTTCACGCTTGGGAGGCGGCTGGGGGTGGCGACCGCCTGCCTGCTGGCGGTGTCGGACACCTTCGTGGACGGCGAGCGCAGGCGGATTTCGGACCAGGTGCTCGCCGACGCCGCGGAGCGAATGGGGTCGATCGCGGCGGCCGCCCTGGAGGCTCAACCCTGACTGGAGGCACGCGGCCGGGCGGACTCCCGCTCACGGCGGAGCTCCGCGACCTCGCGGGCGAGCTGGTCGACCGCATCCTCGACGGCCTCGAGGCGCTCGGAGACCGCGCGCAGCCGGCGGACAAGGCGGTCGACGTCGTTGCCGGTCGGCAGGTTGAGGTTGCGGATCGCGCTGGCGCCCGCCTGCGACGCCCGCTCACGCGCCCCGAACGCAACCTGCAGTGCCTGGTTCATCCAGGGGTTGTCGACCAGGAACTGGGCGAGCTCGCCCAGAGCGCCCTCGCCCCGAGCCGAGATCCGGTCCCTGATGCCTTCGCCGCCGCCCTCGTCCATATCGTGGTACGCACCGTACCGCGATTCGATCGGGCCTCGGGCGTGTTCCCACGACGTATGCGACGCGCACATTTTTTACCTTTCCGGTCAGCTATGCGCGCGTTCGGCCCAACCTCGCACGGGTCGCGCTCACGCGCGCCCTCGCATAACGGTTCCCCGTTGCAAAGCCGAAACCGAATCAGTAGCGTCCGGCGTGCCTGCGGGTGCGCGGGGAGGCTGGATGCACGAGGCAGACCCTGAGGGTTCGTGGGCAGGATCGGCTAGCCAATGACCAGAAAGCTTCTCGTAACCATCGCGCTGGGGGCCACGTTCGCGATCATCGCCGCAGGAACGGCGATCTCGGGGACGATCAGCGTCGGGCACATCCAGGTCAATAAGCCCGACGGCCAGACGACCACCGACCAGACGACCACAACACAGATTCCGACCCAGTGCGCCGACCTCTCCGATAACGACGGCGACGGCCTGGTCGACCTCAGCGACCCGGACTGCAGCGGTCCGCTCGACACCAGCGAGTCCGGCTCCTCGGGCTCCGGCGGCTCCAGCGGCAGCGACGGCTCGGACAGCGGGGCGGGGGGCATCGTCAGCGGCCTCACCGGTGACGGCAGCTCCGGCGGCGGCAGCACCTCCAGCGGCAGCAGCAGCTCCGGCGGCGGCGGTTCCAGCACCTCGGGCAGCACCGTCAGCCACGGCAAGAAGAAGAGCGGCGGCGGCAAGGGGCTCTTCGGTAAGCAGGCCAAGAAGGGTCGGGGCGCCAAGCAGGTCGCCGAGGGCGAGAAGCAGAAGATCGAGCAGCCCACCCTTCGCAACCCGGACGGCACGCCGGCCGACACCAACCCCGGCCTCACCGTCGCCGACTTCGGCCCCGCGCCGATCGGCGTCCCCAACTTCGTCATCGACTCGTTCGCGATCCCGCCCTTCCTGCTGCCGATCTACCAGGCCTGCGGAACCCAGTACGGGATCCCCTGGCAGGTGCTCGCCTCGATCAACCGGATCGAGACCGCCTTCGGCACCAACCTGAACGTCTCCACCGCCGGCGCCGTGGGCTGGATGCAGTTCATGCCCTCGACCTGGGAGACCTACGGCGTCGACGCCAACGACGACGGCCGCAAGGACCCCTACAACCCGGTCGACGCGATCTGCGCCGCGGCCCGCTACCTGAAGGCCGCCGGCGGCGACCAGGACCTGCGCCAGGCGATCTTCGCCTACAACCACGCCGACTGGTACGTCGACGAGGTCCTGCTCTACGCGAACCAGTACGGCAAGCTGCCCGACGCGCTGGTCGGCTCGCTCACCGGGCTGACCGAGGGCGCCCACTTCCCGGTCGCCGCCGACGCCCGCTACGCCGACGACATCTCCGAGCGCGCGGCCCTGAAGCGCTCCAAGACCGCGCGCACGGGCCGCCGGGCAACGCCGCCGACGTGATCCGAGCTCGGACGCCGCACGCCGAGGCATCAACATCTACTCGAGCCTGAGCGCCCCGGTGGTCGCGGTCAACGACGGCGTCGATCACGAAGATCGGCAAGTCGACAAGCTCGGCAAGTACATCGTCCTCCAGGACGCCTACGGCAACCGCTACACCTACGCCCAGCTCGGCCGATCGCCGAGGCCTATCCGGTGCCGCCGAGCAGAAGCTCACCGCCGACGACTTCAAGCTCCAGCACGCCGACAGGACGCGGCCCCGAGCGCAGCCGGCCACCGCCGGCGACAACTCCAAGCGGCAAGGCGGCGACGCCACGGACGAGCGCCGCCGGCGCCGAAGAAGTCGCAGCCGAGCGGCGCCGAGCAACACCGAGGACTCCGCGAGCGCCTCTTCGCCTTGCCGCAGCGCGGCAACGCCGGCAACGCCGGCAACGCGCCGGCCTCGCCGGCCAGCTCGACCAGCTGCTCGGCCGCAGCAGTGCCCGGCTACGAGACCTTCAAGGGCTACTTCTCACGTGCTTCCAGTTCGACTCCGAAGACGATGGAGCTGCAGCCGCTCAAGGTCGGCTCCAAGGTCACCGCCGGCACCGTGCTCGGCCGAGTCGGCAAGACCGACGCAGCTCGCCGCCGCACCTGCACTTCGCGATCCGGCCGGCCGGCCGCGGCGCGCCGAAGATCGACCCGAAGCCGATCCTCGACGGCTGGAAGCTGCTCGAGGCCACCGCGATCTACCGCGCCGCCGGACAAGAACCCGTTCACGCTCGAACCCGACCGTCGGCCAGGTCCTGCTGATGTCGAAGGCGCCGCTCGAGCAGCGGGTGCTCGACCGACCCGGCGCTCTCGATCTACTCCTGCGGTCGCGACGACATCCAGACCGGCCAGATCGACCGCCGGGTGCTGGCGATGCTCGAGTACCTGGTCGCCCGGGGCTACGACCTGACGATCACCTCGCTCAAGTGCGGCCACTCGATCCTGACCACCTCGGGCAACGTCAGCGAGCACTCCAACGGCTCCGCCGTCGACATCGCCGATGATCAACGGCATCCCGGTGATCGGCCACCAGGGGCCGGGCACGATCACCGAGGCGCTGGTCAAGGACCTGCTGCAGCTCCAGGGCGCGATGCGGCCGCACCAGATCATCTCGCTGATGGACACTCGGGCCGCCGACCTTCGCGCTGGCCGACCACGACGACCACGTCCACGTCGGCTACAGCCTTCACCGGCCGGCTCGGCAGCTCGATCCAGCAGCTCGGCCAGATCCTCAAGCCCGACCAGTGGCAGCGGCTGATCCAGCGCCTCGGCCAGATCGACAACCCGACGGTGCCGTCGAAGCCGTCCGACGCATCGCTGCCCGCCGGCAAGGGCAGCAGCGACGGCGACTAGCCGACGCACAATCGGGTCGCGCTCGAGCGCACCCTCGCATCAGCCGAGCCCGCCATCACCCGCGCCGCCTTCGTCCAGCTCGACCTCGCGGGGACCATCGGCCTGGCGGCAGGGCCGCTACCTGGGCCGCGAGGGCGAGGAGGAGCGCGTGCTGATCGTGACCGAGCTCGCCAGCCCCGCCGCCGCGCCGAGGGCGGCGCCGGGCGCGACGGGTCGGAGCCCGCCGAGCCGGATGCAGGTGCCCGTCACCCGGGTCGACGCGTCACCGGGGAGGCAGCTCGCCGGCGAGCGCGAGGGCTCGGCGTGGCTCGCGGGGATGACCGAGCGACCGCGAGCGCGGGGCCGAGGAGATCCGGCGCGGCCACCGCGGATCGTCAACCGGGCCCTGAACGCGCCGTGCGCGCCGAGGCGGGCGATCCGCTGGTCCAGGACGTCGGCGCCACCAAGGCGCTCGCGATCCGGCTCGGGCATCGGCACCGGCGACCAGCTCGCCGAGGGCCGCTGGACCGAGGCGAGCGAGGTCCCGCCCCGGCGCGCGCCGCCGCTGACGACACTCGCTCCGCAGTAGCGCGTCGCCGCCGTGCTCGCCGGCCGCGGGACGAGGTCCACCCGGCCGAGACGCTGCTCCTGCGCGCCCGGCTCGACGCCCGAGCAGGGTCGCCTGAGGGAGGCGCTCTGCGAGCTGCGCGCGGCGATAGCCGCGCTCGAGGATCAGCCCACCGAGCGACCGAAGCAGCTGCTCAAGCACATCGATGCGGTCGAGCGCCGCCTTGAGGCGCTCGGCGCCCGGCGTACTCACGAGGCGTGAGGGCGGCGGCAATCCAGCTCGAGGCGCGTGTCGCCGACGTCGACGCGAACCTGGAGGCGGCCGAGCGGCTGGCGGACCGGGCGGGATCCGAGGGGGCCGAGTGCATCGTCCTGCCGGAGTTCTTCACCACCGGGATCGGCTTCGTCCCCGAGCTCGCGGACACCGCGCTCGCCCCGGACGGCGAGGCGACCGAGCTGCTCTGCTCGCTGGCCGGGCGTCATGGCGCGCTGGTGGGCGGCTCGTTCCTCTGTCGTGATCCCGACGGCGAGGTCCGCAATGCCTTCCTGCTCGCGGGCCGCGACGGGGAGATCGCCGGTCGCCACGACAAGGACCTGCCGACGATGTGGGAGAACGCCTTCTACGTCGGCGGCTCCGACGACGGCGTGATCGAGACGGAGGACCTCAGCATCGGCGCCGCGGTCTGCTGGGAGCTCATGCGCACCCAGACCGTGCGCCGGCTCCGGGCCGCATCGACCTCGCCCTGACCGGCTCCGGCTGGTGGAGCATGTCGGAGAACTGGCCGCCCAAGGCGGTGTTCGACCGGCTCGAGGCGGCCAACCATCGCACCGCGGTGAACGCGGCGGCGAGCTTCGCGACATACCTCGGGGCCCCGGTCGTGCACGCCGCCCACGCCGGGGAGCTGCGCTGCGCGATGCCCTGGCTGCCCCTTCCCTACCGCGGCCGCTTCGAGGGCGGCACGCTGATCACCGATGCGGGCGGGACGGTCCTCCACGCGATCGACCGCCGCGACGGCGAGGGGTTCGCGATCGCGGACGTGGAACCGGGGCGCATCGGCCGCTCCGGCAGCCGCCCGACCGCTTTTGGCTACACAGGCGCGGGGCGGTGGCGGCGCTGGCCTGGAACTACCAGCGCCTCCACGGCCGGCCCTGGTACCGCAAGCACGTCCGCGGCCGGCCGGCGCGGCACTCGCGCGAGCCGGCCGCGGTCTAGCTAGAGGGCCGCGAGGACCGCGTCAAGGTCGGCGACCACGTCGCCGTCCATCCTCACCGCGGCCTCGCCGTCGAAGGGCGTCGGGCCCTTGGTGATCATCGCGATCCGGCCGCCGTTGCGCAGCGTCACCGCCGGCAGGCCGGCGACCGGGTAGACCTCGAGCGAGGAGCCGACGCAGAGCAGCAGGTCCGCGCCGCGCCGCCAGCGCCTCGGCCTCCGCGATCGCGTCCGCCGGCAGCAGCTCGCCGAAGAGGACGACGTCGGGCTTGACCTTGCCCGCCGCACTGCGCAGACGGCCGCCGCCGTCCGCGCCGAACAGCGACTCGACCCGCTCCAGCGGGAACTCGGCGCCGCAGCTCGGGCAGCTCGAGGTCGCGATCGAGCCGTGCACCTCGATCACCCGCTCCGACCCCGCCTTGGGGTGCAGGCGTGTCGATGTTCTGGGTGACCACCGCCTCGAGCAGCCCTCGGCGCTCGAGCTCGGCGAGCGCCCCGTGGGCGCCGTTGGGCTGCACGTCCCGCCGAGCTCTGCGAAGCGCTGCCGGTAGAAGCCCCAGAAGCGGCGAGGGGTCGCGATGGAAGGCGTCGATGTGGGCCACCTCCATCGGGTCGACCTTCTCCCAGATCCCCTCGCCCGGTGTGCGGAAGTCGGGAATCCCGGAGGGCACGCTAGATCCCGGCGCCGGTCAGCGCAACGGTGCGAGCTGGACTCGCGGATCAGCTCGCGCGAGCCGCTCGGCCTGCGGCTGTGGTGACGCGGGGCCATCACTTGCCCTGCCACTTCGGGCTCCGCTTGCCGAGGAACGCGGAGATCCCCTCCTTGCCGTCCTCGGAGAGAAAGGCGGTCGCGAAGCCCTGCTTCTCCGCCTCGATGCCCTCGTCCAGGTCGGCCTTGTCGGAGACCAGCTTGATCTGCTCGACCGCGACCGGCGCCTGGCCGGCGAGCTTGCGGGCCCAGGAGACCGCGGTGTCGAACAGCTCCTCGTCGGGGACGACCTCGTCGGCGAGCCCGTGGAACCTCGGCCTCGGACGCCAGCACCGCGTCGCCGATGAGGTTCATCTCCAGCGCCTTCGTCGCGCCGACCAGCCGCGGCAGCCGCTGGGTGCCGCCGAAGCCGGGGATGATCCCCAGCTTGATCTCCGGCTGGCCGAAGACGGCCGACTCGGCCGCGATGCGGAAGTTGCAGGCCATCGCCAGCTCGCAGCCGCCGCCGAACGCGAGCGCGTTGACCGCGGCGACCGTCGACTTGCGGTTCTGCCCGAGCTCGCGCAGCAGCGCGTGGCCGTAGTTGATCAGCTCCTCGCCGCCGAGCCTCGTCCATCGACGTGAACGCCTTGATGTCGGCGCCGGCGGAGAAGACGACCGGCATCGACGAGGAGACGACCATCGCCTTCAGCTCGTCGTCGGCCTTGACCTCCTCCCAGACCGTGCCGAGGTCCTGGATCACCTGCGGCGAGATCGCGTTCATCGGCGGGTTGGCGAGCCAGGCGATCGCGACGTCGCCGCGCTTCTCGAGCTTGACGGTCCGCCCTCGCCCTCGGCCTGCGGGTAGGCGTAGAAGCCCTGGCCGGTCTTCGAGGCCGAGGCGGCCCTGCGCGACGAGCCGCTTCAGGGTGCGCGGCGGCGCGAAGCGCTCGCCGTGCGACTCCTCGGCAGCGCTCCATCCTCTCGAGGATCGCGTCGAGCCCCTCGAGGTCGGCCTTCCAGAACGGCGGGAAGATCCCGCGGCGCGGGTCCAGCCCGGCGCCGGCCATCATCCCGAGGTCGATCTCGCGGACCGTGCAGACGCCCTCCTCGAGCACGCTGCAGGCCTCGACGAAGGTCTTGAGCATCATCAGCTCGGCCAGCTCCTCGCCGTCGGGCTCGGCGTCGCCCTCGATCTTGCGGCTCGCCGTTCGCGTAGAAGCCCTCGCCGCCCGACTTGGCGCCCGAGCTTGCCGTCGGCGACGAGCTTCTGCATCCCCTTGTGGACGTAGAAGCGCTCGCCGTAGGACTCGTTCAGGTGCTCGGCGACGTGCAGGACCGTGTCGAGGCCGAGCATGTCGATGAGGAAGAACGGCCCCATCGGGGTGACGTTCGCTGCCGCGATCGCCTCGTCGATCTTCTTGATCGAGAGTCCCTTCTCCTCCTGCTCGCGCCAGACCTCGCCGACGCCGGAGTTGAGGATCCGGTTGACGACGAAGCCGGGGACCTCCCCGCAGGTGATCGGCTGCTTGCGGATCGTCTGCGCGAAGTTGAAGGCGGCCGTGACGGTCTCGCGCGACGGTGTCCTCGCCGCTCGATGATCTCGACCAGCGGCATCACCGACGCCGGGAAGAAGAAGTGGAAGCCGACGACCTTGCGCGGGCGCAGCGTCTCGCGGCCCATCTCGGTGATCGAGAGCGAGGAGGTGTTGGAGGCGAGGATCGCGTGACCGGGCGTTACCTCGTCGAGCTCGCCGTAGACGGCCTTCTTGATCTCCATCCGCTCCGGCGACGGCCTCGATGACGAAGTCGACGTCGCCGAACCCGTCATAGGTCGTCGTCCCGTTGATCAGGCCCATGACCTCGTCGAGGCGGGCGTCGGCCTGCTCCTGCGTGAGCTTCTCCTTCGAGACCAGCCTGTCGAGCTGCGACTTGGTCACCTCGCGCGACTTCTCGAGCGCGTGGTCGACGAACTTCTGCTCGACGTCCTTGAGGACGACCGGGATGTCGGCGTTGGCGATCACCTGGGCGATCTCGCCGCCCATCGTGCCGCCGCCGAGCACGGCGGCCTTGAAGACGAACATGGGGAAGGCATCCTCCTGGTTGATTGGCCAGTCAGCGAAGGCTATTAGTCTCGGTCCGATGCCGCCGCGTCAGCAGCCGGGTAACGACGAGGTGAGCCTCCGCCGGGCCACCCCCGGGGACGCCGAGGCCGTCGCTCGCCTGCTGCACGACTTCCAGGCCGAGTTCGACGAGCCGAGCCCCGGCGTCGAGGCGCTGGCGGAGCGCTACGCGGACCTGATCCGCAACCGCGAGATGACCGTGCTGCTCGCCGGCGACGGGCCCGACGGCTTCGCGCAGATCCGCTACCGGCCCTGGGTCTACTCGGCGGGACAGCACGCGCACTCCTACCTCGAGGAGCTCTACGTCGTGCCGGCGTTGCGCGGCCGGGGCATCGGCCGGGCGCTGCTCGAGGCGGCGCTGGACGCGGCCCGCACGGAGGGCGCCACCCACATGGAGCTGGGGACCTCGGAGAACGACGAGGCCGCGCGCTCTCTCTATGAGAGCGCCGGCTTCACCAATCGCGAGGGCCGCCCCGACGGGCCGGTGATGTACTTCTACGAGCGTGAGCTCTAGACCTCGAGTTGAGGTCCAGGTCAGCCTCCGTAGACCTCGTCCCTGATCAGGCTGACGGACCTGATCACCGACTCGAGGAAGGGCTCGACCTCGGTGCGCAGCCGCTTGAACTCGCGCTTGCCCGCCGGGGTGATCGAGTAGTAGCGGCGGGTGCGCCGGTCCGGCAGCTCCCAGCTCCCCTCGACCAGGCCGCGGCTCTCCAGCTCGCGCAGCAGCGGGTACATCGTGTTCGGGTTGACCGAGATCGTGCCCTGCGTGATCCGCTCGATCGACTCGATCAGGCGGTTGCCGTAGGTCGGCTCGCGGCCGATCAGATGCAGGACGAGAAGGGGGAAGACGTCCCGCCGGCGGATGTCGCCGCCGAAGGCGTCGGATGGGCGACCCCGCGTGTGGCCCACGTCCTGCTGCACGGCGGCGAGTCTACGCATCTACTTAGTCGTAACACTGCCCGGCGAAAGCGCCCCACGAGCTAGAAGAGGTTGCTCACGCCCCGGTAGGCGACGCTGCCGAGGACGAGGACGAGCAGCAGGCCAACCGCCCCCACCACCAGCCCGGCGAGCGCCACGAGGGCGTCGTCCAGCAGCACCCCTGCGCTGAGCACCACCACCCCCAGCGCCGGCAGGGTGTCGAGGCCCGTGAATGGCGGTGCGAGGAACGCCGTGAGCGTCAACGCTAGGACGGCCGCGCCGAAGCCGACGCCGCTGAGCCGGTGATCCAGCAGGAAGGCGCCGCGCGGCCGGGAGTGGCGCTCGAGCCAGCGCAGCCGCCGCAGCAGCGTCTCGCGGAACCGCCTCTCGGCTGCGGGGCCGAGCTCGCGAGCGGTCCAGCCGCGCGGTAGCCAGACCATCCGGCGCCCGACGATCAGCTCCAGCGCGAGCAGCATGGCGACCAGCTCGAAGACGTGGGTGACGCCCCCGGTGGGAAGCGGCAGGGCAGGCACCGCCATCAGGAGGATGAAGAGAACCGCGAAGCTCTTCTCCTCGGACAGCGCGACCAAGCTGCCGAGTGTCTTCGGCCGGTCGCTTCGCAGCCAGCCCTCGAGCTGGTCGCTGAAGATGCGGTCCTCAGGCATCCGCTGATTCTCGCCCGAAACGACGAGCGCCCCGGTTCCCGGGGCGCTCTTCACGACCGATGCATTGAAGCCGTGATGCGAGGGTGCGTAAGCGCAACCCGTTTTAGGCCGTTGCCGGCTCCTTCTCCGAGGCCTTGCCGTTCTCGGCTGCGGCCTTCTCCTTGAGCGCCTTCGCCTCCGGGGTCTCCTCGTCGGCCTGGCGGCCCATGAGGAGCTCCTTGGCGATCACCAGGCGCTGGATCTGCGAGGTGCCCTCGTAAAGCTGCATGATCTTGGCGTCGCGCATCAGCTTCTCGACCGGGTACTCCTTGATGAAGCCGTACCCGCCGTAGACCTGCACTGCGTCGGTAGTCACTTCCATCGCGGAGTCCGCCGAGAACCGCTTCGCGTGCGAGGCGGCGAGAGTGTTGCGCTTGCCCTGGTCGAGCAGGACGGCCGACTGCCAGACGAGCAGGCGGGCGGCCTCGACCTTGGTCGCCATGTCGGCGATCATGAACGCGACCGCCTGGTGCATGGCGATCGGCACGCCGAACTGGATGCGCTCCTTCGAGTAGTCCGAGGCGAACTCGAGTGCCGCGCGGGCGATCCCGACGGCCATCGCGGCGACGCCCGGACGGGTGCGGTCGAGCGTCATCATCGCCAGCTTGAAGCCGTGGTTCTCCTCGCCGAGCAGGTTGCCGGCGGGGATCTCGGTCTCGTTGAACGTGATCGTGGCCGTGTTGGAGGCCCGCTGCCCGAGCTTGTCCTCCTTCTTGTCGACCGTGACCGTGTCGTCCTTGGGGACGACGAAGGCCGAGATGCCTCGGTGGCCGGCGTCCTTGTCGGTCTTGGCGTAGACCGTGAACCAGTCGGCGTAACCGCCGTTGGTGATGAAGCACTTGGAGCCGTTGATCACCCACCTGTCGCCCTTCTTCGTGGCGGTGGTCTTCATGCCCGAGACATCGGAGCCGGCGTCCGGCTCGGTCAGGCAGAAGGAGGCCAGCTTGGGCGCTTCGGTGAGCATGCCGAGGTACTCCTGCTTCACCTCGTCGGAGCCACCAAGCGCAACAGGCGTCGCGGCTAGGCCGTTGGCCATCAGCGAGGTGCCGATGCCCGAGCAGCCCCAGCCCATCTCCTCCTCGATCAAACAGCCGGAGAGGAAGTCGAGGCCCGGACCGCCGTACTCCTCGGCGATGTGGGTGTTCATCAGGCCGATTTCCCAGGCCTTCTCGATGATGTCCTGAGGCCAGGTCCCGTCCTTGTCGTAGTCCCACGCGACCTTGCGGATGTCCTTCTCCGCAAAGCTGTGCGCGAGCTCGCGCAGGTCCTTCTGTTCGTCGGTGAGGGTGAGGTCAACCACGGGTAGCTGCTCCTTTGAGCGTTGAGAGCCTTCTCTGGACTGATTGACTGGTCAGTCAGCCAGTCCCCAAAGAGTACCCGATCGTCCGGCGCGTGTGCACAGGTTGTGCCTGGGCCACGCATGAATGCTGGGCTTCTAAAGTGTGGCCATGCCATTGGTGGCCGAGTTCCAGGTCGGCATCATCCTGATCATCGTCGTGCTCGTGGCCCTCCCGGTGGGCGCGATCGTCTTCGCGATGGGCGCCGGGGGGGCGCTGCGGCAGATCGGCAAGGGCCAGTTCGCGCTGGAGGAGGACTTCCCGCAGGCCTCATCGGGCCCGGTACACGCCGTCTCCGCTGAGGTGCGCGAGGAGGAGATCCGCCAGATGATCCAGGCACGCTCCGATCGCGGCGTCGCCAAGGGGCGCAAGGCTCTCGACGTGGACGCCGAGGTCGAGAAGCTGCTCGCGTCCGGGCCCAGCGGGCCGGGGCTCGGCGCCGATCGCGCGCTCCGCGAGGAGGTCCGCCAGCTGGTGGTCGCCCGCAACGAGCGGCGAAAGCGACAGGGCAAGAAGCCGCTGGACGTGGACAAGGAGATCGACCGCCAGCTCGGGGAGCTCGAGAACCTCGGTCAATAAGATCCGATCCGTGGAGGCAAGCGACGCAGAGAGCCGGGTGATGGAGCTCCAGGAGCTCGCCGACGTGCCCGGCACCTACTTCAACCCCCAGACCGAGGTCCTGGTGGTGGTCGACGACTCCGCCTCGATCGACCAGGAGGTCTTCAACATGGAGGCCTACGAGGGGGCGGACTGGGTGCGGATCTCCGACGCGGTGCCGGTCGACGAGGAGCAGCGCGACCGGCTGCTGGAGGAGTTCCAGACCCACTACCACCCCGGCGCCGGCGGCTCGGTCTCCGAGACGGCGCTCGAGCAGGGCGACGAGGAGCTCGACGAGGACGAGGAGGGCCAGGACCCGGGGCGGGAGGACTGATGGTGGAGCAGGGGGAGCGGGCTCCGGGCTTCTACCCGCGGCCTTTTGGCATCTTTGGCGGAATTACGCGAGCTGGTTCAGGGCGCCCGGGGCACCGCTCTGCTGGAACCCACGAACTATGGTTGGCTCGTCGACGCGCAGAAGACCGAGCCGTCGCAGCACCCGCGCCCGCCGTCCCTTGAGGACCGCTCGATAGCGATCGTTCGCGCGAAGAATGGAAAGCACTCCCGCGCCCGCAAGGACCTGACGACCGATGATTGCCGGGTCGCTCAGCAACTCCCCACGGCCGAGCTCGACTGCAAAGATGTTTTCGGGGAGATACGCGAGACGGTGCGGCGTGCCAGTAACGACGAGGGTCTCTACGAAAGCCGCCACCGCCCGGTAGAGGATAGATATGTCGTGAAACGCAATCACCCCGTCTTCCCGCACGACGTTGCGACAGAACTCGGTGTCCCTGGCACATGCTTCGTCTGTGTGCTCTGCGTCGATGAAGCAGACGTGCGGCGGCTCGAACGCTTGCGGATCTAGCTGCTCCGTCCCGATGTCGTGTGTTCGCACCTTTCGCATGTACGCATCGGGTAAGTCGCTTAGCAAGCGAAGCATCCGCGCAGTTGAGTTGCCGGGATAGGTGACGGTTGCGATTCGCTCGTCGAGGATCTGCTCGGGCCGCGAATCGATCGAGTCGATCTTTGTGCAGCCGGGATCCCTTACTAGTGCTTGCAGAGAACCGCCCAGGTGGGATCCAATCTCAAGCCAGCGGAACTCAGGGTTTGTTCTCCGGCACGCGAGGTGCAGAGCGAGCAGCGAGCGCCTGTCCTCCACCGTCAACCCGGTGTGGATCGTGCCGAGAAGTTCGACGTCAAGCGATTCAAGCCGTTCTTCGAAGCTCACGGTGCTCCGAAAGGTAGCTGCCCCGCGACCAGGGGAGCCAGCGCTTCCCGGCACATCACTCCTCTTTCATCGCGAGCCAGCCCGCGAAGTTCGACCACCGCCAGAAGCAGTCCACGTGGCGGAATCCGGCCACGCGGAGCAACTCCTCGTTCCACGCGGCCGTGACGGGAACGAGCACGCCCTCTAAAGAGAGCCGCTTGCGCTCGATCTGCTCTGGCGAGTATCCGTTCACGCCCTTCAATGCGTGGTAGCGCGCGACAAGCTGCTCGTCTATCTCGGCGGTCGCCCCAAGCACCTTCTCGACGAGGATCAGCGCGCCCCCTGGCAGGACGCTCCGGTAGACGTCCCGGAGAATCCGCTGCCGGTGCTCGATCGGCGTGAACTGGAGCGTCAACACGCATAGAACGACGTGCGCGCCGGGCGTCGGAGGGAATCCCAGGCGCAGGTCGTGATCGTGAACGTGCACGCCATGCTCATCGATCCGTTCCGCCGGCCAGCGTGCCCGGAGCGTCTCGAGCATCGGCCCGGACACTTCCGCCGCGTGATACTGCGCGTGAGCGCCGAGGCTGTCGATGATCGGCGCGAGCGCCGTGCCCCGCGACGAGCCGAGGTCCACAACTACGCTGGACCGCGCCGTCAGGGCGTGCGGCACAATCGTCGTCGCCAGTTGGGTCACCAGGTCCCGCATCACCCCGTACTGGGGGATGCTCCGCTCCAGCATGTCCTCGAACGCCTGGGTGACCTCGGCGTCGAACTCCCACTGCGCGCCCGGCTCGACCTCGTCTCGGATTGAATCCATCATCGTTCTCTTCTCCGGTTCGGCCCAGTCAGAAGATAGATCACAAGGATCGCGATCGCGCCCATAACGCCATCGCCAACCTCGCTCCGGTCCATGTTGGCTGCAACGACAAGAACCGGTCATGTGCCGCATCGGAAAGCCGGATCCGCCGGGAGATGACGGGTGCTCACGTCTCGATCAGCTTGAGCTTGTCGCGCTTGCAGGCGTCCTGGATCCGCTGGGTCTGCTCGACGGGCGAGGCGAACCTCTCACCCTCCGTGCCCTTCGTCTCGGAGACCCGAACGATCCCGATCGCCCTTCGTGGTGCTTTGGTGGAAGTCATACTGCTCCTTGTGATCGAGGCCGGACAGCAAGCGCCGGACTTTGAGCTGCCGGATCAGGACGGGCGTCCGGTTCGGCTCTCCAGTCTGCGCGGGCAACCGGTCGTCCTCTACTTCTACCCGAAGGCCGACACGCCGACCTACAGACAGTAGAAACCACACTAACTAAACACCACACCCTTCCACACACAAAACCCACTAATCACTACACTCCACACTCATTCACATAACTAAAAAACTATAACCCAAACCCATCAAAAATCATCCAACCCCTAACATACACATCTTTAACCACACAAACCCAACGAACCCTACAACTCAACGCACAAACTACGCAGATACAGCGTATCATCGAGATTAAAAGCTTGCAAAATCACAGCGCGTTCGCGCTTCTCACAACCTATAGATCAAATCTAAAACATCAATCCCTAACCAAAAAATCCAACTACAAGAGCTTCATAAAAGCATACACCAGTTCCCGAACTTAGTAGCGATCAAACAAAAATCCCCAGAAGCTGCTGCTCTAGTTCCAAACGTAAACATAGTGTTCCTAAACAGCGACCACAAATACAAGACAGTCGTCACCGACATCGTCGCCTAGCTACCAAAACGCAAAGCTGCTCTGCACCACTATTACAACAACGCAAATTTCCAACAGATCGCCGCACAGTCACGCGATCCTCAACACCGAGTACATCTACCGTTAACCATTCCATTTAAACCGTCCAAGTTAAATAAACCCTCTTTACAGAGCTAGCGCTGCTAACCGCCGATAACGAACCTATCCGAAGCAAATATCCCGCATGTAGTCGACACACACTCCCCAGCAGAATCGACTTTAAGTAACTCACCCATGAACGCAACCGCTCCGATGAGACCCAACCGCCCGTTGCAATACCATCGCACACTACACTCCAATAATCAAAGCGAGCCAACCCACAACGCCATCACCGTGCGAGCACTCCCCGAACTCCTCCCACCATAAAAATTCCAACTCTCATCAATAAAGCATCTTAGTTAATCAACCAGCGAACCATCAAAGCACACCGCCACCACCACTGCGAGAAAGATCTCAACGTCAACACCTTAGCTCCTCTAGCACCACCGTAACGTGCATGCAACCACACCGCGCAATAAGTTCGTAGACTTCCGCCTCAAAACGCCGGGTCAGAAGCTCAACACGCTTGCGACTCGCGCGAAACCGCCGCTTTCCATGCAAAGCAGTAGTCCTATGGACTCACCTCTCGGCCGAGCCCCTTGCGGACAGATCGCGATGTTTCGAGGGGCGTTCAACCTCCCTACTTCTGCGCGTGAGCCTCCTTTTCAGACCCTCCGACTTTGGGCAGGCCCTCTTGCCACGACCCGACCCCGTGCCCAGATGTAAACGACCGTTCGGTCCTTTACGACTGAGCTCAGTCGACTGTGCGGCCGCTGGTTGTGGTCCAGGCGGTCGCCGGTTCGAGTCCGGTCGCTCACCCTCAGAAACCCCGCACAGGCGCGCTTTCTGTCGGGGGCAGGGTGGAGGGTCGCTGTGGCTGGGCGGGGAGGTCGCGAGCGACCAGCGCTTCAATGAAAGCCGAATCAGCCCGCTGTATCGCACCGCCTTGCGAATGGGGATCACGCTGGACGCACTCCTTCCAACCAAGAGGCTCCGCGTTTGGCACCTGCTCATTTCCGCCGCTGGTAAGCGACTCCGCGACCTGATCGCGGGCCCTGAACAGGCGGCTGGCGATGGTGCCCGGGCGCACCCGGAGGGTCTTGGCGGCCTGGCCATAGGTGAGGCCCGCGACGTCGATGGCAACGACCGCGTCGCGGAACTCAGTGGGCAGCACGCGGATAGCCGCCAGGATTTCCTCCGTCTGGAGAGCGACCAGCGGGTCAGCCGCCTCGAAGTCCGGCAGATCCAAGGTCTCGGGATCAGCCCCCGCCGCAATCGGGCGCCGATCGGCGGCGCGGTGTCCGGAGATGAAGGTGTTTCGGAGCACCCCCAGCAGATAGGCGAGATCGTTGTCGCTTCGCAAGAGCCTTGGGCGGGCAAGGACCCGGACGTAGGTCTCCTGGACGAGGTCCTCGGCGTCCTCGCGCGAACGGCACATTGCCCGTGCGGCGCGGAAGAGCCAATCAAGGTGGTCGCCCAGCGTGTGGGGATCGAGCGCACGCTCGCGAGCCTCCTTTATGACGGGCGAGCTCATCTCCGTTCACGGCGCTCGGTGCCGCACGACGCTGGCTGGTCCTTGCCGTCCCCGTCCTGACAATCCGGATCCCTTCGAATCCGCCAGCCGGCCTCGGGCGGGTCGGCCAGCACGAGCACCCCGCGCGCGGAGCGCGGGAGCTCGTACCGCCCATTCGTCAGCGATGCATCTGGCGCGAAACACCTAAACGTTGCCATCGCCGTCGCTCGGGCCGCCGTTGTTGTCGGCGTCGTTGTCGCCGCCGTTGTTCTGTGGGATCCCGTGGTGGTGGTGATGGTGGTGTACGCGCCATCACAGCCGGAACCGCACCTCCGGCGACGATGCCCAGTCGACGGCGAGACCCGCCGCGATCCGTGCTTTCGTTGATGAGAGCATCGTTGTCTCCTTCGTTTGGTTGTGATTCATGTGATGAAGCTCGAGATGGCGCGCTCGATCGCGGGCCCCTCCTGCCCCCACTGCGCCGGCGGCGCCGCACCGACCACGACCGTCGTGGCACCCGCTCCAGCGACGATGCAGGCGATCTCGCGGTAGGGCCGCCCGCTCGACGATGTGTACGTGTCGATCACGCAGGAGCCGTGTGCATCCCGGAATCGGAGGTTCGTCGCTGAGGCGACTGCCTTCACGTTCACGTCGCCCTCGTCGCCGTTGTGTTCGACCCGGAAGCGGCTCCAGTTCGCGAGGGTCTCCGCCCCTTGCTGGGGTGTTGCGTTCAGATAGCCACGGATCGCTCCGGTTTCCGTTCGGATGGCAGCCGAGACGGTTCCCCGGGTCCGACCTGATGGAGCGCCAGTGCGGCGGATATGCCATTCGCACAGCCCCGCCCGGCAGCGGGCTCGCTTGCCACCCGCGCGGCGGCGCCGACGGGTGAAGCCAGCCGAACGCCTGCGGACTGACGGCTGCGGGCGGGGACGAGCCGGAGCCGCAGGCCGCGAGTGCCGCCGCGCTCGCCAGCGCGGCGACAGTCGCGATCGCGAGACGGCTAGATCTGGCCATCGCCATCGCTGGGACCGCCGTTGTTGTCGGCGTCGTCGTCGTCGCCGTTGTTCTGCGGGATGCCGGCGGACAAGCTGGGCGCGGCCTGGACGTCGGATGCGCCGTGGCCACCGTCCGTGTCGCCGTCCGCCTTGTCCTGAGCGGACGTGGCCGGCGAGGCCGATGCGCCGGGTGGCGGACTGCTGCTGTAGGCGCCTCCGCCGCAACCTGCGGCGGCGATCGCGGCTGTCGCGAGCAGCGCAGCCGCAGCCACCATCAGGGGTGACCTGCGGAAGAGGTGTTTCGATCCGTTCGGGCTTGGCTTGGCTTGGTCGGTAGACATGTCGAGCCCTTTCTCAAGACGAGGGGTCGTGTTGTTCATCCGCGGGTTTCGTCGCAGCGCGCCAGCGCCTTGACGTCGTCTGCGGTGAGGACCTCGCCCCCGATTCCCCACTCGCCGCTTGCGACTTCCTCAAGCACGCACCAGGTCAGGTGAGGCGGGCTCGCGCACTCGATCTCGACCATCGCCTCCGTGAGGCGCTGGACGATCTCTCTGCTTCTGCGGCGCTGTGAAGACGCCCGTGATGACCTTGACCTGGATGAGCAGCAAGTCGTGCTCCTTGTCGGGATGGTTCGTTCGTTCAGCGGTCATCGTGCGCGCAACGCGTGCTTTGCACATCGGGCAGACCCCCTGACATCGACCCCCGAACATTGCGTGCGCGCCTGCCCTCTGCCTACGATGGATGCGAATGGACCCCTCCGCCCTCGCCCAACCGGCCGCCCTGCTCGAGCGCGAGCACGAGGTCGAGCGCGTGGGCGCGGCGCTGCGCGCGGTCGGGCAGCGGGCCGGCGGGGCCCTGGTCATCGAGGGCGCCGCCGGGATCGGGAAGTCCCGGTTGCTCGATGAGGCGCGCCTAGCGGGCACCCGACTTCGGCGTTCGCGTCCTCAGCGCGCGGGCGACGGAGCTCGAGCAGGGGTTCCCGTTCGGAGTGGTGCGCCAGTTCTTCGAGCGCGCGCTGCTCGAGGCCGACACCGGTGAGCGCGAGCGCTGGCTGGCGGGCGCCGCGGCGCTGGCGGCGGAGATCCTCACCGGAGCCCCCACGTCGGACTCCACGCGCGCCGCCAGGACCGATCCGCGAGCGATCCCGGTTACGCGTGGCAGCACGGCCTCTACTGGCTCGCCTCGCAACCTCGCCGCCGATTCCCCGGTCGCGCTCGTGGTCGACGACCTGCAGTGGTGCGACGCGCCGTCGGCCGGGGCGCTCGCATTCATCGCGCGCCGGCTCGAGGGCCAGCCGCTGGCGCTTGATTCTCGCCACCCGGCCGCTCGACCCCGCGCAGACGCCCGAGGCGGCGGCGCTGGTTGCCGATCCCGGCCGCGGAGCTGCTGCGCCCATCGCCCCTGACGCGAGGCGGCCACCGGCGTGCTGGTCGCCGCCCGGCTTTCCGAGGCGCCTGACGATCGGTTCGTCCTGGCGTGCCTCGAGGTGACGGACGGCAACCCGTTCCTCCTCGGCGAGCTGCTCGACGAGGCGGCGGCTCGCGGCCTCAAACCCACCGCAGCCGCCGCGGACGAGGTCGGCGCGATGGTCCCGCGCGGCGTCGCGAACGCGGTGCTGCTCCGTCTCGCGCGGCTGACGCCGGCCGCCGCCGCGCTCGCCCGCGCGCTGAGCGCGCTGGGCGACGGCGCGCAGGTGGGCGACGCCGCGCGAGCTGGCCGAACTCGCCGACGCCGACCTGGAAGCGGCGATGGCAGGGCTGGTCTCAGCTGGGGTCGATGCGAGGCCGGCGCGACGGTGCGCTTCACCCACCCCATCCTGCGCACGGCGATCTACGGCGACCTGTCGCCCGCCGAACGCGAGCGGCTCCACCGGGCCGCAGCGGCGATCCTTCGCGACCGCGGCGCGCCGGCCAGGCCTGGTCGCGGCGCACGTCATGCACACCGAGCCCTCCGCCAACCCGGAGCGGTGGCCCTGCTCCGGGACGCCGCCCGCGACGCGCTGGCCCTGGGCGACGCCGCCGGCGCGGCCGCCCTGCTCTCCCGTGCGCTCGACGAGCCTCCCGCCCCAGGCGACCGTGCCGCGGTCCTGCTCGAGCTCGGCCAGGCGCGCGCCCGCGCCGGCGCGCCGGAGGCGATCGCTCCGCTGACGGAGATCGTCGAGCAGGCCGAGGACGCGGCGCGTGATCGCCGCGGCGGCGATCGAGCTCAGCGGGATGCTCTTCTTCGCCGGCCGCCCCGGCGAGGGGGCGGTGATCCTGCGCCGCGCCCAGGAGCGGATCCCGGTCGGCGAGCCGGCGCGCGAGCAGCTCGAGGTCGCTCTGCTGGGCGTCAGCTACACCTCGGCGTCGGCCCGGCGCGAAGCCGAGGCCGACGATCGCCGAGCTGCGGGACCCGGGCGGCCCGGCCCGCGACGTGTTGCAGGCGACGACGCTCGCCACGCTCGCGATGGACGAGGTGATGTACCTGGGCTCGGCGTCCACCGCGATCGACCTCGCCGACCGCGCGCTCGCGGCCGGCCTCCCGCTCGAGCCCCACCGCGGCGAGAACTGGGTGACCCTGGCGATCGCCGCGCTCACGCGCCGCGGACGGTCTCGACGCGGCCCTGCGGGGCGCGGACGAGATGATCGCCCAGGCCCGCGAGCGGGGCGCCGCACTGACCGTTGTGACGCGTCTCCGGGCTTCGCGCGGGCATCGGCGCTTCGCCGCGGGGACCTGGCCGCCGCCCAGGCAGACGCGCAGGCGGCGATCGAGCTCGCCCCCGACCTGCTCGGCGCCGAGTTCCTCGTGCTGGCGGTCGCCGGTGGCGGTGCTCGCGGGCCTCGACCGCGACGAGACGCCCGACTCCTACGCCGGCTCATCGACGGCACCGGCGTGCATTACGACACCGAGTTCATGCCGAGCACCCAGCTGCGCTACGCCTCCGGCGTGCTCCGCGCCGCGGCCGGCAACCACGAGGCTGCGATCGAGGAGCTGCGCGGCTGCGGGCTCGACCATCCGACGTTCGGTGGAGAGAACCCGGCCGCGCTCCCATGGCGGTCAGCGGCCGCCCTTTCGCTGGCCGAGCTCGGCCGCCACGACGAGGCCGGCACGCTGGCGGCGGACGAGGTGCGCCGCGCGCGGCGTTCGGCGCCCCGCGGGCGATCGGCATCGCCCTGCGGGCCCACGCGCTCGTCGGCCCCGCCCGGCGGAACGGTCGAAGCGGCTGGAGGCGGCGCTCGCCGTGCTGGCACCCTCGCCGGCGCGCCTGGAGCACGCCCGCGTGCTGGTCGACCTCGGCGCCACACTCCGCGCCGCCGGCCAGCGGACAGCGGCCCGCGAGCCCCTGCTCGAGGGGCTCGCGCTCGCCGCCCGCTGCGGCGCGCTAGCCCTGGAGCGCCGCGCGCGAGCCGAGCTCGCGGCAATCGGCGTCCGCCCCCGCACCACCGAGCACACCGGAGAGGACTCCCTGACGCCCAGCGAGCGCCGCGTGGCCGAGCTCGCCGCGGCGAGGCGGCACGAACCGGCGAGATCGCCCAGACGCTGTTCGTCACCGAGAAGACGGTGGAGACCCACCTGGGACGAGCATTCCGCAAGCTCGACATCTCGTCCCGGCGACAGCTCCCCGACGTGCTTGCGGGCGCCGCTGGCTAATCGGTGACCGGCGCCGGGAACAAGTTCCCGCGGCGGACGTCATTACAGACATGCGACGCGCTGAGGAAATCCTCGAGATCGCCGAGATCATCGACGACGCCGCCGAGAGACTTGCCACGGTCCTCGAGCGCTCCGGCGCCGGTGACCTGCACCCCCCGCTGGTTCTCCGCGAGATGGTCCGTTGTGAGCTGGATCTGGCGGCCCTGGATATCGCCTACATCACCTTCGGCAGCCCGCCGACTTGCGCGTGACGAAACGTGATGTTGCTCACTCACGGGAACCAATCCCGCCGCGAGTCGTGCGTGCAGGAGAACGGACGACTCTTCGTCAGAACCGACGGCGACTCATACAAGGTGAGGCGAATCGCTCAGAATCCGTCGGTGACGATCGCGGAGTGCAGTGTCTCGGGACGGCTTCGGGGCGAGCCGGTCGCTGCACGTTCCGAGATCCACCGGAATGGCGAAGCGGAACACGTGGACGAGCTGATGGCACGGAAGTATCGGCCCGACAAGATCCTGATCCTTCCGATCTATCGCGCGCTTCAGCGGATTCGCGGTCGGCGCACCACCGCGACGGATCCTGTCGTCCCAGCGATCACGCCAGAGTAGGCCGCTCGACCCGGGAGACGAGCTCGTCCTGCACGCGCAGGGAGCGCACCAGGCGGTCGAAGTAGGCGGCGACGATGACGTCAGCCTTCCCGGCCTCGACGGCCTCGACGGCCGTCCGCAGTCCGTCCCGGCTGCTCGAGCGGCGTTCCACCGCTGACATCAAGCTCCTCAATCGTCTTGGTCAGCTTCAGCTTGTCGCGCTTGCAGGCATCGCGGATGCGATCGCGCTGCTCATCCGGCGAGGCGAAGGATTCACCCTCGCGCCCCTTGGTCTGGCTGACGCGGACGATGCCGATCGCCTTTCGCGGTGCTTTGCTGCGAGTCATACTGCTCCTCGTGGTCGAGGCGGGACAGCCAGCGCCGGACTTCGAGCTTCCGGACCAGGACGGAAACCCCGTCCGGCTCTCGAGCTCTGCGCGGTCAACCCATTGTACTGTATTTTTATCCCAAGGCCGACACCCCCGGGTGCACGACCCAGGCATGCGGGATCCGCGACCACCGGGCCGACTACCAGCATGCCGGGGCGAGGGTGCTCGGCGTCTCACCCGACCCGGTCGCGGCAGTCAAGAGATTCGCGGGGAAGTACACGCTCGACTTCGAGCTGCTCGCGGACGAGGATCATGCGGTCGCCGAGCTCTACGGCGTCTGGCGCGAGAAGCTGATGTTCGGCAAGAAGTACTTCGGCGTGCGGCGGGCGACCTTCGTGATCGATCCCGACGGCACCGTGGCCAGGGTCTTCCCCAAGGTCTCGCCGAAGACCCACGACCAGGTCGTGCTGGAGGCACTCGGCGAGCTGGCCTCGGCGTGAACGCGTCCGCCCCGTTCACCAACCACCGCTACGACGAGGAACCCTACGGCGAGGCCGAGGGCATCGAGCTCAGCCAGGTCCACATCTCACGCACCTTCACGGGCGACCTCGAGGGCGAGAGCACGGCCGAGCTGCTGATCGCCAAGTCGGAGGGCGGCGGCGGCTACGTCGGCCACGACCGGATCAGCGGCGCGCTGGGCGGCAAGCCGGGCGGCTTCGTCTTCCAGCACACCGGTCTGATGGGCTCGGAGGGCGTCACAAACACCGGCACGATCGTGCCCGGCTCCGGGATCGGCGAGCTCGAGGGGATCACGGGCGAGGGCACGATGCTCGCCGACGATCAGGGCAACCACACCCTCACCCTGAGCTACGAGCTGCCGTAGCTACGCGTAGCCGAACGCCAGCGCGAGCACCAGGTAGACGAGCAGCAGCTGGAGCCCCTCGTACCAAGTCGATTCGCCCTCCTGCGTGACCTGGTTGGCGATGATCGCCGCGATCGCCAGGGCCGCCATCTCCAGCCCGTTGAAGACCAGCGGCATCGGCGCCGGGCCGAGGAAGAATGAGCAGAGGACCAGGACAGGCGCGACAAACAGTGCGACCTGCGCGCTCGAGCCGATCGCGATGTTGATCGCGAGGCTCATCTTGTTCTTGTAGGCGACCAGGACCGCCACCCAGTGCTCGGCTGCGTTGCCGACGATCGCGACGACGATCGCGCCGATGAAGAACTCGGACAGGCCGATCGCGTGGGAGGTCTCCTCGATCGAGCCGACCAGGATCTCGGAGAGGACGCCGACGAGCGCCCCCGAGATCGCCAGGGCGATAACCGATCGGCGCGTGCTCCAGTCCCCGCGGTCCTCGCTGCTCGACTCCTCCTCGTGGGGGTTGAACAGCGCCGCGTGGGTCCGAAGCGAGAAGAGCAGGCCGGCCATGTAGGAGAAGATCAGGACGATGGCGACCGCAAGGGAGAGATGCTCGAGGGTGCTGCCGTAATCGACGATCGCGTCCCCTGGGTGTGGCAGCGGGTCGCCTTCGACGAGAGCGAACACCCCCGGCATGATCAGCGCCGCGACCGCCAGGAGGAGCATCGTCGACTGGGCGCTGGCGGCCGTCTGGCCGAACTTCTGGATGGCTCGGGTCCGCCCGCCGCTGAGGCCCCCGACCAGCATCGCCGCACCCATTACGAGCAGTACGTTGCCGAGGATGGAGCCGACCAGCGAGGCCTTGACCACCTCGTGCAGGCCCTTGCCGAGGGCGAAGAGGGCGATGATCAGCTCAGGCGCGTTGCCGAAGGTGACGTTGAGGAGGCCGCCCACGACGTTGCCCGACCGCTCGGCGAGCTCCTCCGTCGCGCGACCCATCATCGCCGCCGGAGGGATCAGCGCCACGGCCGAGACGAAGAAGATCACCGTCGCCGGCGCATCTGCGACGTCGGCGATCACCGCCGCCGCGATCAGCGGCGAGAGCAGGTAGGGCCAGCTGTCGGCCCCGATCAGGCGCCGGTTGCTCGTCGATGGACTCAAAGTCCAGCGAGCCTAGCGACGGGCTACTGCCCCAGCAGGGCAGCGCATTGCTGCAGGGCGGAGGGACCCGACGCCTGGGAGAGGCACTGTTCGTAGGCCTGCGTCGCCGACGCGCTCGGTGCGGTGGTCGACCCGCCGGACTCCGGCAGCGCTCCGTTCGTCCCGAGGCCCCCGCGGAGGGCGCCGCCCAGCCGCCCGAGGTTCAGGCCGGACTGCCCGAGGAGGTTCCCGAGCGGTTGAGGGTTCGCCGGCGCCTGGATCGTCTGCGGCTTGTTGACGTCGGCGAGGTTGAGCTGCAGGTCGAGGTTGAGGGAATCGGGCGCGCCGGGGGTCCCGGGAGGCGGCTTCAGCTCGAAGCTGAGCTGCAGACGGCGCAGCAGCTTGTCGCTCTCGCCCGTGTAGACGTCGACGTCGCCGGACTGGATCACGTTTGGAAGCTGATCGAGCCGGCTGATGTTGACGTTGCCGGCGGCGCTCCCGGCCCTCTCCGCGATCTTCTTCACGTCCGCGACGATCTGCGGCACGTTGGCCTTGCCGGAGATGTGGATCGTCTTCGTCCCCTCGACGTCATCGGTGCCCTCATTGCTCAGGTCGGTGAGCCAGTTGGCAAGGTCGATGTTGAGCCGCCGCAGCAGACCGGTGCCCTGGTTGGAGTTCTGCCCCTGTAGCTGCGTGTAGGTGGTGACGAACTCGTCGTAGAGCTGCTGCGGGACGACGTACTCCGTCCCCTGGAACTTGACGAAGGCCTGGTTCCCGGTGGAGGTCAGCCCGCCGGACCCCGAGAAGCTCTGATCGCCGCTGTCCCCGTGCAGGGAGACGTCGAAGTCGAAGAGCGGGAACTGGCCGTTCGGCCTCGACTGGAAGCGGCCGCCGAGCTTTGCCTCGAAGGTGCCGGGGTTGCTGCCCCCGTTGGTCTCGAGCTTGAGGTCGAGGTCGAAGGTGCCACTCTGGATCGGTGTCGGGTTGCCGAAGGTCTGGTCGAGGACCTGTTTCGGATCCTCGTTGTTCCCGCCGCCCCCGCAGGCCGCAATGATCAGCGCAACGGCGAGGGCGAGGGCGACTGCGATGGCGGCGCGGATGCGGGTCATTGATGCGAGGGTGCCCGAGCGCAGCGAGGAGCAACCCGTTTAGTGATGCAGGCGGGGCGGCAGGGTAGCGCAAGCCCTTTTACGGCAGATTGCGAATGCGGCACCTATCCTGATCCAAGATGGAGGGGAGGAGGGCATGTCCGAGCTGCGCCGCCGAGAACCCCGAGCGGGCGCGCTTCTGCATGTCCTGCGGCGCCGAGCTCTCCCCCCGCTGCCCGAGCTGCGGGGCGGAGAATCCCGCGGCGGCTAAGTTCTGCATCGAGTGCGGCGCATCCCTCTCGGCGGACGCGGTCGCGGCCCCGGCCGCGCCGGCCCCCGCGGCACCGCCGGAGGCTCCGCCCGAGGAGCGGCGCCAGGCCACCGTGCTCTTCGCCGATCTCTCGGGCTACACCGCCGCCGCGGAGCGGATGGACCCGGAGGCAGTCAAGGCCCTGGTGGACCGGACCCTGAGACGCCTCGGCGAGGAGATCGAGCGCTTCGGCGGCTCGATCGACAAGTTCATCGGCGACAACGTGATGGGCGTCTTCGGCGCCCCGGTCGCCCACGAGGACGACCCCGAGAGGGCGGTCCGCGCCGGCCTCGCCATGCAGGGGGCTATGGAGGAGGCGAACCGGCAGAGCCAGGAGAAGTACGGCGTCGCATTCTCGCTCCGTGTGGGCATCAACTCCGGCGAGGTGATGGCCGGGGCCGTCGGCGACCGCTACACCGTGATGGGCGACCCGGTCAACGTCGCCGCCCGGCTGCAGGCCGCTGGCCGGCCCGACAGCGTCACCGTCGGCGAGTCGACCTACCGGGCGAGTCATGAGACGATCTCCTACGAGCGACTCGAGCCCCTGACCCTGAAGGGCAAGGAGGAGCCGGTCCCGGCCTGGGAGGCGACGGGAGTGCTCTCGGAGACGCGCCGCGGCCCCGGGCGCGCCCAGACCCCGCTGATCGGGCGCGAGGAGGAGGCCGGCCTGCTCAACTCGCTGGTGGAGCGGGTGGAGCGCGAGGGACGGCCGTACCTCGTCACCGTGATCGGCCAGGCCGGGGTCGGCAAGTCACGGCTGCTGCGCGAGCTCACGACGACCCTCGCGAAGTCGGATCAGCCCCCCACGATCAGGCGCGGCCAGTGCCCACCGTACGGCGCAGGGATCGCCTACTGGGCCCTCGCCGAGGTGCTCAACGACGAATTCGAGATCCGCGACAACGACGCGCCCGAGGTGGCCTGGGAGAAACTCCGCGCCGGAGTCAGCGAGCTGATGGCCGAGCTCGGGGATGAGGATGCGGGCGAGCGCAACGCGGCGCTGCTCGCCATTCCGCTCGGGCTCGAGTCCCCCGAGGAGCTCCGGCCCTCCGAGTCGGATCCGCAGCGAATGCGCGAGGCGCTCTTCTCCGCCGCCCGCGCGGCGGTCGAGGCAATAGCCCGGCGGCGTCCGCTGGTACTCGCGATCGACGACATCCACTGGGCCGACGAGGGAATGCTCGACCTGATCGACCACCTGACGCGCTGGGTGCGCGCTCCGCTCCTGCTCGTCTGCCTGACCAGGGACGAGTTGCTGGAACGGCGCCCGGGCTGGGGCGGCGGCCGCCGGAACGCGACGACGATCTCGCTCGAGCCGCTCACCGAGGCCGAGACACGCGAGTTGGTCGCCGCGCTGATGCCGGACACCGGCAATGGCTCGGGCGGCCTGGTCCCCCAGGTGGCCGAGCGCTCGGGCGGCAACCCCCTGTTCGCCGAGGAGATGGTGAACCGCCTGCTGGAAGAGGAGACGACAGAGGCGGAGGCGCTGCCGAGCACCGTCCAGTCCCTGCTCGCGGCGCGGCTCGACTCGCTCGACCGGCTGGAGCGGCGCCTTTTGCAGTCGGCCTCGGTCGTCGGCCAGAACTTCTGGGAGGGAGCCCTGGCCACAACGGCCGCGGAGGAGGGCCTCGACCTCGGCCAGACACTCGCCAACCTGGAGGAGAAGGACCTGCTGGTCCCCACGGCCGGCAGCCGGCTAGCCGGCGAGCGCGAGTACGCCTTCAAGCACGTGCTGATCCGCGACGTCGCCTACTCGATGCTGCCCAAGTCGGTCCGCTGCCGCAAGCACGTCGAGGTCGCGGAGTTCATCCGAGAGCGCGCGGGCGAGCGCAGCGACGGCGTCATCGGTCTCATCGCTGAGCACTTCGCACGTGCCGCCGCCCTCGGCTCCGAGGCTGGCCTCGACCCCGACGCGCTGGCCGAGCTGCAGACGCAGGCGCTCGAGTCGCTGGAGGCCGCCGGCGACGCGGCCGCGGCCCTCTACTCCAACGCCGAGGCGTTCGACCGCTACACGGCCGCCCTCGAGCTTTCCGAGTCGCTCGACCCGGCCCTGGTCGCCCGGATCGGCGAGAAGCAGGGCGACGTGGCGCTGCGGATGGGCCGCGTGGATGCCGCGGTCGGCGTCTGGGAGCGCTGCCTCGCCTACCACCGCGAGCAGGAGGACCTGGCCCGCGTCGCGGACCTCCATCGGAAGATCGGCGCGGCGCTTTGGCACAAGGGCGAGCGCCGGGCCTCGATTGACAACTACCAGCGCGGTATCGACCTGCTCAAGGACGGGCCGCCGTGCATCGAGCTGGTCCGGCTCTACGAGGAGGCCGCCTCGCTCTACATGCACACGGGCGACAACATGCTCGCGATCTACGCGTCGGAGAAGGCGCTGCGGCTGGCCGAGCGACTCGACGAGGCCCGCGCCGCGAGCCGTGCCCATGGCATCTTCGGCCGCGTCTTCGGCCGCATCGGCGACTCCGAGAAGGCGCGCGAGAACCTGGAGCGCTCGGTCGCCCTGGCGCGCGAGTCCGATCGCGCCGAGGCGGTCCGGGCCCTGCTCACGCTCGGCTACCACCTCGAGGTCTCGGAGGCCGACTACGAGGGCGCCACAGAGGCCTATCGCGAGGCGCTCGAGATCGCCGAGGAGGTCGGCGACCTGCCCTCGCAGGTGGAGCTGCATGCCTCACTCGGCCAGCTCGCCGTCGAGGCTGGCGACTGGGAGGCGGTCGAGCAGGCCACGGAGGCGAGCGCGGGCCTCGCCGAGCGCGAGGGCCTGCACGGCAAGCTCTGCTTCCCCGACGTCATGCGCGGTGTGCTCAGCTGGCGCGAGGGCGAGTGGGACGACGCCGCCAAGTACTTCCGCAGCGCCTACGAGCTCGGCGACCAGGTGGGCCGCTCGGAGGTCGCCTTCACGGCGCTGCACTGGCTTGCGACCACGCTGCGCGAGAGCGGGGACCTGGCCGGCGCCGAGACGGAGCTCTCCGCTGCGCTCGACATCTGCGAGCGGGCCGGCCTGATCGCACAGTCCGTGGAGGCGATCTCGGCGCGCGCCGTCGTACTCGCCCTGCAGGGACGCCACGAGCAGGCCCGCGCCGCGGCCGAGGAGGCGGAGAGGCTCGCGGGGCGGCTTCATTACCCGGTCGGCGAGGCGGCGATGGCCGAGGCCGCCGGGGCGTCGCTCGAGGACACGGACGAGGCAGCCACCCGGATGGATCAGGCGCGAGCGAAGTGGCTCGAGCTCGGCCGCCCGCTCGACGCGGCGCGCTGTCTCGTGGTTCAAGGCCGCCTGCTTCGGGAGGCGGACCCGGGCGAGGCCGCCCGCGTGCTCGATGCCGCCGCGGAGGAGTATGAGGGCCTCGGCGCCCCCGCGCTCGCTGCGCGGGCGCGCGACGCAGTCCGCGCCTGATGTCCTCCTGGCGCGAGCAGACTCTGGTCGACGCCCCCATCGGGGAGGTCTGGGACCTGCTCTGCGATCCCGGCCGCGCCTCCGAATGGGCGGAGGGCGTGATCTCGATCACCGGCGGGCCCACCCGGATCGAGACGAAGGGGTCGATGTACGACGTCTCCGCCCGCGGCCCGCTCGGACTGAAGGCGACCACCCCGTTCAGGATCGTGGAGCTCGACGAGATGCGGGAGCTGAAGATGCAGTGCCAGGTCACCGGCTTCTACACGCGCTGGCTGCTCACCGAGGCTCAGGGCGGAACATTCACCGAGCTCGAGCTCGGCGTCGAGGAGCTACCCCGGGGACGCAGCATGCGGGGCCGGGCGATGACCGCTCTGCACACGAAGAGCTTCCTCCGCCGCGCGGTGGAGAAGACGTTCGACGGGCTGCGCCGCGTGCTCTCGCGTCGACGCGGTAACGCGAGCGCGAAATAGAATCGCGCAGTGGCCGACGCCGCCAAGAGCTGGATCCTCACGGGATCGCTCGAGAACTTCCGGATCAACGTCGAGCGCGGCTTCGACATGATCGGCTTCAAGGAGCGGCGCCGCCGCCAGGCCGAGGAGTTCGAGCCGGGCGACGAGGTCTTCTTCTACGTCACCGGCGTGCAGGCCTTCGGCGGCCTCGCGCGGGTGCGCTCGGAGATGTTCGAGGACCGCACAAGGATCTGGCCCGGCAAGAAGCGGCGGCCACAAAAACCGCCGCCGGATCAAGAGCCGGAGATCTACCCCTGGCGCGTCGAGGCGGAGCCGGTGCTGGTGCTGGCGGAGAAGGACTTCGTCCCCGCCGAGGAGCTCGCCACCGAGCTCGAGCACATCCGCAAGTGGCCGCCCGACCACTGGCACCTCGCCTTCCAGGGACAGCTTCGAACGATCTCCGAGGCAGACGCGGAGCTGCTCCAGAACCGCCTCAGACTTGCGGCGACCAGGAAAACCGCCGCCGGACCAACGGCCGCCCGCGCGTGAGCGAGGAGGGCACCGGCCTCGTCTACGAGCGCCACTTCACCCGTGCGGAGGCGAACGCGCTCCTGCCCCAGTTGAGGGCGATGCTGGACCAGCTTCGGGAGTCGAAGGACGAGCTCACGGACGCCGAGGCGCACGAGGCACTGGGGGAAGCAGCGCCATCGAATGGCGGCGGCGACGAGGGCCGGCAGGTCGGCGTCGCCTTCCTCGAGGTGAGGCGGCTGCTGGAGACGATCGAGCAATCCGGGATCGTCCTGCGCGACATCGACCGCGGCCTGGTCGACTTCCCGGCCCTGCTGGAGGACCGGGAGGTCTACCTGTGCTGGGAGCTGGGCGAGGATGAGGTCGGCTACTGGCACGACCTGGACGCGGGTTACGGTGGCCGCGAGCCGCTCGACTAGCCACGGGCCCACCGCCGTCGCGCGACAACTCGTCCGCGACCTGCGCGGCCTCGGCGGGAACGAGCGGATCGCGGTGATCGGCTGCGCCGTGATGGTCGGCAGCCTGCTGCTCCCCTGGTACCAGTCGCCGGTCTCCAACGACCTGGTCTTCACCGGGATCGGCGCCTTCGGCTGGGCCGAGGGCGCCCTGGTTCTGATCGCAGCCGCTACCACCTTCCTTGCCCTCGAGTGCGGGGGCGGCTACGTGCCCCCCCGTCCCTTGCGCGAATGGGGCCTGTTCGTGACCGCCGGCTGTTGGGCGGCCCTGATCGTGCTCTACCGGATCGTCGACCGTCCCAACTTCACGCTCTCCGGTCGCGACGAGCCCTACGACCTGCACTACGCGATCTTCGTCGCCCTCGCCGGCGCGGTGATCATCGTCGCCGCCGGGCTGCGGATGCGCCCGCGGGAGCGCGCCAAGCGCCCGCAGGCGCCGGATTAGAGCGGATCCGACTGGGCCAGCGGCGGTCCGACGACCTCCATGGCATGCTCGGCCCCGGCGGCCCGGAACTCCTCCGGGTCGAACTCCTTCATCACCGACAGGCGGTCGAAGAACCCCTCCATCCCGGCGGGCACGAACGTGACCAGCATCCTGCCGGGCTGATCGCCGATGACCTGCCAGGTGTGCGGGAGCCCCCGTGGGATGAAGACGAACGAACCCGGGCCGGTCACGCTGATCCCGTCCCCGAGCTTCCAGCGAAAGTCACCCTCGAGGACGTAGACGGTCTCGTCCTCGCGGCCGTGCAGATGCAGCGGCGGCCCCTCGCCTGGAGCGTTGACCGCTTCGAGCGCCGCAAGCGCGCCGTTGGATTGCTCGCCCCTGACGATGAACGTAACGTCGCCTCCGAGGGGGCTGCGGACGTGCTCGCCCGAGCCTGCCGCGACTGCTATTCCAGGTGACTTCGCGTCCATGGTGCGCCTCCTTTGAGTGTCAGCCATCGTCTTCGATCGGCGGCGGCGGCTCCATCCCATGGCGGCGCATGCCGTCATCGATCTCGGAGATCACCGTCTCGATCACGGCGACACGGGCGTAGCGCTTCGACTCGGCCGGGATCAGGTGCCAGGTTGCATGCGGCTCGTGACTGGTGCGGGCGATCATGTCCTCGACCGCCTGCTTGTACTCGGGCCGCTTCTCGCGGTTCCGCCAGTCGTCCTCCGTCAGCTTCCATTCCTTCAGCGGGTCCTTCTCGCGGCTCTTGAAGCGCTTCAGCTGCTCCTCGCCCGAGATGTGGAGCCAGAACTTGATCAGGATCATCCCCTCGTCGGCGAGGGTCTGCTCGAAGCCGTTGATCTCGTCGTACGCGCGCAGCCATTGCTCGCGGGTGGCGAGGCCCTCGACGCGCTCGACCAGCACGCGGCCATACCAGGAGCGGTCGAACACCGCCATCCCGCCCCAACCCGGCAGCGAGGGCCAGAAGCGCCAGAGGAAGTGGTGGCGCTTCTCGTCATGCGTCGGCGCGGCGAACTCCACCACGCGCACGTGCCGCGGGTCCAGGTTCGCCACCAGCCGGCGGATCGCCCCGCCCTTGCCAGAAGCGTCCTCCCCCTCGAACAGCACACAGACCGGCGGCCCGAGCTCTCCGCTCCCGATCAGGCCGCCGAGCGTCAGCCGCAGCTGGCTGAGTCGGGTCCAGGCCCGCTCCAGCCGCTCGGCCTCCTCCTCCTTCGAGAGCTTGAGCGACAGATCGAGCTCGTCGAGCGCTCCCACGTCAGAAACCGGTCGGCGCTCGCCCGTTGTGCGTGTGGATCGCCAGCTGCAGCAGCCCGATCGCGGCCAGGATCACGACGATCCCGAAGGCAACGATCCAGTTGTTCCTGGCGCCGTGGCCGTACCAGCCGACGGCAAAACCGACCGCGAGCAGGACGGCATAGGGACCCAGGGAGTCGGGCAGGGTGATGGCGAGCATGAGGCTGTATCTATCATCCCCCAGATGCCGGACTCCGAGCCCCAGTCAGTCGCCCAGGTCCGTGAGGGCCTCGGCCAGGTCGGCTACCTGGCCGACGAGGCAGCGGCGCTCGTCTCGTTCCTCGCCCAGCGCTTGGGCAAGCCCGTGCTGGTCGAGGGCCCGGCGGGAGTCGGCAAGACCGAACTCGCCAAGGCGCTCTCCCGCGCGACGGGCCGCCGGCTGGTCAGGTTGCAGTGCTACGAGGGGCTCGACGAGGCCAAGGCGCTCTATGAGTGGAACTACCGCAAGCAGCTGCTCAGGATCCAGGCCGAGGCCTCCGGCGAGGCCGAGGCCGCCGAGGGATCCTGGGAGCGCACGCGGGGCGACATCTTCAGCGAGGACTTCCTCTTCACCCGTCCCCTGCTCGAGGCGATCAGCGCGGACGACGCCGTCGTCCTGCTGATCGACGAGATCGACAAGACCGACCAGGAGTTCGAGGCCATGCTGCTCGAGGTCCTCTCGGACTTTCAAATCTCGATCCCCGAGCTGGGCGTCATCGAGGCCCGCACCCGGCCGATCGTGGTGCTCACCTCGAACAACTCCCGCGAGCTCACCGAGGCGCTCAAGCGCCGCTGCCTCTATCTCTGGCTGGACTACCCGTCGGTGGAGCGGGAGCTCGAGATCGTCCGGCTGCACGCACCGGAGCTGGACGAGGGGCTGGCCCGGCGCCTGGTCGAGATCGTCCACATGATCCGCCAGCTCGACCTGAAGAAGCCGCCCTCGATCGCCGAGTCGATCGACTGGGCGCGGACACTGCTGCTGATCGGCGCCGACGACATCGACCGCGATACCTTCGAGAGCTCGATGAGCATCCTGGTCAAGCACCGCTCCGACATCGATCTGGTCGCCGAGCGGGTCGCGGTCAAGCTGGAGGGCCAGCCTCTGGGCGAGGCCGATGTCCACGACCGCGGCTAGCCTGCTCGCCTTCTTCGAGGACCTCCGCTCCGAGGGCGTCGCGGTCGGCACCTCGGAGATCCTGGACGCCTTCGCGGCCCTCGATGAGGTGAGCTGGACGGACCAGCGCGACTTCCGCGAGTCCCTGGCCGCGACGATCGCGAAGTCGCAGGAGGACCGCCGCATCTTCGAGCTGCTCTTCGACCGCCACTTCTTCCGCGCGGCCGAGTCCGAGGCGCTCGAGCGCGGGATCGAGGACGAGCGCTTCGAGGGCTCCGGAGACCGCATCGACCTGGACGAGCTGCGCGAGGCGATCCGCCGCGCGATCACGGAGGGCAACGACGGGGAGATGCGCGACCTCGCCCGCCTGGCGATGACCGCCTTCGGCCGCCGCGGCGAGCGCTCCGGCGTGATCGGCGTCGACGTGCAGCGGATCCGGCGGGCGCTCGAGCTACAGGCGCGCGGGCGACGGGACGACGGCGACGAGCAGGCCCTGGATCCCGAGAACGTGCGCCAATTCGAGCAGTACCTGCGCCGGGAGCTGGAGCGGGCGACGATCGAGCGCACCGGCAAGCTGCCGCCCTCCCGCCCGCTGGCCGAGCTCGACCGCACCCTGCCGACCAGTCCCGCACAGGACCTGACGGCGGTGCACCGCGCCGTCGCGCAGCTGAAGCGCCGGATCGCGACTCTGGGACACGAGCAGCGCGGCCGCCGCCGCGGCCGCAGCGTCGACGTGCGCCGGACGATGCGCGCGTCGCTCGAAACCGGTGGCGTCCCGCTCAACCTGCGCTACCGGCCCAAGCGCCCGCGCCGGCCCGAGATCTACGTTCTCTGCGACGTCTCGACCAGCGTCAGCTCAGCGAGCGTCTTCTTCCTCTCGGTCCTGCACGCGCTGCACGACTCGTTCCGGAAGCTGCGCAGCTTCGTCTTCATCGAGCGGATCAGCGAGGTGACCGACATCTTCGAGCACGAGCGCGACTTCCGGAAGATCTCCGAGCGCGTCTCCTCGGAGGGCGGCGTCGCGGACGTCTCGGGCTACACCGACTACGGACGGGTCTGGCTCGAGTTCGGCGAGGAGATCGCCGAGGACCTCGGGCCGCGCTCGACCGTGATCGTGCTCGGCGACGCCCGGACCAATGGGCGCGAGCCCCACGCCGCCACCTTCGGCTCGATCGCGGAGCATGCCGGTCGCACCTTCTGGCTCAACCCCGAGCCGAAGCTCTACTGGAATTATGGCGACTCCGTGATGGCCGCGTACGAGCCCTACTGCGACGGAGCCTTCGAGTGCTGGACCACCAAGCACCTCGAGAACTTCGTCAACGTGATTGCCGGAAGCGCTTCGCGAGTCGATTCGTGAACTTCTTCGGCTTCTCGTCGTAGATCCGCCCGCCGAGCGAGATCGCGGCGAACTGGAGCTCACCCCTGCGTTGATCGATCTCCTCGAGCAGGTGGCGCTGGTCCGACGGCTGGGCGAAGGAGTCATCGCGGCGCTGCACCTCATCGCGAAGCAGGGCGAGGTCGTGGTCGTCCCCGAGGTGGTCTGAGAGGTCGTGGGCGTGGTCGGCCAGCTGGCCGATCAGGTGCTTGTCGGCGTCGCGGATCAGGCGCAGCTGATACCAGAGGTCCTTCACCCGCTTGCGGAGCTCGTGCATGTTGGCGACGGTCGTCTGCTCCTCCACGACGCGCAGGCGCTTGCGCCCGCGCCTGTAGCTGCGGTGGAGGCCGGGGCCGATCAGCTCCCAGTCATCGCCCTTCAGCGGCAGCTCATCGATCCTTGCCCTGCCGGCCACGAGCTCGGCCACCGCGGCCGACATGGCGCGCTCAACCCTGCCCTCGTCGTGGGCGGCGCGGTTCTCCTGCTCGAGCTGGGTACGCAGGCGAGCTGAGCGCTCGCGGGCCGGGGGGCCGAAGCGCTCGCCGAGCTCGTCCAGGGCCTCGACCAGGATCTCCGCGTCGCGGAAGTCACTGAGCTTGCGCGCGACGTCGCGGTAGTGCTCGTTCTCCCGCCGCCAGACCTCGTCGCCGAGCGCGTCGCGGACAAGTCGCAGCGCGGAGCGGATCTTCTTGACGTCCTTGCGGGCCTCGTGGATCGCCTCGGCAGGGTCGGTCCCGGCCACGCCGCACAGCTGGGCGACCGCGTCCTCGACCTGCGCCGTCACGACCCGCTTGATGCCGGCGTCGACGGGCTCCTTTGGGAGTAGCCGATAGGCGTCCGAGTCGACGACCTCGCCGTCGCTGCTGCGGAGCTGCTTGATGCCGAGTCCGGCGGCGGCGGCCGCCGCGGTGCCGGCTGCCGCCAGCGCGGCCGTCTTCTCGCGGGAGGGACTCATATGAATCTGATCCCACGTAACTCTGGGGAACTAACTTCCCCCGATGTAAAAACGCCGATAACGCTGATCACGTGCCTGGGGCGCCCTGCGTGGCGAGTGTCTCGTTCAGGTAGCGGGGGTCGCCCGTCACCTCCTCGCCGAGCCACCCCGGCGGGTCGAACGCATTCGCGGCCCTCTCCGAGGGAAACTCGATCTCGCCGACCACCAGTCCGTCGAGGTCGCCCCCGTAGACGTCCAGCTCGACCTCGTGCTCGCCGTGCGGGATCACGTGGCGCCGCTTGTGGACGCGCCGGCCCTCGGTCAGCGGCCAGAGCCGCTCAAAGTCCTCCCGGTCGAGCTCCACCTCGGCCTCATCGCGCGCCAACCCAGAGCCCCGCTTCGCGGTGAGCAGCAGGTGGTTGCCCTTGCGCCGCAGGCGGACCTCCTCGTCGTCGCCGATCGCAAGGTAGCCCTGCTCGATCTCCTCGGACTCGGTCCCGTCGAGGTCCGGCGGCTCCGGGACCAGGAACTTCCGCTCGACCTCCATGCCAACACCGTAGACTGGGCGATGACCCAACAGGGGGGCTCGCGGGCAAGCGGGCTGAGATAGCGGACTACCCGACCCTCCGCTGACCCTTTGAACCTGTGCGGTAATGCGCGCGGAGGGAGCATGCTGACGAGACTTCGCGAAGGCACTCCGGAAGCGGCCCGCGAAGCTCGGGCCGCGTCCGGCGATGGCGCGCCGGTGCGCGCGGACGGGCTGGCCCACTCCTTCGGGGAGCTCCGGGTGATCGAGAGGATCGACCTCGTGGCCGAGCCTGGCGAGGTGGTCGGGATCGTCGGGCCCTCGGGCTGTGGCAAGACCACCCTGCTCGAGCTGATCGCCGGCCTGCGCCCGCCGGATGACGGATCGGTCTCGGTGGGCGACTGCCGCTCGCCGGACGAGCGGCTCGAGCGATGCGCCTACATGCCGCAGCGCGACCTGCTGCTGCCCTGGCTCTCGGCCGTGGACAACGCTGCCCTGGCCCCGCGGATCGGCGGCGCCTCGAAGAGCGAGGCGCGCGAGCGCGCCGGCGCCCATTTCGGGCGCCTCGGTCTTTCCGGCTTCGAGCGCTCACGGCCGGGGGAGCTCTCGGGCGGCATGCGCCAGCGAGTCGCCTTCCTGCGCACGCTGATGGCGGGACGGCCGGTCCTGCTGCTCGACGAGCCCTTCGCCTCGCTCGATGCGATCACGCGAGCGGAGATGCAGTCCTGGCTCGCGACGGTGCTCGCCACCGATCGGCACACCGTGCTGCTGGTGACCCACGACGTCGAGGAGGCCCTCTACCTCTCCGACCGGGTGCTGGTTCTGACCCCGAGGCCCGCGGCGGTCACTGACCGGATCGAGATCGAGCGGCCCCGCGCCGACGACCGGGCGGCGGCGGTGACCTCGGCCGAGTTCGCCGAGCTCAAGGAGCGGGCGCTCCGCAGCCTCGCGGGGGCGGCGCGATGAGCGCGCTGCGCAAGTACGGCGCCCCGCTCGCGGTGATCGTGCTCCTGCTGGGGCTCTGGGAGCTTGCAGCGCAGTGGGACTGGATCTCCAACGCGCTCAACATCCAGGACTTCCTCGTCCCGGCGCCGAGCGACATCGCCACCTCGCTCTGGCGCGACCGCTCGCTGCTCGGCGACGACGCCTGGGTCACCCTCCGGGAGGTCCTGCTCGGCTTCCTCTGCGCGCTGGCGACCGGGCTCGCCTTCGCGATCGTCCTGCACCTCTCCGACACGCTGCGCCGGGCCTTCTATCCGCTGCTGGTCGCCTCCCAGACCATTCCCCCTGTCGCGATCGCGCCGATCCTGGTGGTCTGGTTCGGCTTCGGTATCGGGCCCAAGGTGCTGCTGATCGCGCTGGTCTGCTTCTTCCCGGTCACCGTCAACACGCTGGACGGCCTCCGCTCGGTCGACCCGCAGCTGATCACGATGATGCGCACCCTGGGCGCCTCGCGCGCGCAGATCCTCGGCAGGGTCGAGCTGCCGTCGGCGCTCCCCTTCTTCTTCAGCGGGACGAAGATCGCGATCGCGGTGGCGGTGATCGGCGCCGTCTTCGCTGAGTGGGCCGGCGCCGGCGCCGGCCTGGGGCATCAGATCCTGATCGCCTCGAGCAACCTGCTGACCGCCCGCATGTTCGCGGCGATCACGCTGCTCTCGGTGATGGCGATCGTGCTCTTCGGGCTCGTGTCCGTGATCGAGCGGCGTGTCGTGACCTGGGACCGGCGGGAGGTGACGCGGGGATGACGCGGATCATCAGGCTGATCGCTGCAACGGTCTTGGCGCTGGCGATCCTGGGGCTGGCCGCCTGCGGGAGCGGCGGGGACGCCACGACCGGCTCGGCTTCGAACCCCGCGCCATTCACGCTCGACCTCGACTGGTACGTCAATCCCGACCACGCCGGGATCTACACCGCGCTCGACCGCGGCTTCTTCAAGCAGCACGGCCTCGACGTCAAGCCCGAGGTTCCCTCGGACCCCTCGGCTCCGATCAAGGAGGTCGCCGCCGGCCGCGCCGATCTGGCCGTCTCATACGAGCCCGAGGTGCTGCTCGCGCACGACAAGGGCCTCGACGTCGAGGCGGTGGCGGCAATCGTCCAGCAGCCGCTCACCTCGCTGATCTCGCTGCCGAAGGCCGGGATCGCCGGCCCCGCCGATCTCCAGGGGAAGACGGTCGGCACGGCCGGCATCCCCTACCAGAGCGACTACCTCGAGACGATCGAGCAGTCCGCGGGCCTGCCGTCGTCCGCCGTCAAGGAGGTGAACGTCGGCCTCAACCTGCTGCCGGCGGTGATCGGCGGGAAGGCGGATGCGATCCTGGGCGGCTTCCGGAACATCGAGGGTGTCGACCTCCAGCAGCGAAGGCTCGACCCGCGCATCGTCCCGGTTGACCAGCTCGGCGTGCCGACCTACGACGAGCTCGTGCTGGTCGCCCGCAGGTCGAACGTGCAGCAACATCCTGCTGCGATTCGGGGCTTCATCGCCGCCCTGGCGCAGGGGACCGACTACGCGATCGGCCACCCCCAGGAGGCCGCCAACGCGGTGACCTCGGCGGGGCAGGGCCTCGACCCGATGCAGACCCGGGCCGAGGTCGACGCCACCCTGCCGCTGCTCGCCGGAGCGAAGCGTCATCCCTACGGCTATCTGGACCCGGTCCGGTGGCGCGCCTACGCGGGCTGGATGGCCCAGCACGACCTGATCTCGTCGGCGCCGCCCTCGAGCGACGTCCTGACCAACGACCTGCTGCCCGCGAGCTAGCCGGCTAGCGGGCGGTGGTCTTGGCGAGCGCCGGCAGGACCTTGCCGCCGTAGACTTCGATCGCGCGGTGCGGGTCGGCGCCGGAGACGTTCATCAGCGCCATCGTCGTCGCGCCGAGCTGCTCGGCGTCGCGGATGCGGTCCGTGTGGACCTCGGGGTCGGACGAGATGATCAGGGCCTCCTTCAGTTCCTCGTCAGAGACCTGTCGATCGCCGTTCTCGAACATCTTCTGCGGGTGGTGCCAGTCGTCGGTGTAGTGCTCGTCAGGCTGGGCGCCCTTCCAGACCCGGGCCCCCTCGAGCGCCGCCTGGTCGTCCTCCGCCCAGGAGAACTGCGCCTGCAGGACGATCTCGCCCGGCTCCTTGCCGGCGTCGTCGCAGGCGTCCCTGTAGGCGTCGATCACATCCGGCGCGGACTCGGGGTCGGCGAGCGTCCAAAGGCCGTCCCCCCAGCGGGCCGCGACTCCGGACGCCTTCGGGCCGAACGCCGAGACGTAAATCGGCGGGCGGCGGTTCGGGCGGGTGTGAAGGATCGCCTCGTCGGTCTCGAAGTGGCGCCCGTCGTAGCTGAGGCGCTCACCGTCGAAGAGCCGGTTGATGATCTCCAGTCCCTCCTCCATGCGCTCGACCTGCTCTGGCGGTCGTGGCCAGATCGCGGCGAGCGGGGACTCGTTCAGTGACTCGCCCGAACCGATGCCGAGAAATGGGCGACCGGGGAACAATCGCTCGAGGGTCGCCCACGCTTGCGCGATCAGTACGGGGTGGTAACGAGGCCCGGGTGGCGTCACCGCGGTTCCGATAGCGAGGCCATCCGTGGCCTGACCGACGGCTCCGAGCCAGACCCAGGCGTGCCCGGACTCCCCGGGCTCCCACCAGGGCTGGAGGTGGTCGCTGCCGGCGACACCGTCGAATCCGGCACGCTCCGCCTCGACCGCCTGCCGGAGGAGATCCTCCGGAGGGAACTGCTCGTGAGCCGCCCCGTAGAAGTAGCGCATGGTCTGCGGCTACCCACGAGCGCAGCCTGGCTAACACCCGAGTCAGGCGGCCATTCGCGCGGGCGGCCCGGCGCCCGTCGCCTTGTGCCAGCCCGCCAGCGCGAAGGTGCCGGCGAGCCCGCGGAAGGGCGCGTAAGGGGCGAAGTACTCCTCGACCTCCTCGACGGTGGCACGCCGGCCGAGCCCCTCCAGGTGGCCGACCAGCTTGACGTAGGCGAGGTCACCCGCCGGCAGCGAGTCCGGGTCGCCGCGACCGTGGTAGCCGAGGCACTGCATCGTCCAGGGACCGACCTCCTGGATCGCGAGCAGCCTGCCGTCGGCTGCCGGGTCGAAGAGGTCCGTCCGCCCCCGGGCAACCTCCCGGGCGCAGTGGACCACGGCGATCGACCGCCCCGGGCTCAGGTCCATCGAGGCGAGCTCGGCCGGGGCACGGCCGGCGATCACGGCCGCCGACGGCACGTCCCGCAGCGGCCAGGATCGCTCGCGCCGCCGGGCCGGCCGGTCGTGCTGGTAGCTGGGCGCCCAGCGGCGCACGATCCGCCGCTGGATCTCGGCCGCCCGCGATGTCTGGATGAGTTGCTCGGTGATTGCCCAGCAGAGAGCCTCCCAGGGCCAGGGGCGCCGCCGCGGCCGCACCCAGGGCCGGTGGTGGATGGTCGGACCGAGCAGCGGGTCCCGCTTGAATGCGTCGTAGAACTCCCCCATCTCCTCCTCGACCGCGACCGAGAAGCGCATCCGCTCGATCGCGATGCCCAGCTCCGCCCCACCGGCCGGTGCGATCTCGTCCGCGGCCGAGCCGACCCGCAGCGGGTGCTCGACCAGCGCGGGGTCGATCGTCTCCGCCCGGATGTGCACGTGGCCCTCGCGGGTCTGCCAGACGCGGACCCGGACCGGGCTCGCCCCGACATGCAGCAGGCGCTCCAGGACCCCTCCCCGCGAGCGCAGCACGCCGTCCTGGCCGCGCGAGCGGCGCAGCCGGTACGGCCAGCGGGGCATGACCCGCTCCTCGATGACCATGGTCAGCGGCCGAGGACGTGAACGTCAACCAGGAAGCTGCGGCTGGCGACCACCTTCTCGCGCCGGCGGAAGAGGCCGCGCCGCGCCGGGCGCCGCGGGGCCCGCCTCGGCGCCCGGGCGGCCCGGGCCACCGCGACGACGGCCACGCCCGCCGCCGCCCCTCCCGCGGCGGCGACCGCGAGCGGACCGACCTCGCGGCCCCAGATCTCGATCGCGCGGCCCTGCGAGCGGACCGGCAGCGGGCGGACCGGCTCGGCCTCGATCACGTCCTCGTGCGGCTCCGCTTCAGCCATCGCCCGCATCCTAAGGGCCGGTCAGGACCCCTCACCGGTTTCGCGCGCTCGCTCCGGGGAAAAAGGTGATCGATGTCTGACCTCGAGCTGACCAGCCCGGCCTTCGACGACGGCGAGCCGATCCCCGAGAAGCACACCGCCGACGGCGAGGGCAGCTCGCCCCCGCTGCGCTGGGACTTCTTGCCCGACGGGACCAGGACGCTCGCCCTGATCGTCCACGACCCCGACGCGCCGTCAGGCGACTTCACCCACTGGCTCGCCTGGAACATCGACCCCGAATCCGGCAGCCTCGATGAGGGCGCCCCGGCCCCGGGCCAGGGGACACACGGCTTCGGTCGCCCCGGGTGGGCCGGCCCCTCGCCTCCACCGGGACACGGCCCGCACCGCTACTTCTTCGAGCTGTACGCGCTCGATACGGACCTCGACCTCGAGCACGGCGCCGCGCGTGAGCAGCTCGAGGATGCTCTCGACGGCCACGTGCTCGCCGAGGCCCGGCTGGTAGGCACCTACGAGCGTTAGAGCGCCTTCTCGTAGAGCCGGTACTTCTTGACGATCGTGCCTCCCATGCCCTCCATGGCACGGTTCATCGGCTTGTTCGTCTCCAGGATCCAGCCCTCCTCACCGCCGCTCACCCCCACCTCGGCGGCAGTCTCGATGTGGCGAACGTAGAAGCGGGCGGCGATCCCCGTGTGCTGATGCTCCGGCTTCACCCCGAGCGCGAAGACGCGTACTCGGTCGATCCTGCGCTTGCCGAGCAGGAAGCGGAGCCAACCGAACGGGAGCAGCCGCCCGTTCATCTTCTTGGTCACCTGGTTGATGTCCGGCAGGGTGAGCGCCGCGCCGAGGGTCTCGCCATCGCGCTCGGCGACGAAGCACCAGCGCGGGTCGAGTACCTGCTTCAGGTTCTTGGCCTGGAAGGCGACCTCCTGGTCGGTGACCGGGACGAAGCCCCAGTTCTTCTCCCACGCCGAGTTGTAGACCTCCATGAAGCGGGCCATCTCCGCTTCCAGGTCGCGCATCTTGAGATTGCGGACCGTGATCCCGTGCTCTGACTCGACCTTGTCGGCGACCTGGTGAATCGCGTCCGCGAATGCGTCCCCCTCCTTCAAGCCCCCCATCTCCAGATTCCACATGAGCAGGTCCATCGTCTTGCCGTAGCCGAGGGCCTCCAGGCGCTCCTTGTAGTACGTCGGATGCCACGGTTCCAGGATGTAGGGATGCAGGTCATAGCCCTCGATCAGCAGGCCGACCTCGTCGTTGGTGGTGAAGTCCATGGGCCCCACTAGGCGGTCGCGTCCGCGCTCGTGGACCCACTTCTCGGCCGCGCCGAGCAACGCCTCGAAGACCTCCGGGTCGTCCTCCGCCTCGATGAAGCCGAACTGGCCGTCCGAGCCGCCCTGGAACTGGTCCCAGCGGCGGTCGACCTGGGCGGTGATGCGGCCAACCGGCTCGCCGTCCCGCCAGGCCAGGAAGTACTCCGCCTCGGCGTGGTGGAAGTAGGGGTTCTTCTTCTTGTTGAGGAACTGTCGCCGCTCCGAGATCAGCGGAGGTACCCACGGCGTCCCCTCGTGGAGCCGGAACGGAAGCTTGATGAACTTCGTCAGCTCCCCGCGGCCCTGCACGGGCCGGATCTCGAGCGCGCCTGGCACGGCCGGGCAAGCTACAAGGTGCGAGACTTTCGGGGCATGTCCGACTCCACGATTGATACGAGGGCGCGCGCCAGCGCGACCCGTTTGGTGTCGGACGTCTTCGAGAAGGCCCGCAGCCACGACCGGGTCGAGCAGCTCGAGGCCGCCAAGCAGGGCGACCTGCTCCCCTACTTCCGCATCCTCGAGTCCCAGGCGGGGCCCGTGGTCGAGATGGAGGGCCGGGAGACGATCATGCTGGGCTCCAACAACTACCTGGGACTGACCACCGACGAGCGGGTCAAGCAGGCCGCCCGCGACGCCCTGGAGCAGTACGGAACCGGGGTGACCGGCTCGCGGCTGCTCAACGGCACGACCCCGATGCACGTCGAGCTCGAGCGCGAGCTCGCCGAGTGGATGGGCACCGAGGACGTGATCGTCTACACGACCGGCTACCAGTCGAACCTCGGCGCGATCAGCGCGATCCTGGAGCCCGGGGACACCGTGATCTGCGATTCGGGCGACCATGCCTCGATCCTGGACGGCTGCAAGCTCTCCGGCGCCCGCCTTCGGCCCTTCCGCCACAACCGGATGGACAAGCTCGAGACGATGCTGGAGCGAGCGGCCGCGGACGAGAGCGGCACACTGGTCGTGGTGGACGGGGTCTTCTCGATGGAGGGCGATGTCTGCAACCTGCCGCCGATCGTGGAGCTCTGCCGCCGATTCGGCGCCCGGCTGATGGTGGACGAGGCCCACGGCGTGGGAGTGCTGGGCAGCCGGGGCGCGGGCGCCTGCGAGCTCTTCGGCCTCGAGGACGACGTCGACCTGCGGATGGGCACCTTCTCGAAGAGCCTGGCCTCCTGCGGCGGCTTCATCGCCGGCTCGGAGGAAGTGATCGAGTACCTCCGGATCGCGTCCCGCTCCTTCATTTTCAGTGCCTCCGCCGTCCCCGCCGCCGTCGGGGCCGCGCTCGGCGCGCTGCGGATCATCCGCACCGAGGGACCGGAGCTGATGGGACGGCTGCTCGACAACGCCGCCTACCTGCGGCAGGGGTTCCGGGACCTCGGCCTGAATGTCGTCGAGCCGGGGACCCTCCCCGACGGAACCGAGGCCACCACGCCGGTCGTCCCGGTGATCGTCGGAGAGGATTGGCAGGCCGTACTGCTCTGGAAGGCGCTCTTCGATGCCGGGGTCTACACCAACGTCGCCCTCCATCCTGCCGTCCCTCCGGGCGGCGCGCTGCTCCGGACCAGCTTGATGGCGACCCACGATCGGGACCAGCTCGACCGGGCCCTCGAGATCTTCGCGGAGGTCAAGGGACGTTTCCCGGACCTGCCGACCGGGTAGGCGGTCGGGTTGGTCGCCGTCCCTGATGGATGAGTTACCAACTCGCCAACAAAAGATCTGCTCTTAGCGAACGGGATGATCAGTTGGGTGTTGACCGTCGCCGCGGCAGGCGTATAGGTTTCGCCTCGCCGCGCGCTTCCGGGGCAGGGAGCGGACGGGAACGAAAGTAGGAGAGGACCGTCCATTCCCCCCGGCTCGTCCAGAGCGACCGGGGCCGCCGCGTAACCAAACCCGCCCAACACCTGACCTCGCAGGAGGGAGAAACATGTCTGCTGCTTCGACGATTGCCCCTGCCCGCCCACTGTCCATGCCGCACCGGCGTCTTGAGCCGACGGTCGTCGAACCCCAGACTGCATCGCGAGGAACCTCGCAGTGCATGCAGGCCCTGGCCCGCGCCAACGAGGTCCGGCTAGCCCGCGCCGCCCTGAAGCGCGACATCACCGCAGGGCGCCGCAGCGTCACCGACGTCATCCTCTCCTCTCCCTGGGAGGCCGAGAGCATGAGCCTCAGTGAGCTGCTCTGCAGCCAGCGGCGCTGGGGCCGGGCACGCTCACGCAAGCTGCTCGCCTCCGCCACCCTCAGCGAGGGCAAGCGGCTCGGCACCCTGACCGAGCGGCAGCGCCGGATCCTGATCGCCGAGCTCGAGGCGAAGCTGGCCAGCCGGATGAACTAGTCCCCGCGGCGGGGGATCAGCCTCTGAGGCGGTAGAGGGCGCCGCCGGAGCGCCGGCGAAATGCCGACGCGAACAGCCAGGCGGCGCCCCCAAACGCCAGCAGTCCCGCGGCGACGCAGACCGCGGGGCTCAGCCTGGTGGCGACGAAGAGCGCGCCGAACACCGGCACGCCGATGGCCGCGGAGAGCAGCAGGTTGTGCGACCGATAGGCGGCGTAGTGCTCCCGGATGGCGAGCTCCAGGCCGGCGAGCGAGCCCAGACCGAGGCCCACGGCGATCATCACGAATCCCTGCGGAGGCGGGATGAAGAAGCCGACGACGAGCAGGACGAGGCCGATGAAGATCACGATCTCAGAGAGAGGGAAGTCTCCCCAGGGGGCCGAGGGCCGGTCGCCCGATCCGCGCCTGGCGGGCAGCGAAGCGCTACCGCGGCGAGCTGCAGTCCCCGACGGTCGCGGCGCGGTAGCGCTCGTTACCTGCGGCGCGCCCTCGGACGACCGTCCCTCGTCCGCTGTGAGGCGCTTCCGCCTCTTTCGTCGCTGTCGTTTGGTTGGCATCAGGGGGCGGCTGCCCCTTGACTAACGGACAACCGGAGGAGATCTTGACGCGCCACCAGCCGAGCAGCATGCCGAGCACGCCCCACTTCGGCTTCGCGTGCCAGTTCTTGCAGCCGGGCTCGCCGATGTCCTCGTTGTAGACGCGAACCCACTTGTAGGCGGCCGGGTCCGCAGTCATCTCTTCGATCAGCTCGCGGTTGGCCTCCTCGGCCACAGCGTGCTCGTGCAGGTCGGCCCCGACCTCCTGGATCCGGGCGGCGAGCCCGTCCCGCACCTTCTCGAGCTCGTCGACGGAGAGTAGGCGCGGCCCGCCCATGCCGGCGACGCTGAAGTCGATCCCCTTACGGGGGAAGGCGGAGCCAAAGAGCCGGGCGAGCGCCAGCTCCATCGCGGCGATCTGACGCCGCAGGTCGGCGCGGGCGGCGCGCTCGTCGTGCTCGTAGAGGACGGTGTCGAGGCCCTCGGGTGGCGCCGGCGGCACCAGCGATTCCTCTGGGGCGAGCACCTCGTCGACCTCGTAGCGAACCAGCAACTCCTCCATAAAGGCCTCCTCTGCCGCCGGAGTCTACGCCCGTAGGGCGCCGCCCGCCACCCACAGCGCCTCCTCGAGCGCGATATCGGGCACGCCGCGGACCCCGATCGCGACCACCAGCACCCGGCTCGTTCCCCTGCGCACGCCGCGGCCCTCGGCCGTGCGGTCGAAGAGGATGCCGAGGGCCCGCTCCTCGTCCGCGACCACGATCGTGCCCTCCGGCAGCGGCGAGACGCGCCCCTCGAAGCCTTCGCGCTCGGCAGAGAGCCGCAGGCCGACACGGCCGCTGACCCGGTCGGCGTCGAACGCCCGCAGCGCAACCCCGACCTCGACCATCGCGATGGTGAGGGCGTCGTCCACCCGGTTGCGGCTCGCGAAGCGACCGCCATGCATGCGGTCGAAGATCAGCTGCTCGATCGGGGTGCGGGTCGTATCCGGGTCGAGGCCGATGTGGCGGAAGAAGACGCGGTAGGCCCAGGGGATCGGCTTCTGGCGCAGCTGAATCGCCTGCGCGCCGGCGATCCGGTCGCTCAGCGACCGCAGCTGGTCCTTGAGCGCCTCAGGGCTGCGCCCGGTCTTCGCCTCGATCGTCGTTGAGAGGATGGAGAGGCCGGGGAACTCCTCGGCGAGCGCCGGCTGCACCCAACCGGGCTCCGGCGCGACCTCCCACTGCTCCGGCAGCTCGGCCATCAGCGCAGGGTCCGGTCGCGCTGCTCCGAGGCCCGGATCAGGTCGTCAACGTGCGCGAAGAACTGCCGGTCGTCGAGCTGCCCGATCGACGTTGAGTGGAGGATGCCGCCCGGGAACGCGTAGACGAAGGTGGGGCAGCCTCCGACCCGGTAGAGATTGGAGAGGGCCCCGTCGCGATCGAGGCCAACGGGATGCGTCCAGTGGTGCTGGGCGATCAGCTTCTTCACCTCGCTGTCGGAGTCGCGCACGTCGATCGCGAGGAAGTTGACGCGGCCCTTGTAGCGGCGGTAGGCGTCCTCGAAGACGTCCTCCTGGTCCTCGCAGTCGCCGCCGCGGGTGAACCAGAAGGAGAGGACGAGCGGGCGGTTGAACAGGTCGCAGACGCGGATTGCGCCGGGCGCCCGGACCTGGCAGGCGGGCGTCCGCCGGCTGTCGGCGGGACACGGGATGCGCGCCGAGTCGCAGTCGTCCTGGGCGATGTTGGCGTCCCCGCTCACGCCGCTGCGCGCGTCTGGGACGGCGAACTGCGCCAGGGGGAGGTCGCCCTCATTGCTGGCGCCGAGCACGCCCTTGTTCTTGGTGGAGATCGTGTTGATGCCCGCCACCGCGATCAGCGCGATGAAGGCCATGCCGACGATCAGCGAGTAGATCGTCCCCCGCCGGGGGGCGCCCTGGCGCGGGTCCTGGCCGGATCCGTCTCGTCCTCCGCCGTTCTCCACGGCTCAATCGTCCTAGATCAGGGGACGGATTGGCCGGGCGCCACCTGAGCCGAGCGGGCGCGGGAGGGCAGCGGGAAGCCCTCCTCCGCCCAGACGATCGCGGCGGGCAGCACCAGCAGCACCCCCGCCAGGGCGACCAGCAGGTCCGCGACGGTCACCAGCCCGAAGTCGCGCAGCACCGGGGCGACCGAGATCAGGCCGATGTCGTCGAGCAGCGGCAGGCCGGCGATCGCCAACACCGCGAAGCCGGCGATCGCGGTCACCCCGGACGCCAGCACAGCGGCCCCGGTGCGCTCGTAGCTGCGCCGCAGCGCCTCGCCGACGGAGGTGCCCGCGCCCCGCTCGGTCGCGTAGCGCGCCGAGAGGAGGACGCTGAACTCGGTGGCGATCGCGATCACCAGCGCTCCCAGCGTGGCGGACATCGGGTTGAGCGAGACCCCGAGCGCGGCGACCACGAGCCCGGACCACCCGGTCGCCATCAGCACCGGGATCAGCGGGACGATCGCACGGCGCAGCGATCGGTAGATCGCGGTGAGCACGATGCCGACGGCCGCCAGGCCGGCCAGCGGCAGCCACCAGCGGCGAGTGCGAGAGATCCGTGTTCGCCTCGGCGGCGAGCACCGGCAGCCCGGCCAGCTCCACGGTCGTGCCGGCGGGAGGCGACGGGCCGCCCGGCGGGTCGATCTGGGAGCGGATGTCATCGATCAGGTCCTGCTGGTCGGAGAGCGGCTGCACGCGGATGCCGAAGGCGATGTCGGCGGTGTCCCCGATCGGAGTCGCGCCGGTGGCGGCGCTGCATTCACCTTGATGGCTGATCACGATCTGGGAGATGAAGCAGGGCAGGGACTGGACGAGGGCATGCACGTCGCGAGCGAGGATTGCCCGCCCGTGGAGCTCGTCGAGGAGCTGGTCGAGGAGCTCGCCCCGCCGAAGAAGTCGGTGAGGGAGAGCGCCGGGCAGATCTGCGCCTTGGCGCAGCTGCCGGCCGCGCCGGAGAAGCCGTGCCGCGCCAGAACGCGCTGCTGGAAGCCCTCGGCCCAGTCGATCACCGCCGGGCTGGTCGGGTCTGGCGCCTTGATCGTCACGTTGAGGTCGCCCGAGATCCCGGTCTGCTTCTCCAGCTCGTTCAGGTCCTTGAGGGCGGCCAGGTGGGGCGGGGCGAGGTCGCGGATGTCGGTCTCCACGCCGGTGCCGGCGCTCGCAACCCAGCCGCAGACCGCCAGCAGCAGACCGGCCGCCAGGACCCGGCGCGGGCTGGCTAGCGCCATCGCGATCGCTTTCACGCCGACCGAGCGCAGGCGGGCGGGCATCTGGCCGAAGTTCTCTCCGGGCGCCCGGGGTGGGGCCTGGCCGGCATCCCGCCGGGACGCCAGGCCGAGGGCGGCCAGCCCGCCGGTGAGGGCGACCAGGAAGGCGAGCGCCACCCCGATCACCAGCAGCAGGCCGAAGGAGCGGACGAGCGGGCTCGGCGAGAGGGCGAAGACCGCGAAGCCGGCGATGGTGGCGACGCAGGCGGCGCCGATCACCGGGCCCCCGCCGGCGGCGGCCAGGGCGACGCCGCGACCGGGTGGCGCTCCCTCGCCGCGCGCCTCGTTGAAGCGCGCCTGAAACTGGATCGCGTAGTCGACCGCGAGCCCGACGAGCACGGGGAGCATCGCGATCGCACCGACGGTCAGCGAGCCGCCGAAGAGCGAGACCAGCCCGAGGGTCATCGCACCGGCGGCGACCGCGACACCGAGGGGCAGCAGGCGGAGCGGCCTGGGCAGGATGAAGAGCAGGGTCAGCGCCATCACCAGCCCGGCGACGCCGAGCAGCAGCAGCGTCTGGTTGCGGAGGTCGCGCGAGCCCGCGTCCACCACCACCGGCGCTCCCGTGACGATGTAGCTGCCGTCGCTGAGCTTGAAGCGGGGGTTGTCCACCGCCTCGCGGAAGAGCCCGATCGCCTCGTGGCGCTCAGCGTCGGTCAGGTCGGGGCGCAGGCGGATGATGATCTGCGCCGCGTCCTTGTTGGGGAAGAGGTAGCCGAAGCGCTCCTTCGGCGTGCCCGCCGGCTTCGACTGGTCGAAGACCACGCGGCTGACGAAGTTCGGGTCGTCGAGGCGCGGGATCGAGGTGATCCCGTACTTGAGCGCCACCGACACCAGCCCCTGCTGGAACTGACTCAGCACCTGCTGCGCCGCTGCGTTGGCGGCCGCCTGCTGCTCGGCCGGCGAGGCGCCGCGCTGCGCTGCCCGCTTCTTCGCCGTCGCCCCCGCCGCCCGCGCCGCCTGGCCCGCCCCGCCGATCTGGCCCTGCAGCGCCTGCTGGATCCCTGCGACGCTCAGGTAGAGGAAGGTCCCCGGCCCGAACACCGAGCGGCTCGGATGCAGCCGCGCGATTCGGTCGCAGACCGGAGGCAGCGGCTGCTTGGTGCGGTGAGGCAGCGCGGCGGCGAGCTGCGTGCCGCCGGCGAAGCACTCCTCGAGCTCGAAGAGCGGTTCGAGGTCCTTGGTGAGGACGAGCTTGCGCAGGTCCTCCTTCGCCAGCACGATCACCGGCTCGTCCCCGAACTCCTGGTGGAAATCCTGCGTCGCCTTGTATTCCGACGAGCCCTTGCTGACCAGGGTGTCCGTGCCGGTGCTGGTCTTGAGCCGGGTCGCGGCGAAGACGCCGGCGCCGGTGAGCAGCACGAGCGGCACGATCACGAGCCACGGCCGACGCACGGCCACGATCGCGACCCGCTCGAAGAATCCTCTCCCCGGGCTCACGTGGCGGAGGTTAGGGAGCGCGTGTAAAGATCGCCTCGGTTCTGGCTCAGGCAGCGGCGCGGAGCAGGCGCCAGCCCTCGCTGGCGATCGCCACGTGCTCCCGGCCATCGGGGGCTCGCCTCTGGATCACGAGGCCGTGGCTGACCGCTCGGTGGAGGGCGCGGCGACGCTCGGCGTGGGTCCGCTTCGGCAGCCGCGGCAGCAGCTCCGGGCACCAGGCAGTAGCCATCCCCTGCCAGCTCGGCGATCGAGGCGAGCACGTCCTCGTCCGTGATCCGCCGCATCGCGAAGCACGGTAGCGGCCGCTCACCACGGGATCTGCCGCTGGTAGAAGAAGCCGTCGGTGGGGCCGTCGTCAGGCACCACGTCGACCTCGACGCCGTCACCCGCGAGCCGCTCGGCGCAGCCGTCGACGCTCGCCTGGTCCGAGACGTCCAGCTGCTCGACCCGCACGTCGCCGGTCAGGCCCTCCGCCGTCCGCAGGCCGGCCTCCTCGTCTCGAGAGCCGAGGATCACCCGCAGCCCGGCAGTCGCGAGCTGCCTGGCGATCTCCAGGCCGATCCCGCGGTTGGCCCCCGTCACGAGGGCGGTCCTGTCAGCGTCGGCGCTCACCCGATCCAGTCGAGGATGGCACCGTTGATCTCGCCGGGCCGCTCGAGCTGGAGGAAGTGCCCTGCGCCATCCACGAGTTGCATCCGGGACCCGTCGGACAGATGTTGCTGGGCGCCGCCGACCAGCTCCGCGCCGATGCAGCCGTCGTCGGCGCCGTGCAGGTAGAGGGTCGGCTGCGGCGGGGTCTGCCCCAGCGCCTGCGACTCGGCCTCGAAGCGGCTGCAGCCCTCCGCCTGCGAGCCCATCGCCGCGCGGTAGTAGTAGATCGCGGCAGCGAGGTTGACCGGCTCCCGGAGGGACTCCTTGACGTGCGCCAGGTCCTCGGAGGCGTCGTACCCCGGCGACCATTCCCGCCAGAGCCGGTCGATGAAGGCGAGATCGTCGGCCGCGACGACGTGCTCGGCGACCGGCAGCTGGAAGAAGAACACGTAGAAGAAGCGGCGCAGCTGGTCGAAGTCGGCGTAGAGGCCGGCGTCCATGGTCAGCGGCGGGATCGCCAGGGAGACGAAGCGCCGCCAGCGCTCGGGCGAGTGGGCGGCCGCACCGTAGCCGGCCTCCGCCCCCCAGTCGTGGCCGATCAGGACGGCGCTCCCGTCCGCACCGAGCGCCTCATGGATCGCGTTCGCGTCCGCCGCCAGCGCCCCGAGGCTGTAGCAGCCGTCCTCGGGCACCGCGGTCGGCGCGTAGCCCCGCATGAACGGAGCGACCGCGTGGAAGCCGGCCTCGGCAAGCGCCGGCAGCAGGTGCCGCCAGGTGTGGGCCGAGTCGGGGAAGCCGTGCAGGCAAAGCGCGAGCGGTCCCTCGCCCCGCCTCGAGCACCGTGAAGTCGACCCCGTTCGCGGTCAGCTCGCGCGGGGCAGGCGTCGGCGCGGCCACCGGCCGCGCCTAGTCCATCGCCAGCGGGCCCTTGACGTCCGCGTTCAGGAACTGGCGGATGAACTCGTTCTTCGAGTCGAACAGCTCGTTCGCGGGTCCGGACTCGACGATCTTGCCCTTCCAGAGCACCGCGAGGAACTCGGCGATCCGCCGTGCGGTGGCGAGGTCGTGGCTGATCACCAGGTAGCAGCCGCCGTTCTCCTCGTGCACCTCGCGGATCAGCTCGCAGAGCAGCGCCGTGCGCACCGGGTCGAGGCCCGAGTCGGGCTCGTCGAACATGACGATCGCCGGGTCGAGCACCAGCGCCCTGGCGAAGCCGGCGCGCTTGCGCATCCCGCCCGAGAGCTCGTTCGGCATCTTGTACATCGCCTCGGCGAGGCCGACCTCGCGGAGCCGGCGCGTGACGATCTCCTCGATCTCCTCCTCGCCCTTGTCCGTGTGCTGGCGCAGCGGGAAGCAGGTGTTGTCGTAGACGTTCATCGAGCCGAACAGGGCGCCGTCCTGGAAGAGCAGGCCGAACTTCTTGCGCACCTCGAAGAGCTCGTCGTCGGTCATGTTCGGGATCGACTCGCCGTGGACCAGGACGTCGCCGGAGTCCGGGTAGAGCAGCCCGACGATGTGCTTGATCAGCACCGACTTGCCGGTGCCCGAGGGGCCGAGCACCATCGAGATCATGTTGTCCGGCAGGCCGAGGTTGCAGCCGTTCAGGATCCGGGCGCGGCCGAACTGCTTGACCAGGTCGATGATCTCGATCGCGTCCTCGCCGCCGTGGTCACGCTTCTGGCCCGTGTGCCACTTGTAGGGGTCCGGATCGTCGGCGTCGACGCCCGGGATGATGTAGTCGCGCCGGGAGAAGTCCTCCTCGCCGTAGCCCTGCGAGGCGAGCGGATCGCCCGCCGGTCTCCGGCCTCGGCGGCCTGGCTGGACGTGCTGCCGGTCTTCCCGCGAGAGGTGCTCTCGTTCCGTTCAGCCAACTGTTCTCTCCTCCTTATGCGTTTCGATCGATTCTAGGCAGGGGCCATCGCGGGTCGCGCCGGTCCGGTCAGCCGCCGATCGGCGCCCTCGGGTTTGCCCCCCAGAAGACCAGGGTTCCCATCATGCCGATGATGTGGACGAGCACGATGTTCAGCACCATCGACTTCGCGGTCGCGGTCCCCACTCCGACCGGTCCACCCGAGGCGGTGTAGCCGTAGTAGCAGCCGACGAGCACGATGGCCGTGGCCATCACCATGCCCTTGATCAGGCTGAATAAGAGGTCGGGCGGGTTCTGGAACATCCAGAAGATCAGGAAGTAGCCACCCGAGGAGACGTCCCCGATCTGCTCGACGACGGCGAGCCAACTGGCGAAGTAGCCGATTCCGACGGCGGCCAGGTACATGAAGGGGAAGGCGATCCAGGCGGCCAGCAGGCGGGTCGCCGCCAGGAAGGTGACCGGCGGGACGCCCATCACCTCGAGGGCGTCGATCTCGTCGGAGATCCGCATCGCGCCGAGCTCGGCCACGATTCCCGTGCCGACCTTCGCGGAAAGCATGTAGCCAAAGCCGTAGGGGATCACCTCGCGCAGGTCGCACCAGGCGGCGAACACGCCGGCGTAGGCGGGCGCGCCGACCGAGCGGTTGAAGTATGCGCCCTCGATCCCGCACTGGAGGCCGAGTATGAAGACCAGGCCCCAGATCACGAGCGTCGAGCCGAGGATCAGGATGCCGGTCTGGCGGAGCGCCTCCCCGAAGAACTGGAAGACGCGACCCGTGTAGACGATGCCGGCGACCCGGGTGCAGAAGCCGAAGATCTCGCCGATCGAGTTGAGCCAGCCACGCGGGACCGCCAGCCAGCCCGCGTTCACTTGATCACCTGCAGCTCCGGATGGGTCGCGAGCAGCGTCTGGGTGAAGACGTAGTTGAACGCGAAGACACCCATGAAGGCGATCACCACCCCCTCGTTGACGGCGCGACCCACCCCCTCGGCACCTCCGGACGCGGTCATCCCCTTGTAGGAGCAGACGATCGCGATGATTGCTCCGAACATCGTGCACTTCAGTACCGAGCCCCAAAGGTCGGTGACCGAGGCGTTGTTGTACAAGGTGGCGAAGAACCCGCCGAGCGGCTCGTTGTAGAGCAGCTCCGCGCCGAGACCGCCGACGATGCCGAAGATCAGCGCATAGATGTCCATCAGACCGGTGATCAGCATCAGGGCGAGGAAGCGGGGCACGACCAGGTTCTTGATCGGGTCGACGCCGAGCACCTGAAGCGCGTCGAGCTCCTCGCGGATCTTTCGGGCGCCGAGGTCGGCGGTGATCGCCGTGCCCGCCACGCCGGCGACGACGACCGCCGTCACCGTGGGCGCGAACTCGCGGATCGAGGCGAGGACGAAGAAGCCGCCGAGGCGGTCGAGGGCGCCGAACAGGGAGAGGAAGTTGGCGGCCTGCAGGCCGGGAGCGCCGAAGCCGAAGGCCAGGGTCGAGATCATCATCGGGAACCAGCAGAGCTGGAGGGCGAAGAGGAACTGCCCGATGAACTCGCCGCCGTAGGGATACGGCGGGCGCACGGCCGAAACGACCGTCTTGGCGGTCAGGATCATCATGTCCCCGACCTGCTCGAATAGAGACTTGGCCGGGAGGAACGCCCTGTCGGCTACGGATCTGACCATTGCTCTCCTCCGGAGCCGTCCCCCTTGAGTGGGGCACGGCCCCGCATGCCCAACATACTCGGCGGCCACACACACTGCCGCCGGTTGCGCACGTGAGGAAGATTATGGGATGGGGACGCGGTTCGCCACCCACAACCGTCACGCCTGCCAACAGACGACGGGTCGCTCCTGCGGAGCACCCTTGCAATAGAAACCCCCGGAACTCGCGATACGGACGCCGAATGACGGGGGTAGGGTGCGTGCTATGTTGCCCGCGCCTTTGGAGGAGAGCGCTTCGACAGCCGGTCCCCTGAAGGCCCGCAACGGGATCGGGATCGGGATGATCGCGGTGCTACTGGCCGCGGGTCCCGTCGCCTGCGGCGGCTCCAGAGCAGGACGCCAACGAGCCCGAGGGCAACTTCCCGGTCTCGATCGTCAGCGCCGACTTCCCGAGCAAGCAGCAGCTCGCCCAGAACACGAACCTGACCCTGGCGGTTGCGAACACCGGCGACCAGACGATCCCGGACCTCGCGATCACGATCTTCACCAGCTCCAGCGCCAGTACCAACGAATCCGGCGGCGCGACCACCGGCACGACGGGCTCGACCGCACAGAACCTCCCGTCTGCCCAGGGCCCCTTCTCGGTCCGTATCGACCAGCCCGACCTGGCGATCCCCTTCCGCCCCGTCTGGATCCTGGAGCAGGGCTATCCGAAGCTGGCGGGACAAACCGCTTCGGCGGGCGCCGAGTCCGCACAGACCGACACCTACAGCTTCGGCTCGCTCGCGCCGAATCAGACGAGGAGCATGGTCTGGAACGTGACGCCGGTGATTCCCGGGCACCTTCACCGTGCATTACCGGGTCGCGGCGGGGCTGCAGGGCAAGGCGAAGGCGGTCACCTCCGACGGCTCGGTCCCCGAGGGCGAGTTCGTGGTGCGGATCTCCAGCGCTCCGCCCCAGACCAGGGTCAACGACTCGGGCCAGGTCGTCCCGATCAAGCCGAGCGACATCATCGGCCAGGCGGGGAACCAGCAGCAGAAGTCGGAGCTCAAGGGCCAGTAGCGCTCAGCCGCCGCCAGATCGAGACCACGATTGCCGCGCTCATCGCGGTCGGGGCCGCGATCGTGGGCATCACGGCGCCCGGCGGCCGCACCGCTCGGCGCGAAGTACGTCGCGCTGCAGCGGATCGCGCGGCTCAAGAACCCGGTGTTCCTGACGCAGCCGCCCGGCCGGGGCTCCCAGCTCTATGTGGCCCAGAAGGGCGGCGCCGTGCGGGTGATCGCGAACGACCGGCTGCTGCGCCGTCCCTTCCTCGACATCCACCGCCTGGTCAGGGCTCGCGGCGTGCGCGGCGAGCCGGGCATGAGCTCGATCGCCTTCTCACCCGACTACCCGCGCACCGGCCTCTTCTACGTCTCCTACACCGATAACCACGATGCGCTGGTGATCGCCTCCTACCGGCGGAGCTCCACCGATCCGCTCGTCGCCGACCCCGTCTCGGGCCACACCATCCTCCGCATCCCCGAGCCGACTCCGGCCCACCACGGGGGCACTCTCGCCTTCGGGCCTGGCGGTTACCTCTACGTCGGCACCGGGGATGGCGGCTCCGCAGCCGCCGCTCAGGACACGCGCGTGCTGCTCGGCAAGATCCTGCGGATCGCCCCGACCGCGACCGGCTATGTGGTCCCGGTCGACAACCCGCTCGCGAGCCCGCGGGGCCGCCTCGAGATCTGGGCGTACGGCCTGCGCAACCCCCGGGCGATCTCGTTCGACCGCGTCAGCGGGACGATCGCGATCGGCGACGTCGGCGACCGCCGCTTCGAGGAGGCCGACTATCTGCCGCTCGGGCGTTCCCGCGGGGCGAACTTCGGCTGGCCGGCGTTCGAGGCGTTTGCGCCGTTCCGCGGGGGTGTGCCGCGGCGCGGGACCGTGCTGCCGGCGATCGCCTATCGCCACGGCCCCAACTGCGCCATCGCCGGCGGCTTCGTGGTGCGGGACTCGCGCCTGGCACGGATCAGGGGGCGCGAGATCTACGGCGACTACGTCTTCGGCGACTACTGCACCGGCACGCTCTACGGCTTCCGCCCGCGGGCCGGCCGGCACGCGGGCAAGCAGCGCGCCTTCCGCTTCGGCCTTCGCACGCTGACCTCGATCGGGCGGGACAACTCCGGCCGTGTCTACCTGGTGGTAGAGCGGGGTCCCATCCACAAGGGGAAGCCGAGCCTCGGATCGGTCTACCGGCTGGTGCCGAGGCGCAAGGAACTGCCGGGCTAGTGGGGCTAGACGCCGGCGAAGGCGACCAGCTGGCTGCCCGCCGGCGCGAACAGCATCCCGCCACCGGCGGCTGGGCTCGGGAAATGTGTCGTCTGGTTGCCGAGGTCGAAGCTGCCGATCGATTCGCCGCCGACGGCGGAGTACGCGTGCAGCGTGGCGCCGTCGATCGACCAGACGGCGCCGCCGGCCAGGATCGGGGGGCCGGCCGAGATATCCGCCTTCCAGGCGGTGCTGAACGAGTCCCCGTTGACGCGCAGCGCGTAGAGGCCGTCGTTGCAGGGGACGTAGACCAGCGGCCCCTGGAAGGCGAGCCCGCCGTACGCGCCGCTTGAGCAGACGTTCTGGCTGAAGAGCTGCCCCCCGGTCCCGCCCAGGTGGTCGGCGTTGAGGATCAGCCCGAGGCCCTCCTTGCCGATCACGAAGAGGCGGTTGGGCGCAATCAGGGTCGGGCCCACCGAGCCGAGGTCGGTGTCGGTCCGGTTCAGATCCGCCGAGTTTGAGGCGCGGTAGAAGTCGGTCTGCTTCCCCTTCGGGGTGAGCCGCACCACGCTGTTGCCCTCGTCGAAGCCCGCGGTGGCGTCGCCGTTGCCGGTGACGAAGAAGAGGTCACCGGCGCCGTTGACGGCGCCCCCGGACGGCGCCCAGATGCCACCCTCGCGGTGGACGGGCACGGTGTAGGTGCGCTTGTGGGGCTTGCCGCGCGTCTTCACCGAGACCACGCGTCCCTTGTAGTTGCCGCAGTCGCCCGTCAGCCCGCCATAGGGAACGTAGACCCGGCCGTTTGCGATCGACATCGCCGAGCGCTCCTGGTGGACGCGCGGGTCGGAGCCCTTGGCGTCGACGTTTCGCTTCGAACGGACCTTCCCGCCGTGGAGATTGAGGCCGAAGAGCACGTGGCGGTAGCCCTTCAGGAAGGCGACGACGTAGAGGGTGTTGCCGGAGATCGCCGGCGTGCCGGTGATCCCGGTGACGGGCGAGATGTTCCCGCAGGGCAGGGTCGAGGCCACAACCGGGCGACCGAGATGGCGCTTCCAGGCGACGTGGCCGTTCGTGGCGTTGAGCGCGTAGACCGTGTTCTTCTCGGTCGCGGCGTAGACCCGGTCGCCGACCACCAGTGGCTCCGCGTAGATCCCGCCATCGAGTGGCCGAGACCAGGCGCGGTGCACCTGGCCCAGCGGCGGCGAGGTGGAATCGACGCCGGTGCGGGCCAGGTTGCCGTGGTAGGTCGGCCAGTTGGCGGTGCCCTGAGACTTGGCCGCGCTGGGCTGGCCGGTCGGCGTCGCTGTGGTCGTCGACTTCGCCGATCCGGAGCCACAGCCGATCGCCACGAGCAGACCCGCCGTGATCACCGCCGCTGCTGCCGCCCTGGTCCGGAGCATCGCCTCCGAATCTAGCGCGGCAGCGCGGGCGCGAGGATGCGGTACGCCTTGATGCCGAGGCCGAGGCGCTCGCGGTCCTCCGAGGTCTGCGGGGTGAGGCCGGTGAGCTCCTTGACCCGCTCGAGCCGGTAGGCGACGGTGTGGCGGTGGGCGAAGATCGCCCGCGCCGTAGCGTTCATGTTGCAGTCGCTCGCCAGGTATTCCTCGAGCGTGCCGAGCAGGTCCGAGCGGTACTGGTTGTCGTAGCGGACCAATGGCTCCACCGTGTCCCGGTAGAAGCTCCGCACCTCGCTCGGATCCGAGATCAGGGCCCGGAAGAGCAGCCGGTAGACGCCGCTCGCCGCGATCCCCTCCTCCAGCGCCTCCGCGATCTCGGGCTCGCGGGTGACCATCTCGAGGACCAGCTCGGCCTCCTTGATCGCCCGGTGGAGCTCGCCCGGGCCCGGATAGAAGGAGGAGACAGCGGCCGTGCCGTGCTTGCGCAGCCGGTTGGCGATCCGGCAAGCGCCCTCCAGGGTCTTCTCCGGCGCGTCATCGCCGCCCCGGGCTGGCAGGATCGCGTAGAGGCGGCCGTTCGCCAGCTCCGCCAGCGATCCCTCGTACTCCTCCTCGACGAGCGCCGTCGCGTGAGCTCGGGCTGGCCGACTCGATCACGGCGACCAGCGCGATCGCCCCTCGCGCCAGGTCGCAGCCGAGCCGGGCCGCCTTGCTGGTCGCCTCGGCCGTGTCGATCACCCGCGAGCGGAGCTCCTCGATCAAACCGCCGCGCAGCTTGCGCTCGGCCTCCTCGCGGGCGTCCGCGACGGCCACCTCGGCGAGCGCCGCCAGCGCCGCCGCCCGCAGGACCTCCTCGCGCTCGACCAACACCGGCGCCTCGCCCTCGCCCTCCAGCAGCACCACGCCGACGATCCGGCCGCCCGCCTCGATCGAGCGCTCGAGCGCGATCTGGTCCGGCGCGCTCGCCTCCGTCTCGGCCACGCGCGCCTTCGCGTACTCCGCCAGCCCGTTCAGCTCCCCGCCGCCCGGGGATTTCGCAGCGAGCCCGCGCGGCGGCAACACGATCGCCACCGACCCCCCGGCCTCGGCCGCGGCGAGCTCGGCGACTCCCTGGAGCCCCCCGCCGTCGAGGACGGCCTCGATCATCCGCGTGCTCAGCTCGCGCATGGTCATTGGGCCTGGAGCACGACCTCGCCCTGATCGCCGGTCCGGATTCGGATCGCCTCCTCGACGGGCAGCACGAAGATCTTGCCATCGCCGACAGCGCCCGAGCGGGCGTGCCGGATGATCGTCTCGACGACCGTGCCGGTGTCCACGTCCGAGACGACTACCTCGAGCTTCAGCTTCGGACACACCGAGACGGTCAGGGTGGAGCCGCGACAGGACTCGACCAGGCCCCTCTGCCCCTTGTCGAGCAGCTCCGAGCGAATCGGCTCGAAGGCCTCGTGGCGAATGAACGCTTCGATCTTCTTCACGGCGGGCCCCGATCGGTGGCGAGGGACTGTCGGGCGGAAAGCTAGGCATGCCCAGGCACGGGGTCTTTGGCCGCGTGTCGAAAATCGCCCCAGTGGGTTGCTCCAGGCGGTCGGGTTGCGACTGGCTGGCCAGCCAGGACAGCGCTACAGTCCGCTGCCACAGCCGTCCTACGAGAGGGGGAGCGCGCATGGCCATCGACACCGTCACCGAGCAGAAGGCTCAGGCAACCAGCGAGAGCTTCGAGGTGCTCAACCCCGCCGACGGCTCGGTGATCGCCAATGTGCCTGTGGATGGCCCGGGCGAGGTCGCCGCGACGGTCGCGCGGGTCCACGCCAATCAGCCGGCCTGGGAGGCGCTCGGCATCCGGGGCCGCGCCCGCTGGATGGGAAAGCTCCGTGACTGGCTGCTCGACAACCAGGACCGCATCGCCGCCACGATGCAGCGCGAGACCGGCAAGGTCTGGGCCGAGGCCTCCTCCGAGACGCCCTACCTGATGGACCTGATCAATTTCTATTCGAAGAAGGCGGGCAAGTACATCGGCGACGAGCGGGTGCCCGCCCACTCCCCGCTGATGAAGGTGAAGAAGCTGCGGGTGCAGTACCGGCCCTACCCGGTGGTCGGCGTGATCAGCCCGTGGAACTTCCCGCTGATCCTCTCGCTCGGCGACGCGATCCCCGCTCTGATCGCCGGCTGCGCCGTCGTCATCAAGCCCTCCGAGGTTACCCCGCTCGGGCTCGGCGAGATCGTCGAGGCCTGGAAGAGCGAGATCGGCGCGCCCGACGTCCTCGATGTCGTCAACGGCATGGGCGAGACCGGCTCGGCCCTGGTCGACGAGGTCGATTACGTCCAGTTCACCGGCTCGGACCGGACCGCGAAGAAGGTGCTCGCCCGTGCTGCGGAGACCCTGACGCCGGTGAGCGCCGAGCTCGGCGGCAAGGACCCGATGATCGTGCTGCGCTCGGCTGACGTGGAGAAGGCGGCGAACGCCGCGGCGTGGGGCGCCTTCGCCAACACCGGCCAGATCTGCATCTCGGTGGAGCGGCTCTATGTCGAGGAGCCGGTCTACGAGGAGTTCGTGGCGCGCTTCACCGACGAAGTGAAGAAGCTCAACCAGGGCATGGACGGGCCCGAGCACGGCAAGGAGCTCGGGGCGATGACCTTCCCGCCGCAGACGAAGATCGTCGAGGACCACATCGAGGACGCGCGCAACAGCGGCGCGACGGTGCTCACCGGCGGCCGACGCATCGACGGCCCTGGCGACTGGTACGAGCCGACCGTGCTCACCGGCGTCGACCACTCGATGAAGGTGATGCGCGACGAGTCCTTCGGCCCGGTGGTCGGGGTGATGAAGGTGCGCGACGCCGACGAGGCCGTCAGGCTCGCCAACGACAGTCGCTACGGGCTGGCCGCATCGGTCTTCGGCAAGACCCGCGACGCCGAGGCGGTTGCGCGCCGGCTCGAGGTCGGCACGGCCAACGTCAACGACGTGCTGGTCGGCTTCCTCGCCTCCGACGTGCCGATGGGCGGCTGGAAGGACTCGGGCATCGGCTTCCGCCACGGCGAGTACGGGATCAAGAAGTTCGTCCGTCCCGAGTCGCTGGTGATCACCCGCTTCGGCCCGAAGCGGGAGCCGCTCTACTTCCCCTACACCGACGAGCGGCGCCAGAAGCTGCGCAAGATCACCAGGTTCTTCAACGCTCGCGACTGGCGCCGCAGGTTGGGCAAGAGCTAAGCGGCCAGCTTCCTCTCGTCGGCCGCGCTGAGCTCGGTGTCGAGCCGCCGCGCCTCCTCGTCGAACCACTCCGAGACGAGCCGCAGCCAGGCGACCTCCGACCGCGTCCTGATCCGGACGTAATCGGCGTGCCGCTCCCCGGCGATCCGGATCGCGTCGGCGACGGAGAGCTCGCGGTCGCCCGCCCCGTCGTCCCCGAGCAGCATCCAGTCGGCCCGCCCGCCCGGCCCCTCGTCCTCGAGGGCAAGCCGGGTCCCATCGTTGAGCAGCAGGGCCTTCGGCTCGCGACCCCCCACCTGCACTCCCTGCACTTCGTTGGCTTCCATCTCGTTCACCTCTTCTCTCGATCTGCTTTCGTCGAGCAACGAGTATGCGAGCAAGCACTAACACGGTGCTAAACGTTCGTTAACAAAATGCGAAAGCCCCGCCGCGCGGATTCAGCAGCCGATCGGCCTCGGGTCGGAGCGGTCGACCCTGGCGCGGTCGCGTCCGGACCCGCAGTCGATCACGCGGTCCCGGCGGCCGTCGCGGGCGTCGATCACGTCGGGGCCGGCAAAGCCCTCCATGTCGTCGGCGCCGCCCTCGCCGACGATGACGTCGCCGCCCTCGCGCCCCCAGATCGTGTCGGCGGCCGCAGACCCGATCAGACGGTCGGACTCGTTCGTGCCCTCGAGCACCTCGTTGTCGGCGCCAATCTTCGTCGGGCTCCCTCCGGGACAGCTCCCGCCGGCGAACGTGGCGACGCCGCCGAGCCGCGCCTGGATGCCGACCTTGCTCAGCGCGAAGCCGGCGACGTCGTCGCCCGGCCCGCCCGAGAACGCGTCCCCGGCGCAGGGGTCGTCGGCGACCAGCTGGTCGTCGCCCGGGCCGCCGGAGAGGGAGTCCGGCCCGGACGCCGGGTCGCCTCCTCTGCTCACCAGGGCGTCGTCTCCGCCGTTGCCGTTGAGAACGTCGGCGCCTGGGGCGTCGCCGCCAAGCAGGACCTCGCTGAGGGAGCTGCCGTTGAGCATGTCGTTGCCGGACCCGCCGTCGACGTCGACGGTCACATCCGGCGGGAAACCCTCGCCGACGTTGACCGTGTCCGCACCGTCAGCGCCGTAGACCATCACGTAGCCGAGCGGTCCGCCCGGAGGTGAGACGTCGATCGTGTCGTCGCCCGGGCTGCCGATGACTATCAGGCCCGGGTCGGGCGGCGCGGGTGTGGCAGGGTTGAAGACAGAGGTGAAGGCCCCCGGCGGCTTCTCGTCGCCGGCGCCGCAGCCCGCGGCCGATTCCGCGGCGAACCCGGTGCAGCTGTCGGCCCCGAGCCCAGCGTCGACGCCGGCACCGGGCTGTCCCTGGATCAGATCGGAGAAGGCCGAGCCGACCACGAACTGGACGTTCCGCAGCGGCTCGGGATCGGCCGGATCGTTGCCGTCGCCCTGGGCGGAGCCGGTCCCGCGCCAGCAGCCGGGCGCGCCAGCGGGGCGGCCCAGGTCGACGCTGACACCCGAGATCGAGGGGGCCGGGCCGGGCGGGGTGGCGGTCGCGAAGCTCGCGGTGTTGACGCCGCCCTGCCCGTCGTAGCAATCCCGGTTGACCCCGCCGCGCATCAGGTCGTTGCCGGAGCCGCCGAGCATCCTGTCGACGCCTTGGCCGCCGACCAGGGTGTCGGCGCCCGCGCCTCCCATCAGCTTGTCGTCGAGGATGTCGCCGTAGAGGCGATCGGAGCCGGCGTCCCCGAAGAGGAGTGTCGCCTCTGCCCTCGCCGTGGATCGTGTCGTCGCCGCCCTGCCCGTGGACGACGTCATTGCCGTCGCCGGCGCAGATCAGGTCGTCGCCGCCCCCGCCGAAGATGCGCTGCGAGCGCGACCCGCCGATCAGCACGTCCGCCCCAGGCCCGCCGCGAATCATCTTGCCGTTCCTGACCTTGCCTGCGACGCCGTCGCAGCTGCCGTTCGCGGCGCGTGCCGACGGCACGACAGTCAACAGCGGGGCGGCAAGCGCCAGAAGCCAGATGACGCGGGCCAGTCGGCTCACGACCCGCCGGATTACGAGGCCGGGACCAGCTCCTCGCGGAGCTGTTTGGCCGCGTCGACCATGTTGCGCAGGCTGGGCTCGACCTCATCCCAGTTCCGCGTCTTCAGGCCGCAGTCCGGGTTGACCCAGATCTGCTCCGGGCGCAGCACGCGCGCCGCCTCGTGGAGCAGGTCCACCATTTCCTCGGTCGAGGGCACCCGGGGCGAGTGGATGTCGTAGACGCCCGGTCCGATGTCGTTCGTGTAGCCGGTCTTCTCCCAGTCGTGGAGCAGCTCCATCCGGGAGCGGGCCGCCTCGATCAGGTTGACGTCGGCGTCCATCGCCTGGATGTGCTCCATGATGTCGCCGAAGTCCGAGTAACACATGTGGGTCTGGATCTGGGTTTCGTCGCGGACGACCGAGGTGGCGACGCGGAAGGAGTAGACCGCGTAGCTGAGGTACTCGTCCCAGCGGTCCTTGCGCAGGGGCAGGCCCTCGCGGATCGCGGGCTCGTCGACCTGGATGATCGAGATGCCGGCCTTCTCGAGGTCCTCGACCTCGTCGCGGATCGCGAGCGCGAGCTGCTCGCAGGTCTCCGCGCGGGGCTGGTCGTCGCGGACGAAGGACCACTGCAGCATCGTCACGGGGCCGGTGAGCATCCCCTTGACCGGCTTCTCGGTCTTCGACTGGGCGTAGTCGATCCACTCGACCGTCATCGGCGCCGGCCGGCTGACGTCGCCGAAGATGATCGGCGGGCGCACGTAGCGCGAGCCGTATGACTGCACCCAGGCGTTCTGGGTGAAGACGTAGCCGAGCATCTGCTCGCCGAAGTACTGGACCATGTCGTTGCGCTCCGGCTCGCCGTGGACGAGCACGTCCAGGCCGATCTCCTCCTGAAAGCCGATCACGCGGTCGATCTCGCCGCGCATCCGCTCCTCGTACTCGGCGAGCTGGATCTCGCCCTCGCGGAGCTCCTTTCGCGCGTTGCGGATCTCGGCCGTCTGCGGATAGGAGCCGATCGTGGTGGACGGGAAGGTGGGCAGGCCGAGCCGCTGCTGCTGGGCCTCCTTGCGCTCCGGGAAGGGGGTGTCCCGGCGAGCGTCGGAATCGGTGAGCGCCTCGACGCGGGCCCGCACCTCCGGGTTGCGTGTCCGCTGGGAGTCGCGGCGCGAGTCGAGCGCGCGGTCGTTGCGGTCGAGCTCCTCGGCGATCGCCTCGCGGCCGTCCGCGAGCCCCTTGGCGAGGGTCGCCACCTCCCCCACCTTCTGGACGGCGAAGGCCATCCAGGAGCGCGTCTCATCATTCAGGTCCGCGTCCCCGTCCGCAGGCTCTGCCTCGAGATCGATCGGCACGTGCAGGAGCGAGCAGCTGGTCGAGACGACGAGCTGCTGGGTCCGCTCCCGCAGGCTGTCGAGCGCATCGAGCGAGTGCTCAAGGTGGTTGATCCAGACGTTCCGGCCGTCGACGATCCCGGCGAACAGCCACTGGTCCTCGAGACCGCCCAGCTCTGCGATGAACTCGGCGTTGTGGCGCCCACCGTGCTCGTGGGCCGAGGCCAGCAGCTCGTCCCCGTGGGTGACGCCGATGAAGTCCAGGCCGACGCCCTCGATCGGCAGATCGCGCAGCACGCCGTAGGCGTCCCCGACGTGGTCGAAGTAGGTCTTGACCACCAGCCGTGGCCGCTCGTGCACCTTGCAGAGCTCCTCGTAGGCGAGTCGCAGCGCGTCGAGCTCGCGCTCGGAGCGGTCCTCGACGAAGCAGGGCTCGTCGAGCTGCACCCAGGTGGCGCCCTGCTCGGCGAGCTTCTCGATCACCTCGCCGTAGACCTCGACCAGCGGCTCGATCAGCGAGAGAGCGTCGAAGTTCTCGTCCACGCCGTCGGCGGGCTTGGAGAGCAGCAGGAAGCTGACCGGCCCGATCAGCACCGGGACCGTGTCGATGCCGACCTCCTCCATCGCCTCGGCGTGTTCGTCGAACGGCTTGGAGCTGGACAGCGAGAAGCGCGTGCCCGGCCCCAGCTCGGGCACGAGGAAGTGGTAGTTCGTGTCGAACCACTTGGTCATCTCCATTGCGGTGGCGTCCTGGCGGCCGCGCGCCATCGCGAAGTAGGTGTCTAGGTCGACCTGGCCCCCACCCCACCCATAGCGCTCGGGCACGGCCCCAACCAGCGCGACGGTGTCCAGGACCTGGTCGTAGTAGGAGAACTCGTTGGAGGGGATCAGGTCGATCCCGGCGTCCTGCATCAGCTTCCAGTTCTCGACCCGGATCGACTTGGCCGTGGCGGCGAGCTCGTCGGCGCTCGTCTCGCCGCGCCAGTAGCCCTCCGTGGCGAACTTGAGCTCGCGATTGCGGCCGATGCGGGGGAAACCGGAGACGTTGGAAAGCGCCATGCCCGACACGTTACCCAGCTACCCTCCCCGGCCAATGCCTGACCGTGATTTCCTGGGGGCCGTGCGGGAGAGGGTCGTCGTCTTCGACGGCGGTATGGGCGCGACCCTCGAAGAGTTCGACCTGGCGAGTGAGGACTACGGCGGCCTGGAGGGCAAGTGCCACGAGGCGCTCGTGCTCAACCGGCCCGATGTGATCGAGGGCGTCCACGTCCGGCGTCTTCTCCATCGGGATGAAGCCCGACTTCATGCCCGCGGGCTAGGCCGAGACCCGTTCGGGCTCGTTCTCGCGCTCGCGCGAGGTCCGGGGCCGCTCGGAGAGCTGCACCGGCGCCGCCGACATCGCGCGCAGGCGCATGTCGGACCAGGTGACGCCCTCGCGCACGAGGGCAGGGACGCCGAGGGCGACGGCGGTCGCGATCTCGACGGCCTGCAGGATCACGCCGTAGGCGAGCGCGTCGGCGGCCGGGATGCCGAAGCCCTTGTTGAGCACGCTGATGATCGCGAGCTGGAAGATGCCGATGTTGGACGGCGTCGCCGGGACGACCGCGGTGACGTTGACTGCGAACAGGCAGGCGGCGGCGGCGCCGATCGCGACCTTGTGGTCCAGGCCGAGCGCAGCGAAGAGGGCCCAGCAGGAGAGCAGCTGCAGGAACCATGCGCCGAGCTGGGCGGCGGCGGCGAAGGAGCCCTTGCGCGGGTCGCGGAAGACTGTGAGGCCCTTGCGCGCCTGCTGGAGGGCGCCGCGCACGGCGCGGATCCCGCGGGCGATCCGGCCCTGGCCGTTCACCCGGACTAGCGACGGCGCCATCAGCACCGCCAGCAGGACCAGCAGCGGCGCCGTCGAGACCAGGAAGAGCTTCTGCGTGCTGGCCTGGAAGAGGTCGGTGGTGGAGACGATGATCCCGCCGAGCAGCACCAGGGCGAGGATGTTGAGCGCGGTCTGCGAGACGAGCGTCCCGATCAGGACGGGGAACGTCTCGCGGATGCGGCCGACGTGCCGCGAGAGCACCATCGCCCTGGCCGGCTCGCCCAAGCGGGCAGGCAGGGTGGCCGACATCAGCACGCCGATCATCGTTGCCGAGGTGACGTCGCGGCGGCGCACCTGCCGGTTCGGCAGCGCAGCGCGGGCAATCGCGACCCAGGAGGCCGCGCGCGCGAACATTGCGGCGACCATCAGGGCGCAGGCGATCAGGACCCACTTCAGGTCCGAGTCGATGATGCTGCTGGCAACCTGGTCGACGCCGATCCGGCGGGCGGCGAGTGCCGTGAGGCCGAGGCCGAGCACGCTCGCCACGGCCACGCCCGCCTTGCGGGCGGCGCGGCGGCCGCGGCTCCGGCCCGATGCGAGCTCTGGCTCGAGCGAGGGAAGTCGCTGCGCTGGGCGCCGCGGCCCGCCATCGATGCGGACCACCCCGGTCCGCCGCGCGGCGGCCTCGACCCCCATCACGGCGACGGGCGCCGGCTCCATCGCCTGCTCGTACACCTCGGTGACCTCCTCGGCAATCTGCGGCCAGGCATAGCGCTCGGCGCTCTTTCTCCCGGCCTCGCCCATCGCGTGGATGCGCTCGGGCTCGTGCCAGAGGATCTGCAGCTCCTCGGCAAGCGCCTGCGGATCGGCGGGCGGCACGAGGATGCCGTCGACGCCGTTGGTGACGACGTCGTTGTAGCCGGCGATGTGAGAGGCGACCACCGGGGTACCCGCGGCGAACGCTTCGATCAGGACCATCCCGAAGCTCTCCCCCGCGAGCGAGGGCGCGCACAGCACGTCCGCCTCGCCGAGCTGGCGCCAGAGGACGGAGTCCGAGACCTTGCCGAGCACATCGATGTGGTTGAGCAGCTGCGGGTCGGCGACGCGGCGGGAGACCTCCTCCGGGTCCGCGCCGACCACGGTCAGCCGCGACGGCACGTGCTCGACCAGCGCCTCGAAGGCGGTGAGCAGCACCGGCAAGCCCTTGCGCTCCTCGGCGCGGCCCACGAAGAGCAGGCGCAGGTCCTCGCTAGGGGTCTTGGGCCCCTGCGGCGCGGCCTCGAGGTCGACGCCGTTGGGGACGATGGTGTACTCGCCGCCGAACCAGCGCCGGCCGGTCCAGGCGGCGGCCTGGGAGACGGCGATCCGGGCGGAGAGCTGGTTGAAGCGGCGGCGGGCGCCGAGCAGGGTGGCTGCATAGTTGGGGAAGGCCTTGGTCGAGTAGGCGTGGAAGGTGCCGACGACCGGCGCAGCGGGGAACACCATCGCGTCCCAGCCGACGATCGGTGCCAGCGGCTCGTGGACGTGGACGACGTCGAATTTCCCGGCGCGCAGCTCGCGCCGCAGGGAGATCGGGCCCTCCGGGAAGACCGAGAGGTTGGAGACCGCGCCGTTCGCGCCGATCCCCAAGGTGCGGCCGAGCGGGATCAGGTAGTCCGGAGCCTCCCGCAACTCGGGCTGGGAGCGATGAAGGCGACGGCTGAGCGCGTCCGGCGGGTCCCAGGGGGCAAGCACGCGGACGTGGTCTCCCCGGGCGATGTACTGCTCCGCCAGCGCCTCGACGTGTTTGTTCACTCCTCCCTGGTAGGTCCAGGAATAGGGTGAGACGAGCGCGATGCGCATCGGTTCAGGGTACCTGCATGGCTGGTTGTGCTTCGTGGCGGAGGTCACACCTCGTTCACTTACCCGCTCGGCGCAGCGAAATTACGCGGGTTACTACGGATCCGCGCCTGGCGCCTGCGCCCAGGCGAAGGCGAGCGAGGCGCCCAGCGCGAGCGACCCGAGCACCAGGAAGGTCGCCCCCGAATCGTTGACCAGGACGCCCGCGGCGACCGCCGCGCAGGCCCCGATCACGCTGGCCCGGGCCGCGGGAACGGGCTCGAGCCAGCTATCGATCCGGCGCCAGTTGACCGCAGCGCGCGACTATTCCGGCGACCACGAGCCAGAAGAGCGGATTGGTTGCCGCGTGGGCGTAGTCGTGCGCGGAGAGGCGGAGGCGCCGCTCGGCCGTATCCGCCAGGTCGCCGGCCCCGCCGGCGTCGAGCACCGAGCGGGTTAGATGTGCATTGCCGCCTGAGACCAGGTCGGTCAGGGCCAGGGCGGCCAGCGCGACGACCGGCGCGGCCGGTACCGCCCAGAGCAGCCGCCGCTTCGAGCGCTCGCTCGTCGAGGTCACGGTCACAGCCGCAACCGCGGCGCCAAGTGGCAGCACGATCGCCGCGCCGACGTCGGCGCCGAATCTCCCCGCGGCGAAGATCACGGCGGTCAGGGCACCCACGCCGAGGAACGCCGCAATCGCGGCACGCGCGTTCACCGCTCTTTCTCGCGCCGCAAGCGCGCTCAGAGCCGCCCCCACGCCGACCGGGACCATCACCGCGAACAGCGCTTCGAGCTCGTTGCCGATCCCGTAGAAGCGCGCGCCGTAGATCGGGTTCGGTCCGAGCAGCGACAGCTTGGTCAGCTCCGATCCTGTGACCATGTCGAGCCCGTACGCGCCGACCGTGACCCCGCAGGCGACCGCCGCGGCCCACCAGCCCCGAGCGACGGCCAGCGTCAACGCGGCCAGCACAGCCGCCCCGACCCCCACCATCAGTGCCTCGACCCCGGCGCTCGGCTCGAGCGCGGCTCCCGCCAGGAGGAGCAGCGGCATGTAGGCAAAGCTCAGCCCGAGCCAGGCAGCCGCGGCCCGCCCGCGTCGTGGAACTGCGATACCCACCGCCACCGCCAGCGCCAGCCATGCCGCCAGGCACCCGACGACCACCGGGATCCGCCGATCGGCGACCGCGGTCATCCGCTCGGCACGGTCCTCGACCGCCACCGGATCGATCCTGCCCTCCGCGCGGATCGGCTCGCCGTTCATGGCGTCGGGAATCGAGACCCCCAAGCGGCCGAGGATGGTCGGCGCCAGGTCGGTCGAGACGACATAGCCGCCGGTTCGCGTCGAGTCCGAGGTGAGCGTTCCGTGGAACCCGGCGCCGGCGAAGCCGATCGGAAGCGCATGGTTCTCCGGGGGAGGTGGCGCGGCAAGCACGATCAGCAGGTCATTGCCGCGAAGGCCTGTGACGAGCTTCGGGAGCCCGCCGGGCCCGACGTTCACCCTGTGGAGCCGCGTCGAAAGACCAGCGCGGGCGAGCGTGGCCTGGAGCAGGCCCGGCGTCGCGTCGGAGCGGCGGGCGGTCGCGATTGCCGGCCGAGATGTCCTCATAGGTCTTCGCGGCCGAGACCTCGCCGATCCCGGCGCTCATCACAGCCCACCGACAATCCAGCCCGGGCGAGGTCGTCGACCGCCGCCGCGCGCCCGGCGCTATCGCCAAGGTGATCGTGGGCGGCCCGGCGCTGGGCCGGGCAGCCGCCCACCCGCACGCCAGCGCCCCGGCCGCCAGCACGGCCGCCGATTAACCTTCGTCTCGTGGCCGGCCGCACCTTCGTCAAGTTCACGTTCTTCAAGCTCGACCCCGCCTGGCGCAGGCGGAGCGCGGAGGAGCGCGCGACCGACAAGGCCGAGTTCCTGGCCGCCTGCGAGGACTTCGCCGAGGACCGCTCGCTGCGAGCGTATTCGACGGTCGGCACCCGCGGCGACGTCGACCTGATGCTGCTCAGCCAGAGCCCCGATCCTCGAGGACATCCACACATTCCACGTGGTGCTGGGCGAGAGCGGTCTCGCTCGCTGGGCATCCATCCCCCACTCCTACCTGGCGATGACCAAGCCTCGCCTTACTCGGAGTCCGAGTCGCGTCAGGAGATCTGCGTGTCCGACCGCAAGTACCTCTTCGTCTACCCCTTCGACAAGAAGCGCGAGTGGTACAGGCTGCCGATGGAGGAGCGGCAGCGGATCATGGCCAACCACATCGAGGTCGGCCGGCGCTACCCGGAGATCTCGATCAACACCGCCTACTCGTTCGGCCTCGACGACCAGGAGTTCGTCGTTTCCTTCGAGGGCGACGATCCGGGCGAGTTCCTCGACCTCGTCCAGGAGCTGCGTGGCACCGAGTCGAGCTCCTACACGCTGCGGGACACCCCCATCTTCAGCTGCGTCGCGATGTCGCTCGGCCGTGCGCTCGACGCGCTCGACGGCACGGCCGCGACTGCCGTCACTCCCGCGTAGCCCACCCACTACCCTTCCGGCTCGCTGTGATCGGAACCGAGGAAAATCCCCTGCGCGTCGCCATCGTCGGCTCGGGCCCGGCCGGTTTCTACACGGCCGAGCACGTGCTCAAGCACGAGGGGACGCACGCCGAGGTCGATATGTTCGACCGGCTCCCCACGCCCTATGGCCTGGTCCGCTTCGGCGTGGCGCCCGACCATCCCAAGATCAAGTCGGTGATCCGCGTCTACGAGAAGACGGCGGCGCGCCCCGAGTTCCGCTTCTTCGGGAACGTCGAGGTCGGTCCCGACGTCACGGTCGAGGAGCTTCGGCAGCGCTACCACGCAGTCGTCTTCGCCTACGGCACCGCGACGGACCGCCAGCTCGGCATCCCCGGCGAGGAGCTGCCCGGCAGCCATCCCGCCACCGAGTTCGTCAACTGGTACAACGCCCACCCCGACTTCGCCGATCGCGAGTTCGACCTCTCCTGCGAGCGCGTGGTCGTGATCGGCAACGGCAACGTCGCCGCCGACGTGGCCCGGATGCTCGCCCTGACCGAGGACGAGCTGCGCGAGACGGACACCGCCGACCACGCGATCGAGGCCCTCGGCGGCAGCGGCGTCAAGGAGATCCTGGTGCTCGGCCGCCGCGGCCCCGCCCAGGCGGCCTTCACCAACCCGGAGGTCCGCGAGCTCGGCGAGATGGCCAACGCCGACATCGACATCGACGCGGGCGAGATGGAGCTGGACGAGCTCAGCCGCGAGTGGCTCGACTCCGACGACGCCGACCCGACCAACCGCCGCAACGTCGAGATCTTCACCGACTTCTCCCAGCGCGAGCCGGAGGGCAAGCCGCAGAAGATCGCACTGCGCTTCCTTCGCTCGCCCGTCGAGATCCAGGGCGACGGCAGGGTCGAGCGCATCGTGGTCGGGCGCAACGAGCTGCAGCGCGATGACTCCGGCCGCATCCGCGCGGTCGACACCGGCGAGCGCGAGACGATCGAGTGCGGCCTGGTACTGCGCTCAATCGGGTACAAGGGCATCCCGGTCGAGGGGGTCCCCTTCGACGAGCGCGCCGGCACCATCGCCAACGAGGGCGGCCGGGTGACCGATGACGGCAGCCAGGTCCCCGGCCTCTACGCGGTCGGCTGGATCAAGCGCGGGCCGAGCGGCGTGATCGGCACGAACAAGAAGGACGCGCAGGAGACCGTCGATCACCTGTTCCAGGATCTGGAGACGGGCAAGGTTCCCGAGGCCGAGCTCGCCGCCGACCGCAGCTCGATCGAGGCCCTGCTCGCGGAGCGGGTGCCGGACCACGTCACCTTCGAGGGCTGGCGGGCGATCGACGCCGCCGAGGTCGAGGCGGGCAAACCCCACGGGCGCCCGCGCGTCAAGCTCTGCAAGGTCGATGAGCTGGTCGAGGCCTCGAAGGCCGCCAAGACGGCCGCCTGACCGTGGCGCTGGTCGACGACGTCAAGCAGCTGATCGAGGGGGCCCTGCCTGGGGCGGCGGTCGAGGTGATCGACGAGGGCGGCGGCGACCACCTCCGCGTCAACGTGACCGCCGCGCAGTTCGAGGGCCTCAACCGCATCGATCAGCACCGGCTGGTCAAGAACGCTGTCCGCGAGCGCTCCGATACCGGCGAGCTGCACTCGCTTTCCATCAAGACGTCGATCCCGGAGTAGCGGCTGCGTATAGTGTGGTCCGAGGGTGCTCCGTAGGAGCAACCCGATTGATTATGGAACCCACTCTCAAGGACAGGGTCGAGCAGCTGATCGCCGAGAATCCGGTGTTGCTCCTCATGAAGGGCACCCCCGAGGCGCCGGCCTGCGGCAACTCGATGCGGGCGGTGGCCGCTCTCGAGCCCTACGGGGTCGAGTACGCGGCGCTCGACGTGCTCCCAGCGCTCGAGCCGCTACGCGAGGTCACGGGCGAGATCGCGGACTGGCGCACCTTCCCCCAGCTCTACATCAACGGGCAGCTGCTCGGTGGCGCCGACATCGTCGAGGAGATGAACGAGTCAGGCGAGCTGGCGGAGCTCCTCGGCGCGGAGCAGCCGCAGCGCCCGGCCTCGGCAAGGAGCAGTTCAAGGCCGAGAACCCGCAACAGAGCCCGCCGATCCAGATCAAGCGCTAGTCGCTGGAGCAGGACCTAGACCGCGGCGGCCGACTCGGCCGTGTCTTCCTTCACCTGGAAGGAGGAGCCGCAGCCGCAGGCCGCGACGACATTCGGGTTGTTGACCGAGAAGCCGGCGCCCTGGAGGCCGTCGACCCAGTCCACCTCGGAGCCGAAGACGAACTGCATGCTCGTCTTGTCGACTACGACCGCCACGCCCTGGTTCTCGAAGCGGTGGTCGTCCTCCTTGGGGGTGTCGAAGGCGAGGGCGTACTGGAAGCCGGAACAGCCGCCGCCGCGAACCGCGACGCGAAGGGCCTGCTCGGCCCCGTTCTCCTGCTCGCCGAGCAGCTCCTTGATCTTGCCCGCCGCCTTGTCGGTCAGCGCGATCGGCTGAGGTGATTCACTCATCGGCACCCATTGTAGAGGCCCATCCCCCGGACCGCTCGGTGTTTTCCCCCGACTCTCCCTCGTAGCGCCACTCCAGGTACTGGAGGATCCGGCGCGAGTCGCTCACGACCTCCTCGCCGTCGACCAGCACCGGGACATAGGGCTGCTTGGTGAGCTCGACTATCTCGGGCCGGCGCGAGCGGCGTCGAGGGACGCGCTCTGTCCGGTACTCCAAGCCGAGCTTCGCAAGGCGCCGGGCGACGGCGCCGCAGGGGCAGAGGAAGTTGGTCGGGGTGCCGCAGCGGTACAGCGACTCGGCGGGCCTCGCTCATCGGTTGAAGGGAAGCAGGCGCAGGGCGCTGCCGGTCGTGCGGAGGGCGAAGTCGGTCATCCGATGGCCCTCGGCGCGCTGGCCCAGCTCCTCTAGCTGCCAGCGCACCGTGTCCTCGAGCGTCTCCTCGTGGGGGCGCGGCTCCCAGCCGAGCTTCTCGCGGGCCTTGTCGTTGCGATAGGTGAACCACTGGGTCCCGGAGCGGACCTCGTCGACGGAGGTCGGCAGCCGCAGGCCCATCAGCTCCATCGCCGACACGCCGGCCACCACGAGACGGCCCTGCATCCGGAGGGGCGGCGGCGGCACACCCGCGATCCTGCTGAGGTCGGCGAAGAGCCGCTGCAGGGTGAAGTTGCGCCCGGTGAGCAGGTAGCGCTCACCGGCCTCACCGCGCTCGTCGGCGAGCAGGTGGCCCCTGGCGACATCGCGGACGTCGACGATGTTGATCGCGCCGTCGAGGTACCCCGGGATCCGGCGCAGCAGCAGCCGGCGGACGAGCGCGTTCGAGGTGCCGCTCGGATTGGGGTCCCCGGGACCCAGCACGAAGGAGGGGTTGACGATCACCAGGCCGAGGCCCTTGGCGGCGACTCGCATGGAGACCAGCTCCGCCTCGTGCTTCGAGTTGATGTAGGCGATGCCCAGGCGGCCGACCGTGAACGGCTGGCTCTCGTCGATCGTCTCGCCGGGTCGCGCCGCGCCGACCGCGCTCGAGCTCGAGGTGAGGACGGCGCGGACGACCCCTGCGCGGAGCGCCTCCTCCATCACGTTCCTGGTCCCCTCGACGTTGACCTCGAAGACCCGGTCGCGGGCCCGGCTGCGCATCGAGGTGGTCCCGGCCACGTGGAAGACCCGCTCCACGCCCTTCACCGCCTTGCGGACCGAGTCCCGGTCGGTGACGTCCCCGGTGACGGGCTCAAACTCGATCCCCTCGAGCGGATCCAGATTGCTCTGCTCGCGGACGAGCAGCCGCAGCTCGTCGCCGCGACGGGCGAGCTCCCGGGCCACGTGGAGGCCGACAAAGCCCGTCCCGCCGGTGACGAGCGTCTTCGACATTGGCTGGCATGCTAGAACGCCCGAATGCCCTCGACCGCAGTCGTCGCCGACACGACCTCATACCTGCCGCCGGAGCTGCTGAGGCAGCACGACGTCCACCTGGTCAGCCTCTACGTCGGCATCGAGGGAGAGCAGGACCGCGAGTCGGACCTCACCGACCTGCACGCGTTCTACGAGCGCCTGCGCTCCTCGGACCAGACGGTCACCACCTCGCAGCCCTCGGTCGGCGACTTCATCGCGGTCTACGAGCCGCTGCTGGCCGAGGGAAAGAAGATCGTCTCCATCCACCTCTCCTCTGGCATCTCCGGCACCTACGAGTCCGCGATGCAGGCCCGGGAGCGGCTCACGGCCGAGGGCAAGGGAGGCGAGCGGATCGTCGTCTGCGACTCGCTCACCGGCGCCGGCGGGATGGGCCTGATGGTGCTCGCGGCCGCGAACGCCGCCGAGCAGGGAGCGAGCGCCGCGCAGGCCCGAGATCGCGCCGAGGCGCTGCGCAGGGACCTGAAGATCTGGTTCGCGGTCGACACGCTCGACTACCTGCGGCGCGGCGGGCGGATCGGCGCTGCCCGCGCGTGGATCGGCACGACGCTGAAGATCAAGCCGATCCTCACCCTCGACAACGAGATCACCCCGATCGAGCGCGTCCGCACGCGCTCACGCGCCTTCGAGCGGATGGTCGACTACGCGCGGCAGCGACACGAGGCCGGCGCGGATGCCTGGGTGGTCCAGCACGTCCAGGATCCCGAGAACGCGCAGCGGCTGGTGGAGGCATGCAGGCCGATCTTCGGCCACGACCCGGTCTTCACCTCGGAGATCGGCCCCGTGATCGGCGCTCACGTCGGGCCGGGACTGCTCGGGGTCGGCGGCGTGCCGACCTCGTCCTTGGAATAACGGGTCGCGCTTACGCGCGCCCTCGCATCAGCCGCGTCTTCGTCTGAGCGCGATCGCGCCGCCGATCAGGAAGCCGACGACCGCCGCGCCGACGGCGAGCTCGGTGCGATGCTCGCGGACCTGGCGGCGCACGTCGGTGAGCTGGACCCAGCGGTTGCGCAGGGCGTCGACGGAGCGGGAGAGCTCGTGGCGCTGCTGGACGATGTCGCGTCGGATCTGCTCGGCCGAGCGGGTGCCGGGCGGCGGCGGCGTCCACCGTCCGTTGCCTCGGCTGGGAAGCGTCTGGCCTGTCGGGGTGCTCATTCTTTGTCCTCCCCTCCGTCGAAGGCTGCCTTGATCTCCTTCGCCTCCTCGATCGCCATGTCCGGGATCGGGGGCGCGCCGCGCTTGAACGAGCGGTAGGCGTAGAAGCCGGCGCCCGCCGCGATCAGCAGGAAGACCCCCGCCTCTACGAAGAATCCGGCCCATTCGTTGTTGAAGACCTCGTCGTTGAGCAGCCAGGCGATGCCATGCATGCCGAGGGCCAAGGCGAGCAGGACGAAGACCCCGGCCACCAGCCCGACCACCGAGCCGCGCAGCAGGCGGTTGACCTTCTCCGTGACCTCGGTCTTGGCGAGCTCGATCTCCTCGCGGATCAGGATCGATGCCTGGTCCGAGACCTCGAAGACGAGCTCGCCCACCGTCATCTCCTCGACGGGTCGCTCGGCGTCGCTGGGTGGCTGTGCCTGCTGGGTGGTCTCGCCGTCGGTCATTCGGGCGGATCCTCGTTGAACATCCGCCGCCAGATCGCCTCGGAGAGCCGGTGCGCGGCCACGGTGGCCAGCGCGCCGGTTGCCGCCAGCAGCGCCGCCCAGATCAGTCGTCTCAGAATGTCGCTCTGCATTCTCCGGTCGAACCTCCTCGGATCCCCGGTTGCGCGCTACCCGGGCTGCTGCGAGGAGTAAACCAAGTCGGCGCCGCTCCCGGCGGCTTCCCCCACCGTCCGCTCGGCGTAGGTCGCCCAGCGCTCGAAGAAGCTGCGATAGACGGCGTGCGTCCACTTCGGGTCTGCGGCCTCGAGCAGGCCGTGGGAGCCGGCCGGCAGGATCCAGACGCGGACCAGGTCGTTGTCGCGCGCCGCCTCCTCGAGCATTCGCGCGTGCTCGACCTTGATGATGTAATCGTCCTCGGGGTGGAGGACCAGGAGCGGGACCCTGGCGTCGCGGATGTGGTCCACTCCGCGGGAGCGGGTCCAGATCTCCTCCGCATCGACGCCGTAGTACGGGGCCGAGACCACCTCCATCGCGTGCATCATGTTCTCGGCTTCGGGCGGCCAGCGGCCGGAGCGCACGCGGGAGATCAGCGCCGCCTCGAAGGCGCGATGCAGCGGGTAGCGCGGGTGCCCGCGCGGCACCGGCTCGGAAAGCCGCTCCCAGGCGAGTTTCGGGACCGCGGGCGGGGAGACGGCCAGGATGCCGCCGTCGAGCACGGCCGCGCTCTCCTCTTCGTCGCAGGCGTTGAGCACCGAGTTGCCGCCGAGGGAGATTCCGAGCGCGCCGACGCTGGTCGCGCCGAGCTCCTTCAGGTAGCGCGCCAGGGCGAGGATGTCGAGCCCCTCCTTCCAGCCGCCCGTCGAGGGGGCGGGGCTGGTCAGCTCGGTCATGCCGAAGCTGCGCAGGTCGAGAGCGGCGACGTTGAAGCCCCACTCGTAGAAGGCGCGGACCGCGATCTGGCGGACGTAGTCGAAGCGGCTCGAGGTGAACAGGCCGTGGACGACGATCAGGGCCGGCCGCGCCGCCTCCTGGAGCGCGATCGAGGCTGCGATCCGCTCGCCGTCGGCGCCGTGGACGATGTGGTCCTTGAACTGGCCGGGGTAGCGGTAGCCGAGCACGGCGCCCTCACGGTGCTGGGCGATCACGAAGTTGGAGATGTCGGCCATCCCGCGGCGCAGCTCGGCCATGTTCGAGTGGCGCAGGTGCTCCGGGATCGCCCGCAGGTCGATCATCACCGCGTCCATCGTCCGCTCGCGCTCGGGCGGCACCGGCAGCGGCCGCCTGCTGCGGCGCTCCAGCGACATCAGCATGTCGCGCACCCGGCCCCCGATCAGCTGCCCGAACAGCCAGAGCGGCAGTAGCACGATCCCGAGCAGCAGGTTGGCGAGCTTGGCGGCGCCGTGCAGCGCGCGATCCTGGCGCTGGGTCCTTGCCAGGCCCTCCCACATACCGCGCTAGACCACCGCGTCGCCGACGGGGCGGGGCTCGAGGCCGTCGCAGATCGTCTCGATCACCAGCCGCTTGGCGCGCTCGTAGTCGTCGTCGGCGCCCGGGATCGACTCGAAGATCCAGCCGGTGAGCAGCTGCTCGATCGCCCCGTAGAAGACCATGGCGGCGAAGTTCGGATCGACATCGTCGCGGAACTCGCCCTCGCGCTGGGCGTCCGAGACGATCTCGGCCACCAGGTCGTAGGCCTTGCGGATCTCGGCCAGGTGGGTACGGCCGAAGGAGTTCGCCGCCCTGGTGACCTCGACGATGATCACCTTCATCAGCTCGGGCTCGTGGCGGTAGGACTCGATGATGAAGTTCGCCACGCCGGCGAGCTTGTCGCGCGGCGTCGCGTCGCTGCGCTGCACCTCCTCGCTCGCCTCCAGCAGCAGCGCCCAGCGCTCCGAAAACAGCTCGTTGAGCATCTGCTCCTTCGAATCGAAGTAGTGGTAGACCAGGCCGTAAGCGACGCCGGCCTGTGCCGCGACGTCCGAGACGCGCGCGCTGTGGAAGCCCTGACGGGCGAACACGGTGATCGCCGCATCGAGGATGGCGCGACGCTTGTCGGGGGCCGGGGCCTGTGCCATCAGGCTGCCTCCGCGGGCGCGGCCCGCTCGGCGCCTGAGGCCGGCGCGCCGTTCTCGGCGCCCTCCGGCCAGCTGTAGGTCTCGGGACGCCGGTGCCGCAGGGAGGGCAGGCTGTCGCGCATCTCGTTCTGGATCGTGAAGTCGAGGTCCGCGGTGACGAAGCACTCCGTGTCGGCCGCCTGAGCGAGCACGACGCCCCAGGGGTCGACGATCATCGACCGCCCGTAGCTGCGGTAGTGCGGCGGGGCGAAGCCGATCTGCCCGGCGGCGATCATGAAGACCTGGTCCTCGATCGCCCGGGCCCGGATCAGCACGTCCCAGTGGTCGCGGCCGGTCCGCTCGGTGAAGGCTGCGGGGACCGTGAGTACGCGCGCGCCCCGCAGCGCGAGGATCCGGTAGAGCTCAGGGAAGCGCAGGTCGTAACAGATGGTCAGACCGACGAGGACGCCGCCGGCATCGCCCAGGGCGAGCCGGTCCCCCGCCTGCTCGACCGCCGACTCGCGGTACTCGACGTCGCCGACCTTCACGTCGAACATGTGGATCTTGCGGTAGACCGCCAGCTGCTCTCCTGCGGGGCCGAACATGACCGAGGTGTTGCCGAGCTTCTCCCAGTCGGGCACGACCTCCGGGACGCTTCCGGCGATCAGGTAGATCCCCAGCTCGCGCGCCCAGCCGGCGGCGGCTGTGAGAGCGGGGCCGTCGAGAGGTTCGGCGCTGTCGCGGATCGCCTCGGGCGCCCCCAGCACCGTCCACTTCTCGGGCAACAGCACCAGCTCGGCTCCCTCGGCGGCGGCGCCGCGGACGAGGCGGTCGGCGACCTCGAGATTACGGTCGTACTCGTCGGTGGAGTTGAGCTGTACGGCGGCGGCGCGCATTCGGTTGACTGACCAGTCAATCTAGAGGGTAAGGGAGCGATCAGCGGGTAAGCCCCGCGAGCCACGCATACGATTGGCCGATGCGGGTCCTGGTCACCGGGGCCACCGGGAAGGTCGGCTACGCGATCGCCTCCGCGCTGCTCGAGCGCGGCGAGCAGGTGCGCGCCCTGGTCCGCGACCCGACCCGCGCGGCGAGCATCCTCCCCGCCGGGATCGAGCCGATCCGCGGTGATGTCACCGACGCGAGCAGCCTCGCCGCTGCGGTCGACGGCTGCGAGCTCGTGTTCAACTCGATGGGGATGCCCGAGCAATGGGTGCCTGACGAGGCGGTCTTCGATGAGGTGAACGCGGTCGGCAGCGGCGAGATCGCCCGCGCCGCCAAGGCGGCCGGGGTGCGGCGTTTCGTCCACACCTCGACCCACGACGTCTTCCATGCCGACACCGGCGAGCGCTTCGACGAGACCATGCTCGCCGACTACCCGAAGGGCACCGCGTACGAACGCTCCAAGCAGCACGCCGAGGAGCTCGTGCTCGCCGAGCGTGAAGGGATGGAGGTGGTGATCCTCAACCCTTCCGGCGTCTACGGCCCGACGCCGTCACCCACCCCGTCGTTCGAGAACCAGGTCTTCGAGCCCGTGGTGCGCAAGCGCCTGCCGGCGGTGCCGCCGGGTGGCACGGGCTACGCCTACGTCGAGGGGGTCGCCGCCGGCCATCTGCTCGCGGCGGAGAAGGGCCGAGACGGCGAGCGCTACATCCTCGCCGACGGCTACGCCGATTTCCGCGAACTGGCTGAGACCGCGAAGCGGGTGGCCGGGCGCGGCCGCGTCCCGCCGAGGATGCCGGTGCCGGTCGCCAAGGCGGTCGCGGGCATGGGCGCCGGGATCTCGCGCGTCATCCGCCGACCGCCGCTGCTGCCGCGCGGCCAGCTCGAATACATCCTCTGGCAGGCCCACCCCGACTCCTCCAAGGCGCAGGGCGAGCTGGGCTGGACCACGACGCCGCTGGAGGAGGGAGTCCGCAAGACACTCGCCTCGATGGGCCTGCTCGAGCACTCCGGCTAGCCGAACCGCCCGATCCCGGGTACGAAGCGGCCGACGCGCTCAGCATAGGAGCGGTACTCGTCGCCGTGAGCCCGGGTCAGGTAGGGCTCCTCGACGGTTCGCACCTGGATCTCGAGACCGAGCGCGACCACTGCCGCCGCGGCGAAGCCAACCCAGGTCGGAACCATCAGCGCGAAGCCGAGCCAGCCGACGATCATCGCCGTGTAGATCGGGTTGCGGACCACGGAGAACCAGCCGCCGGTGACGAGATCGGTGCGCTGGTCCTCGCTGACCCCGATCCGCCACGACTCACCCATCCCGAGCTGGGCGAGGAAGACGACGAGCCCGGCGGCGCCGGCGAGGGCGATGCCGATCACGTGCAGCCCAGTGACATCAAGCGAGTTGATCGTGTCTAGCGAGCCCTTGAGCACGCCGTCGATGGACAGCACGCCCATCGCCATACCGCCGACGAAGAGGACGCCGCTGACCCAGCCAGCGGGGCCGGCGCGCCGCAGGCCGATCAGACCGGTCGAGCCGGTACGGCGGAGCTGGATTCGCGACGCGAACGAAGAAGGTCAGCACAGCGAACACGATCAACATCCAGATCGCGAGCGTCGCCACCGCCGCCCCCCGTCCCGCCCTTAGCCCCCGTCGGGCTCGGAGCCGCGGCGGCGTTCGAGCTCCGCGACCAGCGCCTTGGTGTGCATCGCGGCCAGCAGGTCGTTGAGCGGCTGGTTGCCCGCCTCGATCAGCGCCATCGCCTCGTCGGGGTCCATCTCGCCGGCGAGCCGCTCCATCAGCACGTCGACCTCCTGGGTGACCAGCGCCGCCATCGCGTCCTTGTAGCGGAGCGTGTCGTAGACGGTGAAGCCGATCCGCTCCTCGTAGCCGCCCGCGCGGAAGCGGCTGATCGCCTCGACGATGCGGACGTCGCTGGGCGAGTAGCCCTTCTCATTCGGCGTCAGCACCCCGAGCTCGGTAAGGCGGTCGAGCACATCCTGGGGGACGTCATAGCGGCGAACCTCGGCGGCGCTGATGCGCTCGCTCTCCCCGGCAAGCGCATGCTCCAGCAGCTTGTCCCCGAGCTCGATCAGCGCCTTGGCGCGATCCGGGTCCTCCTCGAGCAGGTCCTTGATCACCCGGAGCGGCATGTAGCGCTCCTCCTGGAGCTGCTTGATCATCCTGATCCGCTCGACGAACTCGGCCGGGTAGTAGGCCATGTTGCGCGAGGTCTTGACCGGCTCCGGCAGCAGCCCCTCCCGCAGGTAGTGCTTGATCGTGGCGGCGGAGACGCCGGAGGCGCGCGCCAGCTCGCCCATCCGGAGCATCTCCTCGCCCTTTGAACGGGTTGCGCTGTCGCGCACCCTCGCATCTGCCTTGGCGGCGCTCATGCCAGGAACTGCTCCTGCTGCGTCGCCGCGTCGGGTCCCTTGGCCGCCCCCGACTCCTCCAGGCCGCGATACGTCCTCGGCCGAGTAGCCGGCCTCGATCAGCACCTCGCTGGTGTGCTCGCCGAGCCCGGGCGCGGGCCGCTCGATGCCGGCCGGGCGTCCGTGAGAGCTTGATCGGGAAGCCGAGCTGCTTGATCTCGCCCATCTCGGGCTGCTCGTAGGAGACGACCATCTCGCGCTCGCGGACGAGCTCGGACTCCAGCGCCTCATCGAGGTCGAGGACCGGCTCGATCATCGCGTCGTGCTCGTCGTTGAAGGCCTTCCACTCCTCGCGCGTCCTGCTCTTGAAGACCTCAGCGACCTTCCGGTGCGCCTCCGAACCGGGCTTCTCGAACTGGTGCTCGATCAGGTCCGGGCGCCCGACGCCTTCGCAGAAGGCTTTCCAGAACTTCGGCTCGAGGGCGCCGCAGGTGATCCAGCCGTCCTTCGGCCTCGTAGGGCCGGTAACAGATGATCCCGCCGGAGAGCATCAGCTCGCCGCGGCGGGGGACCTCGCCCGAGCCGAAGTAGCGGCCCGCCTCCATCACCAGCCAGGCGAGCGAGCCGTCCGTCATCGAGATGTCGACCATCTGCCCCTCGCCGCCCCGCCGCGCTTCTTGGAGCGCGGCAAGGATCCCGACCGCCGCCATCAGCCCGCCGCCGCCGAGGTCCGCGATCTGCGCGCCGGACTGGATCGGCGGGCCGCCGGCCTCGCCGGTCAGGCCGAGCACGCCGTTCAGGCCGAGGTAGTTCATGTCGTGGCCGGCGCGGTCGCGGTTGGGGCCGTCCTGGCCGTAGCCCGTGATCGGGCAGTAGACGAGCGCGGGGTTCGCCTGGCTGCAGCACCTCGTAGCCAACGCCGAGCTTGTCGAGCACGCCGGGCCGAAAGCTCTCGACGAGCACGTCCGCCGTCTCGACCAGCTTGAGCAGCGCCTGGCGGCCGCGCCCCTGCTTCAGGTCGAGGCGGATGGAGCGCTTGTTACGGTTGAGCGCCAGGTAGATCGCCGAGCGCGTGCCGAGCGGCGTGTGCTCGTCGGAGCCGTAATAGGGAGGCGCCCAGCGGACGTAGTCGCCCTGGCCGGTGTCCTCGACCTTGATCACGTCAGCGCCGAGATCGGCGAGCAGCAAGGTGCAGAAGCCGCCCGGGAGCAGCCGGGTGAGGTCGAGGATCTTGACGTCCTCGAGCGGGCGGCTCATGCCTTGGCCCCCTCCCGCTTCGGCACCCCGAGCAGCTCGCGCGCCTCGGCGACCGTCGCAGCGCGCCGCCCGACGTCCTCGGCCATCTGCCGCGCCTTGGCGATCAGCTCGCCGTTCGACTTCGCCATCTCGCCGTTCGGGCAGGTAGAGGTTGTCCTCGAGGCCGGCCCGGACGTTACCGCCCAGGTTGAGCGCGGCCGCGAGCAGCTTCCACTGGTCGCGCGAGACGCCGATCACCTGCCAGTTGTTGGGGCCCTCCGGCCCGCCGGGGATCTGCTCGGACATGAAGGCGACGTTGCGGGCGTTCGGCCGGATCCCGCCATTGACCCCCATCACCAGCGAGACCTGCAGCGGCTCCTCGAGCAGGCCCATGTCGAGATAGGGATCGAGGTTGGCGACGTGTCCCGCGTCGAAGCACTCGTGCTCGGGCTGGATCCCGAGCTCGTTCATCTCGGTGAGGAATGCGGTGATCGTGTCGAAGCTGTTCTCGAAGACGGCCTTGAAGACGAAGTCCTTGCGGCGCCGCGAGTACTTCGCGTAGTTCATGGAGCTCATGTTGAGCGCCGCGACGTCGGGCCTGAGCGCGCGCAGGTACTCGAGCCGCTTCTCGATCGGGACGCCGATCGCGCCGGTCGAGTAGTTGATGATCACGTCGTCGACCTCGGCCCTGATCGCCTCGGTGATCGCCTGGAAGTCCTCGATCTCGTAGCTCGGCGTCCCGTCCGGAGTGCGCGCGTGGATGTGGATCTGCGACGCACCCTCGTCGACCGCGCGCCGCGCCTCGGCGGAGTACTCCTCGGGGGTGTAGGGGATCGCCGGGCACTGGTCTCGGTTGGCGATCGCGCCCGAGATCGAGTTGCTGATGATCACCGGGTCCTCGAAGCGGCTCACGTCCCACCTCCCGCCGCAGTCTCGACCGCGTCGGCGAGCTCCTGGAGCGCCGCCCTCTCCTCATCGCTCGGCTTGATCGGGAGCTCGATCCCGTACGAGTCGCCCTTGGCCGGGTTGCTGAGGACGTGGAGCATCGAGTCCTCCAGCTGGACCTCGTCGACGATCTCGATAGGCAGGCGCTGGCTCATCGTGTCGGCGAACCCGATGGCCTCGATCACCTCGCCGTCAAAGCTGACAACGCCCGCATAGGCCGGGTTGTCGTTGGCGAGAACGACCCTCGTCGCGCTCATCCGCCCTCCTCCAGGTTCGGCGCGGAGCGGCGAATCAGGTCCACCAGGTTGTCGACGTCGCCGCGCTTGTCCTCGTCCTCGTCGGTCAGCGAGATCGAGCGCTGGGTCTGGTCGCTGGTCCGGATCGTGACGTCACCCCCGTCGTAATCGACGCTGGTGATCGCCGCGACGTGCAGGCGCTCGGGGGAGCCGCCGGTCTTGCCGAACAGCTCGAGCACTCGCCGGTCGAACGAGATCACGCCGTAGGTGAGCACGATGTCGATCGGCTGGTCGGCGCTGATCCGCCCTCCGTGTTCGGGGCGGCCTCATGGACCGCGTTGATCAGCTCGGTGAGCTCCGGAGTGGCGAACTCCTCCTTGGTCAATTCCGTGAACCCATCGATCTTCATGTCACGCGCCTTGAAGTTCACGAACGGCTTCGAGAGGCGCCCACCCTCGTGGATCTCGATCTTCTCCAGATTCGCGACGTGGACTCGAACCGAGAAGTCCTGGCGGCCGAAACCGAACACCTCGACGACCCGCCCGTCGAATGTGAGCACCCCCTTCTCGCAGACGACTTCCATGTACTCGCTCATGACTCCTCCAGGTTGGGGGCCGCCGCGCGCACGGCATCGATCAGCTTCGCGAGCTCGGGGCTGGCGGCTTCCTCCTTCGTGAACGCCCCCTGCGGGCCGATCGGCTGGCCGTCGACCTTGAACGAAACCGAGGGGTCGCTGAACCGGCCGCCCTCGTCGACCTCGATCCTCTTCAGCATCGCCACATGGGCGCGGACCGGCCGATCGAAGCTGTAACCGAACGACTCGACGACCTCGCCGTCGAAGGTCAGGACCCCCCTGCTGGTGACGACGGTGATTCGCCCGTCCGTCACGACTTCTCCAGGCTGGGGGATGCGGAGCGGACGGCGTCGATCAGGTCCGTGAGCTCCGGGCTCGCGAGTTCCTCCTCCGTGAAAAACGCGAACAGCGGCGCGTTTGCGCCCCGGAACCTGAAGTACACCGACTCCCTGTCCACCTTGACCTCGGTGATCAGCGCGGAATGGACGCGGTGGGAGAAGTCGTTGTCGAACCCGCAGGCCTCGACCACCTCGCCGTCGAAGGTGAGCACCCCCTTCCCGCCGAGAAACGTCTTCGTCTCGCTCAGACCGGCATCACCCCGTGCTTCTTCCAGGGCCGGTCGACACGCTTGTTCTGCGCCATCCGCAGCCCGCGGATGATCGTCGGCCGCGTCTCGCGCGGGTCGATGATGTCGTCGATCATCGCGTTGCCCGCCGCGATGTAGGGGTCGATCTGCTTGCGGACAGCCTCGAGCATCTGCTCGCGGGTCGCCTCCGGGTCGTCGGAGGCCTCGATCGCCGAGCGGCCGATGATGTTGACCGCGCCCTCGGCGCCCATCACCGAGATCTCGGCCGAGGGCCAGGCCACGATCAGGTCCGGCTCGTAGGCCTTGCCGTTCATCACGTAGTAGCCGGCGCCGTAGGCCTTGCGGACGACAACCGTCACCTTCGGCACGGTCGCCCGGGAGACGGCGTAGAGCATCTTCGCCCCGTGCCGGATGATCCCGGCGTGCTCGACCTTCGAGCCGACCATGAAGCCGGGGACGTCCTGGAGGAAGACCAGCGGGATGTTGAAGGCGTCGCAGAGGTTGATGAAGCGCGCCGCCTTGTCGGCTGAATCGTTCTCGAGGATGCCGCCGAGCTGCTTCGGCTGGTTGGCGACGATGCCGACCGGCTGGCCGCCGAAGCGGGCCAGGCAGGTGATGATCGTCTTCGCGAACTTCGGCTTGATGTCGAAGAACTCGCCGTCGTCGACGATCTCCCGGATCACGTCGTACATGTCGTACGGGTGCCGCGGCGACTCGGGGACGATGTCGAGCAGCTTCTCCGACATCCGGTCCTCGGGGTCCTTCGCCTCGCTGGACCGGCGGCCGCTCCTCGCAGTTCGCCGGGAAGTAGGAGAGGTAGTCCTTGACCACCTGGATGCACTCCTGGTCGTCCTTCACCTCGAGGTCGCCCACGCCCGACTTCCGGCAGTGGACCTTGGCGCCGCCCAGGTCCTCCATCGAGATGTCCTCGCCGGTGACCGCCTTCGTCAGGTGCGGCCCGGCCAGCGCCATCGCGCCCTGGCCGACGACCATCGGGACGAAGTCCGAGAGCGCCGGGATGTAGGCGGTGCCCGCGGCGCAGGGCCCGAGCATCGCGGCGACCATGGGGACCACTCCCGACATCACGACCTCCTCCTGGAAGAGGTGGCCCGAGCCGGCGAACAGCGAGCCCGCCGCCTCCTGGATGCGGGCGCCGGCGGAGTCGAGCAGCCAGATGAACGGCATCCGCTTGGTCAGCGCCATCTCCCGCAGCCGCGGCTCACCTTGAGCTCGCCCGTCATCCCCATCGAGCCCGCCATCACCGTGAAGTCGTAGGCGGCGATGCAGCAGCGGCGGCCGTCGACGTCGCCCCAGCCGGTGATCACGCCGTCGGCGGGCGCCTCCTTGCCCTCCATGTTGCGCTGGCTGAAGTGCGGACGGCCGTGGATGCCCATCTCGACGAAGGTCGCCGGGTCGCAGAGCAGGTCGATCCGCTCGCGGGCGGTGAGCTTGCCGCGCTCGTGCTGCAGGGCGATCTTCTCCTCGCCACCGCCCAGCTTCGCCTGATCGCGGCGGGCATGCAGGTCCTCGGTGAGGCCCTTCATCCCGGTCGCCTCGCCGCCCTCGACCTCGTCCGGGGCCTCCTTGGCCTCGCCTTGGTGCTTGGTCTCGTCGGTCGCGGCCATCAGTGCCCCTTCCAGTTTGGTTCGCGCTTCTCGAAGAAGGCGGCGACGCCCTCCTTGATGTCCTCGGTCGAGAAGGTGAGCGAGAGCTGCGAGCGCAGGTACTCGAGCGCGTCGTCGATCGCCATGTCCTGCTGGCGGTACATCGCGTCGTGGCCGAGCCGCATCAGCACCGGGCTCTTCGAGGCGAGCTTGCCGGCCCAGTCGGCGACCGCGGCGTCGAACTTCACCGGCCGGGACGACCTTGTTGGCGAGCCCGTACTCCACCGCCTGCTCCGCGGAGATCTGCTCGCCGAGCAGCATCATCTCGTTGACCTTCTTCCGCGGGACGTTGCGGTAGATGATCGACATGATCATGTAGGGGAAGGCGCCCACGTTGATCTCCGGCGTGCCGAAGCGCGCGCCCTCCTTCGCGATCAGCAGATCGCAGGAAAGGGCCAGGCCCATCCCGCCCGCGAGCACGTGTCCGTTTGCCGCGCAGAGCGAGGGCTTGCCGAGCCGCGGCATCAGCCGGAAGAACTCGAGGAAGAGATCCGATGCGAAGTGCTTGTCGACCAGGGGGGCATCGGCGGCGAACCCGCCCAGGTCGGCTCCCGCGCAGAAGACCTTGTCGCCCGCGCCGGTCAGGACCACGGCGCGGACTGCATCGTCGTCGCGAGCCCGCTTCATCCCGTCGACCAGCGCCGAGAGCAGCTCTCCGTTGAGCGCGTTGCGCTGATCCGGGCCGGTTCAGCGTCACCGTCGCGACGCCGTCGGACACCTCGTAGAGCAGCTCGTCGGCCATCGGCCCGAGCACCCTAGTGGATCAAGCCAAAAATGGGAAGTGCTACGTCCTACTTCTCGCGCTAGTACGCACGGCGAGCGCGCCTCCTCGCGATCGAGCGCGCGCAGCAGGCGTATGGCAACCAGCAGCGAGCTCGCTCCCAGCACCGGGCGGAAGAGCAGGGTTCGCCTGTCAGGAGTCGTAGATCTCGCGGTTGCCGGCGAGCACCTCCAATCGCCATGCGCCGGGAAAATCCGCTTATCCATGCGGTTGCAGTAGGAAGTAGGAAGTCCTACTATTCACTCTGCGACGAGGCCCGGATCGGCCTCGATCGCCCCCATTTCCAGCGCATACGACAAGGAGACCTCGAGTGGCCACCGCGACCTCCAGCGTGATCAAGCCCGACCACGGCGCCAAGCGCGAGCACTTCATCTTCACCGACGAGCACGAGCAGCTCCGCGAATCCATGAAGTCCTGGGTGCTGAAGGAGCTCACCCCGCACCGCTTCGAGTGGGAGGAGAGCCTCTGGCCCGACTCGGTCCTGCATCGCGCCGGCGAGCTCGGGTACATCGGCCTCTGCTACCCGGAGGAGTACGGCGGCCAGGGCGGCGACTACTACTACTCGCTGGTGCGCGCCGACGCGATGAGCTATTCGGGCAGCGGCGGGCTGAACATGGGGATGGCGGTCCACACCGACATGGCCACGCCGCCGATCCACCTGCTCGGCACCGAGGACCAGAAGCAGCGCTACCTGGTCCCCTCCATCAAGGGCGAGCTGATCAGCTCGCTCGGCATCACCGAGCCCGGCGCCGGCTCCGACGTCGCCGGCATCCGGACGACGGCGAAGCGCGACGGCGACGAGTACGTGATCAACGGCTCCAAGACGTTCATCACCAACGGGCTGCGCGCCAACTACATCGTCCTGGTCGCCAAGACCGACCCCGACGCCGGCCATGACGGCATCACCCTGTTCATCGTCGACATCCGCGACAAGGACGGCAACGAGGTCGAGGGGTTCAGCGTCTCCCGCAAGCTCGAGAAGATGGGGATGCACGCCTCCGATACCGGCGAGCTCTCCTTCCAGGACGTCCGTGTGCCAGCGGAGAACATGCTCGGCCAGGAGGGCAAGGGCTTCTACCACATCAGCTGGGAGCTCCAGGGAGAGCGCCTGGTCGCAGCGATCGGCTGCGTCTCAGGTGCCGAACGGGTCTTCGAGCGGACGCTCGAGTATGCGAAGGAGCGCCAGGCGTTCGGCCGCCCGATCGGCCGCTTCCAGGCGATCCGACACAAGTTCGCCGAGATGTCGGTGAAGATCGAGGCCGCAAAGCAGATGGTCTACGCCACGGCCTGGCGCTTCCACAACGGTGAATACCCAGTCCGCGAGATCACCCAGGCGAAGCTCTACGCCTCACGCGTGATCGAGGAGGTCGCCGACGACTGCATCCAGATCCACGGCGGCTACGGCTACATGAAGGAGTATGAGGTCGAGCGCGCCTACCGCGACTCGCGGCTAAACCGGATCGGCGCCGGCACCGACGAGATCATGCTCGAGGTGATCGGGCGGTCCTACGGGCTCTAAGGCCCCCGGGTATAAGGAGGGCATGAGCGAGGAGGACGTGGCGCTTGCGCGCCGAGCGATCGACCTGTGGATCGCCGGTGAGCGCGACGCCGCCTGGGCCCTCTGGTCGGAGGACTGCGTCGGCTATCCGCCGCGCGACTGGCCGGAGCCCGGCCCCTTCCAAGGCCGCGAACAGCTCCGCAACGTCTTCAACAGCTGGAACATCGCCTTCGGCGAGGACTGGACCACGCACATGACGGTCGATGAGGTCACCGACTTGGGGGATGGCAGGGTGCTTCTGGAACTGGGGTTCGCCGCCAGCGGAGTGGAGAGCGGCCTGCCGGTTGACCAGGAGCTCGCCTCCATCTTCACGGTTCGCGACGGCAAGCTCGTCCGCGCCGACTACTTCATGGAGCACGAGGAGGCCAGGAGGGCCGCCGGGCTCGAATGAGCAACCTCGACCACATCCGCTCCTATTACGAGGCGCTCAACACGGGCGACCCCGAGCTGGTCGCCTCCCACTTCACCGAGGACGCCGTCCACTACTACACGCGACTTGGGCCGCACGAGGGAGCCGAGCGGATCGGGATGAACTCGAAGCTGGGCGTCGAGCAGATCGACGGCCAGTGGTACCTCGAGCACGGCATCGAGCAGGGTGACGAGGCCGTGATCGAGTGGACGATGACCTGGCGCGACCCCCGCTCCGGCGAGAAGCGGCTCGACCGCGGCACGGAGTGGTTCCTGATGCGCGACGGCAAGATCGCCGAGGTGCGCGCCTACCACCACGGCAACAAGAAGAACCCGCAGGGGGACCTGCTCGGCTTCGACCACAAGGGCCGCGGCTACACGATGCTCGAGGACTGGCGTCCGCCCGCAGGCTGACCGGAACGTCATCCGATCCGGGTGATGACAGGCGCAGGGGGATCCGGTGTGCTGGCGGCGGTGGCGACCGCCGAGCGCAACAACTTCGTCTACACCGAGCGGCCGGACATCGAGGGCATCGGCGTCCTGCTCTTCGCCGCGACCTGGCTGGGTGTGATCGCGCTGCTCAACCTCTTCTACGCGATCTCAGTGATCGCCGGCTCCCACATCTTCATCACCACGGCGAGCTGGCTGACCGGCGACGCGCGACCGGCCGGCGGGCTCTGGCTGATCGTCGCCCTCGTGCAGCTGGCCGCCTCCTTCGGGATCGTCCTCGGCCGCCGCTGGGCCCTCTGGGTCGGCGTGCTCTCGGCGATCGCGCACATCGTCTTCGCGGCCATGTTCCTGACGGACACGGCCTGGCTCGCGATCCTTCTGATGCTGATCGACGTGTCCGTGCTCGGCGCCCTCGCCATCCTGATGGAGGAGCGCGCGAAGGCCTGAGGTCCCTCTAGGCTCCGCCCGTGACCGTGATCAAGGACCAGGGGGCGCGGGCGCCGATCCCGCCCTTCGGCGAGGAGCACGAGGAGCTCCGCGAGTCGGTGCGACGGTTCGTCAGCAAGGAGATCGCCCCCCACGTCGACGAGTGGGAGGACGGCCCGCGAGTTCCCGCGGGAGCTCTACGACCGGTGTGGCGAGCTCGGCTTCCTCGGGCTCAAGTACGAGACCGAGTACGGCGGCCAGGGCGGCGACTACGTCCACGACGCCGTCTGGGTCGAGGAGCTCTCCCGCTCCGGCGGCAGCGGCGGCGTCGCGGCCGGGATCGGCGCGCACGCCGAGATCGCCACGCCCCCGATCTGGAAGTTCGGCACCGAGGAGCAGAAGCAGCGCTGGCTGGTGCCCGGGATCAAGGGCGAGAAGATCGGCGCGCTCGGCATCACCGAGCCCGGCGCCGGCTCCGACGTCGCCTCGCTGAGGACGACCGCACGCAGGGTCGATGGCGGCTACGTCATCAACGGCGCTAAGACCTTCATCACCAACGGCGTGCGCGCCGACTTCCTCGTCTGCGCCTGCAAGACCACCGAGGAGGGCGGCCACCACGGCATCTCCTTCCTCGTCCTGGAGCGCGACATGCCGGGCTACGAGGTCGTCTCCAAGCTGGAGAAGATGGGCTGGCACTCCTCCGACACCGGTGAGCTCTCCTTCACCGACGTCGAGGTACCGGAGGAGAACCTGCTCGGCGAGGAGAACGGCGGCTTCTACCTGATCATGGCCAACTTCCAGTGGGAGCGGCTGACCATGGCGCTCGGCGCGGTGGGCGGGATGCAGAAGGTGTTCGAGACCACGCTCTCGCTACGCGAAGGAGCGCGAGGCCTTCGGCCGGCCGATCGGCCGCTTCCAGGCGATCCGCCACAAGTTCGCGGAGATGTCGACGAAGATCGAGGTCTCACGGGCGCTCACCTACGCCTGCCTGCGCAAGTTCGCCGCCGGCGAGGATGCCACCCGCGAGGTCACCCAGGCCAAGCTCTTCACCCAGCGGGCGATGTGCGAGGTCGCCGACGAGGCGATCCAGATCCACGGTGGCTATGGCTACATGCGCGAGTACGGCGTCGAGCGCGCCTACCGGGACGCGCGCCTCGGCCCGATCGGCGGCGGCACCGACGAGGTGATGAAGGAGATCCTCGGGAAGCAGCTCGGGCTGTAGCGTCCCAGGATAACGACCGGTCGTGCTAAGTTAGGTTGGTGGCACGGACCGCGGCGAAACCCAAGCGAAAGGCTCCGGCGCGCAAGTTGCGCAGCGACGGCGAGCGCAGCCGCAGCGCGATCCTGAACGAGGCGGCCCGCCTCGCAACCGTGGAGGGGATCTCCGGGCTGTCGCTCGGCCGGCTCGCGGACGCCGTGGGAATGAGCAAGAGCGGCCTGTTCGCCCATTTCGGCTCCAAGGAGGAGCTCCAGCTGGCGACCGTCGAGACCGCCAACGAGATCTTCGACCGCCAGGTGCTCGAGCCGGCCTCCGCCGCCACCAGCGGGATCGAGCGACTGCGCGCGCTGCTCGACTTCTACCTGCGCTACATCGAGTCGGGGACGTTCCCGGGGGGCTGCTTCTTCGCCACGGTGCTCGTCGAGGTCAGCATGCAGCCCGGCGCCGTCCGCGACCGGCTGCTCGCCTTCCTCGAGGACTGGCTCGGGCGCCTGGAGTCCGCGATCAGGGACGCCCAGAAGGAGGGCGACATCGACAAGCATGAGAACGCCGCCCAGCTCGCGTTCGAGCTCGAGGCGGCTCTGTTCCTCGCGAACACGCAGTTCTCGGTGATGCAGGGCCCCGAGCCGATCAAGCGGGGGCGCCGGGCGATCGAGCGCCGGCTCGAAGCCGCGGCGGCCTGAGCCGCAGCGGGCGGCGGACGCAGGTGCGCCCGCCGCCCGCTCGGCTCACGATGCGACCGGCTCCGTGACGGGATCGGGGCGGATCACCACGGTGTCAGCGGCGTTCCAGATCTCGTCGGCCGGCATGCCCACGCGGGCCGCGTGCTTGCGGATCGCCTCGGGGCTGACCGCTTGGTAGATGCAGACGCTTCCCAGCGTCCCGTCCTCCTCGGCGATCACGTAGCTGCGAATCCAGCGGACGTCGGCCGGGAACTCATCGTCCGCGACCTGCTTCGACCGCGCGGCGATCTGTTCGACCTCCTCCGGCGACTTCCACGCCTGCTTTCGGCGGATCACGTACAGCTGCATGAGTGGTTCCTTTCCTAGTTAGTACGAACGGTCGTGCTGACTATACAGAAATACGACCGATCGTGCTGTCTGGATAGCCCGCGGACGACCGGACGATGAGGGGCCGGCGGTAGCTTTGGCACGTGAGGCGCGTCTTCTTAGCCTTGGCCGCGGGGATCGCGCTGGCGGACGCCTCGATCGTCACCCTCGGCCTGCCCTCGATCCTGGTCGAGCTCAATGCCACGGTCGAGGGCGTCGCCCTGGTGCTCGGCGTCTACACGGCGGTGCTCGCAATCGCCCTCCTCCCCTCCGCCTGGCTCTGCCGCCGCTACGGGGACGCCCACGTCGGTGCGGCGGGGCTGGCGCTGTTCTGCGCCGCCTCGCTGGGATGCGGCGCCTCGGACTCACTGCCGCTGTTGCTGGTCCTGCGCGGCGTGCAGGCGATCGGTGGCGCCGGCGGGCTGGTCGCCTCCTTCGAGCTGCTGGACGCGGGCCGGCCCGGATCGGGCCGCAGGATGTGGGTGGCCGCCTCCGTGTTCGGCATCGCTGTGGGGCCGGCGCTCGGGGGCGCGCTCACTCAGGCCTTCTCCTGGCGAGCGATCTTCCTCGCCCAGGCGCCGATCGTCTTCCCCGGAGCAGTGGTCGCGCTGCTCGCGGCGCGGCGCGAGGTGGTCGAGCCCGACGATGGCCGGGACCCCGACCGCCCCACCGGACCGCTGCCGCTGCGCTCCGCCCTGGCGCTCGGGTTGCTCTCCGCCTCGCTGACAGCTGTGATCTTCCTGGTCGTGCTGCTGCTCGTCTCCGGGTGGAGCATCGAGCCACTGGCGGCGGCGGCCGCCGTCAGCGTCCTGCCGGTTGCTGCGCTGATCTCGTCGCGGACGCCAGGCGACCCGGAGACGAAGGCGATCGCCGGCTGCCTCCTGGTGGCGGGCGGGGTCGGCTGCCTGGCGCTGCTCCCGAGCGCCTCGGCCTGGTGGACCGTGGTGCCGCAGGTGCTGGCGGGCGCGGGAATGGGGCTGGCGCTGCCCGCGCTCTCCGGGCAGCTGATCCCGGAGCGCACGCGCCACGACGTCGCCCGCCTGCTCTCGATCCGGAGCGCCGGGATCGCGCTCGCGCTCGCCGCCCTCGCCCCGCTGATCTCGTCAAACCTGACCTCGACGATCGACTCGGCCCGCGAGCAGGGCACGGCCGCCGTGCTCGACGCCCACCTGCCACCCGAGGACAAGATCGCGATCGCCCCCGACCTGTTCGGTGGCCTCAACACCGACGATCCACGCGGCGAACTGCAGAAGTCGATTGCAGACGCGCGCACCGGCCTCGACCCCGGCCAGGCGGCGGAGCTCGACAAGCTGGGCGCGACCCTCGACAACGTCGTCACGGGCGCGGTCCGCCAGGCCTTCCGCCCGACCTTCGTCGTCACCGCCGGCCTGGCGCTGCTTGCCGCGCTGATCCTGCTGAGCGGAGCGCTTGGGGCTGCGGCCCTCGCCAGGCGCTCGATCGCCGGCGCCGGCGCGGCCGCCGCCATGGCCGCAGGCGCCTACGGGCTCGCCTTCGCGGCCTCCAACCAGACCACAGTGCCGATTCGCGACCCCTGCCAGGACCGCCAGCTGCCCGACACCGGCGGGATCAGCGGGGAACTCCAGGACATCTCGCTGTCGGCGCTCGACCGGGCGGCCTGCAGCTTCGGCTCGAGCCGCGAGGAGCTCCTCCTCGCGTTGTTCGACGACCGCCTCCAGCACAAGTTCGAGCAGGACCACGGCGTCAACCCGCGCTCGGTTCTCTCGCTCGGCCCGGCGCTGCTCGGCCTCTGAATAGGCTCCCCGCCGTGAGCGAGACGCCAACCCGCCGGGAGATCATCGAGGCCTTCATCCCGAACTCGCCGCACGCGGCGCAGCTCGGCATCCGGCTCGCCTCGATCGGCGACGACGAGGCCGTACTCGAGCTCCCCTTCAAGCCTGAGCTCGCCACCATCGGCGCGGTCGTCCACGGCGGCGCGATCGGGGCCCTGATCGACACCGCCGCGATGGCCGCCGCCTGGGCGACTGACGAGGTGCCCGAGAACCCGGCGGGTTCGACCGTCTCGCTCTCCGTCAACTACGCGTCGGCGGCCGACGGGGTCGACCTGCGCGCCGAGGGGAAGGTGGCCAGGCGCGGCGGGCGGCTCAGCTTCTGCGAGGTGAGGGTGACCGATCCCGAGGGCACCGTGGTCGCCCACGGCATCGCCACTTACAGGTTTGGGTAAGAATCCCCGCCCCAACCAACTAGGAGGCGACCTTGGGATTGCTTGACGGAAAGAGCGCGATCATCACCGGCTCCGCGCGGGGCATCGGCCGCGCCACGGCCGAGCTCTTCTGCCGCGAGGGGGCGAAGGTGCTGATCAACGACCTCGACGGGGACGTCGCCGAGCAGGCGGCGAAGGAGATCGACGGCGAGACCGCGGTCTTCGCGGGCGACCTGACCAAGCCGGGCGTGCCGGACGAGCTGGTCAAGGCGGCGATCGACGCATTCGGCGAGGTGGACGCGGTGGTCAACAACGCCGGCTACACCTGGGACGGCGTCGTGCACCGGATGTCCGACGAGCAGTTCCAGGCGATGCTCGACATCCACACGATTGTCCCCTTCCGGATGATCCGCGCGCTGGCGCCGAGCTGGCGCGAGGCCGCGAAGAAGGAGGCCGAGGCCGGCGAGGAGCGCTTCCGCAAGATCGTCAACGTCACCTCGATCTCGGGCACGATGGGGAACTCGGGCCAGGCCAACTACTCCTCCGCCAAAGCGGGCGTCACCGGCCTGACCAAGACGATCGCCAAGGAGTGGGGTCAGTTCAAGGTCAACTCGAACGCGGTCGCCTTCGGCTTCGTCGAGACGCGGTTGACGCAGGCGAAGGAGAAGGGCGAGACGATGGAGGCTGCCGGGGAGAGCGGCGAGCAGGTCTCGCTCGGCATCCCCGAGCAGCTGCGACAGATGGCCCGGCTGACGATCCCGCTGGGGCGCCCGGCCGAGCCGTCGGACGCGGCGGGGCCGATCCTGTTCCTCTGCTCGCCCCTCTCCAACTTCATCCACGGCCAGGTGATCAACGTCACCGGCGGGCAGTTCACCGGGATGTACTCCTGAGCGTCTGCGTCGCCTCCGCGGTCGTCGCTGCCGCACTCCTGCTGCTCGCCCTCGCCGGCTGCGGCAGCGGCAAGAGCGGCGGCGACAAGCAGGTCGTGGTCGCCCTGGGCGACTCGATCATGGCCGGCAGCCCCGGCTACGAGCAGGACCCGACGATCCGCAAGATCCTCCATTGGGGGCACAACCCCCGAAGCCAGTGGGAGTACTGGGCCCAGAAGAAGTACCCCAGCCTCGAGATCCGCAACTGCGGGGTTCCCTCCGAGCGGACGGACGAGATCATGCAACGCTTCGACCTCTGCGCCACGGGCACGGACGGGATCGTGATCGAGGGCGGTATCAACGACCTGACGCAGGGCCGGCCCGTCGAGGCGATCGTCAAGAACCTTCAGGGGATGGTGCAGGACGCGAAGGCCGAGGACATCGCGGTCGAGCTCGCGGACAGCATCCCGCTCACCAGGCTCCACCCCCAGGCCGACGCGCTCGTCGACCAGCTCAACCGGGCGATGCGCCGGCTCGGGCGCAGGGAGCACGTTCCGGTCCTTCCGTTCCACGCCACGCTCGAGAACCCGGATGAGCCCGGGACGATCAGGCCCGGATGGGTCGCGAGCGACGACGTGCATCCGAGCGTCGCCGGCTACCGCCGGCTCGGCGAGATCGCCTTCAAGCCGCCGGGGCAGTAGCCCGGCCTACTCCCATCGCCTCTCTTCTTTGAGAGGCTCGCCGCCCTCTGCGGCCCCTCCGGGCGGCCAGCTCCCGAACCAGTTGTCGCGGGCCCCGTCGACGGTGATCACACAGCCCGAGAAGAAGTCGCCGGCCGGCGAGGCCAAGTAGGCCATCAGCCAGGCCATCTCCTCCTCGGTGCCGAGCCGGCCGAGGGGCACCGTGGAAGCGACGTTGTCGACGATCGCCTTCGGGTACTTGGTCCGCAGAGTCTCGGTGTCGAACTGCCCGATCGCGACCGCCACCGCTCGCACTCCGAAGCGGGCCCACTCCACCGAGAGCGTCCGCATCATGTTCTCGACCGCAGCCCGGGCAGCACCGGTGTGAACCATTCCCGGGAAGCCCATGTGCGGGGAGACGGTGATGCTGATCACCTTGCCCTCCCCCTGCGGGATGAAGGCCTTGGTCGCGGCCGCGTGCGTCATCTGCCAGGTGCCCTGGACGTTGAGCTCGATCACCGTCCGGAAGCCCTTGGGCGTGATCGCCTCGGCCGGGCTGAGGAACTGACCGCCCGCGTTGTTGACCAGCAGGTCGATGCGGCCATGGCGCTCGACGATCCCCTCCATGAACCCGTCGACGGCCTCCTCGTCGCGGATGTCGAGCGCCTCGAACCCGGCCTTGCCGCCGCGCTCGGCGACCTCGGAGACCATGCCCTCCAGCGGCTCCGCGCGGCGCCCGCAGCCGATCACGGTCGCCCCCAGCTCGGCCAGCTCGAGCGCGGTCGCCTTGCCCAGGCCCGTGCCCGCGCCCGAGACGACGGAGATCCGGCCGTCGAGCAGGCCGGGCGCGAAGATGCGCGAGCTGGTCCCCTCCGTCATGGCGCGCTGAGCTTAGTGCGAGGGCGCGCGACAGCGCGACCCGTTTGATCAGGGCACGAAACCGCCCACCCTGGGGAGGTGGCCGGATTACGCTGGCCTTGTGAGCGTCAAGGCAGAGCCGATTCCGCTTGATGAGCCGCTGGTCGGGGGCACCGACGGCGCATCGGTGATCGTGGAGCCGATCGCCACGGGCGAGGCCCTCTGGCCCGCCTCGTTCTTCGCGAAGGACGGGCGTGGCCCGTTGGCCCGCGTGCGGGCGCTTGGCATCGGGAGCAAGCCCGAGACCTGGGAGGCGCGGCCGGTGCCCGTCTACCTGGCGCAGCACCCGAGCGCCGGCAACATCCTGGTGGACGCAGGGTTGCATCCGTCGATCGCCCGCGACCCCCGCGACAACCTGGGGCGCTTCTCGAGCCGGCACTATCGCGTCGAGGAGGGCAAGGATGTCGTCTCCCAGCTGCGCGACCGCGGCGTCGACCCGACGGACATCGCCGTCGTTGTGCTCACCCATCTGCACGAGGACCATGCCTCCGCGATCGAGGCGTTTCCGGAGGCGCAGTTCGTCGTCAGCGCGACCGAGTGGGAGGCGGCGACGGCCGGAAGGCGCAAGCGGCTCCGCGGCTACATCACGTCGCACTACGACTACGCCTTCGACTTTGCGACGGTGGACTTCGACGGCGAGCGGATCGAGTCGTACGGCCCCTTCGGCCGGACATTCGATCTCTTCGGAGACGGCTCGGTGCGACTCGCCTACACGCCGGGACACAGCGCGGGCCACACGTCGGTGATCCTGCGCCTGCCCCGCCGCGACTTCGTCGTCATCGGCGACGCCGCCTACGACTGGAAGCAGTTCGAGGGGGAGACGGAGCCGACGATGATGGCCGACGAGCACAACTTCCGGCGCTCGCTGCGGGAGCTGCAGGCCTACCGGCGAACCTACCCGTACGCGCTGATGGTTCCCGGGCACGACCGGGAGTTCTGGGAGAAGCTCGAGCCGCGCTACGAGGAGTAGACGTCCCCGTCCGGCTCGGGGGAAGCGGCCGGCAGTCCCTCGCGCAGCCGCCTGAGCACGTCGCGGCGGCCGTTCTCCTCCAGGTCGACGTACATCGCGCGGACCCGGTCGAAGATCTGGTTGGCGACCTGCTGTTGCTCGTCGCGGTCCGGGCCCGCGTTGACCGGGAACGTGACCGGCTCGCCGTACTGGATCGTCACCTTCGGGAAGCGGAAGCGCCGCCAGCCACGAACGTGGGCGGAGCCGTGGATCGCCACCGGGACGACCGGCGCGCCGGACTCGAGCGCGATCTTGCCAATACCGCGTCTCGGCTCGCCCAGATCGCCGGTCCGCGAGCGGCCACCCTCCGCGTACATCAGCATCGTCCCGCCGCGATCGAGGATGGTGTTCGCGGTGACGAACGCCTCCTCGTCGTGGTGGCCGCGCCGGACAGGGAAAGCACCGCCGTGCTTGAAGATGAACTTGATCGCAGGGTTGGTGAAGAGCTGCGACTTCGCCATGAACTGGACCTTCCGGTTCAGATAGACGGCGGCGAAGAAGTGGTCCCACTGGCTGAAGTGGTTGGGCGCCAAGATCACCGGCCCCGTGGCGGGGACGTTCTCCACGCCGATCGCCCGGGTCCGGTAGAGCAGGATGGTCGGAATGGTGAGGATGATCCGGGCGATGTCGTAGATCCAGCCGACGCGCTTGCGGGCGCTGCGGTGGTACTGGTCGAAGATCTCGGCCGGCCGCGGGTCCTTGTACACCTGCGGCTTCATGTCCTTGGGGTTCACCTTCGGCATATCTCTCGCCCGTAGAGAAAAGGCCGTCAGGGACGGCCGTACGTGTTGATTCCTACCCGTTGATGGCGGGTGGGTTACGCGTCGGGTCAGCCTACTTAGCCACGCGCCCAGCCGCGGGACCGCTCCACCGCCTCGGCCCAGCGCCCGAGCAGTTCGTCGCGCTCCGATTCCGGCATCGAGGGCTCGTAGGTGGCCGCCTCGCGCCACATCTCGCGGACCTGATCGGCGGTCCACTCGCCGGTCGCGATCCCGGCGAGGTAGGCGGCGCCGAGCGCGGTCGTCTCGGCGATCTCGGGGACGATCACCGGCACCCCGAGCACGTCCGCCTGAAACTGCATCAGCCAGGAGTTGGCGACCGCACCCCCGTCCGCCTTGAGCGACGGGATACTCTCCCCCGACGCCGCCTCCTGGGCGCGGACGGCGTCGACCGTCTGGTAGGCGATCGACTCGAGGGCGGCGCGGACGAGATGGGCCCGTGTCGCGCCCCGCGTCAACCCGACGATCGTCCCGCGCGCGTACGGGTCCCAGTGCGGTGAGCCCAGCCCGGTCAGTGCGGGGACGAAGTAGACGTCGTCGTTGGAGTCGAGTGAGGCCGCGATCGCCTCGGTCTCCGCCGCACCGGTGATGATCCGGAGGCCGTCCCGGAGCCACTGCACGGCGGCGCCCGTGACGAAGACGGCAGCCTCCAGCGCATAGGCGACCTCGCCGCCGAGGCCCCAGGCGATCGTGGCGAGGAGGCCCTCCCCAGGCTCGGGCGCCTCGGCTCCGGTGTTGAGCAGGACGAAGCTGCCCGTCCCGTAGGTATTCTTGGCCTCCCCGGCCTTCTGGCACGCCTGCCCGAAGAGCGCCGCCTGCTGGTCGCCCGCGATGCCCGCCACAGGGACCTCGCCGCCGAAGACCGACGTCGTGCCGTAGACCTCGGACGAGGGCACCGGCTCCGGCAGCGAGCGCGGGGACACGCCGAGCAGCTCGCAGAGCTCGTCGTCCCAGGCGATCTTGCGGATGTCGAACAGCATCGTCCGCGAGGCGTTCGAGTAGTCGATCAAGTGACGGCCGGTGAGCTTGAAGGCCAGCCAGGAGTCGATCGTGCCGAAGACGGTGCCCTCGGGGAGCTTGGCATTCCGGATCAGCCACTCGATCTTGGTCCCGGAGAAGTAGGGGTCGATCACGAGCCCGGTGCGCTCGCGGATCAGCGGCTCATTGCCCTGCTCGCGCAGCTCGTCGCAGCGGGCGGCGGTGCGCCGATCCTGCCAGACGAGCGCCCGGTGAACCGGCTCCCCGGTGGCGGGGTCCCAGGCGACGACCGTCTCCCGCTGGTTTGTGATCCCGATTCCGGCCAGGTCGGATCCCTGCACGCCAGCGTCCGCCAGGGCGCCGACCGCGACCTTCCTGGTCACTTCCCAGATCTCGGCGGCGTCGTGCTCGACCCAGCCCGGCTTCGGGAAGTACTGCTCGAACTCGCTGTAGGCGCGGCCGCAGGCCAGTCCAGCCTCGTCGAAGACGATGCAGGTGGTCCCCGTGGTCCCCTGGTCGATCGCCAGGATCATCGGCGGGGAAGCTATCCGGCTCGGCTCCGGGCCGCCCGCCGGATGTCGCGGAGCTGCGCCGCGCGGTGGAGGAACCCGGCCGGGGTACGGCCCGTGGCACTGTGGACGAGCGGCAGCTCGATCTCCTCGAGGCGCAGGCCGTGCCGCACCGCGTCGATCGTCATCCCGACCTCGAGGCCCCAGCCGTCGGCGAAGGGGATCAGCAGCCGGAGCGTGCCGATTCGCATCGCGCGCTGGCCGGAGAGCGGCGAGTCGACCCGCGCCCCGCAGAGCCGCTCGACCGCCCGGCGCCCGTAGCCGAGCGTCACCCCGAAGCCCCCAGACCTGACACGGGTTGCGCTGTCGCGCACCCTCTCAGAAGCGAACGCCGCGATCGCGAGGTCGCAGCGGCCCGCTTCGACGGCGTCGGTCAGCGGCCGCAGCTCGCCGGCGCTCGCTCCGAGGTCCGCATCGCAGAGCAGCACCGTTGCGTCGTCCGGGAACTCGTCGATGGCCGCGTGCGCCGCCGCTCCAACGTTGCCACCCTTTCCGTGCGGCCGTCCCCTGCTCACCACCCAGCCGCCGTGGCCCATCGCGACCTGCTGGGTGCCGTCGGCGGAGGCATCATCGGCGACGATCAGGCGAGCGTCCGGCAGCATCGCCCTGAGCGCGTCGAGCGCCGGTCCGACCCGGTCCGCCTCGTTCCGGGCGGCGACGATCGCGACGCGGGCAGGTTCCGGCGTCACTGCTGACTAGAGTGCCCGCGCATGGCCGACGTGGAGGCCCATATCACGGGCACAGTCTGGAAGATCGAGGTCGCGGTCGGCGACCAGGTGGACGAGGGCGACACCGTCGTCATCCTCGAGTCGATGAAGATGGAGATGCCCGTCGAGGCCGAGGACCCGGGGAAGGTCGCCGAGATCCGCTGCGAGGAGGGCCAGTCGGTCTCCGAGGGCGACGTCCTCGTCGTCCTCGAATAGCCTCACCCGCATGGCCGAAGAACTCGCTGGGGGGAAGCTTCTGCTTGACGAGCCCGCGGAGGCGGTCGCTCGCCTCACGCTCAACCGCCCGGACTCGCGCAACGCACTCGACCACGAGCTGCTCGACGGGCTGGCGGCGGCGATGCCGTCGCTCGACCGCGGCATCGACGTCCGGTGCGTGCTGATCACTGGCGCGGGCAAGGCGTTCTCGGCCGGCTACGACATCGCGGCGATCCTCTCGGAGAGCTTCGAGCGCGACGCGGAGGCGCTGGTCGCGCATCCCTTCCACGGGGCGCTGGAGGCGATCGCCGCCCATCCCTGGCCGGTGGTAGCGGCGATCAATGGCCACGCGCTCGGCGGCGGCCTGGAGCTGACGCTGACCTGCGACCTGCGCATCGCCGCGCGTGGCGCGAAGCTCGGCATGCCGCCGGCGAAGCTCGGCCTGATCTACGGCCACACCGGGCTGCAGCGCTTCATCGACGCGATCGGCGTCCCCCGCACCAAGGAGCTCTTCCTGACGGGGCGCAACCTCGATGCCGCGCGCGCGGAGCAGATCGGCCTGGTCAACGAGGTTGTGGACGACGACGCCCTGCCGGATGCGGCGCTCGAGCTGGCCGCCGAGGTCGCGGCCAATGCGCCGCTCTCCATGAAGGGGAACAAGCACGCGATCGACACGCTCAACTCGTACGCGCGTCTCACCCCCGAGCAGGAGCGCGAGCTGATCGAGCTGCGCGAATCGTGCTTCGGCTCCGAGGACTTCCGCGAGGGCACCTCCGCCTTCGCCGAAAAGCGCAAGCCGGCCTGGAAGGGGCGCTAGCTTTCCCCGAGCAACGGAAGGAGGAGCCGTGGCCGATCCCATCGATGCCAGCACCGCGAGCGACCAGGAGCTTCGTGAGCAGGCGGTGGCCAGCATCAAGCGCAAGAGAGGCTTCAGGCAGACTTTGCTCGCCTACGTCGTCGTCAACATCGGGCTGGTGGTGGTCTGGGCGGCGACCGGGGCAGGCTACTTCTGGCCCGCCTGGGTGATCGGCGGTTGGGGCATCGGGCTCGTGTTCCAGGGTTATGACGCCTACGGGCGCAGCCGCTCGATCACCGAGGATGAGATCTCGGGCGAGATGCAGCGGCTTCGCCGCTAGCCGACTTCGACGGGTTCGGCCAGCGCCTGCTCGCCGGTCTCCTCATGGAGACGGCCGCCGGCTTGCGCCGTCGACGGCCACCAGATCTTGTCGCCGATCAGCTCCACCGCCGCCGGGACCATGATCGTCCGGACGATGAAGGTGTCGAGCAGGATGCCGAGCGCCACCATGAAGCCGAGGTCGAACGTGAACGTCACCGGCAGCGTCATCAGCACGGAGAAGGTGCCGGCGAGGATCACTCCGGCGCTGGTGATCACCGGGCCGGTTGCCGCGATCGCCCGCAGCATGCCCTCCCGCGTGCCGTGCTTGCGCGCCTCCTCGCGCACCCGCGCCATCAGGAAGATCGTGTAGTCGATCCCCAGGGCGACCAGGAAGATGAACGCGAAGGTCGGGATCGAGGCATCGAAGCCGGCGTCCCCGACGATGAAGCGGATGAAGATGATCGAGATCCCAAGCGTGCAGGCGAACGAGAGGATCACGCTCGCGAGCAGGACCAGCGGGGCGACGACCGCCTGCAGGAGGATCCCGAGGATGATCGCCATCACGATCAGCGCCAGCGGCACGATCAGCTTGAGGTCGTCCTCGGTCGCCTTGTTGAAGTCGTAGCTGATCGCCGTCCCGCCGCCGATCTGCACGGTCACTCCGGGTTTCAGGTTCGCGGCGGAGTCGCGCAGCTTAGGCACAAGATCGAGCGACGACGAGTCGTTCGGATCTCCCTTCAAGATCACGTTGACGACCCTCATCTGGCCGTTGGTCGAAACCTGATTCGTGGGGATGACCGCCGCGACGCCGTCCACTTGCCTCAGCTTCGCGGCAGCCAGCGCGACGTCCGCATCGGTGACTGGGCCGCCGGACTGCTCCACCAGCGCCGTCATCGGCGAGAGCGTGCCGGCCGGGAAGTTCTGCCGCATCACCTTGAAGCCCTCCACGCTCTCCACGGACTTCTTGAAGAAGGTGGTGCTCGAGTAGTCGACCTTGTAGGCGATCAGGCCGAGGGCGCCGAGGATGAAAACGCCGCCGGTGACCGCCAGGGCCGGGCCCGGCCTGTGCAGGACGCGGTCGCCGAAGCGCCTCCACCTCCCGGTGTGGATGACCTCGGCGTGCTCCGGGTCGTAGGTGACCGTGCTGCGTCTCGGCCAGAATCCCCTGCGGCCGAAGATCGTCAGCAGGGTGGGCAGCAGCGTGACCCCCGCGATCATCGCGGTGAAGACGGCGATCGCGGCGACCGGCCCAAGCGATTTGGTGTTGCCCGACTCGGCCAGGGCGAGCACCAGCATCGCCAGCGTGACCGTCAATCCGCTGGCCACGATCGCGGGCCCGGCGCGCCTCACGGCACGCTGCATCGCCTCGTGTTTGTCCTGGATCCGCCGGAGCTCCTCGCGGTAGCGCGAGACCAGTAAGAGGCAATAGTCGGTTCCCACCCCGAACATGAGCACGACGATGATCCCCGTGCTGTTCGAGGAGACCGTGGCGCCGGAGTCGGCGTAGAGGTAGATGAAGCCCGTGGCCGTCGTGTAGGCCAGGAAGACGACGACGAGCGGCGAGAGGGCCACCAGCAGGGAGCGATAGATCGCCCCGAGCAGAACCAGGACGAGGACGACCGTGGCGAGCAGCAGCTTCGTGTCGATGCCACTGAAGACGTCATGGGCGTCGGTGTTGAAGCCGACGTCGCCGGTGACGAAGACGTTCATGTCCCCGTTGTTGGCATCGGTGATGTCACGAATCGCCTTGCCCCAGTTGTGCACCTCGTCGAAGTTGGTCGGCAGCGTGTAGACGGCGTACGCGACCTCGCCGTCGCGGGCGACGAGGAACCTGGGAGCGCCGGGCGTGAACGGCACCACCGGCGGCTGGGACCTGGTCAGCGGGATCTTGGCCGGCTCCGCCTCGATGCGCTTGGCGTCCGCGATGATCTTCGCCTTGTCCGCCGGGGTCAGGCCGTCAGGGCTCCGGTAGACGACCAGCGCCAGCGAGGTCTCCTTCGAGGGGAACTCGCTGTCGAGCTTCTTGACGACCGCTGTGGATTCCGCGTTGCCCGGCAGGAAGGACTGGGTGTCATCGGTGGTGACGTCCGAGAGCTTCTGGCCCAGGGGCTGCATCGCCACGGCAGCGATGATCCAGATGGCGAGAACCACCCATTTCCAGCGGCGGCCGGCGACTACCGATGCGAGCCTTCTCAACGGACCTCCTTGGCGTGCCAGAATCGGTGCGGCCCGCGTCCCGCTGTGACGCGCTTCGCCAGACTACCGAGTCGCGGTTTTGCGACCCTGTGGTGGGAAACATGCCTGAGGAAATAAACGCGACAGCAACGGAGCTCGACCCAGGCGTCGAGGAGCGCGTCCAGGGCCTGATCGAGAGGGGGCGCCCAGTGGACTGCGTCGATCTCTCGGAGGTTGATTCGTTGGTTCAGGAGATGAACCTCTCCGAGGAAGAGGCTGAGCTGATCCAGGAGCGGATCGAGGCCGCCGGGCTCTCGGTGGAGGACGACTGCGGCAAGGACGCGGCCGAGCCGGCCGGTTACCGGAACGGCGAGCTCGCCGAGACCACCACCGACGCCCTGCAGCTCTTCTTCAACGAGATGCGGCGTTACCCGCTGCTCACGAAGGAGGAGGAGATCGAGCTCGCACAGGCCGTCGAGCGCGGGGACCTGGAGGCGAAGGAACGGCTGATCAACTCGAACCTCCGGCTGGTCGTCTCGAACGCCCGCCGATACATGCGGCAGGACCTCAACCTGCTGGACCTGATCCAGGAGGGGATCCTCGGCCTGATCCGCGCCTCCGAGAAGTTCGATTGGCGGAAGGGCTACAAGTTCTCGACCTACGCCACCTTCTGGATCCGCCAGGCGATCCAGCGCGCGCTCGAGTCGAAGGAGCGCACGATCCGGGTGCCGAACCAGGTCGCCCAGCGGGAGCGCAAGGTGATGCGGATCGAGCGCGAGCTGGCCACCAAGCTCGGCCGGGACCCGACGACCGAGGAGGTCGCGGAGGCGGCGGAGCTCGAGCCGGCCCAGGTCGAGGAGATCCGGGACCTGACCCGGGTGGTCACCAGCCTCGACCGGCCCGTCGGCGAGGAGGACGCCTCCGCCCTCGGCGACTTCATCCCGGACGAGCGCAGCGGCCCCTCCGAGGAGGTGGCCGTCAGCCTGCGGGATCAGACCCTGCGGCGCGCGGTCGAGGACCTGCCCGAGGACGAGCGCAAGGTGATCCGCCTGCGCTACGGCATCAACGGCGACGAGCCCACCCCGCTTCGCGAGGCCTCGCGGCAGCTCGAGCTGAAGCCGAGCGAGGTCAAGGAGCTCGAGGAGCGCGGCCTCAGCCGCCTCGCGCAGGCGCGCGAGGTCGAGGCGATGCGCGAAGCGGCATAAGCGAGGGTGCTCCGAGGCGAAGCCGAGGAGCAACCCGTTCTATCGAGAGCGAAGCGCCAGCACCCGGTCCACCGACTGGCCGAACTCAGTCCGGTCCAGGGCGCCGTCGGTGAGCCCACGCGCGAGCGCCCGCTGGGCGCGCGCCGCGTCGCCCACGTCGGTGAACAGGACCAGATCCGCGCCGGCCCTCGCTGCGGCGAGGGCGGTCTTCGCGGGACCACCGACCGCGTGGGCCGAGGCAGTGCCGAGAGCGTCGGTGATCGAGACGCCCTGGAAGCCAAGCCGGCCCCGCAGCTCGCCGGTTGCAATCTCGCGCGAGAACGCGGCCGGCTGCCCGGAGAGGGCCGGGTAGATCGCGGTGCTCAGCATCACCATCGGGCCACCGGCGGCGCCGAACGAGGCGAAGCTGCGCTCGTCGGCGGAGCGCAGCGTCGCGACCGGGAGCCGGACCTTCTGGACGGCGTCATCAGTGTCGAGCCTGGCCCCGCCGAGGCCGGGGAAGTGCTTCGCCGTCGCCGCGACGCCGCCTCCCCACCAGTCCGCGCGCGAACGCCACCCCCAGGCGGGAGACGGCGGCCGGTGTGCGCGCGAAGGTGCGGTGCTGCTCCGTGATCGCGCTTCCGGGCCGGCCGAGGTCGAGGACTGGCGCGAGGTCGACGTTCACCCCCATCGAGCGCAGGCTCTGGCCGGTGGCCCGCCCGATCCGCTGGGCGAAGCCGGCGCCGCGCCCGCCAATCTCCGAGGCGGAGGGCTTCGGTGGCCCGGGCAGCCGCCTCACCAGACCGCCCTCCTGGTCGACCGTGACGAGCAGCGGCTCGCTCACCGCCTCGGGCCTCGGAATCGCCTGGAGCTCGGCGGTCAGCCGGCGTACGGACCGGCGCCCCGAGACGTTGCCGTCAAAGAGGATCACGCCGGAGACCTCGCCGGCCTCGATCATCCGCCGCAGCGCCGGTGGCGGGTGGTGGCCCGAGAAGCCGGTGATCACGCGGGCGCCCGCCAGCTGGTCGTCGGTCGGCGGCTGGCCCGCGACGGCCAGGGCAAGCGCGGTGACCATCGCTGCGATCACGGGGCCAAGGTATAGGCTCGAAGACCATGAGCTACACGATCAAGAACCTGAAGGAGGCCGAGGACGCGGCGGCCGAGGCCGGCCTCAGCGACTCGCTCGAGGCGCGATTCGCCCACGAGGATCTGGCCGCCGAGCGCAGCGGGATCTCCTACCAGGTGGTGAAGGCAGGCAAGCGACAGCCCTTCGCGCACAAGCACGGCGAGATGGAGGAGATCTACGTCGTCATCTCCGGGAGCGGCCGGGTCAAGCTCGACGATCAGCTCGAGGAGATCGGGCAGCTCGATGCGATCCGGATCTCCCCCGAGATGACCCGTGCCTTCGAGGCCGGGGACGAGGACCTCGTGCTGCTCGCCTTCAGCCCGCGCGCCAAGGGCGACGCGGAGATCGTCCAGGACTTCTCCTGGGACTAGCCGTCCGGGACCGTTCATAGATTTCGGCGGCGATGCCGCCGCTGATCAGCTTCGACGAGGCGCTCGAGCTCGGCGCCCTGACCGATCACGACGAGATCGGCGAGCTGGTCGAGCGCGCCTGGGAGGTGCGGCAGGACCGCTTCGGGGACTCGACCGACATGTGCTCGCTGGTCAACGCCAAGTCCGGCGGCTGCGCCGAGGACTGCGGTTTCTGCGCCCAGTCCCGCTACGCCGAGGCCGACACGCCGATGCACGCGATGATGGAGCCGGAGCAGATCCTCGAGCACGCCAGGGCCGCGGAGGCCGCCGGCGCCCACCGCTTCTGCATGGTCACCCAGGGCCAGGGGCTATCCAAGCGCGACTTCGCCAAGGTGCTGGAGGGCGCGCGGCTGGTCTCCGAGCAGACGAACCTGAAGCGCTGCGCCTCGATCGGGCACATGTCCGCTGAGCGCGCCCGCCAGCTCAAGGACGCCGGCATCCAGCGCGTCCACCACAACGTGGAGTCCGCGCGCTCCTACTACCCCGAGGTCTCGACCACGGTCCGCTACGAGGGCAGGCTGCGGACGATCGACGCGGTCAAGGAGGCGGGACTCGAGACCTGCGTCGGCGGCATCCTCAACCTCGGCGAGTCCCCGGAGCAGCGGGTCGAGATGGCCTTCGAGCTGTCCGAGATCGATCCCGACTCGGTGCCGATCAACCTGCTCAACCCGCGCGTCGGGACCAAGTTCGGCGAGCGGGAGCTGATGGACCCGTGGGAGGTCGTCAAGTGGGTGGCGATCTTCAGGCTGATCCTGCCGGACGCCCTCTTCCGCCTCTGCGGCGGGCGCGTCGAGAACCTGCAGGAGCTTCAGCCGCTCGCGGTCAAGGCCGGCCTGAACGGGGTGATGATGGGCAACTTCCTCACCACGCTCGGGGTCGAGCCGGCGGAGGACCGCGAGATGTTCGAGGAGCTCGGCCTGAACGTCGCCCGCCAGCCCGACAACGGCGCCAATCCCAGGCCCGACAACCGCTCGGGCTGGCTCGAGGGCGAGACGCCCGAGCACACCGATCGACGACCTGATCGACAAGCAGGCCGACGCGAACTTCTGGGACCCGTCGACGCAGCTCCGGGTGGTGAAGAAGAAGGGCAAGGTGCCGCCCTACCCGGAGCCCGCCGGCTGGGGCGATTAGCGGCCCCGGACGCGAAGCGGAGGAAGCCGCATTCATGTTGGATCTCGGGCAGCGGCTGGCCGAGCTTGGAGTCCGAGGGGCTGCGCCGCCGGCTTCGGCTGATCGATGGCCCGCAGGGCCCCGAGGTCCTGCTCGACGGGCAGCCCGTGCTGCTGCTCTGCTCCAACAACTACCTCGGGCTGGCCGACCACCCGCGCCTCCGACGCGCGGCCGCCGACGCCGCCCTCGCCCTCGGGACCAGCGCCGGGGCCTCGCGGCTGATCTCGGGCACGATGTCGATCCACGCCGAGCTGGAGGCCCGCCTCGCGGAGTTCGAGGGAACCGAGGCCGCGCTGCTCTTCGGCTCCGGCTACCTGGCCAACACCGGCGCGATCGCGGCTCTGGCCCGGCGCGGCGAGGTCGTCCTCTCGGACGAGCTCAACCACGCCAGCATCATCGACGGCTGCCGTCTGGCCGGCGCAGAGACCTTCGTCTACCGGCACGCGGACACCGACCACCTCGAGTGGGGCCTGCGGCAGGCCGACGGCCGCGGCGCCCTGATCGTCACCGACGGCGTCTTCTCGATGGACGGTGACGTCGCGCCCCTCGCCGAGCTGGCGATCATCGCGCGCCGGCACGGCTGCCGGCTGCTGGTCGACGAGGCGCACGCCACGGGCTGCCTCGGGCCCGGGCGGGCGCGGTTCGGTCGCGGCGGCGGGGCTGACCGACGAGGTGGACGTGATCGTCGGCACCCTCGGCAAGGCGCTGGGCGGCTACGGCGCCTACGTCTGCGGCTCGCGGCAGCTCGTCGACTTCCTGATCAACACCTCGCGCCCCTTCATCTTCTCCACCGCGCCTCCCCCGCCGGCGGTGGCCGCCGCCTCGGCCGCGCTGGACCTGCTCGCCGAGAGCCCGAAGCGAGTGCGAGCGCCTGCGCGCCAACGCCGCCATGCTGCGCGAGGGGCTCCGGGCCGAGGGGCTGGACCCGATCGGCGACGAGACCCAGATCGTCCCGCTGGTGATCGGCGAGGCCGACGATGCGATGGCGCTCTGCGAGCGACTCCTGGAGCAAGGAATCTTCGCCCAGGCGATCCGGCCGCCGACCGTGGCCCGCCGGGACCTGCCGGCTGCGGCTGACCGTGATGGCGACGCACCGGATGGACGACCTGCGCCATGCCGCGCGCCTGATCGGCTCGGCGACCCGGGAGCTCGCATGGCCGAGTCGCCCGCTGCGCGAGGCGGCCTGAGCGTGCGCGGCGCCTTCGTCACCGGCACGGGCACCGAGGTCGGCAAGACCGTCGTCGCCGCAGTGATCGCGAACGGCGCCCGGCGCGCGCGGCCGGCGGGTCGCCGTCTTCAAGCCCGCGGTCAGCGGGCTCGACGACTACCCGCTGCGGCCGGAGGTCTGGGAGAGCGCCCCGGAGCTGCCGGACCACGCGCTGCTGCGGCTCGCCTCCGGCTCGCGGCAGGGGGACGATCAGATCGCCCCGTACCGCTACGCGCCGGCGGCCTCGCCGCACCTCGCGGCGGAGCTCGCCGGGGAGCGGATCGACCCCGACCGCCTGCGAGGGGCCGCCCTCGCCGCCACCGAGGACGCCGAGCTCCTGATCTGCGAGGGCGTCGGCGGCTTCCTCGTGCCGCTCACGCAGGACTACCTGGTCAGGGACCTGGCGCGGGACCTCGCTCTGCCGGTGGTGATCGTCGCCTCGCCCGAGCTCGGCACGATCAACCACACGCTGCTCACGCTGGAGGCGGTGCGGGCGGCGGGGCTCCGGGTCGCGGCCGTCGTGCTCACCCCCTGGGCCGCAGAGCCCGGCCGAGCTGGCCCGCTCTAACCGCGAGACGATCGCGAGGCTGGGCGCCGTCGAGGTCGGGACGCTGCCGCGCCTCGACCTGACGAAGCCCGAGAGCTGGCCGGAGCTCCCAGTGCCGCTCGACTCACCGCGTGCGGCGAGCAGCCTGCGCGCAGCCTAGGCCGAGGCCGGCCGCGGCGATCTCGTCGCTGACCGCCGCCTCAGGCACCGCCGACGGCTCTCCTCGGCCGCCTCGGGGGTATCGACCCGCTTGGCGCGGGCGCCGCGGACCAGCGTCAGCGAGACGACCAGCCCGGCGACCACCACCAACGCCGCCAGCAGCATCGCGCTGCTGAGCGCGTCGACGAAGGTCGCCCGTGCCTGCTCGGGAGCGGTCGCCAGCTGACCGGGGTCGAAGCCGCTGCCCAGCTGCGACTGGAAGATCGCGCCGGTTGCCGCGACCCCGACCGAGGCGCCGATCATGCGCGACATCTGCAGAACGCCGGAGGCGACCCCCGACTTCTGCACGCTGACCGCGTTCATCGCGGCGGTCGACATCGGCGACATCACCAGCGCGATCCCGATCCCCATCAGGACGAAGGGCACGATCAGCCCGGAGTAGGTGGTTCCGGTGTCGATCCCGGCGAACATGAACATCGAGACGGCGAGCACGGCGAGCCCGGCGCTCATCGGGGTCGCGGGGCCGAGCCTGTCGGCGAGCCGCCCGGCGATCGGCGCGATCACGGCGATCACCATCGTCGTCGGCAGGAACCTGACCCCGGCCTCGAGCGCCCCGTAGCCGAGGATGTCCTGCATGTAGATCGCCATGAAGAAGAAGGTCCCCATCATGGCGAAGGTGATGATGAAGGCGACCAGGTTCGAGCCGATGAACTGGCGCGTCCGGAAGAGCGCGAACTCGACCATCGGGGCGGGCACGCGCAGCTCGATCGCGACGAAGATCGCCAGGCCGATCGGCGCCGCCGACCAACAGGGAGAGGATCGAGGTCGAGGTCCAGCCCCAGCTGTTGCCCTCGATCAGGGCGAGGACGATCGCGGTGAGGCTCGCGGTCAGCGCGATCACGCCGGGGTAGTCGACCCGCCGGTCGACGGTCTCGTCGCGGGACTCGCGCACGGCGAAGATCGTGGCCAGCACCGCGCCCGACCGCGACCGGGAGGTTGATGAAGAAGATCGCCCGCCAGCTCACGTACTCGGTGAGGAAGCCGCCGACCACCGGGCCGATCGAGAGCGCCAGGGCCGAGACGCCCGCCCAGGTGCCGATCGCCTTGCCGCGCTCGGCGGCGGGGAAGGTGTGGGTGATGATCGAGAGGGTCGCCGGCATCATCAGCGCGGCGCCGATGCCCTGGACCGCGCGGCTGCCGATCAGCATCGCCGGGTCCTGCGCGAGCCCCGCGGTCGCCGAGGTGATCGCGAAGATGATCACGCCGGCCAGGAACATCCGCCTGCGGCCGAAGATGTCGCCGAGGCGCCCACCGGTCGCGATCAGGACGGCGAAGGTGAGGGTGTAGCCGTTGACGACCCACTCGAGCGCGGAGATCTGCGCGTGAAGGTCGCGCTGGATCGACGGCAGGGCGACGTTCACGACGGTGTTGTCGAGCATCACCATGAACAGCGCGAAGCACATCGCGCCGAGCGTCCACCACTTGCGGTTGTCGTCCGTGATCAGGTGCCGGTATCGGGTCATCGGCTGACCTTCCTCTCGTAGTTCGCGTAGATCTCGGCGATCTCGGGCCGCTTCAGCAGCGCGTCGAGAGCCGCCTCAAGCTTTTGTCGTTCGTCGCGATCGAGTGAGCCGGTGAAGTCCTCGAGGCCCGCGAGGCGGGCGGAGATGATCCGGTCGGCGAGGTCGCGGCCCTTCGCGGTCAGCGCCAGGCGCCGGACCCGGCGGTCATCGGGGTCCTCGACCCGGGTGGCGAGCCTCTTGCGGACCAGCCCGTCCGCGGCGCGGCTCGCGGAGGCGGCGGAGATGCCGAGCTCCTCGGAGAGGGCGGTCACGGTCCGCGCGTCCTCGTCGGCGGCCTCGAGCTCGACCAGCACCTTCATCTGGCTGAAGGTGAGGCCGCTCTCGTCGATCATCCGGAATACCTCGCTGCTGCCGCCGCCCATGCAGCGGAGCAGGAAGGCGCCGAGCTTGATCGTCAGCTCGCCGGCGCTCTGCCTGGGGTCGGACTTCTCGCTGGCTCTCGTCGCTGCTTCCATCTAGGAAAAGGTTACAACGCTTGCAACCTTTTCTCAAACCGCAATGATCTGTGAGGTGAGTCACATAGCAACGGCGCGGGGCAACTCGGGCCCGCCGTGCGCCGAGAGCTCGTGCTTCGGCTTGCCCCTGATCACAAGGGCGGCGACCATGGCGCCGACGATCGTCACCACGGCCCCCATCGCCATCGCGGCGCTCAGGGCGTCGGTGAACTTGGTCGCCTCCGCAGGCCCGCCGCTTGCCAGCGTCGCCGGGTTGAAGGCGCCGAGCTTCGACTGGAAGATCGCGCCGGTGGCGGCAACGCCGATCGTGCCGCCCATCATGCGGAACATCTGCAGCGTCCCCGAGGCGACCCCGGCCTTGTCGACCGGGACGGCGTTCATCGCGGCGGTCGACATCGGAGACATCGTCATCCCGATCCCGAGCCCGAGCAGGATGAAGGCCGGCAGCAGATCGGTGTACGTCGTGGTGGCGGTCATCCGCGAGAAGAGGTAGAGGGCAACTGACGTGATCAGCCAGCCCCAGCGACCATCGGCCCCCGCGAGCCGATCCGGTCGGCGACCCGGCCGGCGATCGGGGCCGCGAAGACGATGATCACCGTGGTCGGGAGGAAGCGCACGCCCGGTCTCAAGGGGCGAGTAGCCGAGCAGGTCCTGCAGGTAGATCGCCAGGAAGAAGAAGCTGCCCATCATCGCGAAGCTGATGATCGTCGCGACGGTGTTCGCGCCGATGAAGTTCCGCGAGCGGAAGAAGCCGAAGTCAACGACCGGCGCCGCGACCCTCGATTCGGTGAACAGGAACGCCGCCGCAGCGACGACCCCGCCCACGAACAGCCCGACGATCCGCCCCGAGCCCCAGCCCCAGTCGTTCCCCTCGATCAGGGCGAGGACGAAGGCTGTCAGCGCGACGGTGAGCAGCACCACGCCGAGGTAGTCGACCGTGCGCTCGGCCTTCTCGTCGCGGGACTCTCGCACGGCGAACAGGGATGCGAGCAGGGCGAGCGACCGCAATCGGCAGGTTGATGTAGAAGATCGCGCGCCAGCTCACATCCTCCGTGAGGAAGCCGCCGGCCAGGGGCCGAACGAGAGGGCCAGCCCAGAGATCCCGGCCCAGGTCCCGATCGCCTTGCCTCGCTCCTCCACCGGGAAGGCGTCGGTGATGATCGACAGCGTCGCCGGCATCATCAGCGCGCCGCCGATGCCCTCGGCGATCCGGGAGACGACCAGCATCGTCGGGTTCTGACGCGAGGCCTGCGGTGGCCGACGAGATGGCGAAGACCGCGACGCCGATCATGAAGATCCGGCGGCGACCGAAGATGTCGCCGAGCCGGCCGCCTGTGACCAGCAGCGCCGCGAAGCTCAGGGTGTAGCCGTTCACGACCCACTCGAGCTGGTCGACGCTGGTGTCGAGGTCCTTCTGGATCGACGGCAGCGCGACGTTCACCACCGTGCTGTCGAGCATGATCATGAACATCGACAGGCACATCGCCCCGAGGGTCCACCACTTGCGGTTCGCCTCGGTGATCAGGCTGCTGCGGTCCATCCGGCGCCGATCATATGTTGGGCAGCAGGCGAATGCAGAACGCTGCCCGGCTCGATCACGAACACCTCTGGCACCCCTTCACGCAGCAGCGCGACTGGGTGGCGGAGGAGCCGTTGATGATCGAGTCGGCGGAGGGAACCGAGCTGATCGACTCGGAGGGACGGCGCTATCTGGACGGCGTCTCCTCGCTGTGGTGCAACGTCCACGGCCATCGCCATCCGGCGATCGACGAAGCGGTCCGCGCGCAGCTCGACCGCGTCGCGCACTCGACGATGCTCGGCCTCTCCCATCCCGGCGCGGCCGAGCTCGCGGCGCGGCTCGTCCAGATCGCCCCGCCCGGCCTCAACCGCGTCTTCTACTCGGACTCCGGCTCGACCGCCGTCGAGGTCGCGCTGAAGATGGCCTTCCAGTACTGGCAGCACCGCGGTGGCCAGCACGTCCGGAAGACGTCGTTCATCTGCGCTCGAGCAGGCCTACCACGGCGACACGATCGGATCCGTGTCGCGTCGGCGGGATGCCCCTCTTCCACTCGACCTTCGCGCCGCTGCTGTTCGAGACCCACCGCGCCGAGCCCGGCGACGTCGACGAGATCGCGCGGCTGCTCGCCATGCGCGAGGAGGAGGTCGCGGCCGTCGTGATCGAGCCGCTCGTCCAGGGCGCGGCCGGCATGATCACCCACCCGCCCGGCTACCTGCGCGCGGTCCGGCGGCTCTGCGACCGCCACGGCGTCCTGCTGATCTGCGACGAGGTCGCCACCGGCTTCGGCCGCACCGGGACGATGTTCGCCTGCGAGCAGGAGGGCGTCTCGCCCGACCTGCTCTGCGTCGCCAAGGGCCTCACCGGCGGCTACATGCCGCTCGCCGCGACCCTCGCCACCGAGCGGATCTACGAGGCCTTCCTCGGCGCCCACTCCGAGTTCGTGACCTTCTTCCACGGCCACACCTACACCGGCAACCCGCTCGCCTGCGCCGCGGCGATCGCCTCGCTCGAGATCTTCGAGCGGGAGCGGACGCTGGTCCGCCTGCAGCCGAAGATCCGGCTGCTCTCGGATTGGCTGGGCCAGGTGGAGCGGATGCGCGAAGTGAAGGAGGTCCGGCAGCGCGGCCTGATGGTCGGCATCGACCTCGGCGAGCACGATCCCGAGCTGCGGCTCGGCCATCGCGTGGTGCTCGAGGCGCGCAGGCGCGGCGTGATCGTGCGGCCGCTCGGCGACGTGATCGTGCTGATGCCGCCGCTCTCGATCTCGAAGGCTGGACCTGCGGCGGCTCGTCCAGGTCGTCGCCGAGTCGATCCGGGCGGCCTATCCGGTCGCGGAGCTCGACGCCGGCGCCAAGGGCCGGCTCGACGCGGCGCTGCTCGAGGCGGCCTGAACTACTCCTCGTACGGCTCGAAGTCCGCCTTCCGCGCCCCGCAGACCGGGCAGAACCAGTCGTCGGGGATGTCGTCGAACGCTGTTCCCGGCGGTACCCCGCCGTCGGGATCGCCCTCGTCCGGGTCGTAGATGAACCCGCACGAGGTGCAGATGTAGAGCTGCTTGGTGGTGGTCTCCGCTGCCATTGGGCCGCCGAGCCTAGCGCAGTGACTCTCGGCCGCGCCGTGGAACCCGCAGTCCCCCGCCCGGCGGCCACCGTGATCCTGCTCGGCGCGGCGGCAAGCACGCCGAGCAGGGTCTCCAGATCCTGCTCGTGCGCCGCAACCCGGAGGCGACGTTCATGCCCGGCGTCTGGGTCTTCCCCGGCGGCGCGGTCGATCGCGACGACGGGGACGGGGAGGCCGCCCACCGCGCCGCCGCGGTCAGGGAGCTGGCCGAGGAGGCCGGCATCACCGTCGACCGCCGGCGAGCTGGTCGCCTACTCGCGCTGGATCACGCCGAAGGTGGTCCCGATCCGCTTCGACACGCGGTTTTACCTGGCTCTCGCGCCCGCCCACTCGCCCGCCGAAGCCGGACGGCTCGGAGACGGTCGACGCCGGCTGGTTCGGGCCGCAGGAGGCGCTCGACCTGCACCGGGCGGACGAGCTGCCCCTCGTCTTCCCGACCATCAAGCACCTCGAGTCGCTGACCGGCTTCGCCAGCGCCGACGGAGGCGCTCGAGGCGGCGCGGCGGCGCGAGGTGAAGGCGGTGGAGCCGGAGGTGGTCGGCGAGGGCGATCGAGCGGCGGATCGTCCTCCCGGACGAGCTGCCCTGACCCCGTGTGAGATCGATCGCACGAGCGAGGCCTCACCGACAACCAGCTCACCCAGGGCGGCACGCTCGACTGCGACCCCAACCAGGTTCCGCTGGGCCCGTAGCGGATAGAAATCAGGGCGTGACGAGCACCCTCCCACAGGACGTGCGCGACGCTTTCGAGCGGTTCATCACCTGCGAGCTCACCACCGTCGATGCCCGCAAGCAGCCGATCACCTGGCCGGTGACGCCCGTACTACTCGCAGGGCGCCCCGACGATCGACGTCACCACCGGCCTCGGGTATCCGAAGAAGGCCGACGACGCGGCCCGGCACCCGAGCGTCGCGCTGCTCTTCTCCGACCCGACCGGATCGGGCATCGAGAGCGGCCTCCGGGTGCTGGTGCAGGGGACGGCGACGATCGACGACCGCGACCTGAAGGCGAACGCCGACCGCTACATGCGCGAGTCCGGCGTGAAGCTGCCGGCGACGAAGAAGATGCACCCGCCGAAGCCGATGCGGCCGATGTTCAACTGGTACTACGCCCGGCTCTACATCAAGGTTCGCCCGGAGCGGATCTTCGTCTGGCCCGACGGCGACCTGGGCAACGAGCCCGTGGTCCACGACTCGCATCTCGAGGAGGTGCGCTCGGGCCACAGCGAGGAGCCGGCCGAGGAGCATGGCGCCCCGCGCCGGGACCGCCCGCATGGGACGAGCGCATGGACTTCCTTGCATCGACACGAGACGGGCGTGCTCAGCGTGCTGGGGCCGGACGGCTTCCCGATCGCAGTCCGCGTTCCGTTCCGGGCCGATCCCTCCAGCCGGCAGATCCTGATCGAGCGCGAGCCCGCCGGGCTCCCGCTGATCGAGGGCCGCGCCTGCCTGACCGTCCACCGCCATGCGCCCGACTTCACCTGGCAGCGCAACATGCAGGTGCGCGGCAACCTCATGCGCACCGACGACGGTCTGCGGCTCGTGCCGCGCAAGATCGTCGGCGGCTTCGAGCTGCCGGAGGGACGGCTCACCCGCTTCCGCGACTTCATCAGCAAAGGTCCCGGCTTCTACCGGACCTATCGCAGGAGGATGCGCGCGCGAGCTGAGCGGGCAGGCTGGCAAGCGAGGCGAGGAAGGCTCCCGAATATCTTCGGCCCGCTACCGCTGAGGGAACGGTTCAAGTCCCGCGTTCCAGGGGCCGGCCTTGTAGATGTCGAGGTTGTTCTCCTCCATCTCGCGATGGAGGCGGTCGAAGATGCCGCCGCCGGAGCGAAGCGCCTCCTGCAGCTCCGCCTTGGAGCGTTCCCGCAGCCGCCAGTGGAAGAAGAGCTGCTGCTCGGTGATGCCGAAGTCGACCTCGGCCGGCATCCGCGTGATCCAGTCGATGAAGCCCGGGCTGAACAGCTCCCGTAGCGCGACCGGGTCGTGATCCCTGGGGACGGTGGCGATGAAGCGCTTGTTGAAGTCGATGCTCTCGAACTCGACCCGCCGCCGGGAGTGGCGGTCGACCATGTCGCCCGGCGTGTGCTCGATCGACTCGACGTCGAAGACCGGGACCACGGTGGCGAGGTCCGGCATGTGCGCCTTGACCAGGACCGCGCCGGGCAGGATCGCCTTGCGCCCGAAGCCGCCCTCCTCGTGCTCGTCCGCATCGCAGGAGGCGCCGAAGAAGCCGTCGGCGAGCTCGCCGGTGAGCCGGTTGGTGCCGCCGGGGCAGAGCGCGACGGGGCCGCCCTTCGGGTTGATGCCGCCGATCGGCTCGTAGCGCAGGCCGCGCTCCTGGGCCAGGCCCGAGACGATCCCCGCCCACTGCTCCGCGTCGGCCTTGGCGCTCAATCGACGTCGAGCAGGTCGTCGCGGCCCTGCGCCTCGAGCTGGGCCTTGTAGCGCGGAAAGACGGGCTTGGTGAGCGGCACGAGCTTGAGGATCTTCGCCACCGGGCCGGAGGCCTTGATCTGCCCTCGGGCGAGCGCGACGGTCACGTTCACCCGCCCGAGCCAGAACCGGTGCGCCGTATCCGCCTCCATGCTCATGACCACCTCGGGCTCCATCTCGGTCTCGCCGAAGTCGACGTCCCCTGGCTGGTCCTCCTGCAGCCGGCAGGTGATCGTCGAGTCGGGATCGCGGTAGTCGTACTGGACGATCGTGTTCGCCTTGCGGAACTTCGGCCCGAGCTCCTCGTCCTCGGACAGGTCGACGAACAGCTTGCCCATCGTGTCGTAGACCCCCTGAGCGTCCTTGAAGTACGCCACCTCAGGCCGGAGCCCTATGGGTCCGGGAGCACCTCGGGGATCTTGCCGCCGCCGAAGGCGGTCGGGAAGTCCGGCGCGACCGTGCAGGCCGCGTACGCCGCCGAGTTCACGATCGGCGCTCGCGTCGACGTCGGAGCTTGGGCGCGACCATCGAGGGGCTCTGCGGGCCCGACGATCGAGGAGAACGGGAATTGCCGCCCTCGGACTCCGGCGGCGAGGTGGGCCCGCCCTCTCCAGTCGGTGCGACGCCCGCTCCGGATGAGGTGTAGTGGACCTCCTGGCCACCGAAGGTGTTGTTGCAATCGTGGCTCGGGAAGATCTCGGCGTTGGTGGTCGGCTTGTAGCTGCCGATCGCGAAGGGCTGCAGGTAGCCGTTGCCGCGGTTGGTGTTGAGGCGCTGCTGGAAGATCGAAAGCGTCTCGGCGGTGAAGATCGTCATCTGCCGCGAGAGGTGGAGCGGCGCGTTCTGGCCGTTCTGGAAGGGCAGGAAGTCGGCGGTCGACGATGAGGGGTTGGAGAGGAAGTCGGTCACCACAGGCGCCTGGTAGTCGAGCCAGCGCACCAGCGGGTTGAAGTTGGAGAGGAAGGGGTCGAGGCCGTCCATCACGGGCCGCAGCTCGCGAACGAAGCTGCTCAGCGAGGGCAGGCCGGTGGCGGACGCCTTGATCAGCGGGTCGAGGTTGGTGAACAGGGTCTTCGCCTCCGGGGCGAGCGTGCGGACGTCGCGCAGGGTCGGGCTGAGGTCGCGCGCCACCGGCTTCAGGTCGTGGAAGACCGGGCGGGCGTCCTGGGCGAAGCCCTTGAGCCGGTCGAGCGTCAGGCGGCTCTCGTTCTCGAAGGTCGGGAAGATCTTGAAGGTGTCCGAGAGCGCCTTGCTCTGGGAGGAGAGGGCCCCGAACGTGCGATTGGCGCCCACGATCGCGCCGGCCAGCGCCTGGTCGTGGTCGGTGAGCGCGGCGAACACGTCGCCGGTGTCGTGGACCAGCGTGCGCAGCGACTGTTCCTGGCTGCGCAGCGTGCCGAGCACGTCGCTCGCGTCGGAGGCGAACGGGCCGAGGTTGCCGAACGCGTCGTTCAGGTCGAGTCCGCGACCGTTGATCGCGATGCCGGCGTTCTGCATCCAGGATTGGAACGCCTGACGCGTCGGCTGGTCGAAGCCCTGGAAGATCTCGTCGATCTGCGTCTGGTTCTGGACCTGCGACTGGGCCAGGTGCCCGCCCTCGGGGATCGGCTGCGGCGCGTCGCTGCCCGAGAGCTGACCGACGTCGATCGTGCTCGCCTGGGCGTGGACGTTGCCGGACGCCTCACCGGGATTGACCTGGCTGCCGGGCGTGATCTCGATGTAGGTCTCGCCGAGCAGCGTCTTCTGGCGCAGGATCGCCTTCGCGTCGGAGGAGATCGGCGCGTACTGCGGATCGATCTCGATCGTGGCCCGGGTGGTGTTGCAGGTGGTCGGATCCTTCTGGCACTCGCTGTCGGGGGCCAGGCTGACGTCCTTGACCTTGCCCACCGAGACGCCGCCGATCCGGACGTCGGCCTCCTTCTGCAGGGTGATCGCCTCCGGGAAGTCAGCAGTGAAGCGGTAGCTCTCCGGCTTGAAGGGCACGGGGCCGCCGAAGGTGACCCAGAGGAAGAGCAGCAGGCCGAAGCAGGACAGCGTGAAGCCGACCGCGACCAGGATGCGACCTACTGAGGGTGCCTGCTTCTGCACCTAGATCACCTCTCCGTCGGTTCGGGTCATGGCGGGCACACCGTCCCCAGGGTCTGGCCCAGTCCAGTGACCGCCGGGGCGAGCGGGCTGGTCGCAAGGATGGACTTGATCGTGTTGCAGGTCGCCAGCAGGTAGACGTGGCGGTAGGCGCCGTGCGCGTCCTGCGAGGAGAAGGTGCTGTTGCCGACGTGGGCAAGCCAGCCGAGCCAGTACAGGTAGCCCTCGTCGCGGCCCGCGGTACCGGGCGCCTCCGCCCCGTTGGGGTTGTAGGCGGCCATGTTGAAGAGCTTGTTCAGCTTGTCGCCGACGGTTGTCAGCCTCGGGGTGGCGTTGACGAGGTTCTGGGCCGCCGGCCGCAGGTCGCGCACGGGCTGGCGCGCGTTGACGACGAACGGCCGGATGTCGGTCTTCACCGGGTCGAAGGTGGTCTTGGCGAGGTTGCCCAGCGTGTCGTTGACCGGCTTCAGCTTGCGCGCGAACGGCCGCAGGCTGTTGATCGTCGGGCCGAGCTCGCCCGCGAGCTTGTCCGTGTAGCCGAGCGCAACCCTGGTCGTTCGCAGCGTCGGACCGAGCAGGGCGACGGTGCGCTCGACGTCGGGCGACTGGCTCGCGATCGCGCCCAGGGCCTGGTTCGAGGCGGAGACCAGCTGCTCGATGCCCTGGCCGTCCTCGCCGACGCGGCCCCAGAGCAGGTTCATGTTGTGGATCAGCGTGGCCAGGTTCTCCTTGCGCTTCGCCACCTCGGTGTTGAGGCGCGCGAGGCCTCGGTTGATCGGGCCGAGGCTGCCGAGCAGCTTGCCGAGGTCCTTGCCGCGGCCGTTCAGTCCCTGGCCGCCGCCCACCAGCAGCAGCCGCAGATAGGCGCGGGTGTCGCCGTCGAGCGCGGACAGGATCTGGTCGACGTTGGTGTCCGGCGCGGTGTTCGCAACCGGGATCGTGTCGCCGTTCTGGAACTCGTCGTCGTTCGAGTTCGGGTCGTAGTTGGTCCCAGGATCGAGCTCGAGGAACATGTCCTTGAGGCCGGTCTTGGGCCGCAGCAGGATCGTGGCGTTCTTGTAGACCGGCAGGAACTTGCGGTCGATGCTCATCGTCACGACCGCGTGGCCGTTCTCGTAGTCGACCGCGGAGATGTCGCCGACCCGCACGCCCGCGACGCGGACGGTCTGGCCCTGGCCGGGGGTGACGGCCTGGGCGGTCGACATGTCTGCCTTCAGCTCGAAGGGCTTCTCCTCGAGCAGCGGGATCCGTAGGCGCTGGTTCTGGACGATGATGTAGGTCGCGAGCAGGCCGACGGCGAACAGGCCGAGGATGGCCAGGAAGTCGCGCAGATGGTCTCGGATCGCCTTGCGCATCAGCCCTTGGCTCCCTTCGGCGATGGCGGCTGGGGCGCCGTGACGCCGTTCTGCCGCTGGAACGCCGTCCAGTCCTTGGTCCAGGAGGTGAGCTGCTGCAGGGCGTTCGCGATCAGCTGCTTGGCGTCGGGCTGGCCCTGGGCCTTCGCCTTCTTCGCCTGGTCGAGCTGCTGGAGGATCGTGCCGTAGCGGCGGCTCAGCGACTGCTCCTCCGGGGTCGAGGCGGTCGCGCTCTTGCCGCTCGACTTGGAGGCCGGGGCCGGGCCGATCTCGCTGTGGAGGTTGGGCGGGTCCTGGGTCTCACACGGGACGTCCGGGCGGAACGGGGTCTTCGCCGAGGACTGCTTGGCCGGCTCGGAGCCGAGGAAGTTGAACGGCACCACGCCGGTCAGCGGCGCCGCCAGGTCCGGGGTGTTGAAGGGGGCGATCGTGTTGGTGCCGCCGCCGCCGAGCACCCGGAACTCCTGGCCGTTGGCGTCGCCCGAGCGGCTCTCGCCCGCGACCCCGACCAGGCCGTAGGCGGTCTCCTGGTAGACCTTCCCCGCGGGCGGATCGCTGTCGCTGTTGGGGATCGGCGTGTTGCTCCACGGGATGACGACGTTGTTGAAGCACGAGGAGAGGGCGCGGGCCTGCTCCAGGAAGGGCAGCGAGGCGCTGCTCAGGTTCGCCAGGTCGGGCACCGTCGGGCGCAGGTCGTCGACCAGGCCGCGCAGCTCAGGCTTGCGAGATCAGCTGGCGGACCTGGCCGATCCACGGGTTGGCGTAGTCGAGAGCGGAGTTCGCCGACTTCACGCCCGGCAGGGCCTCGCGCGCGAAGGCGCGGAGCGCCGGGAAGTCGCGGTTCAGCTTGAACAGCGCCGGACGGCCCACCGCGAGCACGCGCGGCAGCTCGACGATCGCGTCCCGCGAGCGAGGCCTGGTGCGCCGCGAAGTCGCCGCTGACGGTGTTGAGGTTGCTGATCAGTGCCCTGCAGCGCGGTGCTGTTCGCGTTCAGCTCGCGAGCGACGACGCCGAGGTTGGAGACGAAGCCCGCCAGGTCGCCGGGCTGGGTGCCGAGCAGAGCCTGGTTGACCTGCGAGGTGTACTCGTAGGCAGCCGGCGAGGTCCGGAAGGACTCCTGGAAGCCCTTGGCGCCGCCGTACTTGTCGAGCCCGTCGCCGAACTCCTTCAGGAAGATCTGGAGGTCCTTGCGCACCGGCGCCTGCAGGTCGGTCAGCACCTGGTCGAACTGGACCGAGTTCGAGGTCTGCGTCTCCGGCACGACGGAGCCGCTGTGGAGCTCCGGCGCGCCGGGGCTGCCCGGGTGCAGGTCCACGAACAGGTTGCCCTCGAGGAAGAGGCGCGGGCGCAGCTGGAGGGTCGCGTCCTGGCGGACCGGCAGCGCAGTGTCCTTCAGGTCCATGGTCACCACGGCGGCGTCCTCGCCGTTCCCGTTGGCGTCGGTCAGTGCTGGACGTCGAGACCTCGCCGACGTTGACGCCGGAGATCCGCACCGGGCTCTTGTCGCGGATGTTCTGGGCGTCGTGGAAGACGGCCTTGAGCTGATAGCCGTGCCCCGCGAACGGAATCGACTTGGTGAACGCCAGGTAGAAGCCGAACGAAGGTCAGCACGATCGCGATCAGCCCGATCTGGAAGTTCGAGAGGCGGCGGCTGTGGTTCGGCCGGTTCACTTGCCGCTCTCCGGTCGGTTGTTGGCCTGGTCCCAGAAGACGCGGTCGCCGTTCTGCTGGAGGAAGAGGTCGGTCTTGCCGAGTGCCGGCATCCCGGACGCGCGCCTCGGCAACGTTCTGAGAGACGCCGAAGGTCGGGTTGTCTCGGGTCCTGGCCCGGGAGCAGGTCCTCGCCCAGGGCGTAGCCGGTCTGGCCCGGCCTGGCAGTTGGGCTGGCCGTTGGTGCCGGCCGGGCCGTAGGGGTTGCCGTGGAGGATCGGGATCGCCGTTGTTCTGGTAGCCGGGGAACATCGCCGTCGTTGACCGGGCCGTTGAAGCGGCTCGAACTCGCCGGCATTGGACCGGCGCCAGGTTGTCGAGAAGCGGCCGTCGCCCTGACCGCCCGAGTAGTTGTCCATCGGGTTCCGCGGCGGGGTGCCCGGGCTGGTCGACCCGGCGATCGACGGCGGGATGACGCGCTCGGCGTAGCCGAACGGAGTGGGCAGCTCGAAGTGGCTGGTCAGATAGGTCATCCAGTAGTTCCAGTAGTCGCAGACGGTCTGGGCCGGGACGATCTTCTGGCCGGCGTCCTGGGTGAGGTTGAAGGTGTCGCCGAGGCGGTTGAAGCTGGTCAGCGTCGACGGGTCGGCCACCAGGTCGTTCAGGTTCTGCATCACGTCCTTGAGGTCCGTGTTCATCTGCACTGTGCGCGGCAGCACCTTGCTGCCCAGCGAGACCGCCTGGTTCAGGTCGGGCAGCGCGGCGCGGAGGTCGTGGACGCCCGGGCGCAGCAGGCGGAGAACTCGGCGAAGTCGGCGAGGAACGGGCGCTGCACCGGCAGCGAGCGGAGCCCGGACTCGAGCGCCGGCGGGCCGCCCGAGATCGTGTCGCGCGAGCGCCTGCGGGTCGGAGGAGATCGCGCCGAAGGCGATCGCGCCATTGGTGAACTGCTCGGCGTTGTCGACGGCGACCGGGGCGACGATCCGGGCCGCGTCGGCGAGCTCGGGGAAGAAGCGAACCAGCTGGGTCGTCGGGTCGGCGAGCGCCTCGGAGACCGGCTTCAGGTTCGCGAACAGCGGGTTGAGGGCGCTGATCGCCTCGTTCAGCGAGGCGCCCGCGGGCGGCGAAGGCGTCGCCGAAGCCCTGCAGGACCCGCTGGCTGTTCGCGCGGGTCGCGGTGTCGAAGGTGTTGTAGACGTCGTCGAACTCGACCTGCTGCTGGGACTGGGCGAGCGGCAGCGTCGCGGCCTCGGGCAGGCCGGTCGCGCTCGTGCCGCGGGTGATCTCGAGGTACTTGAGGCCGAACGAGGAGCGGTAGCGGACCCGGATCGTCGAGTCGGCCGGGATCGGCTCGGCGCTCTTGTCCAGCTTCAGATTGAGCTTGGCGACGGTCGAGGAGCTCGAGCCGTCGGCGGCCTGGCAGCCGCTGTTGGCCGGCGCCGGGACGGTGTCGATCGACTCGACCACGCCGACCCGGTTACCGCCGATCCGGACCTCGTTGTTGGGGCCGAGGCGGGCGGCGTCGCAGATCTCGGCGGAGACCCGGTAGGTGGGCACGAACGGCAGGCCGTTGTTCGCGTTGTAGGCGAGGAAGACGGCCACGATCACGATCAGCGTCGTGATCGCGCCGACCATCGTCGGCGAGGCCGCTAGCGAGCCGACTCGGCCGCGACCGCTCATCGCACCTGCTCCCTATATGTAGGGGCGGGCATCGTCATTGGCCGAGGAGGAAGTTGAGGAGGTTGGTCGTGCTGGAGCCGCGCTGCTGTTCGGGGAGGTCGAGTTGAGGCCCTGCGGTGAGCTGGGGAAGCGCTGCGGAAGCTGCGGGAGGCTGCGGGATCTGCTGGAGCAACTGCTGGAGCTGCTTCTCGGTGTCGCCCGCTGACCTTGTTCGGGTCGACGCCCTGGATGATCTTCTGGATCTCCTTCTGCTGCTGCGGGGTGGGCGCCTGCGGCTGCTGTCCCGCGGCCTGGGCGGGGGCCGGGCCGGCGGCCTTGAGCTGGGCGGAGTTGAGTGTGGATCGTCGGGTCGCAGATCTGCGGGACGTTGCTGCCGTCCGGGCAGGCCGAGCCGTCGTAGCGCTGCAGGTCCCCGAACAGGCCGGAGGGGTTCCTGCCGTAGTTGATCCCGGGCTGGCGGTCGCCGAGGATGCCGGCGCACTCGGCGAAGTCCTTCGGGTTGGAGGTCGTGTTGGTGTTGCCCCCGGCGCCCTGGAGGCCGGCACGTCCGGGCCCGTCTGGTAGCCGCACGCGTTGTTCCCGCCAGGGGCGCTCACCAGCGTGATCCCGAGGGCGTGGCCGAGGTCGTCGAAGAGGTTGAGCGTGTTGGCCTGGATGTAGGCGTAGTTGAGGAGTCCCTCCATACCGGTGTAGCCGGGGTTGCCGCCGTTCGCGTCGCTGCCGACAGGCTGGCCGTTCCCCCACTTGCAGTTCACGGTCTGGTCGCCGTGCAGGGTGGTGCCGAGCTTCTTGTCGAGCTCCTGGACCCGCTTGTCCGCCTCGCCGGGCTGCTGGCGGAGGTCGTAGCGGGCGCAGGCGTCCTCCTCGACGGCCTGGGTCGGGTCATCGATCTACTCGAGGAACTTCGCGACCTGGTCCGCTGCGGGGTACGCCTTGGTGCTGGCCTGGTCGAGCGAGGCGATCTCGTCCTGGCTGTTGGCGAGGGCCGTCTTGCCGATGTGAGCGGCGCCGCCCAGTGAGGTGAGCGACTGCTGGGTGCCGTTGTTGAAGTTCGGGAGGTTGGTCGCGAGCTTGTTGAGGCCAGGGGCGGCGGCGTGCAGGTCGGCGAGCAGCGGGGTCTGGTAGCGGGCCAGCTTGCCGAGCTGGAACATGGTCGGCTTCAGCTGGGCCAGGAAGTCATCCAGCAGGTGGAAGTTCTGGGAGAGGTCCTGGCTTCGCTCCGCCGAGATCGCCGCCGTCCGGCCGGCGTTGTCGATGAAGTGGACGACGTCCTCGCGGCGGTTGGCGAGCTGGGCGAAGATCGCGTCCGCGTTGGTGTTGAGCTCGGCGATCGTCGTGTTCTGCTGGCCGAGGATGTTGAGGACCTGCTTGAGCTGCTGGAGGGCGGGGGCGCCGGAGCGGATCGCCGCGTTGAGGTTCTCGGCGTTCCCGTCCAGGGCGGTGCCGAACTCGTTGATCAGCAGCTGGAGGCGGTCCTTGAACGGCTCGCGCAGGGTGTTCTGCGCCAGGTCGGGCTGGACCGTGGTCTTGTTGCGGGCCGCGGGGATCGGCCCGTTCAGGGGCTGGGTGGAGCGGCCGGGGTCGCAGTCGAGGAAGTACTCGGCGATCAGGGACTGCGGCTCGGACGAGCAGCTGGCGTCGGACTTGAACTCGGGGAAGCCGCCGTCGACGCTGAAGGTGACCAGCGCCGTCTTCTGCGGGGTGATGTCGAGGCCCGTGATCGTCCCCGCCTTGACCCCGGCGACCCGGAGCTCGGACCCCTTGACCAGGCCGAACGCGTTGAAGAGCTCGGCCTGGTAGGTGTGGCTGTCGGACGCGCCGGCGCCGCTGACGAGGTAGGCGGGGACGGCCGCGAGCAGCCCGAGTATGAGGATCAGTCGCTTCATGGGCCGAGCGGGGTCTGGGACGGATCGCAGTCGACCGTGCCGCCCTGGGTGAGCTGGTCGTCGGTGAGGCCGCGCTCGTTGGCGCCGGGGCAGCGCTGCAGGTCCTTGATGCCGAGCTGGCCTGAGGAGCTGGGCCGGCTGCACGACTTTGCAGAGGCTCCCGAGGATCTGAATCGGGCCGCAAGCAGGAGACGCCGGGGACGCTGGGGGTGAAGGCGTTGGCGGTGGTCGAGATACGGCCGATGCCGCCGAAGGCATCCGGGAAGCCGGAGTGGCCGAAGTCATCGAACCAGCCGGTGAGCTCGGGGCAGTAGGCGCGCAGGGTGGAGAGCTGGGTGAGCGAGTTCTTGAGCGAGTCGGCGGAGGCGGGCAGGGCGCCGGGGCGGGAGGCGCCGTTGCGGTTGACCGGGCCCCACCCCGATCTGGGCGAGCGGGTCCTGCAGGCGGGTGAGCTCGATCAGGTCGTTGTTCTGGCCGGGGGCGTTGATGATCCCGTTCAGGCCCTTGACGGTGGGGACGGCGTCGCGGGCGAAGCCCCGCAGCCGCTTGGTGAAGGGATGGAGCTTGCGGGCGACCGGGCGGGTGGCGTTGATCAGCGGCTGGACGTCGTCGAGCGTCGGCCCGGAGGTTGAACGCGGTGGTGTTGAACTGGCGCATGAAGTCGGGCAGCTGGCCGACCGCGCGAGGCGAGCGAGGACTGCTGGGAGCCGATCGTGCCCAGCATCCCGTTCAGGTTGGCGACCAGCGAGGAGATCTCGGGGCTCTTCTGATCGAGGGTCGAGGTGAGCGAGGCGGCGTCCACCACCAGGCCCTCGAGGTTGGCCTGGTCGGAGTTGAGCTCTGCGAAGACCCGCCGGGAGGTGGAGAGGAAGGGGTTCAGGTAGTAGAAGCCCCGGTTGGCCTTGGCGCCGACGCCGTCGTAGGCGCGGGCGAAGCCGCGGATCACCTCTTGGAGGTGGGAGACGGTCGGCTTGTCGAGGGTGTTGAAGAGCTCGTCGAGGTCGACCTCGGAGGTGGTGTCGGCCTGGGTGATCGTCGCCGCCCGAGTTGATCGTGGCGCCGTCGGGATGGGTCGGCAGGGTGAGGTCGACGTAGCGGTTGGCGATCCCCGAGAGCGACTGCGAGCGGATCGTGGCGTGGGTGCCGCTCGGGCAGCGGGGTGTAGGCGGAGTCGGAGATCTCCATCTTCACCAGCGCCTGGCCGTCGTCGGAGAGGGAGATCTCCTTGATGGAGCCGACCGGGACGCCGGCGACGTTGACGTTGTTGCCCCGTGACCAGCTGGGAGGCGTTCTGGAACTCGGCGGTGACGGTGTAGGTGGAGCCGCCGCCGAGGACGAGCAGCAGGACGACGATGATCGCGCCGACCAGCGCGAGAATCGCCGCGACCCGGCCGACCGCACTTGATGTTGGCACTGGCTCCTCTACCTACCCCGTCGCTGTCGAGCCGGTGCCCGGGGTACCCCGTCCCAGGCACGGACCACGCACGGATTCTTCCATCGGCTCTCAGCGAGTGTCAAAGGGGAACCGTCGCCTGCGGGATCCCGGATTCCGCATGACCAAGCGGTTTGCCGCTATGCCCTCGTTGAGTTCAGATTAAGCATCCACCCAATTATCAGGAGGACGCTATCCCAAGAACTGCGTAGGCACGCCTGCTCGGCGTGCGACGCCTATCTCGGCGAGAGCTGCCCGGCCGGGATCACGCCCGGATAGAGCGCCGCCGTCCAGACCGGAGCGAGGGCGTCGACGACCGCCGCCGGCTTGCGCTCGCTCCGCCCGAGGTAGATGTAGCAGCAGCGCTCGGCCATCCAAAAGAGGGCCTCGGCGGTGGCGCGCGGGTCGAGGTTGCGGGGGATCAGCCCCAGGTCCTGCTCGGAGCGGACGTGGTACGCGGTCGCCTCGATGAAGCGCTCGGCGATGTCCAGCCAGAGCCGGCGGACCTGCTCGTCGTAGGTCGCGACCTCCGCCGCGATCCGCAGGAGCCCAGCCTCCGATGCGTACACGGAGACCACTCCCTCGATCGCCCGGCGGACCCGCTCGGCTGGCGGCCCGACCCCGTGCCACCAGCGATCGGCCATCTCATACAGCTGCCGCGAGACGTCGTCCACCGCTGCCAGGAGGAGGTCCTCCTTGTCGGCGAAGTGGGTGTAGAAGGCGCTTCTCGAGAGGCCCGCGGAGCGCGCGATCTGATCGACGGTGAGGTCCCGGAAGGACCCCCGATCGGCGAGCTTCAGGGTCGTCGAGATGACGCGCTCGCGGGCCTGCCGGCGGCGCTCCCGCGGGGCCGTCCGAGTAGTCTTCTTGGGGCTTCGCTTCCTCGTCTTGGCGGCCGGCATTGCGGCGATTCTACTGGCCCCCGACATCGTGTTTGACATAGTGTCTGACGCGGTGTCACGAAATCACGACTTCGACTGGATCGTCGATCGGCTCCGGCTTCGGTGGATCCGTCTCGGCCCTCCGGCTGGCGGAGAAGGGCTACCGGGTCGCCGTCCTGGAGTGCGGCCGCCGCTACCGGGACGAGGACTTCGCGAAGTCGGCCTGGAACCTCCGCCGCTACTTCTGGATGCCCGGCTCGGGCTCCGCGGGATCTTCCGGATGACCGCCTTCAAGGACGTCTTCATCGTCTCCGGCTCCGGGGTCGGCGGCGGCAGCCTCGGCTACGCCAACACGCTCTACCGGGCCCGCCCGGCCTTCTTCCAGGACCCCCAGTGGGGCGAGCTGGCCGACTGGGAGAGCCGAGCTCACCCCCCACTACGACACCGCCGAGCGGATGCTCGGTGTGACGACGTACCCGGGATGGGCCCGGCGGACGACCTCCTGCGGGAATACGGCGAGGAGATCGGCGTCGGGGACACCTTCAAGCCGACCCGCGTCGGCGCTTTCTTCGGCGAGCCGGGCGTCGAGGTCGACGACCCCTATTTCGGCGGCGACGGCCCGCGCCGGAGCGGCTGCGTGCGCTGCGGAAGCTGCATGATCGGCTGCCGGCACGGGGCCAAGAACACGCTCGTCAAGAACTACCTCTGGTTCGCCGAGAAGCTCGGCGTCGAGATCCTCCCCGAGCGGCAGGTGACCGACCTCGTCCCTCTCGGCGCCGAGGACGGGTCGGACGGCTATCGCGTCACCAGCGCCGCTCAGGCTCCTGGCTGAGCCGCCGGCGAACCTCGACCCTCGACCGCCGGCGGTGTGGTGATCGCGGCCGGCGCTCTCGGTACGAACAAGCTGCTCGCCGACTGCCGGCACCGCGGCTCGCTGCCGCGGCTCAGCGACCGCGTCGGCCATGTGGTGCGCACGAACTCGGAGTCGATCCAGGCCGTCACCGCTCCGGACGACACCCGCGACTTCGCCGAGTCGGTGGCGATCACCTCGAGCATCTATCCCGACCCCGACACCCACATCGAGGTGGTCACCTACGGCCACGGCGGTGACCTGATGAGCCGGCTCTTCACGCTCGATGACAGGACAGGGGACCCGGGTGACGCGTCCGCTCAAATGGATCGGCGCGATGCTCCGCCACCCGCTGCGGGTCGCTGCGACTGCTCTGGCCGTTCGGCTGGTCGCGCCGCACTGTGATCCTGCTGGTGATGCAGACCACGGACGCCGCGATGCGGCTGGTGCCGAAGCGCAAGCTTTCTCGGCCGCGGGGTGCGCCTGCAGACCGAGCAGGATCCGGAGCGGCCCAACCCGACCTACCTCCCCGCCGCCGGCAGGGCCGCGGAGTGGTTCGCGCAGCGGACCGGCGGCGTCGCCCAGTCGCGGGATCACCGAGTCGAGCCTGAACATCCCGACGACAGCCCACATCCTGGGCGGCGCCGTGATCGGCGCCGACCCCGAGCACGGCGTTGTCGACGCGCGCAACCGCGTCTTCGGCTACGAGAACCTGATGGTCTGCGACGGCGCGGCGATCCCCGCGAACCCTGGTGTGAACCCGAGCCTGACGATCACCGCCCTTGCAGAGCACGCGATGTCGCAGGTACCTCCCAAGGTGGACGGCGCGGGTGACGGCCTCCCCAGCTGCCCGACGCCGCCAAGCCGGCGGCCGCTCCCAGCGCGACGGCCGGCTAGTCCTCGCGAACGTCCGCGAGCTCGGCGTTCGAGGCCCGGAGGATCTCGCCAGGGTCGATGAGGAGGGAGTGCGTGTGGTCCCCCGCGTTGCAGAGCACCCGATCATGCTCCAGCACTCGTCGATCGACGATCTCGGGGTGCCGGCAGCATCTCCCCGAGCGGCGGCAGGGCGCCGAGCTCGAACTGCGGGAAATCGGCGTCCATCTCCTCCTCGAGTTGCGAGCCTCAGCTCCGAGCGGCTCTCGCCGAGCTGGTCGCGGACCTTGTGCAGATCAAGCCGGTCGGAAGCCTGGAGGACGACGAGCTCGTATCCGTCGAGGTCGCGAAGCAAGACACTCTTCACCGCGTTCGCGGGCTCCTGGCCGGCGGCGCGCGCCTCGGCCGCCGCGGTGAGGGCCCTGTCGTGCTCGACCACCTCGTAGGCGATGCCCAGCTCCTCGAGGTGGCGCGTCATCGTCTCGATTGGGCCATCTGCGTGCATCGGCGCTCCTGCGGGACCAGAGTACGCCTCGTTCGAGTCGTAACTCCAGTCCCGGAGAAGCCGCCTGAGTTCAGCCGACGCTGCCGAAGTGCTCGGCGGCCTTCGCCCAGTTGACGACGTTCCACCAGGCGTCGATGTAGTCCGGGCGCTTGTTCTGGTACTTCAGGTAGTAGGCGTGCTCCCAGACGTCGCAGCCGATGATCGGCGTCTGGCCGTCCGAGATCGGTGAGTCCTGGTTGGCGGTCGAGACGACCGCCAGGCCGGAGCCGTCGTGGACCAGCCAGGCCCAGCCCGAGCCGAACCGGTTGACGCCGGCGTTCTTGAACTCCTCCTTGAAGGAGTCGAGGTCGCCGAACTTGTCGTTGATCGCAGAGGCGAGGTCGCCGTCGGGCTCGCCGCCCCCGTCCGGGCTCATGATCTCCCAGAAGAAGGTGTGGTTGGAGTGCCCGCCGGCGTTGTTGCGGACGGCGTCTCCTTGTCGCCCAGCTTGTCGAGGTTCTGGAGCACCTCGTTGACGTCCTTGTCCGCCCACTCGGTGCCCTCGAGGGCGGCGTTGGCCTTGTCGACGTAAGCCTGGTGGTGCTTGTCGTGGTGGACGCGCATCGTCTGCTCGTCGATGTGCGGCTCGAGCGCGTTGTAGTCGTAGGGAAGGTCGGGGACCTCGAACGCCATCTGCCCTCCTTAGGGTCTCGGTGACGGGTGCTTCTAATCTAACGATCGTGCGCAGCGGGCCGCCCGGCGGAGGAACCTGGACCGGCGTCGCCGTGACGGTCGGGGGCATCCTGCTCGGCGTCGGCGTGGCGCTGGCGGTGCCGACCCTGCGCGACGCGGTCAGCGACGCGATCCACGGGAACACGGCGCAGCTCCGGCACGACCTGCACCAGGACGCGCTCGGGCCGCTGCTCGTCGTCTGGCTCGCCCTGGTGCACGTGATCGTCTGGTATCCGGCCGAGATCCTCGACGCGGCCGCCGGCTACGTCTTCGGATTCGGGGTCGGCTTCCCGCTGGTGATGGGCTCCTGGGTCCTCTCCGGCCTCGCCTCCTACGCGGTCGGCCGGCACTTCGCGCGGCCGCTCCTCTACCGGATCGCCGGGCGAGCAGCGCTTCCAGCGGCTCGAGCGGCTGATCCACCGCGGCGGCGTGCTCGGTCCTGCTGCGGCGTCCGGCTGATCCCGATCATGCCCTTCAGCCTGATGGGCTACGTCTGCGGCGCCGCGCGGGTCCCGCTGGTGCGGTTCACCTGGACCACCGCGGTCGGCTACGCGCCGATCACCGCCTACTTCACCTACGTCGGATCGAAGCTCGAGGGCTTCTCGGCCGAGGACCCGATCCTCTGGATCGGCGGCGGCGCGCGCTGCTGGCCGGGATCCTCGGCGTCCGCTGGCTGCTGCCGCGCGCCGAGCGGCGGGACAGGCACTCCGGCAGACCCGAGCCACGAGGACTGAGCTAGTCGCCCGTCCCGGAACTTCGCCAGATCCTCGCGGGCGCGCCGCCGGACCATGCGCTCAGCGGCGGCAGGCCGAGAACCAGCCCCGCCGGGCCGAGGGCCTGCCGGGCCCAGCGCCAGAAGGAGAAGGAGTCGTCGTGCTCGGCGATCTCGCCCATCGGCGAAGCGGAAGCGCGCGTGGACGTCGTTGACCACGGGCCGCCCGGTGCGGGTGAACGTGTAGCGCGCGATCCAGTGGGCGGTCGCCGGTGTCGCCGTCGGCCGCGTGCTCGACCAGCTCGACCTCGAGATCCTCGGCCCGCCCGGTGAGCATCCGCCACATGTCCCCGGCCTCGGCGCCGGTCAGCTCGCCGAAGGCCGGGTCGTGGAAGCGCCCGGCCGGGTCGTACAGCTTCGCCATCGCCTCGCCGTCGTGGCGGTCCAGCGCGCGCGTAGAGCTCGCGATCAGCTCGCTCGTTGCGTGCACGCCTCTATCCTTCTGCACCTCGGGGCGTGGCGCAGCCTGGTAGCGCGCACCGTTCGGGTCGGTGAGGTCCCCGGTTCAAATCCGGGCGCCCCGATTGGTCACACCGGCGGCAGGACGCGGTAGTTGTCGCCCGGCCCGCCGGTGAACAGGCAGGTGGCCCCGGCGCCGGTCCCTGTGCACCCGAGCACGTCCCCGGCCTGAACTGGGATGTTGACCACGAACGGGTTGACCAGGCCGGTGTTGAGCATGTGAGGCCCGTCGAGCCCGACGACCTGGTAGATGGGAGCCCCAACGTTCCGGTAGACCTTCAGAGTCGCCATCTGGTTCGCGGTGGATGAGGCGTTGATGCTCCAGGACGTGATCGTCCCGTTCTGCGGCACCACGTAGCTGGGCCCTGAGCTGACGTCCGACGCGATGTAATCGCTGTTCGTCTCGACGCCGGAGGGCATCGGAGCCAGCTGCCCAATTGTCACGGCCGCACCCGCCGGCGCGGCGCCGATCGCCAGCGCAAGTGCAGCGAGAACCCCTATCCGCGCGAGTCGAGGGATGAGCCGACACTAGTCCCTCTGAAGCGGGATCGCTACCCGATTTTTCTGCTCTAGGGGAGCACCTTGAACTTCCTGACCGCCGGCGACGGGTCGACTACGCCGGCGGGGTCGACCGCCTGGACCTGCAGCTTGTGCTTGCCGAGGCTGAGCTTCGGCGGCTTGAACGGCGAGGTGCAGGGGACGAAGCTCCCGACGTCGAGCTTGCAGCGGAAGGATACGCCCGCCTCATTCGCGGTGAATTTGAACTTCGGCCGGCGCTTGTGGGTCTTCTTCGGCGCCTTGGTGAAGCTGGTGTCGGGCGGGTTCTTGGGACTGGTGGTCGTGTTGGAGCCGCCCGCTCCCGATCCGCCCCCGCCACCGGAGCCGCCCCACCGCCGGATCCTCCACAGCCGCAGGGCGGGGCGGTGCCGGTGCCCACCACGAGCGGCGCCGTGCAGCTGGCGGTCTGGCCGTCCGGGTTGGTGATCGTCACGGACTTCGCGCCGTTGGAGGCGCCCGTGGTGTTGAGATCAGAGTGACAGGTGGGTCGGATCGACGTAAGGTGACGCTGTTCACGACCACCCCACCGCTGACCGCGGCCGAGATGTGGTTGGGGAAGCCCGGTCCCGCCGGTGTCCGGGCCGGGGTCGAAGAAGCCGGAGCCGTTGGACGAGGTCCCGGTGACGTTCACAGTCACCGACGGCTGTCCCGGCAGATCGGTGTCCGGGGAGGCGGAGGCGGGGATCGCCGGTGGGGGCGGCTGCAGCTTGATCACCCGTAGGCCCCAGGAGTTCGTCGAGTTGGCGTACTCCTGGAAAGTCCAGAAGGTCATGTTGTCGGTCGGGTCGACCACCGTCTGGGAGTAGTCCCCCCAGCGCTTGGGCTGCCGGAGCCGAGGTTGTAGGTGCTGCTGCTCGTCTGGACGATGTCAGGCGACTCGGTGGTACCGGCCGGGTCGCTCGCCAGCCGCCCGGAGGCCGCGATCTGGGCGAAGCGGCCGGTGCCGGCGACGCTCGCGTTGAGGGACGCGTGGCCCTGGCCGTTCATCGCGATCGACGGGATCCAGAAGTACTGCGGACTCGAGACGGCCGTGTCGAACAGCGTGCCCGACTGGACCAGCGACGGTGTCGTGTCGAGGGTCCCGAGCTGATACCAGCGCGAGCCGTCGCGGTCGCCGCTGTCGTGCCGACCCCGCTCGAATTGACCCGGATGTTGTGCGCCGTCCAGAGCGTGTCCGTGCCGCCGGGACCGCGGGCGATCATCGCCTCGAACAGGCGGTCGTCGAGCGCGTCGAGGCCGCCGCTGGTTCCCTGCGCCGGGACGGCGAGGGGTTGAGCGGTGGCCGGGATCGTCACCGTCAGGTCGCGGAGATCGTCGGCGTGAGCGAGCCCGGGTTGTTGACCCGCCGGACGTCCAGCTGATTGGCCGTGGGTTGTCGGGTCCCACGATGTATCCCGAGCCGACGTTGGGGTCCATGTCGGTCGCGGGCTGCGGGCTGTCCGGGCCGGAGCCCGAAGAGGTGGCGACGAGAGGGAAGCCGGTGACGTTGATCGGTCCCGCCCCCAGCACGCTCGACTTCTGGATCACGTATGCCTCGTCCCGGCGAATGAACCGCTGCTGCTGGTGAAGAGGTTGACCCCGACGTAGATCGCGTTGTTGTCCACGCCGAGCTGTGGGTAGTCGGCGAAGCGCTGGGTCGCCGCCGAGCGACTCATGGAAGGAGAAGAAGGTGAAGCTCGTCTTGTCCGTGATCGTTGGTGACGAGCTGACCGCCAACATCACCAGGTTGTCCTTGCTCTCGATGTCGACGGCCGAGACGATCCACCGCTGTGCGAGCCGGTCGTATTCGACGCCGGGGTCGGTCGGCTCGGCGCTCGCGGGCAGCAGCGTGCTCCAGAAGTCAGAATCGGTCAGATTGAGGCCGCCGAGGACGCCCTGCTTGCTGTAGACGCGGATGCGGCCGTTGACCGAGACCAGGACCTGGGTCGGCCCGACCGCGCCCATCGAGTCGGGCGGGACGAACCCCGAGACGCTCAAGTCAGCGCCCAGGAACGAGGTGCCGGACGAGAAGTGAGGATTCCTGCGTCACCGCGGCCTGCCGACCCGCTGGAGTGGCGCGCCCGCGTGAGGCCGCCGCGGCGGGAAGCCCTCCTCCTGCGGCTCGGGCTTCTCCCGGATGTTGCACGCCGCCGACCCGCTGCGCGCCGCGGCCTACCTCACCGCCCCCCTTCCCCTTTCGTCGACGCTCCGCGGCCGCTCGGCTTCGGCTCAACTCGGACGTGGTGGGACTGCAGGTACGCGACGGTGCGCGCCACGCCGCTGGACCCCGTGTATACGCGATGCCCTTGATCGTCTTGGTGTCCCGCCGGCCGGGCGCCGTCCCTCCCCACGTACACCGCGCCGCCAAACGCAAGCACGCAAAGCACCGCAAAGATGCGCGACGCTTCATCGCAGGGCGAGTCTAGACGCGGTCCTGGCGTTCATGCCGGCGGTGCTGGACGCCGCTGCTTCAGCTTCACCGCGATCGTTTGCGTGCTCGGGTCGCCTCCGGACGGCGAGAAGGTCGCGTTCACCCGCAGCGTCGCCTTGCCGGTCCGGCCGAGCCGGTGCCTGAGCTTCCCGCTCGCCTCGATCGGGAAGACCAGGGAGCCGGGGACGGCCAGGCTCTTGCTCTGAGGCTTCTTCAGCCCCCTGCCCGTCAGCCCGACGACGCCGGGGTTGGAGGCGTCGACGGTGAGGGTCGCCGTGCCGCGGCTCCGGTTGCGAGTGAGCCCGGCGAAGGTGAAGCTGTTCGAGGGGACCAGGTTCGCCGCGAGGTTGAGGCGAACGTCCGAGACGCTCCCGAAGGTCGTGAAGGCCCCGTCAGCGACGTCGGTCGACGTCCTGAGCACGGTGTCGCCCGTTAGCGGGAAGGTGCACGAGTTCACCGGCCCGGTCTCGCGGAAGCCGATCAGGTCCCCGGACAGGACCGGCAGGTTGACCGACACGCTGTTGAGCCCGGCCCCGAGCGTGTCCGGGGCTGCGTGCGCGATCACCTGAAACGCGTCGGGATCGGCTGTGCGACGGTAGATCTTCAGCGTGTAGGTCGCGCCGGCGGACGCGGCGTTGGTGCTCCACGAGGTGATCGTGCCGGCCTGGCGGGCGACGTAGAGCGTGCCGCCGGTGACACTGGTCTCGAGGTAGTCGAAGCCGCCGTTGCAGGTGGCGGGCGGCGGCGCGCTGGGCACCTGCCCGATCGTCACGGCCGCGGCCGCGCGGGCCGGCAGCGCGAGCGCCGCAAGCGCCAGCGCCAAACCGGCCATTCGGTACCCTCGGTGCCTTCTCATGGGGGTGATTCGGAGCCTGCGCCTGTCGTTCTGGATCGTCGTGATCGGCATGGTCGTCCTCTACGGATTCTTCGTCATCGTGGCAACCATCCCGCCGGGAGAAGTTGCGGCGCTGACCGCCGTCATGGTCGCCCTCACGGCGGTCTTCACGCTGCGGAACGTGCGCCTGGCGGCCGAACTGGCCGACCGCAGCGGCGATCCCCGCCTGCGAAGGACCCTCAACAAGATCCGCGAGCGCCGGGGCTTCTAGTTCTCAGCGCGTGGGCCGGTCGGAGCGTCGCGACCCCTCGTCAGCCGCCGGCTTGCCCCCCTGCCGGGCGAAGATCGTCGCCCGGATGCCGAGCTCGTCGCGACGATGGCCATTGCCGTTCCCATTGCCGTTGCCATTGCCGTTCGGCTCGGCGAGATGATCGAGCTCGGCGGAGACCCAATGAGCTGGCAGCATCGGCACCTCCTCGGTGGCCGGCCCGCCGATCTCGAGCAGCTCGTCGAGCAGGGCGAAGGCCTCCTCGCTGCCGCCCCGACCGAAGCACACCCTGGCGGCGTAAGCCCCGGCGCCCTCCTTCAGCCGGAGCGCGGGCCAGAGCCCTACCGACCAGGCGATCCGGGCCCGCATCCCGAGGCGTGCCGCCAGGCGGCCGACCGGGCCACCGTCGAGCTTCGCGCCGGCCCAGGACAGGCAGCGGTCGCGGCGGATCCGGCTGATGCGCCGGTAGCCGCCCGTGCCGACGACGCGCGACGCGTATGGGTGGAGGCGCTGGCGGTCGGCGTACCCGGCGCGGTCGTTCCAGCCACGCAGGAAGGCGGCGATCGCCTCGTCCACGCAGCGGGGCCGGTCCGAGAAGGGCTCGCCGGCGACCATCGAGGCAAGCTCGACGACGCAGACGCCCTCATCCGGAGAGCGATGCGAGCCCGGCTCGAGTCTGACCGTCTCTGCCACCCCGCGGGAGGATACTCCCGGCTCAGCTCCTTGAGCGCAGCCTGAGCGCGAGCCCGGCGAGCAGGTAGGCGAGCGTCAGGCCGAGCAGCAGGAACTTCATCGAGGCACAGACCCGGGCGAGCCCGGGCGCCAGGTCCCCGCCGTGCCCGTTCACGGCCAGCAGCAGGCCGACGTCCTCGATCGCGTCGAATGCCGCTGCCGCCGCCGCAAACGGCACCGCGGCCACGCCGAAGGCGGTCATCCGGCGCCAGCCACGCTCCTGGGCGAGGTCGCGAGTCGCCAGGCAGGCGAGGACCAGGAACGTCCCGTAGGCGACGATGTAGGCGTAGTCGATCCACAGGGAGCGCTTGGCCGCGTCCGACCCCGACTCGCCCCAGTCGGCGCGGATCTCGTCCACACGGCTCTGCGTTCCGGCGAACTCGAAGTCGACGATGCTCGGGTCGCCCGAGTCCCGCGCGTGGGGGTCGATGGCGACGAGCAGGCCGCCGATCAGCAGGACGGCCAGGCCGGAGACGATCAGTGCCGTCCTGCGACTCATCGGTCCGTTCCGATCTCAGCTCACCTGCTGGATCGCGGCCTCGACCTCGGCCAGGGTCGGCGACTCGTCGAGTTGCTTGGAGCCGTTCGGGCCGCCGACCACGACCGCCGGCTGGGCGGGGAACTGCCGCTCGGCGGAGAGCTTGTCGTCGGCCTCCAGCGTCTGCTGCACGTCGTCGTCCTTGATGTCGTTCTGCCACTGCTCGACGTTGAAGTTGAGGATGCCCCGGGCGACGTTGTCGAGGAACTCCTGTGTCGCCCCCGTCTTCTTCGCCTCATCCTGGTTCGCGAAGAAGAGCTGAATGAACTGCCATTCGTAGTCCTGCTTGGCCGCCGCGACCGCCCCGTAGCCAGCGAGCCCGAAGCCGGACTCGGACATCGGAAAGTGGTGGAAGATCATCTGGATCTGGCCGCCCCGCACCGGTCCCCGGATGAGAGGCACGATCACGTCACGGTTCCAATCCGAGCACGGATCGCACTGCAGGTCGTTGAAGACCTGGACCGACACCGGGGCGTCGGGCGGGCCGAGCCGTGCCCCATCCTCCTGGATCCCGCCAAGCAGGCTCTGCGTCTCCTCGGCGCCGGTGATCTTGATCTGCCCTTCGGTGCCCGTACCGACCGAGAGACTCACGATCGCGAAGCCGAGCAGCCCGACGCACAGCGCCAACACGATCAGCCCGACGACACGCGGGCGCCTGCGCGGAGTGGTCTGGTTCACGAGGGACGGCATGGTAGGCCCCGCGGGTAGGCTGGCCCCGTGGCGGACCGGGACGAGATCATCGCCTTCTGCGACGAGCTGCTCGACTCCGGCTCGTTCGAGGATTACGGCCCGAACGGCCTACAGGTGCCAGGCGCCGCCGAGGTGAGCAAGCTGGTCACGGGCGTGAGCGCGAACCTCGAGCTGCTCCAGGGCGCCGTCGACTGGGGAGCTGAGCTCGTCCTCACCCACCACGGCCTGCTCTGGGGCTCGGAGCTCGGCCCGCTCTCGGTGCCGCTCGCCTCCCGGCTGCGCGCCCTGCTCTGTGCCGACGCCTCGCTGGCCGCCTACCACCTGCCCCTCGACGCGCATCCCGAGATCGGCAACAACGCGCTGCTCCGCGACGCGCTCGGCCTGGAGTCGGACGACCGCCCCTTCGGCCGGGCGAGGGGATCAGCGGTCGGGCTGATCGGCCGCACGCCGGAGCCGATCGACATCGATGAGCTGGCGCGGCGGCTGGCCGACGCGGTCGGGCGCGAGCCGCTGGTCTTCGAGGCGGGACCGGAGCGGATCTCGAGCGTCGGAATCGTCACCGGCTCCGGTGGCTTCGCGCTGCACGAGGCCGGACCACTGGGTCTCGACGCGCTCGTCACCGGGGAGCCGAGCGAGCCCGTGATGGGCGAGGCGCGCGAGTACGGCGTCCACTTCCTCGCCGGCGGGCACTACGCGACCGAGATCTTCGGGATCCGCAGGCTCGGCGAGCTGGTCGCCGAACGGTTCGGGGTCGAGCACCGCTTCGTCGACGTGCCTAATCCCATCTAGTGACGGCTTCGCCATCAACGGCCGCCACAAGAACCGCGGCCGAGCCAAAAACACCCGCTATGTGCGAGAAAATGATTGACACGTCGCCCTGAGGCGATATACATGATCTCCCTGATCGGCAGAGGAGAGGAGTGGCTCATATGTCCGTTCACCTGACGCCCACGGAGCTTGCCGAGGAGATGCACATGAAGCGGCGCGATGTGCTCACCAAGTGCATCGAGATGAATGTGCCAGTCCTCAAGGGCCGGATCGACAAGACCCTCTTCGAATCCTCACTCCGGGCGTTCCAGGCTCAGAACAAGCAGGCAACCGCCTGATGCAAGGGCGCGCGTAAGCGCAACCCGGCTTCGTTCCCGAGGACCCGAGAGGCTGGCTGCCCAGCCAGTCCTAATAGACTCAAGGCCGTGATGGAGACAGCAACCGTCGCGGCTACGGGCAGCGCCGCAGAGTCCGGCACCAACAGCAAGACGATCGCCGACCTGGCGCCGCTGGCCGCCCAGCGGCACGGCGACCTGCCGGCCGTCACCTACAAGGACGAGGGCGGCAAATGGGTCTCGAAGACCTACCGCGAGGTCGGCGAGATCGTGCGCCAGCTCGCTCTGGGGCTAATCGAGCTCGGCATCGAGAAGGGCGACAAGGTCTCGATCCTCGCCAACACCCGCCCGGGGTGGACCTACTTCGACTTCGCCGCGCTCAGTGTGGGCGCGACCGTCGTCCCGATCTACCAGACCAACTCGCCCGAGGAGTGCCAGTACGTGCTCGAGAACTCGGATGCGAAGGCGGTGATCGTCGAGGATTCCGAGCAGCTCGCCAAGATCGACGAGATCCGCGACCGCGTGCCGAAGCTCGAGCGCGTGATCCGGATGGAGGGATCCGGCGGCAACGCGGTCTCCATGGACGAGCTGATCGAGGCGGGCTCCGGCCGCTCCGACTCCGAGTGGGAGCAGCGCTGGCAGTCGGTCACTCCCGACGACATCTGCACCTTCATCTACACCTCGGGCACCACGGGGCCGCCCAAGGGCTGTGTGATCTCCCACGGCAACTACCGCTCGATGGTGACCATGGCGCTCGACGAGAGCGTCCTCGACAGCGACGCGACCACCTACCTCTTCCTGCCCCTCGCCCACTCCTTCGCCCTGCTGATCCAGTTCCTCAGCTTCGACCTGGGTGGCAATATCGCCTACTGGGAGCGGGACCCGCTGAAGATCATCCCGAACCTCGCCGAGGTGAAGCCCGAGTACTTCCCGTCGGTCCCTCGCATCTTCGAGAAGATCTACACCGCCGCAACCGGTGAGGTGGAGAAGTCCGGCGGGCTCAAGAAGCTGGTCTTCAACTGGGCGATCGGCGTCGGCAAGAAGGTCCGGGAGCGGGAGCGCGCCGGGAAGCCCGTCGGCTGGCTCCTGCGCAAGCAGTACGAGATCGCGGACAAGCAGGTGCTTTCCAAGATCCGCGCGCTGTTCGGCGGCCGGATCAAGAACTGCGTCACCGGCGCCGCCCCGATCAACGCCGAGATTCTCCGTTTCTTCGACGCGGCCGGCGTGCTGATCCTCGAGGGCTGGGGGATGACCGAGACCGCGACCGCGGCCACCGTTGCTCGGCCGGACGCCTTCAAGTTCGGCAAGGTCGGGCGCGCCTTCAACGGCTGCGAGATCAGGATCGCGGACGACGGCGAGATCCTGGTCCGCGGGCCCAACATCTTCCAGGGCTACTACAAGAACGAGGAGGCAACCCGCGAGACGCTCGAGAACGGCTGGCTGCACACCGGCGACATCGGTGAGATCGACGAGGACGGTTACCTCTCGATCACGGGCCGGAAGAAGGACATCATCATCACCGCGGGCGGCAAGAACATCACCCCGGCGAACCTCGAGGCGGAGATCAAGCAGAGCCCCTACGTCTCCCAGTGCGTGGTGATCGGCGACCGCCGGCCGTACCTGGTCGCGCTGATCACCCTGGACATGGAGGAGTGCGCGAAGCTCTGTAGGGAGAAGGGCTGGCCGGCGGACCTCGATCAGCTGCGGCGCAACCCGGAGATGCGGGCGATCCTGCAGAAGCATCTCGACCAGGTGAACGAGAAGTTCGCCCGCGTCGAGCAGGTGAAGAAGTTCGCGATCCTGCCCCACGACCTCTCCCAGGAGACCGGCGAGCTGACGCCGACGCTGAAGGTGAAGCGCAACGTCGTCGCCGAGAAGTTCGAGAAGGACGTCGACGCCCTTTACGTCTAGGTTCCTCGCGGCCCCGGACTCGTTCAAGGGGACGCTCACGGCGGAGCAGGTCGCCGAGGCGATCGGGCGCGGTCTGGAGCGGACCGGAGTCGAGGCCGACCTCTGCCCGGCTGCGGACGGCGGCGAGGGCACCGCGGCCGTGCTGCTCGGGACCTGGGGCGGCGAGCTCCTCACCGCGGCGGCCCATGACCCGCTCGGTCGGCCGATCGAGGCGGGCTACGCCCTGGTCCGGGACGGCTCGACGGCGGTGGTCGAGATAGCCGCCGCCTCCGGGCTGGCGCTGCTCGACGAGTCGGAGCGCGACGCGGAGGCCGCCAGCACGGCGGGGACCGGCGAGCTGATCGAAGCGGCCGTCGAGGCGGGAGCCTCCCGCATCCTGGTCGCTCCCGGCGGCAGCGCCACCACCGACGGCGGGCGCGGCGCGATCGATGCGCTGAAGGCCGGGGGCGGCCTCGGCGACGCGCGGCTCGAGGTGCTCTGCGACACCTCCGTGCCGTTCGAGCGGGCGGCGGAGGTGTTCGCCCCGCAGAAGGGCGCCTCGCCCGAGCAGGTCGCCTCACTCACCTCACGGCTGGTGGCGCTGGCCGGCGCTCTCCCCCGGGACCCGCGCGGGCGGCCGTTGACTGGCGCGGGGGGCGGGATCTCAGGGGGCCTCTGGGCGGAGTTCGGTGCCCATCTGGTCCCTGGCGCGGCCTTCGTCCTCGGCGTGGTCGGCTTCGACCGGCGGCTGGAGCAGGCGGGCGCAGTGATCACCGGCGAGGGAAGGATCGACGGGCAGAGTCGCGAGGGGAAGCTGACGGGAGAAATCACCCGGCGCTGCCGTGCCGCCGACGTGCCGTGTCATGCGATCGCCGGGGAGATTGCGCTCGGCCCGGAGGAAGAGGCCGAGCTCGGCTTCGCTTCGCTGGGGGCCGCTGGATCTCTCGACTCGATCGCGGCGACCGCTGAGCGCATCGCCGCCAGGACGGCCGGGTAACGTCCGCGGCGTGAGCGCCGAGAGCAGAACGGCCCTGGTCACCGGGGCGAGCAGCGGCATCGGCGCAGCCACGGTCCGGGCCCTGGCGGCTGTCGGCTTCCAGACCGTCGCAGCCGCTCGGCGAATCGAGCGCTGCGAGGAGCTCGCCCGCGAGGTCGGCGGCCGCGCCCTGCGGTTGGACGTCGCCGACCCGGACTCGGTGGCCGAGCTCGCGGACGCTCTGCCGGAGGTCTCCGTGCTGGTCAACAACGCAGGCGGAGCACTGGGCCTGGACCCGGTCGCCGACTCCGACGAGGAGAAGTGGCGCCAGATGTACGAGTCCAACGTGATGGGCGTGATGCGGGTGACCAAGGCACTGCTGCCGCAGCTCGAGCGCAGCGGCGACGGCCACATCGTGGTGGTGGGCTCCGTCGCGGGCGTCGAGGTGTATCCGGGCGGGGCCGGCTACACGGCCGCCAAGCACGCTGCCAATGCGGTCACCCGCACGCTCCGGCTCGAGTTGCTGGGCAAGCCGATCCGCGTCAGCGAGGTCGCGCCGGGAATGGTCGAGACGGAGTTCTCACTGGTCCGCTTCGAGGGCGACCAGGCCAAGGCCGACAAGGTCTACGAGGGGACCACGCCGCTGACCGCCGAGGACGTCGCCGACGCGATCGCATACGTCGTCACCCGCCCTCCCCACGTCGACATCGACTACCTCTCGGTGAAGCCGACGGACCAGGCGACGGCCCGCGACGTGCACCGAAGCTAGTTCTCCGCCTCCGCCTCCTCCGCCTCGCCGGATTGGCGCAGCAGGGCGCCGGTGGTCTGCTCGAGCACCCGCCGCCAGGCCGAGATCCCCTTCTCCTCCTCCTCGACCGTGTCCATCACCCGCTGGACGCGGCGCGCGGAGATCTCGATGCCGTGCCGGGCCGCGATCTCCTTGTAGCGCTGGTAGTCGCGCGCCAGCTTCACTGTGACGGACTCGAAGCCGTGCTTGGCGATCTGGAGCCGCGCCGAGTAGTCGAGGATCGAGGTGCCGAACATGAGCTCGTCGTCGAACTCCGGCTCGATCAGGATGATGTCGACGTCCGGGAAGCGCTCGTTCCAGGACTGGACGGCCAGGTGGAGCCGGGCGTGGGCGAGCAGCCGGAAGGCCTGATTGCCGATCGCAGGCATCCCCATGTCCCCGACGCGCCGGACCCGAGAGCCGAAGATGGTGGGGATGCGGGTCTCGAAGTCGTTCACGTAGGGGACCAGCGGATTGACGACGACGATGAACTTCGCTCCGGCCTCGACGGCGACGTCCACATTGGTGGTGGAGATGATCCCGCCGTCGATCAGCTGGCGGCCGCGCAACTCGTAGGGCTCGTAGACGATCGGCAGCGCACCGGAGGCGGCGACGGCGCGCGAGATCGGGACGTTGGCCCACTCGCCCTCGCCGAAGACGATTCGCTCGCAGGTGTCGAGGTCGGTGGCGGTGATCAGCAGCTCGTTGGTGAGCTCGCGGAAGTCGTTGGTCCGGTCGGGATCGGAGAGCACCTTGCGGACGTACTGCTCGATGCCGCGGTTGTGGTAGATCCCGGTCGGCAGGCCCTCAGCGAGCCCCATGACGACGTCGACCATCGAGATCTCCCCGAGGTTTCCGGCGAGGCGGCGCACCGTCGCGGCGATCCGGAGCGGCAGCATGGCGAGCCGGCCGGCGAAACCCCTGTAGTTGGGGCGCAGCAGGGTGCGCAGAGAGGCATTCTCGATCGGCGACGGGAGCGCGCGGTCGAGCACGCGAAACATCTCCTCCGGCGTCACCCCGTTGGCGACCAAACTGGCGACGAAGGCGCCGGCGCTCGTGCCAACGTAGATGTCGAACTCGTTGACGGTGCGGTTGACAGCCAGCAGATCGAAGGCGCGGAGGGCGCCCATCTCGTAGACGCCGCCGGTGAAGCCACCGCCGCCAAGGACGAGCGCTGTCTTGTCGCCCCGGCCGCGTCGCCTTCTCCCGAGATTCGCGCGCGATCTTGGACCGGGGCCGTCGAGCTGGACGACTTTCCCCATCGGAGCGCCGATTATCGCAGCCCCGGCTGGTCAGCCAGTCAGTAGTAGACCGCTACCTCGCGGCGTCTGGGCTGTTCTGGTGGGCATGTCCAGGCACAGAGGGGCAATCGCGACCCTGCTGCTCGCTGTGGCACTGGCCGTGCCCGCAGCGGCTGAGGCGCGCTCGCAGGGGCCCGATCGGGCCTTCTACACCCCGATCGCGCACGGCGTCGCGGCCGCTCACACCTCGGTCTCCCGGCCGAAGCTCGCCGCCGGGCTCGGCAAGCTCTTCCGCCGAGTCGGCAAGAGCGGCGCCTTCGTCCTCGACGCGGCCACGGGACAGGTGCTCTTCGCCCGAAAGGCCGGCAAGCCGCGGATCCTCGCCTCGAACACGAAGCTGTTCACCACCTCAACAGCCCTCGCACGCTTCCAGCCCGACGGCCACCTGCAGACCAGCGTGTGGTCCAGCGACGACGTCTCCGACGGCGTCAGCCAGGGTCTCTACCTCCGCGGCGGCGGCGACCCGACCCTGTCGAGCACCGGCCTTCAGAAGCTCGCGGACCGCGTGCGCGCCGCCGGAGTCACCTCGGTGTTCGGCTCTGTCCTCTACGACGACTCCTTCCTCGACCACCAGACCGGGATCCCGGAGCACGGGATCACGCCCGAAGGCGTCGGCACCCTCTCCGGCCTCCAGCTCGACGGTGGCTCGCTCGCCGATCCCGCCAAGACCGCCGCCCAGCGCTTCGAGGCCGACCTGCGCAAGGACGGGGTCTCAGTCGGCACCAGCGTCACCTCTGCCCTTGTGCCGCCGGGCGCCCACCAGCTTGCCGTCTTCGACTCGCCGCCGATGTCGGCGATCGTGCAGGACACCAACGTTCCCTCGGACAACTTCCTTGCCGAGATGCTGCTCAAGGACGTCGGCGAGCAGACCGGCCAGGGCGGCTCGACCCCCGGCGGGATCGCGGCGGTTCAGCGTTTCGCCTCCCAGCAGGGCGCGAGCTTCAGCGGCGAGAACGGCTCCGGCCTGACCCGCCTCAACCGCGCCTCGCCAGCGTCGGTGGTGAAGCTGCTCAACGGGATGATCCAGATCGATTTGAACATGCCACCGGACGCTCAGGCCGCCCAGACGGGGCAGCGCGACGCCTGGATCGACTCGCTGGCAGTCGCGGGGCGAACCGGCACGGTCGCCCATCGCATGCGCGGGAGCGCGGCGGCGGGCCGCTGCCACCTGAAGACCGGCACGCTCGACCGGGTCAGCGCCCTCTCGGGCTACTGCTTCCGCGGCGGCGACGATGCCGACCACGCGGTGATCTTCTCCCTGCTGATGAACAACGTGGACGTGAACCGGGCCCACGTTGTCCAGGACCGGATGGCGGGGCTGATCGCGCGCTACTCGCGGGGCTAGACGCGCCCTCGGGGAGGCGTGCTCCGCTTCGGGGCGCCGTCCTCACCGACCAGCGCCCGCAGGCCGTCCTCGTCGATCACCTCGGTGCCGCTCTCGTTCGCCTTGGCCAGCTTCGAGCCGGGGCTGTCGCCGGCGATCACGTAGTCGGTCTTCTTGGAGACCGAGTTGACGACCTTGCCGCCGGCCAGGCGGATCAACCTGGTTGCCTGCTCGCGGCTCAGGTTGGGCAGCGTGCCGGTGAGGACCAGGGTCTTGCCCTCGAGCGGGCCCCCCTGCTTGCGGCGCTCGGAGGCGTCGAGCTCCATGCGCAGGCCCGCCTTGCGGAGCCGCTCGATCAGCTTGCGGGTCCGCTCCTCGGAGAGCTCTTCGTAGATCTGCTCCGCCAGAACGGGTCCGATCCCCTCTGCCTGCACGATCTCCTCCGGCTGCGCCTCCAGCAGCACGTCCATCGTGCCGAAGTGCTCCGCCAGGGACTCGGCATTGACGAAGCCGATGCCGGGGATCCCGAGCGCGTAGAGCACCCGAGAGAAGGGCATCTTCTTCGCCCCCTCGATCTCCTCGATCAGGTTCTCCGCGGAGATCCGGCCAAAGCCCTCGAGCTCCGCGATCCGCTCCGCGGTCAGGTCGAAGATGTCGGCCGCGTCGGAGATCAGGCCCTCCTGCAGGAAGCGGTAGGCGTTCTTCTCCCCCAGCCCCTCGATCTCCAGCGCGCCGCGGAAGTGCTTGACGTGCTGGAACTGCTGGCCCGGGCAGCCGGTGCGATTTGGGCAGATCGTGAAGACGCCGTCGTCCGGCTTGACGGTCGGGGTGCCGCAGAGCGGGCACTTCTTCGGGGGCTTTGGCTTCCGCGCCCCCTTCTTGCGGCGCTGGATGATCGGCGAGACGACCTGCGGGATCACGTCGCCGGCGCGCATGACGACGACCTCGTCCCCCTCGCGCACGTCCTTGCGCTCCAGGTCCTCCTCGTTGTGGAGGGTGGCGGTGCTGACGGTCACGCCGCTGACGTGGACCGGTTCGAGCATCGCGAAGGGCAGCAGGTGTCCCGTGCGGCCGACGTTCCAGACGATCTTGTTGAGCTTCGTCGTTGCGGTCGTGGGTGGGAACTTCCAGGCGACCGCCCAGCGCGGCTCTCGGCCGGCAACGCCCAGCTCCCGCTGCAGTCCCCGGTCGTCGACCTTGACCACGACGCCGTCGATCTCGAAGTCGAGGGCGTCGCGGCGGTCCTCCCACCAGCGGCAGCGCTCCGCCACCTCGTCGACGCCGTGCAGGATCGAGATCTCGTCGTTGACCTTGAAACCGCGCTCGCGCAGCCACTCGAGCGACTCCGAGTGGGCTTTCGGCTCCCAGCCCTCGAGCGCGGCGACCCCATAGCACCAGATCGAGAGCGGCCGGGTGGCGGTGATGCTCGGGTCGAGCTGGCGCAGTGAGCCGGCCGCCGCGTTCCGCGGGTTGGCGAAGGTCGGCTCGCCGTCCTGAGCGCGCTGCTCGTTCACCTTGGCGAAGCCGGCGATCGGCAGGTAGATCTCGCCGCGGACCTCGACCAGCTCAGGCGCGTCGTCGATCGCCAGCGGGATCGCCTTGATCGTCTTCAGGTTCTGGGTGACGTCCTCACCGATCCGCCCGTCGCCCCGCGTCGCCCCTCGGGTGAAGACGCCGTTCTCGTAGGTCAGCGAGATCGCGAGGCCGTCGACCTTGGGCTCGGTGACGTAGCGGATCTCCCGCCCAGAGATGTCGAGCCGCTCCAGCTGGCGCTCGACCCGCTTCGCCCAGGCGCGCAGCTCGTCCTCGTCTCGCGCGTTGGCGAGCGAGAGCATCGGCTCGTGGTGCTCCACCTGCTGGAACTTGTCGAGGGGCTTCCCGCCTACCCGCTGCGTCGGCGAGTCGGGCGTGCGCAGCTCCGGGTTCGCCTCCTCGATCTCGCGCAGCTCACGCAGCAGGTCGTCGTACTCGGGGTCCGAGATGACCGGGTCGTCGAGCACGTAGTAGCGCTGGTCGTGCTTGGCGATCTCGCGCCTGAGCTCGTCGGCCCTCTTGCTTGCCCCCTTGGCCGGGCTCACCGCTGCGTGGGGGCCTCCGTCGACTCCTCGACGGCCTGCTCGGCCCGGGTCAGCATCCCGTCGAAGTCCCACTCCCGGAGCCGATCGAGGCTGGGGCGATCGGTGAGGTCGAAGTGGACCGGGGTGACCGAGATGCGCTCGCGGGCGATCGCCGAGAGGTCGGAGCCCTCCTCGTCCTCGAAGGAGGGCTCGAAGCCGTAGATCTGGTAGCGGTGGCGCCCCGTATCCGCGTCGGTATCGACCAGCCGCATCTCGTCGTTGTAGAGGCGCTTGCCCAGGTGGGTCACCTCGACGCCAGACGGCGGGGCGGGCGGGCAATTGACGTTGAGCAGGGTGTCCGCCGGCAACGGATCCTCGGAGACGCGACGCACCAGCTGGGCCGAGAATGCGGCCGAGGCGGAGAAGTCGAACTCGCGGCCCCAGGGCGCTCCGGCCTCGCCTGGACCAGCCGCGGACTGGGAGATCGCGATCGCCGGGATGCCGAGCACGATCCCCTCGAGGGCCGCAGCGACCGTGCCCGAGTAGGTGATGTCGTCGCCCAGGTTGGAGCCGTGGTTGATACCCGAGACGATCAGCTCCGGGCGCCCGCCGATCAACCCCAGCTCGGCGAAGCGCACGCAATCGACGGGGGTGCCGTCCGTGGCGAAGCCGCTCGAGCCGTCGTCGAAGGGGATCTCCTCCACCCAGAGGGGCGAGCGGGTCGTGATGCTGCGTGCGGTCGCGCTGCGGTTGGAGTCGGGCGCGATCACGTGGACCTCCAGTCCGTCGATCGCCCGCAGCTCGCGGCGCAGGGCGTGCAGGCCGGTCGCCTGGATCCCATCGTCATTGGTGATCAGGACTCGCATCCGACCACCGATTCTAGGTTGAGGGGGTCGCTGCTACGGGCGGGATTCGGCAGCCGCCGGCTCGCCCTCGGGCTCGCGTCGACGCCAGGCACGCAGCGACTCGCGCAGATAGACCCAGGCGAGGCTGCAGCCGTAGAGCACCGCGGCGACCGGCGCCGCCACCTCGAGCGCCTCGCTGCCGCTGGCCTCGCCGAACTCGTGCAGCCCGCCGAAGATCAGATATGCGGCGAATGCGATCACCAGCACGCTCGTGGCCGTGAAGAACTTGCTGAGGTTGAGCTTGAGGGCGCCACGGTAGAAGGCGACGCCGAGGGCTACCGCGGCCAGCAGGCCCAGGACACCGCCGGCAACGGCGAGCGCCGGGCCCGACTCCTTGCTCGAGGCGAACAGGAAGAGCGCCGTCTCCAGACCCTCGCGGGCGACGGCGATGAAGGCGACCGTCGCCAGGCCGACCGCGCCGCCATGGCGCAGGGACTCGCTCACCTGCTCGCGCAGGTGCGATCCGATCGTGGCGGCCTGCTTGCGCATCCAGAAAGCCATCCAGGTGACCAGCGCGGCCGCGAAGATCATCGTCGTGCCCTCGTAGACCATCTCGCTGGTCCCCTCGAGCTCGCCGACGGAGAGGAAGAGGATCCCGCCGATCGCCGCGCTCGTCACCGCGGCCGCGGCGACGCCCCACCAGACGGCCGTGGCCTGCTCACGCTGGCCGGTCTTGGCCAGGTAGGCGAGGATCAGTCCGACGATCAGCGCCGCCTCGAAGCCCTCTCTCAATGTGATGACGAATGTGCCCACGGGACGAAATGAATTCCGACCGAATTGGTCAGGCTACTTAGGGCAACCTAACAGAATGGTTCCCTCGATGCTTCGTACGCGAACGATCGAGACATGGATCAGTAGGAGACCCTCGCCAGGTGCAGGCCATGGGCCTGCGCGGTGTCGCCGGCCCGGTCGCGCGGTGCGCCTTCCAGGAGTCCGCCGAAGTCCTCGAGCGATCGCCTGGCCCCCGCTACCTCGAGCATCGTCCCTACCAGGACGCGGACCATGTTCCGCATGAAGGCGTCGGCCTCGATCCAGAGCTCGAGCACCGTGCCCTCGCCGAGCAGTGCCGGCTTCTCGTGCCACTCGGCGCGCAGGATGTCCCGCTCGAAGCGAACGTGCTCGGTCTGCGTGGGCGTGAAGGCGGTGAAGTCGTGCGTGCCCCGCAGGGCGTCTGCGCAGGCCACCAGGGCCTGGCGGTCGACGCGGTGAGGCCAGAACAGGGAGACCCCGGCCTCGAACGGATTCGAGACCGACTCCGCCAGCACGCGGTAGCAGTAGGTGCGGGAGAGCGCGTCGCGGCGGGCGTCGAAGCCGTCGTGCGTGATCTGGGCCGAGCGCACCGCAAGATCCGGGCCGGTCAGGCCGTTCAGCGCGCGGGCGAGCTGCTCGGGCGGCTCCCCTGGATGCTCGAAGCTCGCCACCTGTCCCCAGGCGTGAACGCCGGCGTCGGTGCGACCTGCCGCGGCCAGCGGCGCCGGCCGACCCAGAACCCGCTCCAGAGCGGTCTCGAGCTCGTCCTGGACGGTGCGCAAGCCGGGCTGCGCGGCCCAGCCGGCAAAGCCCGCGCCGTGGTAGGCAAGATCCATTCGCACGGTTGCCACAAATCGGCGACACTATCCGCGATGGCTCTGCCCGGCTCGGACGAACCCCCTTCGATCTCGCACGAGGAGGCCCGTCAGGAGCTCTTCGGCCGCGGCCCGAGCAAGCTCGGCCTGGAGGTCTATGAGGTGATCGCGATCATCCTCGGCATCGTCGGCGCCGGCATCGCGGTGCAGACGATCAACAGCTGGGCGCAATGGATCGTCCTGGCGGCGATCGTCGTGACCGTGATCGGCTTCATGATCGCCGTCAGCCCGAGGCGCCAGGCATGAACGCTGTGACGAGATTCACGGAGTGGCTCCGGCGGGCCGCGTAGGGTCCGCGGGAACCACAGGAGGAGGAGAGATGGCCAATACCGACATCACCCAGCGCGCCCAGTATGAGCGCAGTGACCTGCTCGCCGGCGGCGAGGGGATCCGCCGCGGGTCCGAGAAGGCCGCCGCCGTCTACAGCGTGATCGCGCTGGTAGTCGGGATCGCCCTCGGCGTCGCCGCACTGGCGACGATCGAGAGCTGGGCCCAGTGGATCGTTCTGGGCGTGATCGTGGTTTTCACCGTCGCGGTGATGGCTGCAATCGGCCCGGAGCGCAAGGGCTCCGGCTCGCAGTTCAAAGTCGGTCGCTAGACCAGCTCGAGGAAGACCATCTCGGCCGAGTCCGAGCGGCGCGGGCCGAGCTTGACGATCCGGGTGTAGCCCCCGGGGCGTCCCTGGTACCGCGGCGCGATCTCCTCGAAGAGCTTGTGCACCGCGAACTTGTCGTTGTGGAGCTCGGAGAGCGCCTGGCGGCGGGCGTGCAGGTCGCCGCGCTTGGCAAGCGTGATCAGCTTCTCGAACTCGGGCTTGAGCGCCTTCGCCTTCGGCTGCGTCGTCCGGATCCGCTCGTGCTCAATCAGCTGCTTGGACATGGTCCGCAGCAGCGACTTGCGGTGAGCCGGGTCCCGGCTCAGCTTCACTCTCTTGCGCTGATGTCTCATCGCAGGTGATTGGACTCTAGGGGCCCTAGTCAGCCCGCAGCGAGAGGCCGCGTGCGCGCAGCGTCTCCTGGACCTCCTCGATCGACTTGCGACCGAAGTTCGGGATCGCGTTGAGCTCCGACTCCGACTTCCGCACGAGCTCGCCGACCGTCTGGATGCCGGCGCGCTTCAGGCAGTTGTAGGAGCGAACGCCTAGCTCGAGTTCCTCGATCAGGATCTCGTCGAGCCCGTCGGCGCCCGGCACCGGCGCGGACTCGCCGCCTCCGGCACCGTCCGCCGCCGCGATCGCACCCTCGCCCCGCAGCTCATCGACGCGGTCGGCGGTGGTGAAGATCGCCAGGCTCTTGATCAGGATCTCGGCGGCCTCACGCAGCGCCGCGCCCGGCTCGATCGAGCCATCGGTCTCGACCTCGAGCGTGAGCTTGTCGAAGTCGGTGCGCTGCCCGACGCGGGCGGCGTCGACCGAGTAGGCGGCGCGACGAATCGGCGAGAAGATCGCGTCGATCGGGATCACGCCGATCGGCTTGTCATCGGACTTGTTCTCGTCCGCCGGCGAGTAGCCGCGGCCTCGGCCGATCGTCAGGTACATCTCGAGCTTGGTCTTCTTCTCGAGCGTGGCGATCGGCGCCTCGGGGTTGAGGATCTCGACGCCGGCCGGCAGGTCGATGTCCTTGGCCTTGACCTCGCCGGGGCCGGTGGCGACCAGCGGGGTCTCGACCTCGTCGGCATCGGTGTGCATGCGCACGACGATGTCCTTCAGGTTGAGAACCAGGTCGGTGACGTCCTCCTTGAGGCCCGGGATCGTCGAGAACTCGTGGGCCACACCCTCGATGCGGACGCTGGTGATCGCCGCGCCACCGAGGGAGGAGAGCAGCACACGACGCAGGCTGTTGCCGAACGTGTAGCCAAATCCCTTGTCGAGGGGCTCGATCGTGAAGGTCCCCTTGTTCTCGTCGGTGTCATCACCGGCGATCTTGGGGACCTGGAAATCCGGCAGGGTGGTAATCGCTTCCATCACTTCTCCTTCGCTTCTTGGAAAGACTTACTTCGAGTACAGCTCGACGATGAGCTGCTCCTCGACCGGCGCCGAGATCTCACTGCGCTCGGGCTGCCGCAGAACCTTCGCGGTGAGCGAGTCGTGGTCGGCCTGCAGCCAGGCCGGCACACCCGAGGTGAGCTCGGTGGCGTTGCGCACGACGTCCGTGGCCCCGCTGTTCGACTTGATCGTGATCACGTCGTCCGGCTTCATCTGGTAGCTGGGGATATCGACGCGCCGGCCGTTCACCGTCCAGTGCCCGTGGCCGATCAGCTGCCTGGCCTGGCGCCGCGAAGCGGCGAAGCCCAGGCGGACAAGCACGTTGTCGAGGCGGCACTCCAGCAGCCGCAGCAGGTTCTCGCCGGTCACTCCCTGCTGGCGGCTGGCCTTGTCGTAGTAGCCGGCGAACTGCTTCTCGAGCACCTGGTAGTAGCGCTTGGCCTTCTGCTTCTCACGCAGCTGCGCCCGGTACTCGGACTGCCGCATGCGGCCGCGGCCGTGCTCGCCCGGCGGGTAGGAGCGGCGCTCGACGCCGCACTTGTCGGTGAAGCAACGGGCGCCCTTCAGGAACAGCTTCTGACCCTCGCGGCGGCACTGCTTGCACTGGGCGGAGGTGTCGCGCGCCATCAGACCCTCCTCCGCTTGCGCGGGCGACAGCCGTTGTGAGCCTGCGGGGTGACGTCCTTCACGGTGGTCACGTCGAGCCCCGCAGCCTGCAGTGAGCGAATCGCGGTCTCGCGGCCCGAGCCCGCGCCCTTGGCGAAGACCTCGACCTTCTCGAGACCGTGCTCCATGCCCTTCTTGGCGGCGGCGTCGGCCGTCACCTGAGCGGCGAACGGAGTCGACTTGCGGGAGCCCTTGAAGCCAGCGCTGCCGGCGGACTCCCAGGCGATCACGTTGCCCTCTGTGTCGGTGAGGGTGACGATCGTGTTGTTGAACGAAGTCTTGATGTGGGCCTGGCCATACGTCACGTTCTTGCGAACGCGACGGCGCGAGCGACCCTTCTTCGGAGCTGCCATTTAGAGAATTCCCTCCAGGCTCACTTCGGCGTGGGCGCTTTCTTCTTGCCCGCGATGCTCATCCGGCGCGGGCCCTTGCGGCCGCGCGCGTTCGTCTTGGTCCGCTGGCCGCGGACCGGCAGGCCGCGGCGGTGGCGGAGGCCCCGGTAGGAGCCGATCTCCTGAAGTCGCTTGACGTTCTGCGAGCGGTCCCGGCGCAGGTCGCCCTCGACCTCGCGGCCCTCGACCGCCTCGCGCAGCTTCACGACCTCGTCCTCGGTGAGGTCCTTGATCTGCGTGTTCGGGTCGACGCCTGTCTCCTTGAGGATCTCGTTGGCCGTCGAGCGGCCGATCCCGAAGACGTAGGTGAGGCCGATCTCGGCCCGCTTGTTGAGGGGGATGTTCACCCCGGCGATCCGCGCCATCTAGCCCTGCCTCTGCTTGTGCCGGGGGTTGGGGCAGATCACGAGCACGGCTCCGCCACGGCGGATCACCTTGCACTTCTCACACATCGGCTTTACGGACGCTCGGACCTTCATTCCCCTTCCTTTGCGGGGTCGTATCTTGCTGGGAGTAGGCCCCTCGGCCCCAGGAGTCGGGCCGACGGGCACAACAAACGTCGGCCACGCCAGGCGTGAACCGACGCGTGCAATCTTAGCAGCGTGCCTGCGTATGCCCGAGGGTGTTCCGAGGCGTAGCCGAGGAGCAACCCGATTTATGCGGGGGGCGTGTGGTAGAAGGCGGCGGTGAACGAGGAGACGACCGAGACGCTGCCTGCCGGCCGCCGCTCGCGCGTGGAGGAGCGCGTGACGCCGCTCGAGCTCTTCTTCGACCTCGTCTTCGTCCTCTCTTTCACGCAGGTCACGATCGCGATGGCGGAGAAGCCGACCGCCGAGGGGCTCGGCGAGGGGATTCTGATCCTGGCGGCCGTCTGGTGGGCGTGGGCCGCCTACGGCTGGCTCACCAACAGCATCGACCCGGACGAGAGCGTCAACCGCCTTTGCATGTTCGCGGCGATGGGCGGCATGCTGGTCGTCTCGCTGAGCATCCCGGAGGCCTTCGGCGACCGCGGCGTGCTCTTCGGCTGCTCGTATTTCCTGGTGCGGGCGCTGCAGCTCGTCCTGTACGTGCGGAACATGCGCGGCGATGAGGAAAGTGCCGATTTGCAGGCGATTCTCAAGCTCGCACCCGGGCTGCTCCTCGGCTCGGCGCTGCTCATCGTCGCCGGCCTGCTCGACGGCGGCGCGCGTGCCTCCGTCTGGATCTTGGCAATCCTGATCGACTGGGCCACGCCGCTCCTCTTCGGGACGGAGGAGTTCCACCTGGATCCGGGCCACTTCGCCGAGCGCTACGGGCTGATCGTGATGATCGCTCTGGGCGAGTCGGTACTGGCGATCGGCGTCGTATCCGAGTTCTCGCTCGGCACAGGCGAAGTGGTCGCCGCGCTGCTCGGGATCGCGGCGGTCGCTGCGCTCTGGTGGGCCTATTTCGACATCGTCGCCATCGTCGCCGAGCGCCGCCTGATCGAAGCGCGCCCCGGCGAACAGGCCCCGATCGCGCGCGACGCGTACAGCTACCTGCACTTCCCGATGATCGCGGGGATCGTCCTGCTCGCGCTCGGACTGAAGGAGACTCTGGTGCACGTCGACGGTCCACTCGACGCGGTGCCGGCGATCGCGCTCTGCGGCGGCACGGCCCTCTACCTGCTCGGGCATGTCGCCTTCCGGCTGCGGACACTGGGCAGCTTCAGTCCCCACCGGCTGTTCGCCGCGGCGGCGCTGCTGGCCTTGATACCGCTGGCGCTAACGGCCGACGCCCTCATCTCGCTGGCCGCCGTCGCAGCGGTGCTGGCGATCCTGATCGGCTACGAGGCCGTGCACTTCCGGGACCGGCGGGCCCGGGTGCGGGCTAACCCTTCCGCAACGCTGGCGGAGATGAGAGGCTAGGCACGGCTTCGCCGTCAGATCGCGGCCACAAGCGGCCGCCCCACATCAGGCCCGGCGGCTGCGCCGCCGCTTCTGATGCTGCGGCCTGGTGGCCGCTAGTCGAGATGCCAGGGGGTGAGGATGCGCGGGCCGTCCGGCGTGACGGCGACCGTGAACTCGAAGTGGGCCGCGAGCGAGTCGTCCTGGGAGTACACCGCCCAGCCGTCCGAGCCCATGCGGACCTCGGGGACGCCGGCGTTCACCATCGGCTCGATCGCGAGCGCCATGCCGACTTCGAGGGTCGGGCCCTTGCCGGGATCGCCGAAGTTCGGGATCTGCGGGTCCTCGTGCATGTCGCGGCCGATGCCGTGGCCGACCAGCGTGCGGATGATCGAGAGGCCGTCCGCCTCCACGCGCTTCTGGACCGCGTGCGAGATGTCGCCCAGGTGATTGCCCGGAACTGCCTGGGCGATTCCCTCGAACAGCGCCTCGCGTGTAGTCGTCAGCAGCGGCTCGGCGCCATCGGCGGGCTCGCCGATGGGGATCGTGATCGCGGCGTCGGCCACCCAGCCCTCGTAGGTGACGCCGACGTCGACCGAGAGGATGTCGCCGCGCCGCAGCTCATAGGGACCCGGGATGCCGTGCACGACCATCGAGTTCGGCGACGTGCAGATCGAGCCGGGGAAGCCCCGGTAGCCCTTGAATGAGGGCACTGCGCCCTGGGATCGGATGAACTTCTCGGCCGCCTCGTCGAGCTCCTTGGTGGTGACGCCCGGGCGGGCCGAGCGAGCGGACCATCTGCAGGCAGCGCGCCTGGATCTTGCCGGCCTCCGCCATGGCGTCGATCTGCTCGGAGGTCTTCCTGATGATCATGCCGCGATACATGGTTCCTTCCCGATCACATGCCCTCCTCTTCCTCGCGCCGCAGCGTGGCAAGGATCCCATGGATCCGCTCCTCGACCTGGTCGGGGGGCTGCGCGCCGTCGACCCTGTTCAGTATGCCGCGCTCCTCGTAATAGTCGATCAGCGGCGCGGTCTTCTCGCCGTAGGTCTCGAGCCGCTTGGAGATCACCTCGGGCTTGTCGTCGTCCCGGACGATCAGCTTGGCGCCGTCGATGTCGCAGACACCCTCCTGCTTCGGCGGGTCGAACTCGACGTGATAAATGTGGCCCGGGTTCTCCTCGCAGGTGCGGCGGCCGCCCAGCCGGCGGACAACCTCCTTCTCCGGGACGTCGATCAGGATCGCCGCGGTCATCTCGCGCCGCAGCTCCTTCATCTTCTCGTCGAGGGCTTCGGCCTGGGGGACAGTGCGCGGGAACCCATCGAGGATGAAGCCGTCGGCCGCCTCCTCGCCTTGCAGCCGCTCCGCGATCACCCCGATGATGACCTCGTCCGGGACCAGGTCGCCCCGGTCCATGTACTCCTTCGCCTGCTTGCCGATCTCGGTGCCCTCCTTGACCGCCGCACGCAGGATGTCTCCGGTGGCGTAGTAGGGCAGGCGGAAGTCCTCTTGCAGGCGCTCCCCCTGCGTCCCCTTGCCGCTCCCGGGCGGCCCGAGCAGGATCAGGTTCAGCTCGGGCAAGCCCGCCACCCCACGGCGCGCGTCACTTCAAGAAACCCTCGTAGTTGCGCATCATCAGCTGGGCCTCTAGCTGCTTGACCGTATCGAGGGCCACGCCGACGACGATCAGGATCGAGGTCCCGCCGAAGAAGAAGTTGGCTGACGTCTGGCTGATCAGGATGGTCGGCAACGCCGCAACTGCGCCGAGGTAGAGGGCGCCGGGGAAGGTGAGCCTGGACAGGATCCGGTCCAGGTATTCGGCGGTAGGTCGCCCGGGCCGAACGCCGGGGATGAACCCGCCGTACTGCTTCAGGTTGTCGGCCTGGTCGACGGGGTTGAAGGTGACCGCCGTGTAGAAGTAGGTGAAGATGATGATGAAGAAGACCTCGCCGACCACGTAGTGCCAGCTGTTCGGGCTGAAGAAGGCCGCGAAGTCGAGCGCCGCCGGGGTGTTGATGATCTGCCCGATGGTCGGGGGGAAGGCCATGATCGAGGCGGCGAAGATCACCGGGATCACGCCGGCCATGTTGACCCGCAGCGGTAGGTAGGTCGAGCCTCCGGCCGTCATCCGTCGGCCCACCACTCGTTTGGCGTATTGCACCGGGATCCGGCGTTGGCCCTCCTGGACATAGACGATCGCGACGATCACGCCCAGCGCGATGAAGGGCATCATCACGACGAAGACCTGGTCGGGATTGGTCCACCACTTCTCGATCCCCTGCGGGATCCGGGAGACAATCGAGGCGAAGATCAACAGCGAGATCCCGTTGCCGATCCCTCTCTGGGTGATCAGCTCGCCCATCCACATCAGCACCGCGGCGCCGGCGGTCAGCGTGATCACGATCAGGAAGACCTTCGGGAAGGTCCGCTCGCCGATCACGCTCGAGCCGCCGAAGCTCTGCGAGCTGAACAGGAAGACGTAGCCCACGGACTGGGCGAAGGCGAGCGCGACGGTCAGGTAGCGGGTGTACTGCGTGATCTTCTGCTGCCCGACCTCTCCCTCCTTCTGCAGGCGCTCGAGGGAGGGCAAGACCACGGTCAGCAGCTGCAGGATGATCGAGGCCGTGATGTAGGGCATGATCCCCAGCGCGAACAGGGAGAGGCGCGAGAGGCTGCCGCCCGAGAAGAGGTTGAGGAAGCCGAGGATGTTCGAGCCGCCGACGTTCGTTGAGGCCGTCCTTGATCGCGTTCGCATCGACGCCGGGAGAGGGGATATAGGCGCCGAGCCGGTAGAGGGCAAGGATCCCCGCGGTGAACAGGAGCTTCTTGCGGATGTCGGCGACGCTGAAGGAGTTGAGGATCGTCTGCAGCATCAGATCGGTCTCGGCGGTGCCCCCCGCCGCCTCGATCTTCTCCTTCGCCTGGGCGCTGAAGGCGTGCGCCCTGACCGTCAGCTTCTTCGAGATCTCCCCGCGGGCGAGGATCTTGACCGGGTCGCGGCGCTTTGCCAGGCCGGCGGCGCGCAGCGACTCCGGGGTGACCTCGTCATTGGCCTTGAAGCGGGAGTCGAGGTCGGAGAGGTTGACCGGCTGCGTCCGCGTCCGGAACTTCTCGAACGGCATCGACATCTTCTTGTGCGGCCCGCGGAGCTTGCGCATCCGCATGTGGACCGGGTTCTGGCCGCCCTCGTACGCGGTCTTGCGCTTGTTGCCGGAACGCGCGCCCGCGCCCTTGTGGCCACGGCCCGAGGTCTTGCCGTGGCCAGTGCCGACGCCGCGGCCCAGGCGCTTGCGCGGGCGGCGGGAGCCGGCGGCGGGCTTCAGCGAGTGCAGGCCCTTGCGCTCCGTCAGCCATTCTCCGACCTCCACCAGGTGGGACACCGCGCGGATCATGCCGCGCAGCTGCGGGCTGTCGGCGAGCTTCGAGGAGCTGCCGATGCGCCCGAGCTTGAGGGAGCGGAGGGTGTCGCGCTGCGTCGCTGAGGCGCCGTTTGCCGAGCGGACCTGCTTCAGGGCCACATCAGCCATCAGGAGCCCTCCCCAGAAGTCTCCCCTGCGTCCACGGAGGTTGCCGCCCCCGCAGCCGCCGACGCCGTCGCAGGATCTTCTGACGCGGCCGGAGGCGGCGAGGAGGCGGCTTCTGGTGCTGGGACCCCGAGCACCTCGCGCACGGAGATGCCGCGGAGCTTCGCGACGTCCTCCGGCCTGCGCAGGCTCTCCAGGCCCGACATGGTCGCCTTGACCAGGTTGATCGGGTTCTGGGTGCCGATGCTCTTGGTGAGCACGTCGCGGATCCCGCCGAGCTCGAGCACGGCGCGCACGCCGCCGCCGGCGATCACGCCGGTACCGGGACTCGCCGGGCGCAGGACGACGTGTCCGGCGCCGAAGCGGCCGATCACGCGGTGGGTGAGGGTCTGCCCGTACTTGGGGATCCGGATCAGGTTCTTGCGGGCGTCCTCGACGGCCTTCTGGATCGCCAGCGGGACCTCGCGGGCCTTGCCGTAGCCGATCCCGACCACGGAGTCCTCGTCGCCGACCGCGACCAGGGCGGTGAACGAGAAGCGCCGGCCGCCCTTGACCACCTTGGCGACGCGGTTGATCTCGATCACCCGCTCCTGCAGGTCGAGTCCCTTGGGGCTGACGCTCTCTACTGCCATCGGACGGACGAAGGTAGCGGGTTTGCCTTGCGGGCCATCAGAACTTCAGGCCCCCCTCGCGGGCGCCCTCGGCGACCTGGGCGACGCGGCCGTGGAAGCGGTAGCCGCCGCGGTCGAAGACGCAGGTCTCGACGCCCGCTCCCTTGGCGCGCTCGGCGAGCAGCTGCCCGGCGCGCTTCGCCTGCTCCATCGAGCCGAGGGAGCGCAGCTCCGGCTCGGTCCAGGAGACCGAGGCCAGCGTGCGGCCGGCGTCGTCGTCGATCAGCTGGGCGAAGACGCCCCGGTTCGAGCGGTAGACCGAGAGGCGCGGGCGCTCGGCGCTGCCGCGGATCCGTGCGCGGACCCGGCGGCGCCGGCGCAGCCTCCTCTGGGGCTTCGTCATGACGGTCATCGCTAGGCCCTCTTCCCGACCTTGCGGGCGACGTGCTCGCCGGCGTAGCGGACTCCCTTGCCCTTGTAGGGCTCGGGCGGCCGCGTCTTGCGGATCCTCGCGGCGGTCTCGCCGACCAGCTGCTTGTCGATCCCGCGCACGATCACCTCGGTCGGCTGCGGGACCTCGAAGTCGATCCCCTCCGGCGCCTCGATCGTCACCGGGTGCGAGTAGCCCAGAGCCATCTCCAGGCTCTTCCCCTTGAGGTTGGCGCGGTAGCCGACCCCCTGGATCTCCAGGCGGCGCTCGAAGCCGTCGGTGACCCCCTCGACCATGTTCGCGATCAGGCTCCGGGTGAGGCCGTGGAGGGCGCGGTGTTCGCCCCGGTCCGTGGGCCGCGCGACTGTCACGGTGCCGTCGTCGATCGCCACCTTCATGTCGCGGTCGACGGTCTGCTCGAGCTCGCCCTTCGGGCCCTTGACCGACACGGCGCCGGGCTTGACGTCGATCTCGACGCCCTCGGGGATCTGGATTGGCTTTCTTCCGATTCGGCTCATGGCTGGATCACCAGACGTGCGCGACGACCTCTCCGCCGACGCCTTTCTGCCTCGCCTCGTGGCCGGTCATCACTCCCGCCGAGGTGGACATGATCGTGGTGCCCATCCCACCGAAGACGCGGGGGACGTCCTCCTTGGCGACGTAGCGGCGGCGGCCGGGCCGCGAGACCCGCTCCATGCCGCTGATCACGGGCTCGCGGTTCTCGGTGTAGCGCAGGCGCACCTTGATCACCTCGCCGACCCTGCCTGGCTCGACGTTGAAGTCGGTGATGTAGCCCTGCTCCTTGAGGATGCGCGACATCTCGCGCTTCAGCCTGGAGGCGGGGATCTCCACCTCCTCGTGGTCGGCGAGGAGCGCGTTGCGGATGCGGTTCAGATAGTCGGAGATCGGGTCGGTCAGCATCTCGAAGTCCTCTGAATCACCAGCTCGACTTGGTCATGCCCGGCACGTAGCCACGGTGCGCGGCGTCGCGCAGGCAGATTCGGCAGAGGCCGAACTTGCGGAAATAGGCGCGGGGCCGGCCGCAGCGGCGGCAGCGGTGGTACCCGCGCGTCTTGAACTTGGGCTCCCGGCGCTGCCGGACCCTTTGCGATGTCTTCGCCATTACTCCTCTTCCTTGCTCGAAGTCTTTTCTTCCTCGCCGCCGTCGCCCTCGGCCTTGGGCTTGGCCTGCGTATCACGGGTCGCGCTGTCGCGCGCCCTCGCATCATCACTCTCGCCCTCCTCGCCCTCCTCGCCTTCCTCGCCCTCCTCGGGCTTCTCCGGCTTGGCGTAGGCCTCCGGGTTCTCCTCCTTGAGCTGCTCGAGGGCCGCTGCCTCGGCCTCGGCCCGCTGGCGGGCCTCCTCCTTGCGGCGCTCCTCCTCGGCCTCGGCCTCCGCGTCCTCCTGGCCCGGGCGGCCCTCCTGCGCGAAGGGCATGCCGAGGCCGTCCAGCAGCGCGAACGCCTCCTCGTCGGTGGCGGCGGTGGTGGTGATCGTCACGTCGAGGCCACGGACCTCGTCGATCGAGTCGTAATCGATCTCGGGAAAGATGATCTGCTCGCGGATGCCCATCGAGTAGTTGCCCCGCCCGTCGAACGAGCGCGGGTTGAGGCCTCGGAAGTCGCGGATCCGGGGCACCGCGATGGAGTTGAGCCGGTCCAGGAACTCCCACATCCGCGCGCGCCGCAGCGTCACCGCAACGCCCACCGGCATGCCCTCGCGAACCTTGAAGTTGGCGACGGACTTCTTCGCGCGCCGCACACTGGGGGTCTGTCCGGCGATGGTGGCGAGCTGCTCGGTGGCCGCCTCGAGCATCTGCGTGTTCTGCTTCGCCTCGCCAAGACCCATGTTCAGGGTGATCTTCTCCAGGGTCGGGACGGCCATCGGCGTTGGGTAGCCGAAGCGCTGGGTCAGGGCCGGCTTCAACTCGCCCTCGTAGAGCTCGCGCAGCCGCGGCGGCGGGGCCGCCTGCTTCTGCTGGTCGGTCGCAGCTTCCATCAGTCGAGATCCCTTCCGGTGCGCGCCGCGAGCCGCTTGCGCTTGCCGTCGGCGCGCTCGACCTTCACCCGGGTGGCCTTGTTGTCCTCCTTGTCGAGCAGCATCACGTTGGAGACGTGGATCGGGCCCTCCTTCTCGATGATCCCGCCGACCTCGCCGCCCTTCTGGGCGTCCTTGACGGAGCGCGGGCGCTGATGGCGCTTGATCATGTTGAGGCCCTCGACGAACACGTAGCCCTTCTTCGGGTCGGTGCGGATCACACGGCCTCGCTTGCCGCGCTCCTTGCCGCCGATCACGATCACGTCGTCGTCGCGTCGCACTCTCATCGTCCGGCCCATCGCTAGAGCACCTCCGGGGCCAGGGAGACGATCCGCATGAAGTTCTTCTCGCGTAGCTCGCGCGCCACCGGCCCGAAGATGCGGGTGCCGCGCGGGGCGCCGGTGGTGTCGATCAGCACGGCCGCGTTCTCGTCGAAGGCGATGTACGTGCCGTCGCCCCGGCCGAGCTGCTTGCGGGTCCGGACCACGACGGCCTCGACGACCTCGCCCTTGCGGACGCCGCCGTGGGGGGTCGCCTGCTTGACGGTCGCGGTGATCACATCGCCGATCCGCGCGTAGCGGCGGTCGGATCCACCCTTGACGCGGATGCAGAGGATCTCTCGCGCGCCGGAGTTGTCGGCCACCCTGAGCTTGGACTCCTGCTGGATCACTGGGCCTTCTCCAGGATCTCGACGAGGCGCCAGCGCTTGGTCCGGGAGAGCGGACGGGTCTCCACGATCCTCACCAGGTCGCCCTCGCCCGCCTCGTTCTGGGCGTCGTGGGCGTGCAGGGTGCGGGACTGGCGCACGATCTTCTCGTACTGAGGGTGCCGCCTTGCGATCTCGATCTGCACCGTGATCGTCTTGTCGGGCTTGCTGGAGACGACGCGGCCCTGCCTCACCTTGCGGCCGGCGGAGCGGCGCTCGCCCGGCGGGGTGCCGGTGCCGGCCTCTTTCTTGCCGCGGCGCTTCGCCCGGTAGGCGGACCGGCGGGCGCCCGCCTGCTTGCGCGACTCGCCCCGCGCGGCGGCGCGCTGGTCGGGGCTCTGCTGCGGACCCTGTTCGGCCGCATGGCGCGAGCGCTCGATACGGCGGCGCGCCTTCCAGTCCAGTCCCTCCATCTCGTCAGGACCCGTACCGGCCTCGGCCTCGGCTCCGCCTCGCCAGCCTCGGCCTCCGCCTCGTCGTCAGAAGAAGCGTCCTCGCCTTCGGGCGCGGCCTCTTCCTTGGGCGCCTCTTCCTCGACAGGGGTCTCCTCGGCCTGAGGAGTCTCCTCCTCGGCCTCGGTCTCTTCCTGCTGCTCGTTCTTCTCTTCCTCTGCCATCAGACCCTCAGCTCGTGTTCCAGATCGATCCCGCGCTGCTTGGCGACCGTGAGCAGCCGGGCCACGTCGCGGCGGACGGCGGTGATCCGGGCGGTGTTCTCCAGCTCTCCGGTGGAGTGCTGCAGGCGCAGCGCGAACTGCTCCTCGCGCGTCTGTTCGGATGCGCTCGACCAGCTCCTCGTCGTTGAGGTTGTGGACCTCGGAGGTCTTCACGATCTGCTCAGCTCCCTCGCGGCGAACGAACTTGGTCTTGATCGGAAGCTTGTGACCGGCAAGGCGCATCGCGTCCTTCGCCAGGTCCTCGGGCACCCCGGCGAGCTCGAACATGACCTTGCCCGGCTTGACCACGGCGACCCAGCCCTCCGGGTTGCCCTTGCCCGATCCCATCCGGGTCTCGAGCGGCTTCTTGGTGATCGGCTTGTCCGGGAAGACGTTGATCCAGACCTTGCCGCCGCGCTTGATCTTGCGGGTCATCGCGACTCGGGCGGCCTCGATCTGACGGTTGGTGATCCAGCCGCGGTCGAGGGCCTTCAGCCCGTACTCGCCGAAGGCGACCGTGGTGCCGCCCTTCGAATAGCCGCGCCGGCGGCCGCGCTGCTGCTTGCGGTAGCGGACCCGCTTCGGCATCAACATCAGCGACCACCCCCGCCGCCTCGGTGAGCTCGGAGCGGTAGCCCTCGGGCATGACCTCGCCCTTGTTGATCCAGCACTTGACGCCGATCCGGCCGGTCGTCGTGCGGGCCTCCGTGAAGCCGTAGTCGATGTCCGCGCGCAGGGTGTGCAGCGGGACGCGCCCGTCGGAGTAGCCCTCGGTGCGCGCCATCTCGGCGCCCCCGAGGCGGCCGGAGACCTGGACCTTGACGCCCTTGGCGCCGGAGCGCATCGCCGAGGTGAGGGCGCGCTTCATCGCGCGGCGGAACGCGACCCGGTTCTGAAGCTGCTCCGCGATCGACTGCGCAACCAGCTTCGCATCGAGCTCCGGGCGCTTGATCTCCTTGATATTCACCTTCACGGGCTTGCCGGTCAGCTTGTGCAGCTCCCGGCGAAGCGCGTCGACCTCCGTGCCCGACTTACCGATCACGATGCCGGGGCGGGCGGTGGAGATGTCGACCTCGACTTCGCCCGAGCCCTTCACGATCGTGATCTCGGACAGGCCGGCGTGCGAGAGCTTGTTCTCGATGTGGGAGCGGATCGCCAGGTCCTCGTTGAGGTAGTCGGCGAAGTCGCGCTCGTTGAACCAGTTCGACTTCCAGTCGTGGATGTAGCCGACGCGGAAACCCTCTGGATGGATCTTCTGTCCCATCTTCTCCTCTAGTCCTCCGGCGTCAGGGCCACAGCGATGTGGCTGGTTCGCTTGTTGATCCGCGTCGCGCGGCCAAGTGCGCGCGGCCGGTAGCGGCGCAGCGTGGGGCCCTCGTCGACGTGGATGTCCTTGATCAAGAGGTCGTCGGCGACGAGGTCGTGGTTCGCCTCGGCGTTCGCGGCGGCCGACTCGATCAGCTTGCGGATGTCCTGCGCGGCGCTGCGGGTGGAAAAGCGGAGCAGCGCGCGGGCGTCCTCGAGCGGCATGCCGCGGACCTGATCGGCCACCAGGCGTGCCTTGCGCGGCGCGACGCGGACGAAGCGGGCGCTGGCGTTGACCACCGGTCGCTCGGGTGCCTCCTTCTTCGCAGGAGCCCTCTTCGTCGCAGCCTTGGGCTTGGCCTCCGTCTTCGGCTTGGCGGCCTCCTTCGTCGCCGCAGGCTTCTTCGCCGCGGGCTTCTTGGCAGGCGCCTTCTTCTTGGCCGGTGCCTTCGGCTTCGTCTCTGCGCTCGTCGAGGCTGCGGACTTGGCCGCCGGCTTCTTTGCCGCCGGCTCCTTCGCGGCGGGCTTCTTCGCGGTAGATCCGGCCGCGGTGTTTGTGGTGGCCTTCTTGCGGGCCGGCGCCTTCTTCTCGGTGTCTTTCTTCTCCTCGGCCATCACTCTCTCTCCGAAGCGGTGCCGGCGCCCGAGTGGGCGCGGAACGTCCGGGTCGGCGCGAACTCGCCGAGCTTGTGTCCGACCATCGACTCCGAGATGTAGACCGGCACGTGCTTGCGGCCGTCATGGACGGCGATCGTGTGCCCGACCATCTCGGGAAAGATCGTCGAGTGTCGCGACCAGGTCTTCAGCATCTGCTTCTGGCCCGACTCGTTCATGGCGTTCACCCGCTTCAGCAGGCGCTCCTCGGCCCACGGGCCCTTCTTGGTCGAACGTCCCATCTACTTCCTCTTTCCTCGTCTGCGGCCGCGCACGATCAGCGCGTCCGAGCGCTTGCCCTTCTTGCGGGTCCGGTAGCCCAGGGTGGGCTTGCCCCACGGCGTCACGGGATGGCCGCCCGGGGTGTGATGCGCCTCGCCGCCGCCGTGCGGATGGTCGACCGGATTCATGGCGACCCCTCGCGTCTGTGGCCGCTTGCCCTTGTGCCGGTTGCGGCCCGCCTTGCCGACCTTGACGTTCTGGTGTTCGGCATTGGAGAGCGTCCCAACGGTGGCGCGGCACTCCCCACGGACCATGCGGACCTCCGAGGACGGGAGCCGCAGGCTCACCATCGGGCCCTCCTTGGCGACCACCTGGATGGCGGTGCCGGCGGCTCGGCCCAATCGGCCGCCCTGGCCCGGGATCAGCTCGACGTTGTGGACGACGGTGCCGGTGGGGATTCGCGCCAGTGGCAGCGAGTTCCCCGGTGCGATGTCCGCGCCCTCGCCGGAGACGATCTCCGCCCCAACGAGGAGGCCCTGCGGGGCAAGGATGTAGCGCTTCTCCCCGTCGGCGTAGTTGAGCAGCGCGATGCTCGCCGAGCGGTTCGGGTCGTACTCGATCGAGGCCACGCGGGCGGGGATGCCGTCCTTGGTGCGCTTGAAGTCGATCCTCCGGTAGCGGCGCTTGGCCCCGCCGCCGCGGTGGCGCGCGGTGACCCGGCCGCCGGAGTTGCGGCCGCCGGAGGAGTTCTTGCCCTTGGTGAGGCCCTTCGCGGGCTCGGCGCCGGTCAGCTCCTCGCGCATCGGGTAGGTGCCGAAGCGGCGGCCGGGGCTGGTCGGGCGTGTCTTGCGGTTGGCCATCGTCTAGCCCTCCACCGCCGCGCCCTCGAACAGCTCGATCCGCTCCCCTGGGGCGAGTTGGACGATGGCCTTCTTCCAGGAGCGGGAACGGCCCGAGTGCAGGCCGCGGCGCTTCGGCTTCGACTTCACCGTCGAGGTGCGGACCGCGCGGACGTGGACGCCGAAGATCTCCTCGACCGCGTGCGCGATCTGCAGCTTGTGGGCCCGGTCGTGGACCCGGAACGTGTACTTGCCCTCCGCCATCAGCGCGTAGCTCTTCTCGGAGACGACTGGGCGGACGATCACCTGGCGCGGGTCCACTAGGCAGCCCTCCGCTTGATCTCCTCGAGAGCCGCCTCGGTGATCACCAGCGAGCCGGCGCCGATCACGTCGGCCACGCCCGCGGCGTCGCCCAGGGCGACGGTCACGTCGGCGATGTTGCGGAAGCTCTTCGCCACCGCTTCCTCCTGCGCCCCGCAGACGACCAGGGTCGGCGAGTTCGCCCCCCACTTCGCAAGAGCCGCGGCGGCGTCCTTGGTGGCGGGAGAGTCGAAGCTGGAGCCGTCTAGGAGGGCGATGCTGTCCCGCTCGGCGTGGACGCTGAGCGCCGCGCGCAGGGCCTTCCGGCGCGCCTTGCGGTTCACCTTGACCGCATAGCTGCGCGGCTTCGGGCCGAAGGCGGCGCCGCCTCCGTAGCGATGCGGCACGCTCAGGGCGCCGGCGCGGGCCCGGCCGGTGCCCTTCTGGCGCCAGGCCTTGGCGGTGGTCATCGCGACCTCGCCGCGGGTCAGGCTGGAGTGGGTGCCCCGCCTGCGGGCGGCGAGGTCGGCGCGCGCGGCCTCGTACACGAGCGCCTCGTGGAAGGGCTCGCCGAAGATCTCCTTGGGCAGGTCGGCCTTCGCCTGCTTGCCGAGAACGGTCGCCTTGATCCCGGCGCTGGATGCGGCAGCGGTTCTTGTGCCTGCCGACTTTGTGCTGGCGGTGGCGGTCTCAGCCATCGCTGCGCACCTCCACGGTCGCGTTCTTGCCGCCTGGCACTGAACCGCGGATCAGGAGCAGGTTGCGCTCGGCGTCCACCTCGACCACGTGTGCGCCGCGCTGGGTGACGCGCTGGGCGCCCATCTGGCCGGGCATGCGCATGCCCTTGAAGACTCGGGCGGGATCGGCACTTGCGCCGACGGAGCCCGGGGCACGGACGTTGTGGGAGCCGTGGGTCTCCGGACCCCGGCTGAAGTTGTGGCGCTTGATCGTGCCCTGGAAGCCCTTGCCGACCGAGACCGCCGAAACCTTGACTCGCTGGCCCGGCTCGAAGCTGGAGACGGTGACTTCGTCGCCAATCTTTGGGCCGGCTTCGCCATCGGAAGACGCCTCCTCGGGGGCATCAACCTCCTTGGAGCCGGTCCCCGACCTCCACGCCCCGGAACTCCACCAGCGTCTTCATCCCGGGCGCGCCGGCCTTCTTGAGGTGGCCGGCCTCGGCCTTGGTCATCCGCTCTGCGTCCATCGGCAGCGCTGCGAGCTGGACGGCGTCGTAGCCGTCTCGGTCCGCGCGGCGGATCGCGGTCACCTTGTTGGGGGCGGCCTCGATCACGGTCACCGGGACGGCGCTGCCGTCCTCGAGGAAGACCCGGGTCATCCCCAGCTTCTTGCCGACGATCGCGCTCACAGTCGGATCTCCACGTCGACTCCGGCCGGCAGCGTCTCCATCCGCTGCAGCTCGTCGACGGTCTTCGGGGTTGGCTGGTGGATGTCGATCAGCCGCTTGTGCGTGCGGATCTCGAAGTGCTCGCGCGAGTCCTTGTCCTTGAACGGTGAGCGGATCACGCAGTAGACGTGCTTGTCGGTCGGGAGCGGGATCGGGCCGGCGACCGTCGCGCCGGTGCGCTCGGCGGTGCCCACGATCTCCTGGGCAGCCCGGTCTATGGCGTCGTGGTCGTACGCCTTGAGCCGAATCCTGATCTTTCCCGATGTGAGTGAAGCCATTCCTTTGCGCAGTTAGGGCGCCGCCCCCGGTGTAGCTAGGGCCGCGCCCTGGTCGTATGTCCTTGCAGTTGTCCTGGCCCTTAGCCCTTGTGGGAGGGCCGCACTAACAACGGGCCCCCGAGGGGGCCCGTCAAACAGCTATTCGATTACCTCGGTCACGACGCCCGAGCCGACGGTGCGCCCGCCCTCTCGGATGGCGAACCGCAGGCCCTGGTCCATGGCGATCGGCTGGATCAGCTCGACCTCCATCTCGGCGTTCTCACCCGGGGCGACGAACTCGCGGCCCTCGGGAAGCTTGACGACGCCGGTCACATCAGTGGTGCGGAAGTAGAACTGCGGCCGATAGCCGGAGACGAACGGCGTGTGGCGCCCGCCCTCCTCCTTCTTCAGGCAGTAGACCTCCGCCTTGTACTTCGTATGCGGCGTGATCGAGCCGGGCTTGCAGAGCACCTGTCCGCGCTCGATCTCCTCGCGCTTCGTGCCTCGCAGCAGCGCGCCGATGTTGTCGCCCGCGCGACCCTCGTCGAGGATCTTGCGGAACATCTCGACACCCGTGACCACGGTCTTCTGGGTGTCCTTGATCCCGACGATCTCGACCTCGTCGCCGGTGTTGACCACGCCCTGCTCGACGCGGCCGGTGGCGACGGTGCCGCGGCCCGTGATCGAGAAGACGTCCTCGACCGGCATCAGGAACGGCTTGTCGAGGTCGCGCTCGGGCTCCGGGATGTACTCGTCGAGCGCAGCTGCCAGCTCGATGATCGACTGCTTGGCCTCCTCGTCGCCCTCGAGCGCCTTCAGCGCCGAGCCCTTGATGATCGGTACGTCCGCTCCCGGGAATTCGTACTCGTTGAGCAGGTCTCGGACCTCCTCCTCGACCAGCTCGAGGAGCTCCTCGTCGTCGACCATGTCGACCTTGTTCAGGTAGACGACCACGTACGGGACGTTCACCTGGCGCGCAAGCAGGATGTGCTCGCGCGTCTGGGGCATCGGGCCGTCCGGCGCCGAGACCACCAGAATCGCGCCGTCCATCTGGGCGGCGCCCGTGATCATGTTCTTGACGTAGTCCGCGTGGCCCGGGCAGTCGACGTGGGCGTAGTGGCGGTTGTCGGTCTCGTACTCGACGTGCGAGGTCGCGATCGTGATCCCGCGCTCCTTCTCCTCGGGCGCGTTGTCGATCTCGTCGAACGTCTTCACCTCGGTGCCGCCCTTGTCGGCGAGTGTCTTGGTGATCGCGGCGGTCAGCGTGGTCTTGCCGTGATCGACATGGCCGATGGTGCCGACGTTGACGTGCGGCTTATCGCGATCGAACTTCTCCTTGGACATCTCGCTCCTTTGGGGGTCTCGTTGGCGTCTTTAAGTGCGGAAAATGGTTAGTGGGCGAACCGTGGGAATATAGCTACGCACCGGCTCCCACGGGCTCTCCTGAGCGGTGTTCGATGATCTCGTCCTCGATGTTCTGGGGGACTTCCTCGTAGCGCTCGAACTGCATGGTGTAGCTGGCGCGGCCCTGCGTCGAGGAGCGGAGGTCGGTGGCGTATCCGAACATCTCCCCGAGGGGCACGAAGGCCTGGACGGCGAGCGCGTTGCCGCGCTGCTCCTGGCCCTGGACCTTGCCGCGGCGGCGTGAGAGGTCGCCGATCACGTCCCCGAGGAACTCCTCGGGCGTGACCACCTCGACCGCCATCACCGGCTCGAGCAGAACGGGCCTGGCCTTCCGAGCGCCCTCCTGCAGGGCCATCGAGCCGGCGATCTTGAAGGCCATCTCCGAGGAGTCGACGTCGTGATAGGAGCCGTCGATCAGCTCCACCCTGACGTCCACCATCGGATAGCCGGCCTTGACGCCGGACTGCAGCGCCTCCTCGATCCCGGCCTCGACCGACGGGATGAACTCCGACGGAATCGTGCCGCCCTTGATCGAGTTGATGAAGTCGAATCCCTCGCCCGGCGCCGGCTCGATGTTGATCACAGCGTGGCCGTACTGGCCTCGGCCGCCAGTCTGCCGGACGAAGCGACCCTGGACCTTCTGCACGGGCTCGCGGATCGTCTCGCGATAGGCCACCTGCGGCCGGCCGACGTTGGCGTCGACGGAGAACTCGCGGAGGAGGCGATCGACGATCACCTCGAGATGGAGCTCGCCCATGCCGTGAATCAGGGTCTGGCCCGTCTCCTCGTCCGACTGGACCTGAAAGGTCGGGTCCTCCTCGGCGAGGCGCGCGAGGCTGGCGGAGAGCTTCTCCTGGTCGGCCTTCGTCTTCGGCTCGATCGCGACCGCGATCACCGGCTCCGGGAACTCGATCTGCTCGAGCTCGATCGGGGCGTCGGGCGCGCAGAGCGTGTCGCCGGTGGAGGTCTGCTTGAGGCCGACGCCGGCGAGGATGTCGCCCGCGTAGCACTCCTCGATCTCCTCGCGGTGATTCGCGTGCATCATCAGCAGCCGGCCGATCCGCTCGGTGCGGCCGGACGAGGCATTGAGCACGCGGCTACCGGCGGTGAGCTTGCCGGAATAGACGCGGAAGTAGGTGAGCTTGCCGACGTAGGGGTCGGCCATCACCTTGAAGGCGAGGGCGGCGAAGGGAGCGTTGTCGTCGGCGGGGCGCTCGTCTTCGGTCTGGCCGCCGTTCTCGCCCTTCTTGGCGGGCTTGAGCCCCTTGACCGGCGGGACCTCGAGCGGCGAGGGCAGCAGCTCGACGATCGCGTCGAGAAGCGGCTGCACGCCCTTGTTCTTGAAGGAGGAGCCACAGAGGACCGGGGTCACCTTGATGTCGAGCGTGGCGCGGTGCAGCGACTTGGCGATGCGCTCGTGAGGGATCTCCTCGTCGTTTAGGTAGGCCTCCATGAGCTCGTCGTCGTAGTCGGCACATGCCTCGATCAGGTGGGTGCGGTGCTCGTGCGCGGCGTCGACCAGGTCCGCGGGGATCTCCGTGTACTCGAATTCGGTGCCGAGCTCGTCCTTCCAGACGAGGGCCTTGTTCTCGATCAGGTCGACGACACCCTGGAACTCGGCCTCCTGGCCGATCGGGATCTGGATCGGCAGGGGGTTGGCGCCGAGGCGCTCGCGCATGGTCTCCACGGCCTTGAAGAAGTCGGCGCCCGTACGGTCCATCTTGTTGACGTAGGCGATGCGCGGCACGTGGTACTTGTCGGCCTGGCGCCAGACCGTCTCCGACTGCGGCTCGACGCCGGCTACGGAGTCGAAGAGGGCGATCGCGCCGTCGAGCACGCGGAGGCTGCGCTCGACCTCGACGGTGAAGTCAACGTGGCCCGGGGTGTCGAGGATGTTGATGCGATGGCCGTTCCACTCGCACGCCGTCGCGGCCGAGGTGATCGTGATGCCGCGCTCCTGCTCCTGCTCCATCCAGTCCATGACGGCAGCGCCCTCGTGGACTTCGCCCATCTTGTGGGTGCGGCCCGTGTAGTAGAGGATGCGCTCGGTGGTCGTCGTCTTACCGGCATCGATGTGGGCCATGATGCCGATGTTGCGCGTCTTCTCTAGGTGAAAGCTGCGGGGCATGGATCCTCTTGGTCGTACTGGCGTGAGGGAGAGGCGGAACGGCTAGTCTCAGTTCGGTATTCGCGCAGAAAAAAGGCCCTTACGGGCCAGAGCGCAAACGTCTCCTTCGACCCGAACTGCTCCTATGTCGCGCCGTTCTCCATCGAAACGGTTTAACGCTCGCAGGACCCTCTTGGGGCACCCCCGAGCGACGCATGATGATAGCAGCGGCGTGCTGGGCTCCAGGCAGGGAATCCGCAGCAGATGAGGCGTCGCAAACGGTCTCATAATGCGAGGGCGCGCGACGACGCGACCCGTAATAGGTTGGACGAGCTCACCGAGCGCACGCGGATGGAGGCACGCGCGATCTCGCGCCGCCAGCGCCGCGAGGCCCGCCGCCGGATGCGCGCGCAGGCAGAGGGCTTCGAGGAACTCGGCCTGCGGATGCGCGGCACGGCGCTGGAGACCCGCCGGCGCCTCCGCCCGGTGTTCGCTCCCGTCCGGGCCCTGGTCGGGTGGGTCGCCCTACATAACCCGGGTGTTGCTCTTCGTGATCGAGCTGTTCGCCGCCTTGATCGCGCTGATCGCCGAGCTCGGCACGGTCACGGTGCGGTGGGTGGTCGCCCGCAGCACCGCACTCGCGAACTGGGCCTGGGAGCTGGTGCAGCGCAACGTCACCCCGTTGCCGACCGTCGCCTTGGTCGGAATCGCGGCAGCCGTCGGGCTCGGCGTGTCGCAGTTCTTCGACTACCACGGGGTCGCCGTCGACGCTCCCAACTACGCGGGCGAGGTCGGGGTCGTCGCCCCGGCGCCCGTCACCGGCACCGCCACCGCCGGCAGCGCCCACCTCTGGATCCTCCTCCCCCTCGCGGTTGCCGCCGGGGTGCTCGTGGTAGCCACCTACCTGGGCCGCACCAGGCTCGCAGGAGCGGTGGCGCTCTGCGGACTGCTCGGCGTCGCGGTGACGCTGGCGATCGATCTCCCCCAGGGGCTCGACGCCGGGCGTACCGGGCTTGCCTTCAGCGGCGCTGAGGCCGAGCTGCTGCAGGGATTCTGGGCCGAGCTGGCCTGCTCGGCGGTGCTGATGTTGTGCGGCGGCCTGCTCGCGCTCTACTCTCGCGACGTGACCGCAGCAAGGAAAGGGCGGCGCGGCGCTTCGGTGCGCCGCAAGCGCAGCACGCAAACGGAGGTCGGGGGGATCTCGCCC
>CAVRYR010000010.1:0-83211 GCA_963725475.1 uncultured Solirubrobacterales bacterium | reverse complement strand
GCTGATCCGCGAGGCCGTTTGGCGCAAGGAGCTCAAGCACCACATCAACGAGCCCGGCTTCCGCCGGCCGCCGCGGTCCATGAGCCAGATCGGGGGCTAGCGAGCGACGAGCCGGGTCGCGGTCGCCTTCCAGGTGGCGCTGACTCGGACGCCCGGGCGCAGGGCCAGCGAGCGGATCGATTCGACGGTCACCTCCGCCACCAGCGGTTGCGGGGAGGACAATCCGACCCGGGCGCGGTTCCCGATCTCGGTCACCGAGATGACCTCGACCGGGAGGCGGTTGAGGGCCGAGCTCTCATGCTCACCCATGCCCAGCTCGAGGCTGATCTCCCACGGAAAGACGAGGGCGGCGACCGGCCCACGGATCAGGTCGGTGCTGTGCAGCACGCCTCCTCCATCCAGCTCGACCTTGGTCAGCCCGTCCGCATCCGGTCGCGCCGTGCCGTTGAGAACCACGGAGCCCGCGAAGTCGGCGACGAAGGCGCTTGCGGGTCGCGCCGACAGCGCTGCGGCGGTCCCGCGCTGCACGATGCGCCCCTCGTCCATGACGAAGATCTCGTCGGCCAGCAAGGCCGCCTCCGAGAAATCGTGGGTGACGACGATCGCGAGCGCTCGCGTCCCTCTCAGCGCGCCGACGAGCTCGCGCGCGGCGTGCGCGCGGGTGCGCGTGTCGAGCGCGGCGAGGGGCTCGTCGAGGAGCAGGACGCTCGGGTCGCGTGCCAGCGATCGCGCCAAGGCCACCCGCTGGCGCTCGCCTCCCGAGAGGGAGGCGGGGCGGGCGTCGGCCAGCCTCTCGACACCAAAGCGCCGGAGCTGCTCCAGGGCGCGCGCCCGGCGATCCTGCCGCGGTCCGGGCATACCGAAGGCGACGTTCCGCCATGCGCTCAGATGCGGGAACAGGGCGTAATCCTGGAACATGAATCCGCAGGCGCGCTCCTCCGGGCGGAGATCGATTCCCCGGCCCGAGTCGAGCCAGACCTCCTCCCCGATCACGACCCGGCCCGGATCGGGGCGCCTCAGCCCGGCGATGATGCGGAGTACGGTCGACTTGCCGGCCCCGGAGGGCCCGACGATCGCCGCGCAGCCGTCCCCGTCCACCTGCAGCTCGACGTCGAGATCCAACTCGCGAAGCCGATCGCGCGCTCGGACCTCGAGGCCTCTCATGGTGCGCCACCGCCGAGAATCGGCGACCGTCCCAGGACCTTGACCGAGAGCAGCAGGGCGGCGGAGACGATGACCAGCACGCCGGAGAGCGCCAGGGCGGCGGTGAAGTCGTCACTGAAGCGGGCGAAGATGGCGAGCGGCACCGTCTGGGTGATTCCCGGGAACGAGCCGGCGAACATCAGCGTCGCCCCGAATTCGCCCAGGGCCCGCCCCCAGGCAAGCGCGATCCCCGACGCGATGCCCTGGCCCGCGGACGGCACGGCGACCCGAATGAAGGCGCGCGCCTCGCTCGCCCCCAGCGTGCGCGCGGCGTCGAGCAGGTTGCGATCCACAGCGGCGAAGGCCTCCTGCGCCTGGCGCAGGTAGAAGGGAGCCGCGACGAAGGTGAGCGCGACGATCACCCCAGCCGTCTGCAGGACCAGCTGGATTCCAGCGTCATCGAGTGCGCTGCCGAACAATCCCTCGGGACCGAAGGAGGCGAGCAGGGCGATACCGGCGACCGCCGGGGGAGGACCAGCGGGAGCTCGATCAACGTCACCACCACCGAACGGCCGCGGAACTCTCGCGTGGCGAGCAGATAGGCAGCGGGCGTTCCGACGATCACGATGATCGCGAGCGCCGCCAGGGACGTCTTCAGACTGAGCCAGAGAGCGTCCCGGGCGTCCTGTTCCCCGAGGCTGCTGATCAGATCACGCGGGGAGGTGTGAACGAAGATCGCAACGATCGGCAGCGTCAGGAACGCCAGTACCAGGAACAGGGCAAGGAAGAGCCCAACGGCAAACGCTGCCCTGCGCATCAGTCCGGCGGAGGCTTGAAGCCGGCCTCCTTGAGCGCCGTGGCCCCGTCCCCGCTGAGCAGACCCTCGATGAAGGCGCGGGCGCCGTCGGGGTTCTTCGCGCCGGTGACCACCGCGGCCCCGTAGGCCACGTTGGGCTGCAAGTCCGCCGCCAGCTGGATCGCCTTCAGCTGACCGCTGCTCGCGGTCACGTCGGTGATGTAGATGAAGCCCGCGTCGGCCGCTCCCTGGGTGAGCTTGCCCGAGATGCTGCTCACATCGGGTTCCTCGGAGCGAACGTTGTCGTAGATCGCCTTGCGCTGGTCTTCCGGAAGGCGATCGAGCACCTCACGCGCGTAGGAACCGACTGGAACCGTCGGATCACCCATCACGATCGAGGTGCCCGGATTGGTCAGGTCGTCGAGGGAGTCGATCTGCGAGTCCTGCGGGACCGCCAGCACCAGCGTGTTGGTCGCGAACACCGTCGGCTCGCCGACGAGACCCTTTTTGTGGAGCTCGTCGGGGAGGGTCGTATTTGCCGCCGCGTAGACGTCCGGCTTGACCCCCTGGCGGATCTGGGCTGCGAGCTCGTCCGATCCGGCGAACGACATCTTGGCGTCGATGCCGGCGGCGTCCACGTAGTCGTTGAAGGCCGTATCGAGAGATGCCGCGGCCGAGACGACCAACTGATCCGAGTTGTCGCCGCCGCCCCCGCATCCCGTCATCCCCGCCAGGCAGGCCGCTGCAACGGCGAGCACGGTGAGATGGCGCGTGGTCTTGCCCTCGACTGCGCGCATTCGCGCGCCGATCATTACATATGCACTACCTATGTAACGAGGACTCAGTCTTCCCGGTCGATCATCACCGACGTGGCCTTGACGGTGGCGGTCGCCGGAGTGCCCTCGACCAGCCCGAGCTCCTCTACCGCGTCCCGTGTGATCGCGGCCGTGATCCGGTGTGGACCGGACTCGACCTCGACAAGCGCCATGACCCCGGCGACCTCCACGGACGTGATCGTTCCCGGAAATCGGTTTCTCGCCGAGAATGAGTCCTTGGTCAGATGCCGGCTGGGGGCCGCGCGCAGGCGCTCAACCTCGCTCGCCGGCACCTGCCGGCGGTTCCGCCGGTCGCGGGTGGTCCGCAGCTTTCCCGCCCGATCCCAGCGGCGGAGCGTGTCGACGCTCACCCCGATCGCCTGCGCGGCCTCTCCCATGCTGAGATCGGTCATCGCCATCAGTATGCCAGCGGGCGCTCGTGCCTATGCAAGCCGCCTCGTATGCCGCAGGGTCCGGAGAGGCGGATGATCTAGCCTCGTCGCGAGACCCAGGCAATCGCAAAGCAGAGGAGGAGCCCTTGCAGATCAGCGCGCGAAACAAGCTTCCGGGCAAGGTCACCAACGTCAACGCCGGTGAGGCAATCGCGAACGTGGAGCTCGATGTGAAGGGCATGAGGCTCGTCGCGTCGGTGACCGTCGAGGCGGTTCGCGAGCTCGGCATTGAGCCGGGGAAGGACGTGACCGCCCTGATCAAGGCGAGCGACGTGATGCTGGGAGTCGAGTGAGGACGTCCTGACGCAAGCGTCCGCGGATAAGCCGATCGACCTGGAGGACGCGAGGCGTCTGGTCCTGGAGCGGGTTAGCCCCCTGGACACCGAGCCCGTGCCGTTGCGCGATGCTCTCGGCCGGATCCTCGCCGTCGATGTGGCGAGCGCGGACCCTGTTCCCGGCTTCGACAACTCCTCGATGGATGGGTTCGCGGTGCGGGCCGAGGACACTCGCGGTGCCGGGGCCGGGGCGCCGGTGACCCTCAGCGTCGGCGACGAGTCCAGGGCGGGTCGGCCTGCGCGCTCGGCCCTGCGCAGCGGAGAGGCGATCGGGATCTCGACGGGAGCGGTGATCCCGGAAGGAGCCGACTCGGTTGTCCGGCTCGAGGACACGAGTGTTGGCGACGGACGAGTCGAGATCGAGGCCGAGGTGCAGCCGGGCACCAACGTGCGGCACGCCGGAGACGACATCGAGCCGGGGGCGAGGGTGCTCAGTCGCGGCGTTCGCATAGGTGCGGCGGAGCTCGGTGTGCTTGTGTCGGTCGGGGCTGCATCGGTCAGCTGCATCCGGCGCCCGCGTTTGGCGGTACTGACCACCGGCGACGAGCTGCTGGAGCCCGGTGCCCCGGCGAAGCCCGGTGGCGTACGGAACTCCAACGCCTTCACGATCCCGGCGCTCGCCCTGAGCGCCGGTGCTGAGGTTGCGGCCATGGAGACTGTCAGTGACGATCCCGACCTGACGCGTGCCGCGATCGAGCGATCGCTCGACTCCGAGCTCGCCGTCATCTGCGGCGGCGTCTCGGTCGGCGGGCACGACCACGTCAAGGGAGCGCTGGCCTCCCTCGGCATCGAGCAGGTCTTCTGGCGGGTCGCGCTGAAGCCAGGCAAGCCGACCTGGTTCGGGGTCGCCCCGGACGGAGCGCTCGTCTTCGGGCTGCCGGGCAATCCGGTCTCGGCGATGGTCACCTTCCTCCTCTTCGTCCGCCCGGCGATCGCGGCGATGTCCGGGGAGGCGGCCCGCGAGGAGCGGGTCCGGGTGACACTCGATCAGGACCTGCCGCCGGCGCCCGGCCGTGCCCACGCCGTCCGCTGTCGCGTCGAGGCGCGCGACGATGGCTGGCACGCCCGTCCGACCGGCGATCAGGATTCGCACGTCCTCACCTCCATGCTCGGCGCCGAGGGCCTGGTCATCGTGCCCGCCGACGCGCACCCTCCCACCGCCGGCGAGACGGTCGAGCTCCTGCTGCTTCCCGCCGAATGGGGTCTAGGATCGCTTCGATGACGGTCACGGTGCGACTGTTCGCAGTCCTACGCGAGCGCGCCGGCAGGGACTCGATCGAGATGGAGCTCGAGGAGGGCGCGACCGTCGCGGAGGCGCTCGAGCGGCTCGCCAAGCGACCGGAGCTGGGCGATCTGCTGGAGCGCCTGCCCGTGCGGATGGCGGTGAACCGCGACTACGCGGATCCGGACACTTCGCTGTCACCGGGCGACGAGCTCGCGCTGGTTCCACCCGTCAGCGGCGGCGAGGACAGCAGGCCGCACGTTCGGATCACCGATCAGCCGCTCTCGCTGCGGTCGATCTCAGGCCTGGTCTCCCGCCCCGAGGCGGGTGCCATCGTGAGCTTCCAGGGAACCACCAGGGAGGTGACGAGGCTCGACTACGAGGCGTACGGGGAGATGGCCGAGCGCAAGATCGAGGAGATCCTCCACGAGTGCATCAAGCGCCACGGGCTGTCGGCGGCGGCGGCCGAACACAGGGTCGGGCCCGTTCCGCTGGGGGAGTCGAGCGTGATCGTGTCGGTCTCGGCGGCCCACCGCGACGAGGCGTTCGTCGGCGCCCGCGAGGCGATCGACAGGATCAAGGCGGAGGCCCCGATCTGGAAGCGCGAGGTGGAGGCGACCGCCGAGGGCGAGGCGCGCCGCTGGGTGGAGGGCGCGGCGCCCCCGACCGGCGTCAGCGACCGGGGCTCGAAGTCATGAGTGAGTTGCCGCATCTCGACGACGAGGGGGCGGCCCGGATGGTCGACGTAGGCGCGAAGGAGTCGACCGAGCGATACGCCCGCGCCGAGGCCCTGGTGCGGATGTCTCCCGAGACCGCGAGGGCGGTGGCACGCGGTGACTCCCGGAAGGGCGACGTCGTCGGGACCGCGCGGCTGGCCGGCATCCAGGCGGCGAAGCGCACCGACGAGCTGATTCCGCTGGCACATTCACTGGGGCTCACCTACATAGGCGTCGAGGTGCGCATCGACGGCGAGGCTGGGCTGGTCGTGCTGACCTCCGAGGCGCGGTCGGTGGGTCAGACCGGCGTCGAGATGGAGGCGATGACCGCCTCTGCCGTCGGCGCGCTGACCGTCTACGACATGGTCAAGGGACTGGAGCGTGGGGTGACGATCGAAGCGGTCCAGCTGGTCGAGAAGTCGGGAGGCCGCAGCGGGACCTGGCGCAGAGAGGAGGCCGACGCGGAGGCCGATCAAGGCGCGAAGGCGTGAGCTTCCGAGCCGCGGTCCTGACGGTTTCGACCTCGAGAGCAGCCGGCAAGAGCGGCGATGAGGGTGGCGACGCCCTCGCCGAGTACGCGACCTCCCTCGGGGCTCAAGTCGTCGGTCGAGAGGTGATTCCCGACGACTTGGAGGTGGTCGCAGAGCGTCTGCGCCACTGGGCCGACGACGAGCGCTGCCAGATCGTTCTCACCACCGGCGGCACGGGATTCACGCCGACCGACCTGACGCCTGAGGCGACGCGGTCGGTCATCGAGCGTGAAGCGCCCGGCATCCCCGAAGCCATGAGAGCCGCCTCACGGCCCCACACCAAGCATTGGATGCTCTCGCGCGCGGTGGCTGGGATCCGCGGGAGCACCCTGATCGTGAACTTCCCGGGGAGCCCCAAGAGCATCACGGAGGCCGGCGAGGCAATCGCCGAGGCACTCCCGCACGCCCTGAAGCTGATCCAGGGGCAGCCCGACGCCCACTGACCGAGTTCCGCTGCGCTCGCCGAGGAGGGGCCCTCAGCCCGTGGGCCCGAACCGCTCGGTCCGTATCGCGTGGGGCTCGAACCCGGCTGCGAGAAGGAGCTGGGACGCCGCCTCGACGAACCCGTTCGAGCCGCAGACGAAGGAGACGCCTCCCTCGATTCCCGCCGTTTCGATCATCCCCTGATTCGATCCGGTCGCGATGCCCGCTCCATCCCTCCGGAGGCTCGCGGGTGAAGGTCAGCAACGCCTCCTCTCCCAGCTCATCCGAGTAGATGACGTCCTCGGCGTTGCGAACCGAATAGACCAGGCGCATCGGCAGCTCCGGCATCGTTCGGCGGCGATGGCGGAGAATCGCCATCAGGGGGACGACCCCGGAGCCGCCCCCGACCAGCAGCACCGGCTTCTCTCCTCGCCAGACGAAGTAGGAGGCGAACGGCCCGCGCACCTCGACCTGGTCTCCCTCGACCAGCACGTCATGGAAGTAGGGCGAGACCTCGCCGTCCTCGAGCCGGTCGATCGTCAGCTCGATCTCACGCTCGTCGAGCGGGGAGGAGGCGATCGAATACGAGCGCTGCGCGCGGTAGCCGTCGGGGGCGGTGAGGCGAACGTCGTAGTGCTGCCCGGGGAGATGGGCCATCCACATGGGCAGTTCGATCCAGAACGACTTGACCCTCGGGGTCTCCACCTTGATCGACGTGACCGTGCCGATCTGCCAGCGGCCCGGGGCCTTCTGCGCGACAGGGGTGAGCGGTTCCGACGTCAGTCCGTCCAATAGCGCTCCTCCCGCCGGGGATCGCCCCGGTTGTGGTAGCCGTTGCTCTCCCAGAAGCCGGGCTCGTCGTGGTCCATGACCCGCAGCCCCTGAACCCACTTTGCGCTCTTCCAGAAGTAGAGATGCGGAACGAGCAGGCGCGCCGGCCCGCCGTGCTCCCTCGGCAGCGGTTCGCCCTCGTGCTCGGTGACGACCCAGGCCTTGCCTTCGGTCAGGTCCTCGACCGCGAGGTTGGTCGTGTAGCCGCCATAGGAATAGACCATCGTGTACGCGTCGAGGGGCTCCGCCTCCTCGAGCAGGACGTCCATCGAGACCCCTCCGAAGCTCGTGCCGAGCTTCGACCACTTGGTGACGCAGTGGATGTCGCAGGGGATCTGCTCGAACGCGAGCTCGTGGAACTCATCCCAGCTCCACTCACGCTCCTTGCCGACCATGCCATCGATCCGGAAGCTCCATTCGTCCGGGGCGATGTCGGGTGTCGGCCCGGCGGTCAGGACGGGGAAGCCCTCCTCGGCGTACTGGCCTGGTGGCAGCCGGTCCGAGAGCTCCTCGGGAGTCCGGCGGCGATGGGTGAAGCCCCGTGAGACGAACCCATTCAAAGGAGTTGCAGCTTATGCCTCTGACTAGGAAATCGACGAAGGCCCTGCCATGGCTGACCCACCAACTACGAAACCGAAGGTCACAGGTTCGAATCCTGTCGGGCGCTCTTCAGGAAACCCCGCCACGGCTGGGTTTTTCCGCTTCTTGGATGTTCTACTGGTTGCTCAAATGGGCGAGAGGGAAACACGTCGCGATGCGGACCCTTTGTTCTCCCCTTATCGCGCTTCGAGCCCCGAGAGCGGCTGGCCAACAGGACAGGAGGTTTCCGCGCCGACGCTGAACAGTCAGGCGCCGCGCTGGCGCTTAACGGCTCAGTCGCGCACGACGCCTGCGACGAGCATTCCGGAGCCGAGGTGCGCGCCGAGCACCGGCCCCACCTCGGTGCAGAACAGCGGACCCGCGCCGAAGATCTCGGTGCCCTGAGCGACCAGATGCTCGGCGTCTTCGGGTGACTGCGCGTGTTGCACGACCCAGTCGGTTGCGCCGCGGTCGTGCAGGCCACGCAGGTATTCGTTCATCCGCTCCAATGCGCGCTGCTTCGTTCGGACGCGCCCGACCGGGGAGATCTCGGTGCCGAAGGTCAAGATCGGTTTGACCTTCAGCGCCGTCCCGAGCATCGCCTGTGCCGCCCCGATGCGTCCGCCCCGGCGCAGATATTCGAGAGTGTCCAAGCAAAACCAGATTTCGAGGCGTTTGCGCGCTCGGTGCACGGCATCGACGACGGCGTCCAGCTCTGCGCCCTGCTCGGCTGCACGCGCGGCAGCCACGACGAGGCAGCCCAGACCGCCAGCGCCAGTCTGGCTGTCGACCACGTCTATGCGGCCGGGATGCCCTTCTTCGTCGGCCAGGGAGCGCGCAGCCCGAGTCGCGCTCTCGCAGGTCCCCGAAATACCAGCGGCTATGTGGACGGAGACCACGTCGCGTCCGGCAGCAACGAGCGGCTCGTAACAGGCGCGAAAGTCTCCCACTGAGGGTTGCGAGGTCGCCGGCAGCGTCGCGGATTCGCGCAGCCGCGCATAGAAGGCATCGAGGTCCCGGTACTCATGCTCGGGCCTCAGGTCGCCATCCCAGCCCACGTACAGGCTGACCTCGCGAATCCCCCACCGATCGACCAGCTCCCGAGGCAGGTACGGCGTGCTGTCAGTCACGACGGCGACACCGGCGCGCGCATGGGACGTTCGGATTTCTTCAGACGGGCTCATGTGGGGCGAAGCCTAGGGTCCCACGCCCGCGCCTCTTTACCCACTGCTAGGGAGTCGGCCGTGCTTGGGCCGGACGCCTACCATGGCTCGCGGTGGGTTACGCGGAGGTCAGGCTCCTGAACGGTGACGTCTTCGTGGTGGAGGGAACGTTGGACGAGGTCGAGAGCAAGCTCTCCGATGCTGCTCGATCAGGCCAATCGCGTCTCGCCTGGTTCACGGAGTACGGAACCGACGGTTCGGTCGGCGTTAACCCGGCCCACGTTGCGAGCTTGAAGGCCAGCGAGACCTCGGCGTGAGTGGCTCGCGCCGATGCTCGAGGAACTATCGGGCCCAGGCGATGTCAGGGCCGGCGAAACCAGTACCAGGTCGAAACCAAGCTGCCGCTACGCCATCCCCTGGCCGAGGAGCGTGCGGTAGGCGACTTGCTTGACGTCCTGATCGGCTCGACGAAGACTGCCCGTCGGCGAAGGCGATCAGCGGACCTGCCGGCCGCCCGAACGGTTCGGCGTCGAGTCGATCGGCGTACTCTGAAGAGCATGGGCGCTGTCGAACGGCTGCTGGCTGGACTCTCGATCGCCGAGACGCTGCCGATCCTCCTGCTGTCGGTCGTCGGTGCCGCCGCCTTCATTGGCCTGGTCCTCTGCGTCCGGCGTTTCGACTCCGAGCAGGGAGCCGACGGCCACGGAAGGGGCGACGGTGGAGGCGGGCGTGGGCCTCGTCCTGACCGGCCGGTCGAGCCGCTCGACGTCAACGATCCTCCCCTCGGCGAGATACGTGCGAGCCGGTCGAGTGAGCGCGTCCCTTCTTGACGGCGTCTTGACGCGGGTATAGATTTCCTCTGGCGCTGCCCTCCTCGGTGCGGCTCGCGGCGAGGGGCAACGCAGAAGGAGAGTCGATGGAGTGAACTCCCTTGCGACGCGGTGGCTGGCAATCGTTGCCGGAGTCGTGATCGTTGCTCTTGCGATCGGGCTCTACGTCAACAAGCTCGTGCGCGCCCCGACCCCGGTGTCGGCGCAGCAGACCGGGCCGGCCCAGGCGCAGCTGACTCTCGGCACCACTCCGGCGGTCGGAAAGCTCGGCGGCCACCCGACCTGGGTCTCCTATCTGGTGCGCGAAGGGAATCAGTGGAAGCACACCACGACCTTCGACGTGCCCTCCAATTCCCTGGTCGAGATCACCATCCTCAACTTCGATGGCAAGAGCGGCCTTCGTAACCCGTTCCTCTCCCAGGTGCAGGGGACGGTCGGGGACACCATGCAGCTGGACGGGAAGACGGTGAGGAACATCTCCCCCGACGACGCCTCGCACACCTTCACGGTGCCGCAGATGGGGATCGTCGTCCCGATCAAGGGCGTCGGGGACGACGCCCCGAACCAGTGCCCGGAGATGCCGTGCTCCCTCGACCAGGCCCATCACACCGTCACCTTCATGATCCGCACCGGCAAGAAGGGCTGGATTCGGTGGCAGTGCTTCGTGCCCTGCGCGGCCGGCTTCTTCACCGGCTTCGGCGGGCCGATGCAGACGATCGGCTACATGGACGGCTTCCTGCACGTGGTCTGAGCCCGAACGGCGATGCCAGAGCCCCCACACTTCAGACGAATCCTGATCCTGTGGGCCGCGCTCAGCATCATCGCTACGCCCATCGTCGTTCTGGTGTGGGCACCGGATCTTCCGCCGGGCAACGGCACCAATGCGGCGTCGGGGCAGGTGACGGACAACACCGTCCTGCTCGGCATCGTGACCCCGATCGTGGCGCTGATGGTCGTCTACTTCGCCTACACGCTGATCGTCTTTCGCCGCCGCGATGATGGGCCGGACGAGGGAGTCGGGATCCGCGGGAACACCGGCATACAGACGACCTGGCTGGCGGTCACCTCGGTGATCGTGCTCTTCCTGGCGACCTACGGCACCATCCGGCTGTTCGACGAGGGCTCAGGCGGCGGGCAGGGAGCGGACCCGGTCGCGAAACCGTCGGGCAGTCAGCTCCCGGTGCAGGTGATCGGCCAGCAGTGGGCGTTCACCTACCGCTATCCGACCTTCGGGGGCGTGGAAACGCCCCACCTGGAGCTGCCGGTCGACCGGAATATCGCGCTGCACGTCACCTCGCTCGACGTGATCCATTCGTTCTGGGCCCACGACCTCGGAGTGAAGGCCGATGCCAATCCGGGGGTGGACAACGTCGCCTACGTCCGGCCGACCGAGATCCGCAGCTTCTCGATCCGCTGCGCCGAGCTCTGCGGGCTCTTCCACGGGCATATGTTCGACACCGGGGAGGTGGTGAGCGGGAGCGCCTTCCTCGCCTGGATCCACGCTCAGCAGGCCGCCTTCGGCCCCGCGACCGGCGCCCTTCCCCCGTACCACCCCCACTACAACCCCGCTCCCCATAGGAGGGCCGGATGAACAGCGAACGGACCGCCCGTCCGCCCCTGCGTGGCCTGATCGGCTTCAACCTGCTCACCGGGATCCTGCTCGGGATCGTCGGCTTCTATTTCGGCTGGTGGCTCGGCCACCAGATCCACTTCACCAACTACGAGTACGTCGCCGACACCGGCCAGAACGACATCGCCCTGTTCCTGGCCTACCTGTTCTTCGTGGTCGGTTTCGTGGCCGGACTGGGCTTCCTCAAGTACCCGCTGGCCAGGATGCTGGGCCGCGAACCTTCCTTCCACGAGAACGAGGAAGGCGGCATTCGCCGCTACTTCGGCCTCTGCACCGACCACAAGGTGATCGGGATGCAGTACCTGATCGGGATCGGTCTCTTCTTCTTCATCGGCGGGCTGAACGCGATGCTGATCCGGGCCGAGCTGCTCCGCCCCTCACCCCAGCTCTTCGGTGCCGGCAACTACCTGACGATCGTCAGCCTGCACGGCGCGATGATGATGGGGATCATGACGTCGGGCATCCTCGGCCCATTCGCCAACTACTTCGTCCCCCTGATGATCGGCGCGAAGCGGATGGCCTTGCCGCGGATCGAGGCGCTCACCTTCTGGCTGCTGATGGCGGCCGGGGCGGTCCTCACAAGCGCCGTCTTCTTCGGCGGTCTTCCCACCGGCTGGACCGGCTACGGGCCACTCAACGACCAGGCGAACATGGGAATGGACTCGTACATCATCTTCTTCATCCTCGTCGGGGTCTCGATGACGCTCCTCGGGCTCAACCTGATCGTGACGATCGTGACGATGCGAGCACCGGGGCTGACCTGGGGGCGGCTGCCCATGTTCTGCTGGGGAGCTATCTCGACCTCGGGCCTGATGGTGCTCGCGGCGCCGATCCTGGCGGCTGTCCTCCTGATGGTGGGGCTCGACCGAACGGCGCAGACCTCGTTCTTCCAGGCCCCCTCGGGAGGCAGCCCCTACCTGTTCGAGAACCTGTTCTGGTTCTTCGGCCACCCGGAGGTATACGTGTTAGCCCTGCCCGGGTTCGGGATCATCCTCGAGCTGGTCCCGGTGTTCGCGCGCAAGCCGCTCTGGGGCTATCGCCTGGCGGTGGCGGGGATGCTCGGGGTGGCGCTGCTGAGCTTCTTCGTCTGGCAGCACCACCTGTTCGTCAGCGGCATCAACTCGGCTCTGCGCCCCTTCTACATGCTCTCGACCGAGGTGATCTCGATACCCACGGGATTCATCTTCCTCTGCGGCATGGCGACCCTCTGGAGAGCGAGCATCCGCTACACGGTGCCGATGCTGTTCTGCCTCGCCTGGTTCTTCAACTTCTTCATCGGCGGGATCTCGGGGGTGTTCCTCTCGGACACGCCGAGCGACGTCAGCACGCATGGCAGCTTCTTCGTCATGGCCCACTTCCACTACACGATCATGGGCGGCCTGATCTTCACCTTCTTCGCCGCCATCTACTACTGGGTGCCGAAGATGACCGGGCTGCGGTTCAACGAGACGCTGGCGAAGGTGCACTTCTGGTCGATGTTCATCGCCTTCAACTCCACCTTCGGCCCGCTCTTCGCCGCCGGGCTGCTGGGGATGCCGCGGCGAGTGGCCACCTATGCGTCGAGCCTGCAGCCGATCAACATCTGGGTATCGGTATCGGCCTTCGTCCTCGGGCTCTCGATGCTCGTCTTCCTGGCCAACGTCGTCTACTCCATGGTGATCGCCCGCAAGCCGGCGGAGGCGAATCCGTGGCACTCCAAGTCGCTCGAGTGGCAGCTGCCGACGCCCGTGCCCGTCCACAACTTCGACACCATCCCGGTGATCGACTCGGAGCCCTATGACTACGGAAGCCCACCCCCGCCGCCCAGACCCGCGAAGGAACCGGCGGCGGCACCGGGATAGCGATGGTCAAGCTCCCAGGAAGAGGACGGCAAAGCAGCCCGGCGGACGGGCCGCTCGACGAGCCGCCTGAGGTTCATGAGCGGAACCTCTGGCTCGGTGCCCGCGTGATCGCCGGGACGACGATCATGTTCTTCGCGGCATTCGTGTTCGCGTACTTCTACCTGCGCTCGCTCAACAACAGCGACCTATGGCGCCCATCCGGTGTCGACCCTCCCCAGAGGTACGGCCTGGCGGTCATGCTTCTCTTCGTTGGGAGCGCGGCCCTGCTCGCCTACGCGTCCTGGGCGGCGCGTGAAAGCCGCGGCTGGGTGGCGGCGGCGGGGACGGCACTCGCGCTCGGGCTAGCCGGCTGCGTGGTGCAGGTGTTCGAATACGCGAATCTCCACTTCAGCCCGACCGACGGCGGCTACGCGAGCGTGTTCATCGGCTGGACAACCCTCTTCGTCGTCTTCGTGATCCTCACCATGTACTGGGTCGAGATCCTGTTCGCTGAGGGGGTGCGCAATCGAGGCGCGGAGGAGGCAACCGTGCCGGCCGGGCTGGCCGACGCGGCGTTCTACTGGGGCCTGCTGGCGGGCATCGGGGTGCTCAGCTGGGCGATCCTCTACCTGTTCTGAGCCATGCCCACGGCGACGCTGCCCTTCAGCTGGACCACCGACCCGGCGCTCCTCTGGGTGATCCTCGCGGCATGGCTCTACTGGCTGGGCGGCCGCGGGGTGCGGCCGCAGGCATCCGCAGCCCGCCGCTGGCGAATGGCCGCCTTCATCGCCGGGCTCGCGACCATCGTCGTGGCCCTCGCATCGCCGATCGACGATTGGGCCGCAAAGCTCCAGTGGGCGCACATGCTCCAGCACGTGCTCCTGCTGCTCGTTGCCCCTCCGTTGCTGGCGCTGGCCCGGCCATGGAACAGGATGTGGCGGGGGCTCCCGCTCGGCCTTCGCCGGCGGGTCGCGCACGAGGTCACCCAGGGCCGCTGGTCGGACGGCCTGCGCCGGACGGTGCGGTTCCTCGGCGATCCCGTTCCCTCCTGGCTGCTGTTCTCGGTCACGCTCGCCGTCTGGCACATCCCGTTCGCGTACGACGCGACCCTGCGCTCTCCGCTGGTTCACGCCGCGGAGCATGCGCTCTTCTTCGGTACGGGCCTGCTCTTCTGGACGCGAGTGATCGACTCGCCGCCCTGGCGATCGCCGCTCCCCGACGGAGTCCGAGCCCTCTACGTTGCGTCGGCCATGGTGGTCAGCTGGCTGCTCGCGATCGTTCTCGCCTTCGCCAGCTCGCCCCTGTACGCCCCCTACGCTGCGGAGGCGACCCGACCCGGCGGGATCAGCGCGCTCACGGACCAACAGTTCGCCGCCGGCGTGATGTGGGTGCCCGGCTCGATCCCGTTCACGATTGCAATCATCTTCATCATCTACCGCTGGCTGGAGCCCGAGCGTGCGCGCGACCCGGCTCCCCGCGCCCGCGCGCTCGCCGGAAACCCGTGACCTAGGAGAAAAGGATGTCGCTCCCATCAACCGTCATCGCCATCACGGTCGCCGGACAGGGCGTCCTCACCTGGGCGATCCCGCTCGGCGTATTCCTGGTGGTTCTGTTCTGGTCCATGGTCCAGCTGATCCGCAGCTTCCCGGAGTGACGCCTGGCCATCGATCCGCAGTGGATCGATGAGCCCGCGTCGGATCGGGCTGCACACAACCGCGCTGGTCATCGCCTCCGCCCTGGCCGTCGGGATCGTCGCGGGGGTCGTGATCCACCTTCTGCAATCCGGTGGTGACTCGGATTCGCCCGACACCGCTGCGGGCCTGCACGGCCAGGCGATCTGGGAACCCGGGCAGAGACCCGCGCCCGATTTTCGGCTGCCGGACCAGAGCGGTCGTCCAATCTCACTGGCATCGCTGCACGGCCGCAGCGTGGTGCTCGCCTTCTTCAGCTCGCGATGCCGGCTGGCCTGCGCCAGGGAGGCACGGTCGCTGCGCACGGCACTCCGGCTGCTGCCGCCGCCCGCTCGGCCGGCGCTAATCATCGTCAGCCGCGACCCGTCCCACGACACGCCCGAATCGACGCGGGCGGCCGTCGCGCGCTGGGGCCTAGGATCGGCAGCCGCCTGGCACTGGCTGCTCGGCTCGAGGGACCAGCTGGCTCCGGTGCTCAGGTCGTACCGAGTCGATTACCGTGGGGCAGGCGCGAACGCGACAGCGCCGGTCTATCTCATCGACCCGGAGGGCTTCGAACGCGCCGGCCTCCTCTATCCGTTCCCGCCCGGCTGGCCGGCCGGGGATCTGCGCATCCTCGCCCGGGAGGGGTGACCGGACACACCTCGATAGCGCAGCTTGAGACTCTGGCGCAATACTGATCAGCACGTTGTTCGATCACTTCTGCCGCGGGCTGCGAGGCGCAGGCTCGAGCCTGATGCTCTCCCTCGTGGTGGCGGCGGCCGCCGCGCTGCTGAGCGGCTGCGGCGGGAGCGGAGGGACCGCGGCCTCGGGCCAGACCGGCGTCCCCGAGGGCCAGTCGACCTCGAGCGCGAAGTACGCCGGCATCGCGGCCGCGCCGGCCAAGCCGGCCCCGCCCCTCGCGCTGAACGACTCGCTCGGCCATCCAGTCAACATCGACCAGTACAGGGGCAAGGCGGTGCTGGTCACCTTCATCTACACGCATTGCCCGGACGTCTGCCCGTTGATCGTCGGGAACCTGCACACGGCGCTGGCCCAGCTCGGCTCGGATGCCGGGAAGGTGCAGGTCATCGCCGTCTCGGTGGATCCCCGCGGTGACACCCCGAGTACGGTCAGGGCGTTTCTTCGGGCCCATCGCATGACCGGCCGGATGGAGTACCTGATTGGGTCCCGCCCCCAGCTGCTGAGGACTCTGGCGGGCGTGGAACATTCTCGCCAAGGGCCCACGGACGAGCACCTCCCCCGATCGGGTCGAGCATTCCGCGCTGATCTACGGGATCAGCGCGAGCGGCAAGATCACCACCTTGTACCCGTCGAACTTCAGTCCGAGCCAGGTGGTGCACGACGTGCCGATCCTGGCATCGGGTTAGGGGTCGAGATCCGCCGCGGCCTCCGCATCGCACTGGTGACGGTCGGCGCCATCGCCGTGGTGATCGGGATCGTCGTGTTGAGCGGCACATCGAATCGGTCCGGGACGGGGCGCCCTGCTCCGCAGCTGCCGACTCGGGTGCTCGTCCCCCCCAAGGTGACGGTCGCGTCGTTGCGGGGCAAGCCGGCCGCGATCAACTTCTGGGCCAGCTGGTGCAGCCCGTGCCAGAAGGAGGCGCCCGAGCTGGAGCGGGTGGCCCAAGCCCTGCATGGACGGGCGAGCCTGGTCGGAGTCGACTGGACCGACGGGACCGGCGCCGCCCGCTCCTACGTGGACCAGCACCACCTCACCTATCCGAACCTGATCGACGCGGACGGAGTCACCGGCCAGGACTACGGGTTGAACGGCCTCCCGACCACCTTCATCGTCGACGCCCGCGGGAGGATCACCGCCGTCCTGCGGGGGCCGCAGACCGCCGGCGATCTGCTCCGCGCGTTGCACCTGAGCAGCTGACCGAAGACGACTTTCTTAGGCAATTGTCATCGGGTCCTTAGGGGCCTCCCAGCCTCCAGCGGCAAGGTGTCAGAACTGAAGCACCGGGCAAGAGGTGCCAACGACGAACCCGGACCGAAAGGAGTGGAACGAAAGTGTCGATTGCAACAGCCCTGATTCTGAACGTGGTAGCGGTTGTCGGCCTGCTGGCGCTGCTCGCGGCGACCATGCGGTTGCCGTACCACCTGCCGACGAGCCCTCGAGCGAGCGCCGACGCGCGCACGCAGAGCCGCAGGCGGCGAAAGGCCGCGCCGGAAGCTTCGCGCACGCCTCGCGAGCGTGGAGCGCCCGAGCCCGTCTACTCCCGCTAGGTCCAGCTGCGATCGGGCGGTGGCACGGTCAGAGCACGACGACCGTGTCGACCGCCATCGCGGAGAACAGAATCGCCAGGTAGAGCAGCGAGAAGTGGAAGAGGCGTCCGGCACGTGCGGGAGTCGTCTGCCGCGCCAAGCTCAGCGCCAGGCCGATGAAGACCGCGTCGAGCGCCAGCGCTACCCCGAGATACACGCCGCCGACCGAGTGCCAAAGGAAAGGCAGTAGCGACGTCGCGGCCAAGACGAGGGAATACGCCACTATCTGGCGGGAGGTCTCGCGATCCCCGCGCACGACCGGCATCATCGGGATCCGGGCGGCCGCGTACTCGCGCTTGATCAGCAGCGCGAGGGACCAGAAGTGCGGGGGTGTCCAGAAGAAGATGATCAGGAAGAGGAAGATCGCGGGCAGGGTCAGATTCCCGGTCGCGGCGGCCCAGCCGACCAGCGGCGGCACAGCACCCGCGGCCCCGCCGATGACGATGTTCTGGACGGTCCAGCGTTTCAGCCAGTTGGTGTAGACGAGCACGTAGAAGAGGCCGCCCAGCAGCGCCAAGCTTGCCGTTAGGACGTTCACCAGGCTGGCTAGCAGGACGAAGGAGAAGGCCGTGAGCACGAGCCCGAACTCGATCGCCCGCGGTGGGATCAGGCGACCCGCGACGATCGGCCTGTCCGAGGTCCGCTCGCCCATCAGGGCGTCGATGTCGCGGTCGAGGTAGTGGTTCAGGGCGCTCGCCCCGGCGCATGCCAGCGCACCGCCGGCCAGGACGACCGCCAGCTCCGGTAGGTTCGGGAGGCCGCCGGCGCCCACGAACATTCCGGCTGCCGCCGTAATCAGCAGGAGAAGCATGATCCGGGGCTTGGTGAGGGCTACGTAATCTCGCCATGCGCCGGCCGGAACGTGCTCTCCACGGAACGACTCGGCGGCCGTCAGCAGCGCGGCCGCCAAAGCAAGCCCGGCGAACACGACGTGCAGCACGACGGCCCACTCGGGCCTACCCGTGAACGCGACGACTCCGCCGAAGGCACTCTCGACGGCGAAGAGGGCCAGGGCCGCAATCGAGACGACCAGCATTCGTCGGTGGGCGGCAGCCGCGGCGATCACCACGGCAGCGAGCAGCGGCACCGCCAGAATCGCCAGAACCCGGTGCGGGAGACCAAGGTGCAGGGCGCCACCGATGACCACGAGGGCCGTGGCGGCGGCCGCCCCCAATGCGGCCAACCGCAACCACGCACCAGGCGCAACCTCACCCACGTCCGATCGTGCGCCCCCGCTTTGCGGGTCGCGGATCAGCATTCCGGTGTGAGCCATGCCGCCTCCTTGGCCGACGCTCAGGCTAGGCGAGTAACGACTCCACAGCCAAGTGTCGTCGCTTGATCAGCGCCTGTCAAATTCGTCAGCCTGAGCCCGCACGAGCTCCACGAACTCCCACCGCGGTCTACGAAACCGAAGGTCACAGGTTTTGGGAGAGGTCGCTGGTCTTGTACAGCTCGTTGATCTCCGCGATCCCGCGGCGTGCCAGCTCGATGTTCTCCTCCGACATCCCCCGGCCAGTGATTCTTCCGCACCCACGCGCAGGGACCCCCCGACGCGGCGTGACACTACGGCGACGGGCCGTTCAGTTGAGGGTGTTGCGCTTAGATGTGATCCCGGTGCTGAGGGCGTCCGTGATGTAGACGTTGCTCGCGCCGCTGAAGACGTTGTTGGTGATGCCGACCGTGTGTGAGTCCGTCAACCGGACCCCGGCCCGCGTGTCGCAGCCCGCGATCGGCGGGCCGAAGCTGACCGAGTTCGAACCGACACTGACGTTGTTCGCCCGGCGGAAGACGAAGGCGTTGTTGGGCGTCAGGAAGCGGTTGCCCGTGAAGCTGTAGGCGCTCCGGTAGACAGAGTCCGGGGAGAGGATCCTGACGGGCGCCCTGCAGGGGTCCGGGGTGAGGATGCCGGTGTCGACCGTGGGCGCCGTCTGGGTATTGCCGGTCACGGTCACATCGCCCACCTGCGGGTCGGCGCCGAAGCCGCCGTTCACGATCACGCCCCAGCCGTTCGAGCCGAAGGAGTTGCGCGCCACGGTGATGTGGCGGGCGATCTCACAGGCATCGTCGGTCTCGATGTCGACGTTCGCCCACGCCACCGGGCCGACGGTCGAGTCCTGGAGCGTCACCCGCTCGCCGTCCACCACCGCCACGCCCTGGCGCCCGATCCGCTCGATTGTCGCGCCGGAGATGACGATGTTGCGGGCGCTCGTCGCGTCATTACCGCAAGTGTGCGAGGAACCATCCCCCCATATGTCGATCCCGTCGCCCCAGGTCTCGCGGGCCTGGACGTTGGAGAGCGTCAATCCCTGGACGCCCTCCACCGAGTAACCGTGCTGCCACTCGACGTTGTGGTCGTAGGCGCCCTGCGGGTCCGAGCCGCGAACGGCCATGTTCCGCACGGTGAGATTCCCTCCCCTGACGAAGCGCCAATTGTCTCGATGGCTGCCGCCGGGGGTGAGCGCGCGGAACTCCGATCCCTGGCCGTCGATCACGAGGCCGTTGCGGTCTGTGAGCGTGATCGTGCCGTCCTGGCCGTAGCAGCGCCCGGCACCGAACTGCGCGGTGGCGCCGTCGGGCACGGTCGCCAGCCAGGCCATGATCTGGCTCTCGACCGCAACCGAGCAGTCGCTGGTGATGCTTCCAGGCACCTTGTAGACGGTCGTCCTGGGGGCCTTCGCAAAGGCGGCATTGCCCGGGAGTCCGGCGATCACGATTGCGCTCAGCGCGACGACAGCGACAACGATGCGGCTCACACGACTGCGCAGACCCATTCCTCCCCAAACGGCGGATGATGAGAATTCCTCCCCTTCGCAGAGACCTTACAGCACGAGCTCACGCAGATAGGGCAAGCCGAACTTCGATGAGCACAGGTTCGAATCCTGTCGGGCGGGCTCACTCCCTCCAGGCGATCAGCCTCAGGGCTTCTTCTTCAGCTTCACCTTGATCGACTGCGAGCTCAGGTCGCCTCCGGTCGGGGTGTAGGTGACGGCTACGTTCACTTTCACCTTGCCGGTCTCGTTGAGCTTCCGCTTCTTCTTGCCCTTCGCCCTGACCTTCAGCTCCACGGCACCAGGGGCGCCGACCGCCGTCGCCGAATGCGCCGCGGCGCTCTTCACGCCGTTGCCAGACAGCGAGAGCTGGCCGGGGTTGGGGACGTTGACCGTGAGGGTCGCGCTGCCCGTCTTGTTGCGAGTGGTCTCACCGAGTGTGAAGGAGTTCGAAGGCGTGACCACCGCCGAGATGTTCAGGCGGAAGTCGGGCTGATTCAGAGGGAAGTCCCCCGATTCGCCGTCGGCCAGGTTCCCGTCTCGGAGGATGTACGAGTCCCCGTGGGCCAGCGAACCGGCAGCCGGGTGTGCCCCGGCGTCCGCCGGCGTGCTGCTGCCCAGGACATCGCCGGCCCTGACCGGCACGCTCGTCGAGAAGGTGTTGAGGACGCCCCCGGCGAGAAGCCCGAAACCCATCGTGGCCCCCGACGACCGTATAGGTCCCTCCCCGACAGGCCGGTACACCTTCATCGTCAGAGCACCCGCCACCGCCCGCGATGGCCTCGGTGCTCCACGAAGTGATCGTCCCGTCGCCACGGTCGAGGGGACCGCGTAAGCCGTTTCCAGAGGTCACGGCCGGCTGCACCCGGTTCCATCAAGCTCATGCAACCGAGGGGTGTGCCGGTCTGGCCGATCCACAGCCGCGGGAGCTGATGAGGCACTCGCTGACAGCGCAGTTCCCCTCGAAGCCCTAGACGCCGGCGAGGGGAGGCGGTTGGGCGAGCCATGGACGGCGCGGCGCGACCAGCGCCGGCTCGCGGAGTCGGGAGCGGCAACTGGCTGAAAGCATCTGCCAGTCTGTGGCGGCATGGACGCCGAGACAGATCAGGGGGAAATGCTCCAGCAGCACTTCGACAATGCCAGGAGCGATCCTGGAGCTGGCCCACGCGATGTACACCGAGGACGCCGTGCTCGAGTTCCCCCAATCCGACGAGCGCTTTGAGGGTGTCGAGAACTTCCCGCGAGTGGCGGAGCAACTACCCGGCGAACACGTCATTCGAGTTCCGCGAAGTGAAGGGCGGCGGCGACGTTTGGGTCGCCGAGCTCTCGATCAGCTACGACGGCGGTACGCCGATGTTCGGCATCAGCTCCCGATCCGGCTTCATGGCGATCGCATCGCGCGCGAGTCGATCTACGTCGCCGGGGGCTTCGACCCACCGCAGTGGCGCGCCAAGTGGAGGGCGTCCTGCCCTAACTCAGCGGGGCGCCGAGCGCTCGGCGCATCGCACGCCGTGCCTTGGCGAAGACCTCCGGGTCCCGCCAGAGCTGGAAGCCGTAGCTCGCCGCCGCCGCCAGCGCGTTGAGCTCGAAGGCGATGTCCGCGGCGTTCGCATCGGCGGGGAGCTCGCCCGCGTCGATCGCCGCCTGCGCCTCGCGCTCCAGGGTCTCGAGCCACCTCCGCATCGTCTCGGCGATCGCGTCGCGCAGCGGGCCGGGGCGCGCGTCGTACTCGATCGTCGCCGTGGTCAGGAAGCAACCACCGGGCATCACCTCGCGCTCGTGATACGAGAGCCAGGCGTCGCAGAGGGCGAGCAGTCGCCGTCGCCCGGGCGGCCGCTCCGCCGCCGCCTCCCAGACCTCTTGCCGGAACTGCTCGATCGCTGCGCTCCAGGATCGCCAGCTGCAGCTCCCGCTTGCTGCCGAACAGGCTGAAGACGCTGCCTTCCTCATCTCCATCTGATCGGCGAGGCCGCCGATCGTCAGCCCCTCGAGGCCCTCGACGGAGGCGCGCTTGGCCGCGCTCTCGGTGACGGCGGCGCGGGTCTCGGCGACTGCGGCTGCTGAGCGGCGTGGCATCGGGCCAGATGATATACCGTACGCTCGTCCGATAAAGGAGGAAGGCGATGAAGGTGCGTTGGCTGGGCTGGGCAGGTGTGGAGCTGAGGCGGATGGCGCCTCCCTGGTGATCGATCCCCTCGCCGACGCGGCCGCGACGTTCGCGGCGCTCGGTGACCGGCCGCCGAGGTGGAGGTGCCGGAGCTGGTCGAGCCGGAGGGCCGGCGCGGTCGCGGGCCTGGTCACCCACCTGCATCGCGACCACGCCGACGCCGGCGCACTGGCCGCGGCGCTGTCCCCGGAAGCCGCCGTCCACGAGCCGGCCGGGTTCGGTGGTGACGACGCGGAGAACGTCGGGCTCGCTCAGGCGGTCCATGAGCTCGAGCGGGCCGGCCTCGAGCGCAAACACGTGGAGACCTGGGAGCAGGCCGACGCCGGGCCGTTCACGATCACGGCGCTGCCCGCCGTCGACGGCCTCGGTGATCCGCAGGTCTCCTGGCTGGTCGAGGCGGACGGCCGGCGGGTTCTCCACCTCGGTGACACGATCTTCCACGGCTACTGGTGGCGGATGGCCCGCCGACACGGGCCGATCGACGTCGTCCTCGCTCCGATCAACGGCGCGGTGGTCGACTTCCCGCATCTCCAGCCGCCCAGCCCGCTCGCCGCGGCGATGGAGCCGGAGCAGGCGGCGATCGCCGGCGAGTCGCTCGGGGCGCGGACCGTGGTCCCGATCCACTACGGCGGGCTGGCGATCGAGCCCTTCTACCGGCCGATCGCCGACGCCGCCGAGCGCTTCCGGGTGGCGGCCGCCGGCCGCACCGTACGAGCGCCGTCGTGCTCGAGCCGGGGGAGAGCCTCTGCAGGTCGAGACCGAGGCCGCCGCTACAGCGCCGTGACCTGGTCGAGCGCCAGGCGTAGGCGACCCGGGAGCCGGTGCCGACCGCGTTGGCCACCGAGCGCGAGTGCTCGGTGGCCGCGTCGCCGGCGGCGTAGACGCCCGGCACGCCGGTGCGCCCGTCGATGTCGGTCTCGATCGTGCCGCCCTCGGAGAGGGTGCAGGCCCAGAGCCTCGGCGAGCCCGTTCGGCTGCTCGCGCCGGGTGCGGACGAAGAGCGCCTCGCGCTCCTCCGCGGGGCCGGCGGCGAACTCGATCCGCTGCAGTTGCCCTCGGCGCCGATCAGCTCGCGGATCGGCTCGTCGCGGACCCGGACGCCGGCGCCCGCGAGCACCTCGCGCTCGCCGTTCAGTTGGGCCGGGCCCGTCGGTGAGGAGCACCACTCGTTGCTCCAGCCGGAGAGCACCAGCGCCGAGCGGGCGGCGGCCGGGCCGTCGCCGTGGATCGCGAGCGGCCGGTCGCGGACCTCCCAGCCGTCGCAGAAGGGGCAGTGGAAGACCGTGTGACCCCAGAGACCCCGGACGCCGGGCAGCGGCGGCGGGTCGTAGCGGAGCCCGTGGGCCAGGACCAGCGCGCGCGTGCGGGCGACCCCGCCGTCGAGCCGGACCGCCAGCCCGTCGCCGAAGGGCTCGGCGTCCAGGACCGCGCCGTCGCGGATCTCGACGTTCGGGAACTCGGCGAGCTGCTCGCGGCCGCTGCGGCGCAGCTCCGCCGGCGAGACGCCGGCCTGGGAAGCAGTCCGCCGATCGCGTGGCCGAGGCGCGCGTTCGCCGGGCGGCCGGTGTCGAGCACGAGCACGCGCTTGCGGGCCCGGCCGAGCACGAGCGCGGCGCTCAGGCCGGCCGGCCCGCCGCCCACGATCACGGCGTCGAGCACCTGCTGGCGGGGCGGCGCCATCGGGCAGCCCACGTCGCCGCGCTGGCGGAGGTGTGCCGTGCCCCCGGGGCGCTCGATGGTGGTCGCGTGCGTCTCGATCATGGTCTGAACTTAGACCCGCGACCGCCCCCGAATTCATCGGCTCGGCGCTAGGTCTTCGCCTTCTCCTCGAGCCGCTCCGCGAGCCGGTTCATCCCGCGCTCGCGGGCGGCCTTGGCGGCGCCGCGGTAGTCGGTCCGCTTGTCGCGCGGGCGGCCCACCTTCTCGGTCCGCAGCGTCGCCATGTCCTTGAAGGCGAGCAGCTGGTCGCGGTCGCCGGTCAGCGCCGTCCGCAGGGCGGGGCGCGGCTCGCGGATCGCCGCGGCGAGGACCTTCTCCAGCGAGCCGTGCTTGCGGAGCAGCTCGACCGCGGTCTTCTCACCAACCCCCTTGGCGCCGGGGATGCCGTCGGAGGGATCGCCCCGCAGAGCGATCAGGTCGGGAACCAGCTTCGGCGGGATGCCGTAGCGCCCCTTGACCTCCTTCGGCCCCATCGGCTGCCCACCCTGCTTGCCGGTGCTGACGTAGAGGACCTTCGTCTTGCCGCTCGCGCACTGGAACATGTCGCGGTCTCCGGTCATCAGCAGGCTGCGGCCGCCGGCCTTCGCCTCCTTCTCCGCGAAGGAATGCAGGAGATCGTCGGCCTCGAGGTCCTCCGAGGCCGCGACCGTCCAGCCGAACGAACCGAAGAAGTCGGCGGAGTCCTCCCACTGCGGGCCGAGCTCGTCGGGGAAGGCCGCCTCGCGATCGGAGTGGTAGGCCGGGTAGAGCTCGAGCCGGTAGGCGGCGGCGTCGGGACCGAAGCAGAGGACGACGGCGCGCGGGTCATGTGCCTCCACCTCCCGCAGGATCAGGTTGGCGGTGCCGAGCAGGGCGTTGACCGGCTTGCCGTTAGGGCCCTTGATCGAACGGGGCAGCGCGTAGAACGCGCGGAAGAGCATCGAGGGGGCGTCGACGGCGAGCAGCGGGCGCGGCACGCCCGGGACGCTAACGAGTGGGAGCGGTGGCCAGCCCGGCCGTGCGCGGCCGGCGCTCCGCGAACCGGGCCGCGCCCCAGTTGACGACCAGGATCGCGCCGGCGGCGTACGCCCAGCCCAGCAAGATGTCGATCATGTAGTGCTCGCCGAGGTAGACCAGCGAGAGGCCCATGCCGATCGGGTACGCGACCAGCAGGGCGCGCCACCGGCGGTCGACCCGCGGCCAGAGGAAGAGGCAGATCAGCATCGTGTATCCGGCGTGCAGCGACGGCACGGCGGCGACGTCGTTGCCCCAGGCGGTCCCCTTCTGGAAGAGGGCGCCGGCCTTCGGCACCGGCAGGTTGTTCACCACCGCGTGCGTGATCCGGTAGGTGTGGGGGAGGTAGCCGTGGTCACCGGCGAGCCACGGCGGCGCGGCGGGGAAGAGGACGTAGGTGACCAGGCCCATCGCCGCCAGCACCACGATGCAGGCGGCGAAGCGATGGAACCACTGGTAGCGGTAGAGCCAGATCCCCACCGCGACCAGCAGCGTCGCGAAGTAATGCGAGAACCAGAAGCTGAAGGCGGCGTAGTCCCAGAAGTGGAGGTGCCCCGGGGTGTAAAGCGCGTCCTGCAGCCGGATGGTCGGAACCTGCCCCAGCCCGAGCACCTTGTCGGCGTGCACCGGAGGCTGCCAGTGGATCGGGAAGAGGTTGCCGTCGGCGACGCCGCGGAGCAGGTCGTAGGCGAGCAGGGCGACGATGATCGGCAGCCAGTCGCGGATCAGACGGCGGACGGTGTGCAGCCCGTCCGCCGACCGAGAGCACCAGCATCAGCCCGACGAGCCAGACGAAGATCCAGTCCTGGGAGTAGGGCAGGCCGACCCGGTCGATCGCGGCCGCGGTCGCCAGCAGGTAAAGGGCGGGCAGGCCGATCCGTACGGCCCAGTGGCACCTCCAGCCTCGGCTCTTGTTCCCCTCTCCCTCGCTCCCGGCTGCTGCAGCTGGTGCCACCGCAGTGCTGCTCATTGAGCAAGCCTAAGTCAAAACTTTCACCGCTTCTTCACAAGTAGCGGGGGTGGTCGCCGGCTGTCAGGGGTCGACGCCGAGCAGGGCAGCCTCGACCTCCCGCAGCCGGTCCACGTCGCCGCGGATCCCGACGACGGCGTCGTTGAAGAGGAAGGCCTGGGCGAGCTTGACGATCGCGTAGCCGAGCACCGAGGGCTCGACCGGAGGCTCGTAGGTGCCGGCGTCGGCTTCCTCGGCGATCAAGCCGGTGATCAGCTCGACGATTCGGGGCTGGACGATGCCCGCGCCCGAGGCGATGATCCGCAGCGCGGCGTCACGCTCCTGTTCCATGAAGGAGCGGAGGGCCGGCGCATCGGCCAGCGTGCGATTGAAGCGGTCGAACGTCTCGAGCAGGCCGGGGCCGCCCTTGCCGGCCAGGCCCTTGCCACATTCCGCCAACACCGGATCGGTGGCGCGGATGATCACCTCGCCGAGCAGCTTCTCGCGGGAGCCGAACCAGCGGTAGATCGTGGCCCGGCCCAGCCCGAGCTCCGCGGCGATCGCCTGGACGTCGACCCGGCGGCCGCGCAGGTAGCGGTAGAGCCCGGCCTCGAGCACGTCCTCGCGGGAGGCCGCCGCCGGGCGGCCGCGGGGCCTAGTTGCCTGTCCTTGAGACATACCTAGAAATATGTCAGGCGAAGGACTACTCGAAGACGCTCGAGCGCGCCCGCATCTACGTGACCCCGGAGTACCAGCTGAAGAGCGGAACTTCATACGACTACGTCGCGATCGACACCTCGCCGGACGGCTTGGCGCGGACTACCAGGAGACCGGCAGCTTCTTCAGCTGGTTGAGGAAAGCCGATTCCGCCGGCTCGGGCCTGCCGGCGAGCTCCATCTCGGGGAAGCGCTTCAGCGTCTCCTCGAAGAGGATCCTGAGCTCCAGCCGCGCCAGCGCGGCACCCAGGCAGAAGTGGCGGCCGCCCGCGCCGAAAGCCTGGTGCTCGGGGTTGCGGTGGACGTCGAAGCGGTCCGGATCCTCGTAGACGTCCTCGTCGCGATTCGAGCTGACGTACCACATCAGCACCTTGTCGCCCTCGGCGATCGGCCGACCACGATCTCGGTGTCCTTGGTGGCGGTGCGGCGGAAGTGGGCGAAGGCCGGGTACATCCGCAGGGCCTCCTCGACCGCGCCGGGGATCAGCGACGGGTCGTCGACCAGCATCTTCATCTGCTCGGGGTGCTCCAGCAGGGCGCGCATGCCGCTGGTGTAGGTCGCCTTGGTGGAGTCGTTTCCGGCAGCGACCAGCAGGAAGAAGCCCATCACGATCTCGGGCTCCTCAGCTTCTCCCCGTCGACCTCGGCGTGGACGAGGACGCTGGTCAGGTCGTCGGTGGGAGTTCTCGCTGCCGCTCGGCGATCATCTTGCGGCAGCGCTCGAAGATCTCGGGGATGTCCTGCTGCAGCACCTGGTCGAGGCCGCCGGGGTCGAGGTCCTCGTCCCCGAAGCCGAGTGCCGAGTTCATCAGCCTCGCCCAGATCGCGTCGTCCTCCTCCGGGATGCCCATGAAGCTGCCGATCACCCGCGAGACGACCGGCTGCGCGACATCGTTGACCAGCTCGCACCGCCCCTCGGTCGGCGATGCCGTCCAGCACGCGCTCGGCGATCGCCCGGATCCGGTCCTCGTGCTCGGCGATCCGCTTCGGCGTGAAGCCGCGCTGGAAGAGCATCTTGAGCCGGTCGTGCTTGGGCGGGTCCATGCCGATGAACATCGACTGCTGCCAGCTCCAGCGGCACGCGTGGGTGAGGCCGGTGACGCCGCCGCGCTCCGACGAGTAGGTCTCCCAGTCGTGGCTCACGGTCTTGACGTCCTCGGCCTTGGACAGCGACCAGAAGCCGTCCTCCTCTGGGTATTCGGAGATCCGCTCGGTCCGGTGGACGGGACAGCGGCCGCGGAGCTCCTTGAAGATCTCGTGGGGAGGGCCGTCCTCCCAGAACGGCCGCTCCGTGAGCTCAACGGCCTCGAGCTCCTCTTGACTCAGGGCCTGTGGGTCCTTCGCCACGAGCTCCTCCTGGACCGGCCGGTTCATCCGGCGGGACCTTACTGGCTGGCTGGCCAACCTGTCAATGTCGGCGGCCTGGCGTTGTTACGAGGCGGTTACCCGCTCGAGCTCGGGGATCTAAGGTGCCGTGCCATGAGCGCCGAGCGATCAGTCGAGGAGTCCGCGCCGGAGGCGAGGGGGCAGGCCCCGGGTCGCGGCCGGCTGGAAGGCAGGCGCATCTTGGTGGTGGGCGGCGGCCAGGAGGACCACGGCCTCGAGGATCCGCCGATCGGCAACGGCCGGGCGATGTCCACCCTCTTCGCGCGCGAGGGCGCGGCGGTCGCCGTCGCGGACCTCAACCGCGAATCGGCCGAGGTGACGGCCGAGCTGGTCCGGGCCGAGGGCGCCCGCGTCGAGGTGATCGCCGCCGATGCGGCCGACGAGCAGGGTGCCGCGGCGATGTTCGAGGCGGCCGTCGGCGGCCTTGGGGGCCTAGACGGCATCGTGATGAACGTCGGCGTCGGGGCCGGGCTCGGGATCGCGGGGACGAGCGTGGAGGATTGGGATCGGGTGATGGCCGTCAACGCCCGCTCCCACTTTCTCGGCTGCAAGCACGGCCTGGCCGCGATGGACAACGGCGCGATCGTCCTCGTTGGATCGATAGCGTCGCGGGAGGTGATGCCGCTACCCGTCTACGCCGCGTCGAAGGCTGCCCTTGAGGCGCTCTGCCGCCAGGCCGCCGTGGAGGGCGCGCCGCGGATCCGCACCAACCTGCTGCTCCCCGGCCTGATCGACACCTCGCTGGGGCGTCTCGCATCGAAGATCAGCCCGCGTCGCGACCAGGTCCGGATTCCCGCTGGGCGGCAGGGCAGTGCCTGGGAGGTCGCCTACGGCGCGCTTTACCTGCTCTCCGGCGAGTCGAGCTACGTGACCGGCCAGAGCCTGGTGGTTGACGGCGGGCTCACGATCGGGCCGCGCGCGTGAGCCCGGAGCCCCGCATCCCGCCGCTGCCGCCGGACGAGTGGGACGGCGAGGTCAAGAAGATCCTCGAGGCGGTCCCCGGAGGCGTTGAGAACCGCCTCGGGGACAACAACATCTTCCCGACCCTCGCCCGGCACCCGGAGCTCTTCCGCGCCTGGCTGCGCTTCGGCGGGTACTTGCTCACGTCCGGCCAGCTCGCCGGCCGGGACCGCGAGCTGCTCATCCTGCGGACGGCCGTCCTCTGCGAGTCCTCGTACGAGTGGGGGCAGCACGTGCGCATCTCACTGGCTGGGGGCATCCCTCGGGAGGACATCGACCGCGTGCTCGAGGGCGCGGACGCCGAGAGCTGGAGCGAGCACGAGGCCGCGCTGCTTCGGGCCGCCGACGAGCTCCACCGCGACTCGCGGATCTCGGATGGGACGTGGGCGATACTCGCCGAGGGCTACTCGCCCGAGCAGCTGATCGAGGCGACGATGGTGGTCGGGCACTACACGATGCTCGCCGGCGCCCTGAACAGCTTCGGGGTCGAGCTCGACGAGGGCCTGGAGTCGCTTCCATAAAGTCCGCGGCGTGAAGCCGACCACGGTCTCAGTCGACGTCGCCAACTCCCCGCACGAGGTCTACGAGTTCCTTGAGGTGCTCGGCAACCACGAGAGCTTCATGGACCACTTCATGGTCGACTGGGAGCTCTCCGGCCCGAAGCAGGGCGTCGGCGCCAAGGCAAACGTCCGGGTGAAGGCGACGGGGGAGAAGGACTGGACCGATGTCGAGATCGTCGAGGCGGACTCCGGTCGCCGCCTGGTGGAGGAGACGGTCGGCGGGTCGCGCGGCAAGCGGCGGACGCGCGGCACCTACCTGCTCGAGCCGCTCCCGGACGGGTGCACCCGAATCAGCTTCGAGCTCGAGTTCCTGGAGCTGCCGACGGGCGAGAAGCTGATGGGGCCGCTCAACCGCGCCTACGTCAAGAGGGTGAACGGCAAGGCGATGAAGCGGCTCGCGGAGCGTCTCTCCGAGCTGAATGGGTAAAACCCCCGTCGTGAAGCTCACTTGGAGGCGATTCGTGGCGGCATTCGCCGCATGCGCGATGCTGGCGGTGGCCGGCTGCGGCTCGGACTCGAGCGGTGAGACCAACACGGTGAGACCAACACCAGTCCGACGCAGGGCGTGATCCCCCCCGTGACCTCGCCGCTCGGGACGACCTCAACCTCCGTCGCCACGACATCTCCCGGTGAGGGGAGGGGGACGACGACGACCAGCAACGGCGGCACCCCGCCCGGCTGCACCGTGCCCGACGCCTACCAGGACTTCAAGTACACCGGGATCGGCTGCACGGCCGCCGTCGCCGTCGCCCAGGCCTGGGACCAGGACGGCAAGGACTGCAACACGGTCGACAACCCGAACGTCCCGGAGGGCTATCACCGCACCTGCTCGGTGGAGGGCTTCTCCTGCACGGCGAAGCGCGACGTCCACTCCGACGGCCGCTTCGTCACCTGCACGCAGGGCGGCCAGTCGATCCGCTTCACTTGGCTGCCGGCGTAGATCTGGCCTTGCGGCTGTTCCCGGTGGTGGGCTCCTTTGCCCGCTTCGGCATCGATCGCGAACTACCCTCCGCCTGGGTCAGGAGCAACGATGGCTGCCGAGCGCCCAACCAATCCGGTGGAGAGAGCCGTCGCGCCCGTCGCGCGGACGGGACTGCGGAGCGCGCAACGGCTGGCCCGGGCCCTCGGCCTCGACCGCGCCGCTGAGAAGGGTGTCGAGCGCGCGCTTGACAGCGAGACCGCTGCGAGGGCAACCGAGCGGCTGCTGAACACCGACACGGCGAACCGGGTCTGGGACAAGGTCCTGGAGAGCGACGAGGCTCAGAAGCTGGTCGAGCGAGTCGCCGACGCGCCCGAGGTGCGGGCGGCTATCGCGGGCCAGGGGGTCGGCCTCCTCGAGGACCTCCGCCGGGTGGTCCGCCGCGTCGCGCGCCTGATCGATACGAAGCTGGAGAACGCGGGCAGGCGGATCCTGCGGAGGCCGGTGCGCGAGGCCCGGCCGATCTTCGCGGGCGCGTTCAGCCGCGCGCTGGCGCTGGCGATCGATGCCGGCGTGGTCTATGGCTCCCTGCTGCTGATCTCGGCCGCGATCGCCTTCGTCGTCTCGATCTTCGAGTCCGGCGACCAGCACGCCGGCACGGCCGTGATCGCGATCGGTGCGGCGATTTGGGTGCTGGTCGCAGGCGCCTACCTGGCCATCCTCTGGTCGGGCGCGGGGCGGACCGTCGGGATGTCCTTCGTCGCGATCCGGATGCTCGCCGAGGACGGCTCGCCGGTCCGGCCGGGCCAGGCGGTCCGCCGTCTGCTCTGGCTTCCGCTGGCGGCGTTGCCGTTCTTCCTCGGCTACTGGGGGGTGTTCTTCGAGCACGAGCGCCGCGGCTGGCCGGACCGCCGGGCGCGCACGGTCGTCTGCTACGCCGACCCGGAGCTCGATCAGGACCTGGTCTAGCGGGCGTGGGCCGCGGGCCGCTCGGCGGCCGCCGACACCATCGCGCACATCAGCTCGACGGCCTGCGAGTTGCCGAGGCCCTGCTCGCGGACCAGGGACCGCCAGGTGGCGAAGTCGAGGGCGTGGCCGATCGCAGCGCGCACCCGCGCCCGCGCCTGGCCCCGGTCGCGCCGACCCTGCACGAGCAGGTCCCGCGCGGCGTCCATGTAGCCGTGGAAGGCGCCGAAGTGGCGCTTCACGTTCTCGTTGGTCGCCTCGTCGCGCAGCAGATTCGCGATCATCGGCTCGGTGCGCCGCCAGAAGCCGTAGAGCTGCTCGAGCGCCGTACGCAGGCGCTGGTCGGGATCGGCGATCGCCGCCCAACCGCCGAGGTCCGGGGGAGGGTTGGCCGCATTCCAGTCCGCGCTGCACGCCTCGAACAGCGAGGCCTCATCCGGGAAGTGGCGGTAGAGGGTCGAGCGGCGGACGCCGGCACGCTCGGCCACCGCGCTCATCGAGGTGCGGGCGGGGCCGACCGTGCCGTGCAGCTCCACAGCGCTCTCGGTGATCCGCCGGCGGGTCTCCGCCTCCAACTCGGCTCGCTTCTTCTTTCGGTAGGGCCGTTTTTGATCGGACATATCTGTTCAATGAATCTTGACAGATCGCTCGGACTTGTGTATGAATTCGCGCAACAGCACTGTTCAATCAAAGGAGAAGGAAACATGGAGGCAGCGACGACGAAGGCGAAGGTGGTTGGGCCCAAGGACGGCAAGACCGGGTTCCTGGGCAGCATCGGGGTCCGGTTCATGATCGACGGAGAGGAGACCGACCGGGGCTTCTCGCTGGTCGAGCACCCGATGTCGCCGCGCGCGCTGGCGGCGCCGCTGCACCGGCACAATCGCGAGGACGAGTACTCCTACGTCCTCGAGGGGAAGATGGGGGCGCTGCTGGGCGACGAGGTCCTGACCGCCGAGGCCGGCGACCTGGTCTTCAAGCCACGCAACCAGTGGCACACCTTCTGGAACGCGGGCGACGAGCCCTGCCGGATCCTGGAGATCATCGCCCCGGCCGGCTTCGAGAAGTTCTTCGAAGAGCTCTCGGACATGGGCGGCGCGCTCGAGGCCAATCCCGAGGAGCTTGGAAAGCTGTCCGCCCGTTACGAGCTCGAGATGCAGCCGGACAGCATCCCCGGACTGTTGGAGCGCTTCGGCCTGGTGATCGGCGAGCCGCTCTAGATCGGCTCGTCGAGCAGCTCGTTGGCCTCGGACCACCTGCCGGGCGGGACGCGAAGCGCGATGTCGCCGCGCCCGTACTCGTTCAGCGGGTGGTCCGAGGTGATCACGGCCTCCATCCCTGCGTCGGTGAGCTGCTGGCGCCAGGCGCGGGCGGTCTCGAGGTCGTCGAAGTCGCGGACCACCTCCCAGTCGTCGTAGGAGGCGTCGCCGACGTGGAGCTCGGCGAGCCCGTCGGGATGCAATGAGCCCTCGCCGACGCCGAGGAGCTCACGGAACTTGTCGCCCATGCCCATGGCCCCGAAGCCTATGGCGCTAGGCGGGGATCTCGATCCCGGTGAGCTCGGCGGAGAGCTCGCGCAGGCGCCGGCGCGCCTCGGGATCCTCGGCCTGCGGGTCCGGGGCCGACTCGTTGGTGCCGTTGAAGTAGTGGCCGTTGATCCCGTCGACCTCAGGTGAGGCGATCAGGCGCATCGTCGCGTCGACGCCCTCCTCGAGCGGGGTGACCGGCTCGACACCGGCCCGCCGGACCATGTTGGTCGGCATGTAGGTGCCGGGATGCAGGCAGTTGGCGGTGACGCCGGAGCCCTCGAGCTCCTCGGCGAGGTCGAAGGTGAGCATGACGAGCGCGAGCTTGCTCTGGCAATAGGCCTGTACCCCGCTGTAGGACTGCTCGAGCATCACGTCGTCGAAGTCGATCGGCGCTTGCCCGGCCGAGCTCACATTGACGATCCTCGACGGCGCCGAGCGCTCGATCACGGGCAGGAGCCTCCGCGTCAGCAGAAACGGGGCCAAATAGTTGACGGCGAAGGTGAGCTCGTAGCCCTCGGCACTCTCCTCGCGCGGCCCGGCGGTGCCGATGCCGGCGTTGTTGACGAGCACGTCGATCCGCTCCTCCTCGAGCAGGCGGTCGGCCAGCTCCCTGACGTCGTCCAGGGAGGAGAAGTCGGCGCGCAGCCAGACGAGGTCGCCGCTCGCCTTCGGCTCGAGCTCGTCGAGCAACGCCTGTCCCTTCTCCTCGTTGCGGCCGTGGAGGATGAGCCTCCCGGCGCTGGGTGCCAGCTCCTCCGCCAGCCCCTTGCCGAGGCCGTCCGTGGCCCCCGTGATCACGATCGTCCGGCTAATCGCTCAGCTCCACCCGCTCGATCACCTGCGGCGAGGCCGGCCGGTCGGCCGAGCCGGTCTCGGTGCCCTCGATCGCATCGACCGCGTCCATGCCCTCGGTGACCTCACCGAAGACGGTGTGCTTGCCGTCCAGCCAGGGCGCGGCGTCGGTGGTGACGATGAAGAACTGGGATCCGTTCGTGTTCGGCCCCGCGTTCGCCATCGCGAGGGCGCCGCGGACGATCTTGTGGTCGTTGATCTCGTCCTCGAACGTGTAGCCGGGGCCGCCGGTGCCGGTGCCCTCCGGACAGCCGCCCTGAATCATGAAGTCCTTGATCACGCGGTGGAAGACCAACCCGTCGTAGAAGCCGTCGCCGGCGAGCTTGCGGAAGTTCTCGACGGTCTTGGGGGCGTCGTCGTCGAAGAAGCTGACGGTGATCGGCCCCGCGTTGGTCTGGAGGGTCGCCTCGGACATTGGAAGCACTCTACCTGCCGCCCTCAGGCGGCTCGCTTTCCGATCCGATCGCCCGCAGCGCGTCCTCCTTCGTGTCGTAGAAGCGGATCCGGATCGCCCTGCCGTCGCGCAGCGTCCAGAGCCCGGCGGTCGAGCGCTCGGTCTCCACGCCGCTCCCCTTTCCACGGCCGAACTCGCGGACGACGGCGATGACGTGATCCCCGCCGGCGTCGATCAGCTCGTCGAGCTCCTGCCGATAATCCTCGAACGCGCCCATCCAGGTGCGGAAGGCCTCGACAACCCCTTCCCGGCCCTGGTAGACCCTCCCCTCCGGGAAATGCGTGAGGTCGTACTCGACCTTGGCGTCGAAGGGCTCCAGGGCTCGGTCGTAATCGCCGGCGCGAAACGCCTCGAAGCTGGCTCGGACGACCTCGACGTTCTCCCGCGACATCGCCGACTGGGTCTCAGCCAGCGCCTACGGCTTCGAGCGGCGCCTCCGGCAGCCAGGGGCGGCGCCAGCCGCCGAAGCCGTGCAGCAGGTTGGACGCGCCTTCCGGGCCCCAGGTTCCCTTGCGGTAGGTCTCAAGGTCGCAGGGCTTGTCGAGGAGCGGCTGGACGATCCGCCAGGTCTCCAGCACCATGTCCTCGCGCGCGAAGCGCTGCTGGTCGCCGGCGAGGGCGTCGCTGAGCAGCCGCTCGTACGGGCCCGGCTGTCCGCCGAACTGCTGCCGGAAGAGCAGGTCGAGGTGCACCTGTCGCAGGGACTCCTCGCCGGGCTGTTTCGCCTCGAGCAGGATGCTCGCTCCCGCATCGGGGTCGATCCGAATCACGATCTCATCGGTGGCCGGCGCCGGGCCGCCGCCGATGCCGACCGGTGGGGGGCTCTGGTAGATCACCCGGACCTCGGTGACCTTCTCGGCCAGCTCCTTGCCGGCGCGGACGAAGAACGGGACGCCGGACCAGCGCCAGTTCTGGATATCCAGACGTAGCGCAACGAAGGTCTCGGTGTTCGAGTTCGGGTCGACTCCCTCGATCTCCCGGTAGCCCTCGTACTGGCCGCGCACGTAGCGGCTGGGGTTGATGTCGGGGATCGACTTGAAGAGGTCGAGCTTCGCATCGCGGATCGGGTCGGTCTCGGCGCCGCCCGACGGCGGCTCCATCGCCACCAGGGCGAGCACCTGGAGCAGGTGGTTCTGGAAGACATCCCGCATGCAGCCGACCGCGTCGTAGAAGCTACCGCGGTCATCGACTCCGAAGTCCTCGGCCATCGTGATCTGCACCGACTCGACGTAGCGGCGGTTCCAGATCGGCTCGAGGATCGCGTTGGCGAACCGGAGGAAGGTGATGTCCATCACCGGCTCCTTGCCGAGGAAGTGGTCGATCCGGTAGATCTGGTCCTCGCTCAGGAACTGGTGGATCTGCTCGTTCAGCTCCCTCGCCGACTGCAGGTCGTGGCCGAAGGGCTTCTCGATCACCACCCGTGCGCCCTCCGTCAGTCCCGCCTTGCCGAGCTGCTCGATCACCGTCGCGAACAGCGAGGGCGGGATCTCCAGGTAGTAGACCGGGTGCTTGGCGCCGGCGAGCTTCTGCTCGAGCTGCTTGTATGTCTCCTCGTCGGTGTACTCGCCTTTGACGTAGCTGAGCAGCGACTTGAACTTTTCGAAGACGTCCTCGTTGATCTCGGTCCCCCCGGCCTTGGCGCGGGCCTCGATCGCCTCGCTGGCGTGGTCATGGCAATCCGCATCCGACCAGGGGTTCCGCGCGACCCCGATCATCGGGACCTGGAGCGTGCCGTTCTCGACCAGGTCGTAGAGCGCCTTCAGCGTCATCTTCTTCGCCAGGTCTCCGGTGATCCCGAAGATCACCAGCGCGTCCGCGGGAGGGCCTTTCGTCCGGCCTGAGTCAGCCTGCGCCACGTTCGGCAACCTACTGGGTTGTTCAAGGGTGCTCCGAGGCGAAGCCGCGGAGCAACCCGTTTAATGACGAAGTTGTCAACCGTTGGGAAGGAGCTTTATGGCACAGCTCGGGATGGTCGGCCTCGGCAGGATGGGAGCGAACCTGGTCCGGCGGCTGATGCGGGACGGCCACGAGTGCGTCGCGTACGACGTCAACCCCGACCCGATCAAGCAGCTCGAAGGCGAAGGGGCGACCGGCGCCTCCTCGCTGAAGGAGCTGGTTGAGAAGCTCGATGCGCCCCGCTCGGTCTGGATCATGGTGCCCGCCGGCGAGATCACCGAGTCGACCGTCAAGGACGTCGCCGAGGTGCTGGAGAAGGGCGACGCGATCATCGACGGTGGCAACTCGTACTACCGCGACGACATTCGTCGCTCGGAGATGGTCGGCGAGAAGGGGATCGACTACATCGACTGCGGCACCAGCGGCGGCGTCTTCGGGCTGGATCGGGGTTTTTGCCTGATGATCGGCGGGCCGGACGCGGCGGTGGAGCGGCTCGACCCGATCTTCAAGACGATCGCCCCCGGCGTGGAGTCCGCCGAGCGGACACCCGGCCGCAGCGGCGACCCGGACACCGCCGAGAACGGCTATCTGCACTGCGGGCCGAGCGGCGCGGGCCACTTCGTGAAGATGGTCCACAACGGGATCGAGTACGGGGTGATGGCCGCCTACGCCGAGGGCCTCAACGTCCTCAAGAACGCCAACGCCGGCAAGGTGGAGCGCGAGAAGGACGCCGAGACCGCGCCGCTCGAACACCCCGAGTACTACCAGTACGACATCGACATCCGCCAGGTCGCCGAGGTCTGGCGCCGCGGGAGCGTGATCGGGTCCTGGCTGCTCGACCTGACCGCCGCATCTCTGCAGGAGTCGCCCGACCTCGCCGACTTCGCCGGGCGCGTCTCCGACTCCGGCGAGGGGCGCTGGACCTCGATCGCCGCGATCGAGGAGGGCGTGCCGGCGGGCGTGCTCACCACGGCCCTGTACGAGCGTTTCGCGTCCCGCGATCTGGACGACTTCGCGGACAAGGTGCTCTCGGCGATGCGCAAGCAGTTCGGCGGACACGCGGAGAAGCCTTCATGAGCGCCCACCGGCTCGAGGTCTTCGACGACGAGGACGCGGTCCATCGCCGCGGCGCCGAGCTGATCGCGGAGGGGGTGCGCCCGGCGATCGCCGAGCGCAATCGCTGCGCGCTTGCGGTCAGCGGCGGGACCGACCCTTGGTCGATGTTCTCCCGGCTCGAGGACCTGATCGACGACTGGACGAAGATCGAGATCTTCCAGGTGGACGAGCGCGTCGCCCCGCCGGGGTCGGACGAGCGCAACCTCACCCACCTGATCGAGAGCCTCTCGATCGGCGCGCAGGGCAGCATCCGGCCGATGCCCGTCAACGACGACGACCTGGACGCGGCCGCCGACCGCTACGCCGCCCAGCTCCCCGAGGCGCTCGACCTCGCCCACCTCGGGATCGGCCCGGACGGGCACACGGCCTCGCTGGTCCCCGGCGACGCGGTCCTCGAGGTGAGGGATAAGCGCGTCGCGGTGACGGCGGGCGAGTACCAGGGAGCGCGAAGGATGACGCTCACCTACCCGGAGATCGAGCGGGTGCGAAGCCTGCTCTGGGTCGTCACCGGTGAGGAGAAGCGAGATGCGCTTCAGAAGCTGATCGACCAGGACCCGTCGACTCCGTCCGGCAGGGTCCGGCCGGGCGGCGACTCATTGATCCTCGCGGACCGAGCCGCGGCCCCGGACGCCTAGTCCTGCCCGTACTCGTCGTGGCACCGCCACCAGGACCCGGCCGACTCGGGTCCGTCAGGGTCGCGGCCCAACGGCGTCCGGTCGAGGTACTGGAACGTGCCCATCAAGGCATCGACTCCGCGGTCGTAGGTCGAGTAGGTGTGGTGGACGACGCCGTCCTGGACGGCGAAGGCGCTCATCCCCTCGCGCTGCGGCGCAGGATTGTCGACGTGCCTGAAGTTGTAATCGGCTCCGTTCTTCTGCTGCTCCTCGGTGAAGGCGGCGCCGAAGTCGTACTTGAACTCGCTGCCGAGGGATGAGACCCAGGGAAACTTCCAGTCCATCCTGTCCTTGTAGGCAGTGACCTTGTCGAGCGGCGCGATGGACTCGGCCACCAGAGTGACGTCGTGCCCGTTCAAGTGGGGCAGGACGCCGTCGAAGTGGTCAGCGACGAACGAGCAGCCCGTGCAGCCCGGTGCCTCGTCGGTCACCCGGAGCCCGAAGCCGAACATGAAGTGGTAGACGAGCAGCTGCGAGCGGCCGTCGAAGAGATCGGCGAGCGATTTGGGGCCCTCGTCGGTCTCGAAGCTGTATTCCTTCTCAACTGGCACCCAGGGCAGCTCCCGGCGCCGGCGCGCGAGCTCGTCCCCCTGGCGCATGTGCTCCTTCTCGGCCGCGAGCAGCTCCTTCCTGGCGGCCAGCCATTCATCCTGAGTTCCGACTGCGTGCGTGCTCATCGCTCCTCCTCTCAGTACTCGTCGTGTCGGCGCAGCCAGAGCGGCTCGTCCGGTGGCTCATTGCGCCCGACCGGCGTCCGGTCAAGGAGCTGGTAGTAGGCCATCGCAGGGCCCTCGAGGCCGCGCGAGGTGGTGACGTAGGTGCGGTAGACGGTGCCGTCATCCAGCGCGTAGACGCTCAGCCCGGGCCCCTCCATCACGTAGCCTGCCTCGTCCGTCCCGCACATCTCCGCGTTCTGGGTGACGGTGATGGGGATCTGGCCACTCTCGAGGAACGGCTTCAGCTCCTCCTCCGTGTGCAGGAAGCCGAGCTCGCGGTTGAAGTCATCACCGGTCGAGACCCAGTCGATGTCCCAGCCCATCCGCTTCCGGTAGGCGTCGAGCTTGTCGACCGGCGCCCGCGAGACGAACAGCGCGGTCACATCCCGCGCCGCCAGGTGGGGGACCTGGGGCGCGATCGAGTCGGCGATCGAGGAGCAGACGGGGCAGCCGGCCTCGTACTGCGGGCCGAACATGAAGTGGTAGATCAGCAGCTGCGAGCGCCCGTCGAAGAGCTCGCCGAGCGATTTGGTCCCCGAGGTGGTCTCGAAGGTGTACTCCTTCTCCATCGGGACCCACGGCAGCCCCTGCCGCTTCTTCGTCAGCTCGTCGCCGCGGCGGGTGAGCTCCTTCTCCTCTGCGAGCAGTTCCTCGCGGGCCGCGCCGAACTCCTCCTGAGTGCCGACCTTGTGCTCGGGCATCGCTTTCCTCCTGTGTCGTTCCGGTGTCGGGACCAGACTATATTGTTAGCGAAATGGCTAATGATGCTTTCAAGGCCCTCGCGCATCCGACGCGCCGCGAGATCGTGGAGCGGCTGAGCGGAGGCGCCACGACGGTGACCGAAGCCACTTCGGACCTGGGTGTCTCGAAGCCGACCATATCGAGGCACCTGAAGCTGCTCGAGGAGGCCGGGGTGGTCTCCCGCGTGATCGACGGCCGGACCCATCGCCTCGCCCTGCGGCCGGAAACGCTTGCCGGCGCCTCCGATTGGATAGAAAGTCAGCGGGCTCGCTGGGAGCGGCTCTTCGATGTCGTCGGCGAGTACCTCGATGAGCGAAAGGAGCAAGGGTGACGGAAGACCCGGCACGGGAGGTACGGATCGAGCGGATCTTCCAGGCTCCCGCCGAGGACGTCTTCGACGCCTGGACCAGCGAGGAGGTCCTGCGCCGCTGGCTCCACGCCGGACCGGACTGGCATACCCCGAGCGCAGAGGTGGACCTCCGGATCGGGGGAACCGTCCGGGTCGTGATGCGCCGGCCCGACGGCGGCGAAGTCGGCTGCGGCGGCGAGTACACGACGATCGAGCGGCCGGACAGGCTCGCGTTCAACTGGACCTTCGACCATGAGCCGTCGAATCTCCAGCAGATCGAGATGAAGTTCTCTGAGGAGGACGGCGGCACCAGGGTGCTGTTCGTCAACAGCGACATCTCGCCGGAGCTCAGGGATGAGCAGGAGTTCGGCTGGGGGCAGTGCTTCGACAACCTCGACCGGGCGCTCGCCGCCTGAACGGCGAAGGGGAACGACATGGACGTCCATTTCCCAGGCGAGAGCACCGAGTACCGGGAGGCGCGCGACCGGCTCCTTGAGGCGGAGATCGATCTCCGCCGCCGGATGGAGGCCGTCGCGGAGCTGCGCCGCGAGCTGCCGCCCGGCGGTGAGGTCCCCGAGGACTACGTCTTCCAGGGAGAGCTGCCCGGCGGTGGGACTGGCGACGTGCGGCTTTCGGAGCTCTTCGCCCCGGGTAAGGACTCCCTCGCCATCTACAGCTTCATGTTCCCCCGCGATCCCGAGGACGATCGCCCTGGGCCGGTCCGCGAGACCGAGACGGCCAAGCTTCCCGCTGGCCGAGGGGCCGTGTCCCTCCTGCGTCGCGCTGCTGGACCAGCTCGACGGCGCCGTCGAGCACGTCGACGAGACGATCAACTTCGCGGTCATCGCAAAGTCGCCGCTTGAGCGAATCCTGACCTGAGAAGCGGGAGCGCGGCTGGCGACATCTGCGGCTGCTCTCTTCCACCGGCAACTCCTACAACCGGGATTACCTGGCCGAGACCGCCGAGGGCGCCCAGCGCCCGATGCTCAACGTCTTTCGGCGCGACGGCGGCAAGACCCGCCACTTCTGGGGCTCGGAGCTCTTCTACGCGCCGTGGGATCCCGGTCAGGACCCGCGGCACGTCGGGACGCTGGAGCCGCTCTGGAACCTCTTCGACCTCACTCCGGAAGGGAGACCCGAATGGGACGAACAGCTGAGCTACGACTAACGGCCCTCTTCCTGCTCGGGGCCGCCGCCATCGGCTGGCTGGTGGACGGCCCAGACGGCGACGATCGCGGTGCTGCTCGCGCTCGCCGCGGGCGTCGCCTTCTTCCCGGATCACGTGCCCGGCCTGACGGTGCCCACGCAGCCTCCGTGCCGATGTCGATGTAACCGCGAGCCGTACCTTTGGTTGGTGACCCGCCCCGAGCGGGAACGAAGAGACCGACCCCTACCGGGAAAGGCTTGGACGCAAATGAATCGACGCAAGATCGGAGAACTGGAAGTCTCGGCAATCGGGCTCGGCTGCATGGGCATGTCCGCCTTCTACGGCGAGACTGACGAGCAGGAGTCCATCGCCACGATCCAGCGGGCCCTCGAGCTCGGGATCGACTTCATCGACACCGCCCAGATCTACGGCCCGCTGACCAATGAGGAGCTGGTCGGGAAGGCGGTCAAGGGACATCGCGACGAGTACGTGATCGCGACCAAGTTCCAGCGCAATATGGACGACGCGGTCGCCGGCGACATGTCCTCGCTCGGCGGGCTGGACAGCTCACGCGAGAACGTCCTTAAGACGGTCGAGGGGTCGCTGCAGCGCCTCGGCACAGACCACATCGACGTCTACTACCAGCACCGAGTCGACCCGAATGTGGAGATCGAGGAGACGGTCGGGGCGATGGCCGAGCTGGTCGAGCAGGGCAAGGTCCGCTACCTGGGCCTGAGCGAGGCCGCGCCGGAGACGATCCGGCGGGCGCACGCGGTCCACCCGATCACAGCCCTGCAGACCGAGTTCTCACCCTTCGCGCGGGAGCCGGAGGCCGAGATCCTGCCGACCTGCCGCGAGCTCGGCATCGGCTTCGTCGCCTACTCCCCGCTCGGCCGCGGCTTCCTCTCCGGCCGCTTCAGCTCGCCGGAGGAGCTCGCCGAGGATGACTTCCGGCGGACGCAGCCCCGTTTCCAGGGCGAGAACCTGGAGGCGAACGCGAGGATCGTCGCGAAGCTCGAGGAGATCTCGAAGGAGAAGGGGATCACCACGGCGCAGCTCGCCCTCGCTTGGGTGCTCGCCCAGGGCGAAGACATCGTCCCGATCCCGGGCACCAAGCGGCGCAAGTACCTGGAGGAGAACGCCGCGGCCGCCGACGTCGAGCTCAGCGAAGAGGATCTCGCCCGGATCGACGCGGAGCTCCCGGCGGTCTCCGGGGAGCGCTACGACGAGGTCGGCATGGCAGCGGTGAACCGCTAACGGCTGGCCGCGGGGACATCGGCGAACCAGCGGGCCAGCCGCTCCTTGCTCGTCACCAGAGAAGGCTCGACAAGGCGGCTGAAGGAGTCGCGGAGGTCCTGGCCGGCGTCGGCCTCCGCGGCCCATCCCCTCCACAGCTTCTGCGAGGACTCGACGTGAGGGAAGCGGCCCCAGGCGAACGACCAGTCGTAGTGCTCGGCTGCTCTCGTATCCCGCCAGTCCTCGTACCCGGCCAGCCCGGGCTTCGAGCCGGAGAGCGCCTCGGCGATGTAGATCGCCTGCTCGGCCGCGTCGCAGATCCCCTGCGCCGTGCCGGGGTGCTTGAAGTGGCAGGCGTCGCCGAGCAGCGCCCAGCCTGGCCCGGTCGGTTTGCGGAAGAAGCCGCGCATCAGTGACTCAGGCGCAACGATCACGTCGGTGACCATCTCGGCCCTCTCGAGCACGTCCGGCTCGATCGTCTCCGGGAAGCGCTGCAGGAGCTCTAGATACCGCTGCCGGCGCTCCCGTTGGGTCCCTCGCGTGAGCTCCGCGTCGCCGATGGCGATCAAGAGGTGGAGCCCGTCCTCCACTGCCGACCGGCTCGCGAATTCGCGCTCGTGGATCTCGAGGGTGCCGAAGCCGTTGTCGGGAATGCCGCTCCAGTACGAAAACAGGAAGGCGACCTCCCCCTGCTGGGTCCGTTCCTTCTCGATGCCCAGCTTCCCGGCGACGGTCGAGCCCCGGCCATCGGCCCCGAAGACCCACTTCGCCTGGACCTTCTCGCCGCTCTCGAGCACGACGCCGGCGACGGGATCGTCGTCGGTGCCCTCGCCGATCAGGTCGACGACCCGCTCGCCGAAACGCCCCTCGGCCCCGGCCGCCAGCGCTGTGTCGACGATCGCCTTGTCGAGCGCGGACCGCCGCGGGACGGCCATGCGGTCGAACCCGTCGATGGGCGTGTACAGACCGGCGACCTCATTTCCGAGACCGATCAGACGGCTGGCCAGCAGTGGAATTTCGTGAGACGCACGCAGCGTGTCCATCACCCCGAGCTGCTCGAACCGAGCGAGCGTGTTCGGATAGACGCCGTGGGTGGAGATCGTCTCGCTCGGGAAGGTGTCCCGGTCGATCATCAGAACGTCCCAGCCGCGCTCGGCCAGGGCGATCGCCAGGGTCGATCCGGCGCAGCGCGCGCCGACGATGACCGCGTCCCTCTCCTCCATCGACCACGAGCCTACCCCGGCTCCGCGCGCGAAGAGTGAGTGCCGTCACTGGGCTTCGAGAGCGGCGCGTGCCACGTCCCGGTCTCGGTACACGTCGAAGCGGATTGCCAAGCCGTCGCGAAAGGTCCACAGGTGTGCGCCCTCGGCGTCCATCTCCACCCCGCTGCCCTTTCCTCGACCCCTCCAGCGAATCAGCACCAGGATGCGATTGCCGGATTGGATGAACTCCTCGGCCTCGACCTTCAGCGGCCGCTCCCAGGCTGCCAGCCAGTCGCGCATCGCCCCGGAGAACTCCTCAATGCCCTTGGTTTCGCCGGGGCCCTCTGGCCATGCCCCAACGCCGCTGTTGACGATCTCCGGGTCGAAGAGGTCCGTGCGGCTCAGGTCCCCCTGCGCGTACTCGTCATACAGAGCCCTGAGGTTCTCCAGGTCAGTCTTGCCGGAACCCTCCATCCCAGCGGATCATGACCGTCCGCGCGGATCATGACCGCTCGACCGAGTCGCCGTGGCCGACGAGCACGGCGTTCACCATGCCCGAGGGGAAGAGGCCGTGGTCGACCACGCCGGGCATCACCGAGAGCCGAGCGGCCAGCTCGCCCGGCTGTGCACCGGCCCGGCGTAGTCTGCGATCACCCCGCCGTCCGGGCTCTTCGGAGTGTCCGGCCGGACTTGGACTTCGCCAAGCTCGTCTGAGATCCGTGCCAGCGTCGAGGCGATGCCGAACCTCGAGAGCTCCAGCGGAATCGGCGCGGTGATCTTCTCGACCGTCTTCGAGGAGTCGGCGATCACGACGAAGCGCTCGGCCGTCGCCGCCACGATCTTCTCGCGGGTGTGCGCGCCGCCGCCGCCCTTGACCAGCCAGCGGTCCGGGGCGATCTGGTCGGCGCCGTCGATGGCGATGTCGAGGCGGTCCAGCTGATCGAAGGGCTCGACCGGGATGCCCAGGTCCTTCGCCTGCTCCTCGGTCGCAACGGAGGTCGCCACACAGCGCAGGTCGTCCAGCCCGCGCGCGGCGATCGCGGGTAACAGGTGGGCAACCGTGGAACCGGTGCCGAGGCCTACCTTCATTCCGCCCTCGACGAGCTCGGCCGCCGCCTCGGCGGCGAGCTTCTTCTCGGAGTCGAGGTTTGAGCCGGGCACTTCCGGGCGCAGACTAGTCGTAGGATCGTGGCGATGGCGGCAACAGCCGAGCGGCAGACGGACATCGACGAGCTCTGCATCAACACGATCAGAACGCTCTCGATCGACGCAATCCAGAAGGCGAACTCCGGGCACCCCGGCACGCCGATGGCCCTCGCGCCCGTGGCCTACGTGCTCTGGCAGCGCTTCCTGCGCTTCGACCCCAAGGATCCGATCTGGCCGAACCGCGACCGCTTCGTCCTCTCCAACGGCCACGCTTCGATGTTGCTCTACTCGATGCTCTTCCTGACCGGGGTGAAGGCCGTCGACCCGGACTACGAGGTCGTCGGCGAGCCGTCGGTCAGCCTCGAGGACATCGAGCACTTCCGCCAGCTCGACTCGAAGTGCCCCGGCCATCCGGAGTACCGCTGGACATCCGGCGTCGAGACGACGACAGGGCCGCTCGGCCAGGGGATCGCGACCAGCGTCGGGATGGCGCTCGCCTCGAAGTGGCTGGCTGCCCACTACAACCGCACGGGCTTCGAGATGTTCGACTTCGACGTCTACGCCTTCGCCGGCGATGGCTGCCTGATGGAGGGCGTGTCGAACGAAGCGGCCTCGCTGGCTGGCCACCAGAGGCTCGACAACCTCTGCTGGGTCTACGACAACAACCACATCTCGATCGACGGCCGCACCGAGATCACCTACGAGGACGACGTCGCCGCCCGCTTCATGGGCTACGGCTGGAACGTCACGAGGGTGGGCGACGCGAACGACCTCGAGCTGCTCACCCGCGGCTTCCAGGAGTTCAAGGCCGAGGAGGCGCGACCCACTCTGATCATCGTCGACAGCCACATCGGCTACGGCTCGCCGCACAAGCGTTGACACTGCCGAGGTGCACGGCGAGCCGCTCGGGGAGGAGGAGGTGCGCGAGACGAAGCGCGCATACGGCTGGCCGGAGGACGCGCAGTTCCTCGTCCCGGACGGCGTCCGCGAGCACTTCGACGAGGGAATCGGCAGGCGGGGAGCGAAGCTGCATGACGAGTGGGAGCGACTCCTCGACGGCTACCACCGCGAGCCTGAGCTGATCGCCCACGAGATCGGCCAGATGCAGCGGCGCGAGCTGCCGGAGGGCTGGGACGCCGACATCCCGCGCTTCGATCCCGATCGAGAAGGGCATGGCCACCCGGAAGGCGTCGAACCAGGTCGAGAACGCGGTTGCGGTGCGCATCCCCTGGCTGCTCGCGGGCTCGGCCGACCTGACGGACTCGACCTCCGTCCGCCTCAAGGGTGTAGACGGCGCCGAGGACTTCGAGCCCGAGAGCCGCGAGGCTCGCCAGCTCCACCTGGGAATCCGCGAGCACGAGTCTGCGGCGCTCTCCAACGGGCTCTCCCTGTCCAAGCTGCGCCCGCTGTGGTCGACCTACCTGACCTTCTCGGACTACGCCAAGCCTGCGATCCGGCTCTCGGCGCTGATGGAGCTGCCGGTGATCCATCTCTTCACGCACGACTCGATCGGCCTCGGCGAGGATGGCCCGACCCATCAGCCGGTCGAGCACCTCGCCGGCCTGCGGGCGATCCCGGGCCTGGATGTGATCCGGCCCGCCGATGCCAACGAGGTCGCGGAGGCCTGGCGCGAGGCGCTCGACCGCACCCATCAGCCGGTGGCGCTGGTGCTGACCCGCCAGGACGTGCCGATCCTCGACCGCTCGCGGTACGCGTCGGCCGAGGGGCTGCGGCGCGGCGGCTACGTGCTCGCCGATCCCGACGGAGGGGACCCCGAGGTCATCCTTGTCGCGACGGGCAGCGAGGTGGCGATCGCCGTCGCCGCGCACGAGAAGCTGGTGGCCGACGGCGTCCGCTCCCGGGTGGTGAGCCTGCCCTGCTGGGAGCTCTTCGAGCGCCAGGATCAGGGCTACCGCGACGAGGTCCTGCCCCCCCAGATCACGGCACGCGTTTCCGTGGAGGAGGCCTCTACCCTCGGATGGGACAGGTTCGTCGGTCCCGAGGGAGCGAGGATCGGAATGCACACGTTCGGCTCGTCCGCTCCCCTGAAGGACGTACAGACCAAGTTCGGATTCACCCCGGACAGAGTGGCCGAGACGGCCAAGGAGGTACTCGGACGATGAAGCCCACGCACCAGCTCCACGATCTCGGCCAGAGCCTCTGGGTCGACAACATCACGCGGACCATGCTCGACGACGGGACCGAGCAGGGCTACATCGACGACCTGAACGTCACGGGTCAGACCTCCAACCCCACGATCTTCGACAAGGCGATCAGCGGCGGCGACGCCTACGACGAGCAGATCACCGAGCTCCGTGAGAAGGACACCGACCCGGAGGAGATCTTCTTCGAGCTCGCGCTCGCGGACGTCACCCGCGCCGCGAAGATGTTCGAGGGGATCCACCGGGAGACCAATCGCATGGACGGCTGGGTCTCGCTCGAGGTCTCGCCCAAGCTCGCCTACGACACTCAGGCCACCATCCAGCAGGCGGCCGTCCTGCGCGGCCGGGCGGAGAAGAACAACTTCATCAAGATCCCCGGCACTCCCGAGGGCCTGCCCGCGATCGAGGAGTCGATCTTCGCCGGCGTCCCGATCAACGTCACGCTGCTGATGTCGACCGACCAGACGCTGGCGGCGGCCGACGCCTACATGAAGGCCATCGAGCGGCGCATCGAGTCCGACCTCGACCCCGACGTCCCGTCGGTGCTCTCGCTCTTCATCAGCCGCTGGGACGTCGCGGTCCACGACCAGGTGTCGGATGAGATCAAGAACACGCTCGGGATCGCCGTCGGCAAGGCGACCTATGCGGCCTGGCGCGAGATGCTCGAGTCCGATCGCTGGAAGGGCCTCGCCGAGAAGGGCGCCCGGCTGCAGCGGCTGCTCTTCGCCAGCACCGGCACCAAGGACCCGGAGGCCTCGGACACCCTCTACATCGAGGCGTTCGCGGCACCCGACACGATCAACACCATGCCTGACAAGACGCTGCTCGCCTTCGCCGATCACGGCAAGGTTGGCGACCCGCTGCCGGCCGATGGCGGCGACGCGGAGCAGGTCTTCCAAGCCCATCGGGACCAGGGCATCGACACTGACGCCCTCGGGCTCAAGCTCCAGAAGGACGGGGCGGGCGCCTTCGTCAAGTCCTGGAACGACCTGCTCGAGACGATCAAGTCCGAGTCCGAGCGGCTGGTCGCCTAGGCCCGGCACCCGGCCCGGATAGGCTGCGGCGCGTGAGCGGGAAACCGCAGCTGCGCGAGCGCCAGGCCTGGAAGGCCCTGGAGGCGCACTACGGCGAGATCGGCGAGCGCCACCTGCGGGAGCTGTTCGCCGAGGACCCGGATCGCGGCGAGCGGCTGATCGCCGAGGGGGCCGGGCTCTTCCTCGACTACTCGAAGAACCGGGTCACCGACGAAACGCTCCGCCTGCTCACCGAGCTGGCGGGCGAGTGCGGCGTCGCCGAGCGTCGCGACGCGATGTTCCGCGGCGAGCACATCAACGTCTCCGAGGACCGCGCCGTCCTGCACGTGGCGCTGCGGATGCCGAAGGAGCGCTCGCTGATCGTCGACGGCGAGGACGTGGTCAAGCAGGTGCACGAGGTGCTCGACCGGATGTCGGCCTTCGCCGACCGGATCCGCTCAGGCGAGTGGAAGGGCCACACCGGCAAGCCGATCCGGAACGTGATCAACATCGGCATCGGCGGCTCGGACCTGGGGCCGGTGATGGCCTACGAGGCGCTGCGCCACTACTCGCGGCGCGAGATGACCTTCCGCTTCGTCTCCAACGTCGACGGCACCGACTTCGCCGAGAAGACCCGCGACCTCGATCCCGAGGAGACGCTCTTCATCGTCTCGTCCAAGACCTTCACCACGCTGGAGACGATGACCAACGCCCACACCGCGCGCGAGTGGGCCCTGGCGAAGCTCGGCTCGGAGGAGGCGATCGCGAAGCACTTCGTCGCCGTCTCGACCAACGCCGAGGGCGTCGCGGAGTTCGGCATCGACACCGAGAACATGTTCGGCTTCTGGGACTGGGTCGGCGGCCGCTACTCGATGGACTCGGCGATCGGGCTCTCGACGATGCTCGCGATCGGGCCCGAGGCCTTCCGCGAGATGCTGGCCGGCTTCCACGCGGTCGACGAGCACTTCGTCGAGGCGCCGATCGGGCAGAGCCTGCCCTCGATCCTCGGCCTGCTGGCGGTCTGGTACGGGGACTTCTTCGGCGCGCAGACGGTCGCCGTGCTGCCCTACGACCAGTACCTGCACCGCTTCCCGGCCTACCTGCAGCAGCTCACCATGGAGTCGAACGGCAAGCACGTCACGCTCGACGGCGCCCGGGTCGACTACGAGACCGGCGCGATCTTCTGGGGCGAGCCGGGAACCAACGGCCAGCACTCCTTCTACCAGCTGATCCACCAGGGCACGAGGCTGATCCCCTGCGACTTCATCGGCTTCATGCGCAGCCTGAATCCGCTCGGCGACCACCACGACCTGCTGATGTCGAACGTCTTCGCGCAGCCGGAGGCGCTCGCCTTCGGCAAGACGCCGGAGCAGGTCCGCGAGGAGGGGACGCCGGAGCCGGTCGTCCCGCATCGGGTCATGGAGGGGAACCGCCCATCGAACGTGATCCTGGCCGAGCGGCTCACCCCGCATACCCTCGGTTCGCTCGTCGCCCTATACGAGCACAGCGTCTTCACCCAGGGCGCGATCTGGGGGATCGACTCCTTCGACCAGTGGGGCGTCGAGCTGGGGAAGGTCCTGGCCAAGAACATCATCCCCCAGCTCCAGGCAGACGACGGAGCCGGATCTGGTGCACGACAGCTCCACCAACAACCTGATCCGCCGCTACCGCCAGCACCGTGTCTGACACGCAGGCCGTCCTCTTCGACATCGACGGGACGCTGATCACCACCGGTGGCGCCAGCGACCGCGCCTGGAAGCGAGCCTTCAAGGAGCTCCAGGGCGTGGACGTCGACGTCCCGGCGGTCACCGGCAAGGGGGTGCCCGACCCGGAGGTCGGACGCGTCGTCTTCGAGAAGGCGATCAGCCGCGAGCCGACCCAGGAAGAGGCCGACGCCCTGATGCGCCGCCGGCTCGACTACCTGCCCGAGGAGGTCGAGAACTCGCCGGGGTTCAAGGTCCAGGACTGCGTCGTCGAGCTGCTCGAGAAGCTGATCGACGACGGGATCCTGCTCGGGCTGACGACGGGCAACGTCGAGGAGGCCGCGCACATCAAGCTGCAGCGGGCCAACCTCAACCGCTTCTTCTCCTTCGGCGGATACGGCTCCGACTCGCCGGACCGGACCGAGCTCACCAGGAAGGCCCTGGAGCGCGCCGAGCTCGTGTCCGGGCGCAGCCTGGATCTCGCCCGCTGCTTCTCCTGCGGCGACACGCCGCGCGACGTCGAGGCCGGACACGCCGCCGGAATCCGGGTGACGGGCGTCGCCACGGGCGAGTTCACCGTCGAGGCGCTGAAGGAGGCCGGGGCCGACGCGGCGATCGCTTCCTTCTGCGAGGGCCTGCCGCTGCTCTAGTCCGGCAGATCGACGATGAAGGTGTGGACCGGAAAAGCCTTCGGCGGCTCCTCGATCCCGACCTCCTTCGGGATCGGCGCGATCTGCTCGCCGAAGCGGTCGAAGGCCTCCTGGGACTCGAAGATGTCGAAGATCACGAATCCTTCATCGGTCTCGGCGGCGGCGTGTACCAGCAGACCCTCGAAGGGGACGTCCTCCGGCGACTCGAAACGGCCCTTCCCGCCGGTCAGCCGGCGGACCACCTCCTCGTATCTCTCCCGGGTCAGGCTCGGGACTTTGTGAATCGCCATGACCGCCATCAGGTCTTGACGTAGTGGTGGAGGAGCTCAAGCTCGACCCGTTCGGACGGGCTGGCAAGCAGCGGGGCGACCTTGTCATTGAAGTCGGCGAACTGGGGATCGCTGTTGACGGCGTCCGCCGCGTCGCGGTCGGTGAAGACGCCGATGCCGCGCACCACGCCGTCGCCCTCGTCACCGATGATCAGGACCGTCTCGAGCGCGGGATGGTTGCTGAGGAAGTCTGCGGCGAAGGCGGAGTAGATGTCGGCCACGTCCTGGAAGTGGCCGGGCTTGGCGTGGAGGGTGAACTCGGCGATGTGCATCGATCGTCCTTTCGAGTCGGGGGCGTCGCTGGAACCTAATCCACGAGCCGCCGGCTGACCGCCCAGCGGCTGAGCTCATGGCGGTTGGAGAGCTGCAGCTTTCGGAGCACGGAGCTGACGTGGGCCTCGACTGTCTTCACGGAGATGTTGAGCCGCAGCCCGATCTCCTTGTAGAGGTAGCCGCGCGCGATGTAGCGGAGCACCTCGCGCTCGCGGGCCGTGAGCTGGTCGAGCTCCGGGTCGACCTCCTCCGCGGGCAGGTCGCCCGCGAAGGCGTCGAGCACGAAGCCGGCGAGCCTGGGGGAGAAGACGGCGTCGCCGTCGCGGACGCGCCGCACCGCGTCGGCGAGCTCGTCGCCCGTGATCGTCTTGGTGACGTAGCCGCGGGCGCCGGCGCGGACGATCGCGATCACGTCCTGCGGGTCGTCCGACACCGAGAGGGCGAGGAAGCGCTGATGGGGGCGCTGCTTGGAGACCTGTTCGATCACCTCGACGCCGCCGCCGCCCGGCATGTGGACGTCGAGCAGGACGACCTCGGGCTCGAGCTCGGCGATCGCGCGCACGGCCTCCTCGACCGTCTCGGCCTCGCCGAGCACCTCGACGAGATCGCCGAGCTCGGCCTTGACGCCTGTGCGGAAGATGCGGTGGTCGTCGACGATCACGACGCTGGGTGTCTGGCTCATCGGCGCCTCCGCACGGTCAGCTCGACCTCGGTTCCCTCTCCCGGCTCGCTGCGGATCTCGGCGCGGCCACCGAACCTCTCCATGCGCCCGATTATCGACTCGCGGACGCCCCGTCTGCGGGCCGGGATCTTCTCGGGGTCGAAGCCGGGTCCCCTGTCGTCGATGAAGACGCGCGCCGACCCATCGTCGATCTCCGCATAGAGGCGCACCGGCCCGCCCTCGGAGGCGAACTTGACCGCGTTGGTGAGCGCCTCGCGGCTGGCGGCGACCAGCGCCTCGAATCGCTCGTCCAGCTCGGCGTCGCCGACGACGATCGCCTCGATGGGGGCTCCGTGGGAGTCCTCGATCTGGGCGGCGGCCGCCCGCAGCGCATCGGCGAGCCGCTCGTCGGGACGGGACGGGGTGTCATCCGCAAGCCATTCCCGCAGCTCGCGCTCCTGACGGCGGGCCAGCCGCGCGACCTGGTCGGGCTCGCCGGCTCGCTTCTGGATCAGGGCGAGGGTCTGAAGCACCGAGTCGTGAAGATGGGCGGCCACCTCGGCGCGCTCGTCGGAGCGGGCCCGGGCGACCTGCTCGGCGCCCAGCCGCCTGATCATCGCCTGCCAGAACGGAGCCGAGATCAGGAGCAGCGCCATGGAGACGACCAGGGCGGCCAGGGCGATGCCGGCGGCCACCTCGAGCGCCCCGGTCAGCCAGAGGACGATCAACGCCGCGGCCACCAACACCCCGGCCGCGAAGCCCACCTTCGAGAGCCGGCTCGTCTCGGGGCTCAGGGCCGCCGAGGTGACGGAGGCCTGGGCCTGCGCGGTTTCGATGGTGCGCGTGCCTCGCCCGAGTCCCCTCGCGATCAGCGCCACGAGGACGCAGCCGCCGAGCACGGCGAACGACGGGCCCGCCCTTCAGATCGATCGTCCCGTTCGCCTGCAGGAACAGGAACGCGCCGAGGGCCAGGACTGCCGTCCCGGCCCCCAGCGTGCTCAGGTCTGGTCTCCTCACCTACCGCATACCGTCCTTTGTGCAGCTTCCTCCTGGGTGTGGTGGTCGTAGTCGACGCCTCCACCGTTCTCGGCCTGCTTCGGTGCCTGATCGGTGACGATCATCTGCCCGAGCTGTATGTCGGCCTGCAGGGCGAGCCGCGGCGCCTGGGTCGTGGCAGACCCCAGGTCGACGTTCGGGATCGACCCCGTGGCTGACCTGGCCCGCCACCACCAGCTCACCGGCCTTGCCGTCCGCGTGGCCGACGACGCAGACGTTCGACGGTACCGAGACGATCATCTGCCCGATCCCGAGGTGGGCGGAGGTCGTGACCGTCTGGCCCTTCTTCCAGGGCAGGTCCCTGAGGTCGACCACGAGCTGGCCGGTGCCCAGCTTGTATCCGTCCGGCGCGGAGGTCTGCCACCGCCGACGGCGTGTAGGTCCGCTGCCCGATCGAGGAGTCGATCTTGATGTCGGCCGCGGCGACCGCGCCGGCAGGGATGCCCAGCACCAGCGCTGTGGTCAGGAGCAGCGGGGTGCTCCTTCGCCGGACATCCGGGGCGAACGCGAAGGCGACCATCGCGATCCCCAGTGCGATCACGATCCCGGCGACGATCGTCCCGTGGCCGGTCGCGGTGGTCCAGGCGCTGGCCACCACGAGGAACGCTGCGACGGCCAGCCCGATCGAGACCAGGATGCAGACGACGAACACCTTGCCGAGCCGAGCCCAGACGCTCTCCGGGACGGGCTTGCCGGTCCCGTCGTTCTCGGGCAGGGCGACGGCGAGCACGAGGTAGGCGAGCACCCCGGCCCCGCCGAACAGGCTGACGACGACGAACGCGAGCCTGACCAGCGTGGCGTTGAAGCCGATGTGCTCCGCGAGCCCGCCGGCCACGCCCCAGAGCACCCGGTCGTCCCTGCGAGCGAAGCAGGGGGCGCCGCGGTCCGACCTCGGCTTCTCGGTCGGTCTTCTTCTTTGGGTTCTTCTGGTTGATTTGCCATGACGGTGACGATGAAGCCCCGAGGCCCGATCGTCTATCGGGAATGGCCCCTAATCGACCCCCATCTTCCCCTTGACTGGCCACTAGTCTCGAATCGATGGCCGAACGCATCGTGGGCAGCCATTTCCGCAAGGACGGCAAGCCGAAGACGGGCTACAAGAGCGAGGCCGTCGCCAAGGCCGAGGCGGCCCGGCTGGGCATGACCTACTACCGCTGCGATTTCTGCGACCGCTTCCACCTGGCGAGCAAGTAGCTCGTTAACAACTCGGGTTCACCCAAAGCGGGTGATGGATGGGAAGCTTGATCGGAGCAAGATCGGGTTGTCGGAACGGAAGCCCTTCGACGTGGCGCCAGCGACAAAAAGAGCGAGCAAGGGGAAGGCGAGACGGTCGTCGGCCGGGCCGCGCCCCGCCGACGTCTTCGTGGTCTTCGGCATCACCGGCGACCTCGCGAAGGTGATGACCTTCAACTCGCTCTACCGCCTCGAGGCCAGGGGTCTGCTCGACTGCCCGATCGTGGGCGTCGCCTTCGACGACTGGTCGGAGGACGACCTTCGCAAGCACGCCCGCAAGGCGATCGAGACCTCATCCGGGCGCAAGCCCGATCCGAAGATCTTCAACCGCCTGGCGAAGCGGTTCTCCTATGTCCAGGGCGACTTCTCCGACGACGCGACCTACGAGCGGGTCGGCAGGGCGATCAAGGGCGCGAAGACCCCGGTCTTCTATCTGGAGATCCCGCCGTCCCTGTTCGGGATGACGATCGGAGGGCTGTCCAAGGCGGGGCTGACGGACAACGCCAGGGTGGTGGTCGAGAAGCCGTTCGGGCACGACCTTCAGTCGGCGCGCGATCTCGCAGAGGAGATCCACCAGTACATCCGTGAGGACCAGCTCTACCGGATCGACCACTTCCTGGGTCTGATGGGGCTTGCCGAGATCCTCTTCCTCCGCTTCTCGAACGCGATCTTCGAACCTCTCTGGAACCGCAACAGCATCGACTGCGTCCAGATCACGATGGCCGAGGACTTCGGTGTCTCGGATCGCGGCAGCTTCTACGACCCGGTCGGCGCCGTCCGGGACGTGGTGGTCAACCACCTGATGCAGGTGCTTGCGGCCTGTGCGATGGAGCAGCCGGCGAGCCGGGATGCGCGTTCCCTGAAGGACTCTATGTTCGCGGTGTTCTCGGCGATGCCCAAGGCCGATCCGAAGCAGTACGTCCGCGGGCAGTATCGGGGCTACAAGCAGGTCAAGGGGGTGGCGAGGGGCTCCACCACGGAGACGTTCGCGGCGATTAGGCTCGAAATCGAGAACTGGCGCTGGACCGGCGTCCCCTTCTTCATCCGCACCGGAAAGCTGATGCCGGTCGACCAGTGGGAGCTGCGCCTGATCTTCAAGGAACCCCCGCATCTAGGGTATGGCTCGAACCTTCCCCATCCGCCGAAGCCCGACGAGCTGGTCATCAAGCTCCATCCCACGACCGGGATCAGGCTGTTGGTCGATGCGCAGCGCAGCGACGAGACGCAGCCCGAGCAGATCAACCTCGACATGGAATTCGCGGAGCAGGGCGGCGAGGGCCCGACTCCCTACGAGGTCCTCCTGCACGCGGCGATGGTGGGCAACAGCACGAGATTCACGCGTCAGGACAACATCGAGGAGACCTGGCGGATCCTCGATCCCCTGCTCGAGAAGGCGCCAAAGGTCCATCCCTACAAACCCGGCTCGTGGGGCCCGACGGCCGCCGACAAGCTCGTCGCGGACTACGGCGGCTGGCACGAGCCGTGGACCGGGTCATGAGTCCCGCGAAGCGGAAGAGCGCCGGAAAGACCCGCTCCAGCGGTAAGACGGCGGCCAGGGGAGACGGCAAAGCGCCCACGGCCGCCAAGGAGACGATGCCCCAGAGCGCGGCGATGCCGTCGCCGTTTCCCCCGATTGCGGACTACGCCTTCCTCTCCAACTGTCACACCGGCGCGCTGGTCGCGCCCGACGGAGCGATCGACTGGCTCTGCGTGCCGCGGTTCGATTCGCCGAGCATCTTCGGGATGCTGCTGGACCGCCAGGCGGGCTCGTTCACGTTCGCTCCCTTCGGGCTCAACGTGCCCAGCGCCCGGATCTATGAGCCGGGCACCAACATCCTCAACACCACCTGGCACACGCCCACCGGCTGGGCGTTCGTGCGGGACGCGCTGACGATCGGCCCGACCCAGCACGTGGACGAGGTCACGCCGCACACGCGCGCGCCGGCCGACGAAGACGCCCACCACCTGCTCGTGCGAACGGTGCTCTGCATGGATGGTTCGGTGGACATGGAGCTCCTCTGCGAGCCCGACTTCGACTACGGGCGGACACCGTCCGAGTGGACGCTGCTGGGCCGTCACACAGCCGACGCGAGTGGGGCGGGCGTGACCGTCAGGCTGCGCAGCAGCATCCCGCTCGGGGTGGAGGGCGAGACGGCGCGCGCGAGACACTCCCTTCAGCAGGGGGAGCAGGCCTTCTGCTCGCTCTCGTGGGCCGAGGAGCTCGCCTCACCGGAGGACATGGACGAGGCCAACGCTCGAGTGAGTGAGACCGCGAGGTACTGGCGTCACTGGATCTCGAATGCCCGGATGCCCGACCACCGTTTCCGGGAGGCGATCCAGCGCTCGGCTCTCGCCATCAAGGGCCTGACCTACATGCCGACCGGCGCCACCGTGGCGGCACTGACGACCTCGCTCCCGGAGACCCCTGGCGGAGAGCGAAACTGGGACTACCGCTTCACCTGGATCCGGGACTCGACCTTCACCCTCCAGGCCCTCCACTACTTGAACCTCGACTGGGAGGCCGATGAGTTCATGCAGTTCATCGGCGACCTCGAGCCGAACGAGGACGGAGGGCTGCAGATCATGTACGGGATCGACGGTCGCCGGGACCTGACGGAGTCAACCCGTGACGAGCTCACCGGGTATGCGGGTGCTCATCCCGTCAGGACCGGCAACGGCGCGTTCGACCAGCGACAGAACGACGTCTTCGGGGCGGCCCTCGACTCGATCCTGCTGCACACCAAGCGCAGCGAGCGGCTGCCACGACAGCTGTGGCCGGTCGTCCAGGCGCAGGCCGACTGCGCGACGAAGGTCTGGAAGAAGCCTGACCAGGGGATCTGGGAGGCGCGCGGCAAGCCTCAGCACTACGTCTCCTCCAAGCTGATGTGCTGGGTCGCCCTCGACCGCGCTTCGCAGCTCGCGCACATCCGCGGAGATTCCGACCTCCAGGCGAAGTGGGGAGCGACCGCCGAGGAGATTCGCAAGGACATCCTCGACAACGGCGTGCAGGACGGCGTCCTCCGACAGCACTACGACACCGACGCGCTCGACGCCTCCACCCTGCTGGCGGCCATCTTCGGCTTCCTGCCGGGCGACGACGAGGTGATGCGCAAGAGCGTGCTGGCGATCGCCGATGACCTCACCGAGGACGGCTTCGTTCTCCGGTACGTCACAGGCCAGACCGACGACGGGCTCTCGGGCAAGGAGGGCAGCTTCCTGATCTGCTCCTTCTGGCTGGTCTCGGGCCTCGCGATCATCGGTGAGCAGCAACGCGCGCGGGACCTGATGGACAAGCTGCTCGCTGTCGCCTCGCCCCTCGGCCTCTTTGCCGAAGAGTTCGACAGCAGCACGGGCCGCCACCTGGGGAATTTTCCCCAGGCCTTCTCGCACCTGGCACTGATCGAGGCCGCAGCGCGGATCATCATGAGCGAGCGTCTCAAGGAGTTCGGAGTCAGCATATGAGCGACTACGACGTGATCGTGATCGGCAGCGGCGCCGGCGGCGGCACCCTCGTCCACCAGCTCGCGCCGTCCGGCAAAAAGATCCTGCTGCTGGAGCGTGGGGACTTCCTGACTCGCGAGCCGCAGAACTGGCTGGCGCAAGATGTCTTCGTCGACGGCCGCTACCAGTCGGAGGACACCTGGTACGACGAGAAGGGCAAGGAGTTCGCCCCGCAGGTCCACTACTTCGTCGGGGGCGCAACCAAGATGTACGGTGCCGCGCTCTACCGCCTGCGCGCGGAGGACTTCGGCGAGATCCAGCACGCCGATGGGGTCTCGCCCGCCTGGCCGATCTCCTATGAGGAGATGGAGCCGTTCTACACCAGGGCCGAGCAGCTTTACGAGGTACACGGCGCCCGGGGTGAGGACCCGACGGAGCCGCCGGCGAGCGTGCCCTATCCGCACCCCGCCGTCTCCCACGAGCCCCGCATCCAGCAGCTGGCCGACGATCTCGCAGCCGCCGGGTATCAGCCCTTCCATGCCCCGTGCGGCGTCCTGCTTGACGAGGGGAACATGCCGTACAGCCGCTGCGTGCGCTGCCAGGACTGCGACGGGTTCCCCTGCCTGGTCCACGCCAAGTCGGACGCCGAGGTGATCGCGGTGCGGCCGGCCCTCGAGCACGACAACGTCACGCTGCTCACCAATGCCACCGCGCTGTCGCTGAAGACGAACGCCGACGGCACCGCGGTGACTGAGGTCGTTGTCGAGCGGGACGGCCAGAGCGAGACTTACAGCGCGGACATCATCGTCGTCTCCTGCGGGGCCGCCAACTCCGCCAGGTTGCTGCTCGCCTCGGGCACAGACAAGCATCCGAACGGGCTCGCCAATTCCTCGGACCAGGTGGGCCGCAACTACATGTTCCACAACAGCCAGGCCGTCCTCGCGCTGTCGAAGGAACCCAACCCGACGGTCTTCCAGAAGACGCTCGGTCTCAACGATTTCTATTTCGCCAGCAAGGAGTTCGACCACCCGCTTGGGAACATTCAGATGGTCGGCAAGTCGCAGGCCGCGATGTTCCGCGGGGAGAAGCCGGGAGAGACGAAATTCGCCCCGGATTGGTCGCTCGACATGGTCGCCACCCATGCGGTGGACTTCTGGCTCTCGACTGAGGACCTGCCGAAGCCCGAGAACCGCGTCACGCTGGCCGACGACGGGCGGGTCAAGATCGCGTACAGCTACTCGAACGAGGGGCCGAAGAAGGAGCTCTACGAGAAGCTCAAGTCGATGCTGGGCGAGATCGGCATGCACGAGGGCCACCTGCTCCCGCACCACGCCTATCTGAAGAACGAGATCCCGGTGGCGGGGGTGGCCCATCAGGCGGGGACCTGCCGTTTCGGGTCGGATCCGGCGACCTCGGTGCTCGACACGAACTGCAAGGCCCACGAGCTCGACAACCTCTACGTCGTCGACACCAGCTTCTTTCCGAGCATCGGCGCCGTCAACCCTGGGCTCACCGCGATGGCGAACGCCGTGCGGGTGGGTGACCACCTCCTCGAGCGCCTGGGCGCCTAGCGGAGTCGGACGGGTTCGCGATGCCCGCTGATCCCCACCGCGTGGTGATCGTCGGCGGCGGCTTCGGAGGCTTGTTCGCCGCGCGTCGGCTCCGGCGGGGCCCGATTCGGGTGACGCTCGTGGATCGGGTCAACCATCACCTCTTTCAGCCGTTGCTCTACCAGGTCGCGACGGGGATCCTCTCGGAGGGTGAGATCGCCCCGCCCATCCGGGGCGTCCTGCATCGGCAGCACAACGTCGAGGTTGAACTCGCCGAGGTCAGTGGGTTCGACCTCAAGGGACGGAAGGTGACCGCGATGCGTGCCGACGGCACCTTCTTCGATCTGCAGTACGACAGCCTGATCGTTGCGGCGGGGGCAGGCCAGTCCTACTTCGGCCACGACGAGTTCTCGCGGTGGGCACCCGGCATGAAGACGATCAACGATGCCCTCGAGCTCAGGGGACGGATCCTGGGCGCGTTCGAGATGGCCGAGCTCGAGGAGAACCCCGAGAAGCGCAATGAGTGGCTCACCTTCGTCGTCGTCGGGGGTGGGCCGACCGGCGTCGAGATCGCCGGGCAGATCGCCGAGCTGTCGCGGCGGGTGCTCAAGGACGACTTCCGGAAGATCGATCCGCGGAGCGCGAAGGTCTTGTTATTCGACGGCGGGAAGGAGGTATTGGCCATGTTCGGCGACCGGCTTTCCGGGAAGGCGGCGAAGGGCCTCGAGGACCTGGGCATCGAGCTGCACATGTCGAGCATCGTCACCGACGTCGACCGCACCGGTGTGGTCGTCAAGCAGGGAGACGACGAGCACCGGATCCCCGCGCGCACCAAGGTCTGGGCGGCGGGAGTGCAGGCGTCCCCGCTCGCCAAGATGCTGGCCGAAGCGAGTGGCGCCGATGTGGACCGGGCCGGCCGGGTGAGCGTTCTGCCGGACTGCACGCTGACTGGGCATCCGGAGGTGTTCGCGATCGGCGACATGATGTCCCTCGACGGGCTGCCGGGGGTGGCCGAGGTCGCGATGCAGCAGGGCATCCACGCGTCGAACACGATCAAACGGCGGCTGGGAGGCAAGGAGGGGGAGCCGTTCCACTACCGCGACCTGGGCAGCATGGCGACCATCTCCCGGTTCCGGGCGGTGGTCAGCTTCAAGGGCATCCGGCTTTCGGGTTTGATCGGCTGGCTTGCCTGGCTCTTCGTGCATCTGGCCTTCCTGACCGGCTTCAAGAACCGACTCGCCACCTTGCCGAGGTGGGCGTTCACCTTCATCGGCAACGGCCGGCCCCAGCGCACGATCACGGCGCAGCAGATCATCGGCCGGGTGGCGATCGAGCAGGCGGGCGGACGTCCGTTCCTCCTCTCGCTGGCCTCGGACGAGGAGCAGCCCGAGTCAACCGAGCCGGAGCCCCGAGGATGATCGGCGAGCGGGAGATCGACGGGCTCGAGGCGCTGACACTGTCCTCGGAGGGAGGGCGGATCGAGGCGGCCTTCGTCCCCGCTGCCGGAATGGTCGGCTGCTCACTGCTACACGACGGCGAGGAGTTGCTCGGTCAGCGCGGCGGTCTGGCGAGGTACATCGCGGATCGCTCGACGATGGGTATACCGCTGCTCCACCCCTGGGCGAACCGGGTCGCCAGAAGACATTTCCGGGTGGCAGGACGGGAGGTCGACCTGTGGGCACATCCCGGGCTGTACACCCTGGGTCCCAAGGGCCTGCCGATCCACGGCCTCCTCGCGGCCGCTGAGGGGTGGAGTGTCGATCGGCATGAGGACAGTTCGGATGGTCCGCGTCTCGTGGGCACCTTCGACTTTGCCGCCCGCGAGGACCTGATGACCGTGTTCCCGTTTCCCCACCAGCTCCAGGTGGAGGCCCGGGTCTCGGATGAGACACTGACCATCGCGACGACGGTACGCGCGTCTGGTGAGACGCCGGTGCCGATCGCCTTCGGGTACCACCCGTATCTCCGCCTACCCGGCGTCGAGCGAAGTGCCTGGGTGGTCGAGATACCGGTGAGCGAGCGGGTCGTGCTCGACTCCGAGGAGCTCCCCACAGGCGAGAGGGAGCAGGCGGATGTGCCTGCCGGTCCGCTCGGGTCGAGGACCTTCGACGACGAGTTCGCGGCCCCGGTTCAACCGTTCGCCCTCGCCGGAGGAGGGCGCCGAATCGAGGTGTCATTTGATCGGGGCTACCCCTTTGCACAGGTCTACGCGCCGGACGACGATGACGTGATCGCCTTCGAGCCGATGACCGCACCAACCAACACGCTGGTGAGCGGCCAGGACCTGAACCTGCTGCAGCCCGGGGAGAGCTATGAGGCCTCTTTCTCGATCAAGGTGACGGACGCGTGAAGGAGCCGACCGAAACGCAGGTCTCGGCGGACGAGTTCCGTCAGCTCTTCGATCGGGTCTCGAACTGGGGCCGATGGGGATCCGACGACGAGCGGGGGACGCTCAACTACCTGACGTCCGACCGCGTCGCGGCGGCTAGCCGTCTGGTCCGCAATGGCGAGACCGTCAGCCTCAGTCTTCCTCTCAACACCAATCGTGAGCCGGACAACCCGGAGCCGGCCGACCACCACATGACGCTGCTCACTGACGTCGACGTTGGCTCTGGGGAGGTTCGCTTCGCAAAGGACTACGTCGGCGTCGACTACCACAACGACGGCCACAGCCACCTCGATGCGCTCTGCCACGTGGCTGTCGACGGCACGCTCTACAACGGCAAGCCGGGCGACTCGGTCACCGCCGACGGCGCGGCGGTCGAGACGGTCGAGGTCATGAAGGACGGCGTGGTGGGTCGCGGTGTCTTGCTCGACATTCCCCGGTTGCGAGGCGTGGACTGGGTCGAGCCCGGCGAACACGTCTTTCCCGCGGACCTGGAGAAAGCCGAGCGGGAACAGGGAGTGACGATCGGCGAGGGAGACATCGTGCTGGTGAGAACGGGCCACACTTGCCGGCTCGAGAGGGTTGGAGCCTGGGACACCGCCAGCACCAAGTCGGGGCTTCACCCAGAGTGCGCCGTCTTCCTGGCCGAACGCCACGTGGCGGCCCTGGGCTGCGATGGCAACAGCGACACCGCGCCGAGCACCACGGAGGATGTGGGGTTTCCGATCCACGCTCTGGCACTGAACGCGATGGGAATGCCCCTGCTGGATTACCTCAGCCTCGAGGACCTGACGGTGGCTTGCGAGCAGACTGGGCACTGGGAGTTCCTCTTCGTCGGGGCGCCGCTGCGCATCGTTCGCGGGACGGGCTCGCCCCTCAACCCGATCGCAATTTTCTGATTGCTCCCGGGGCGAATAGGCTCTCGCCGATGGAGGGTTGATGCCGAGCCTCGTGCCCCTACTCGCGGATTCGTCGTCGAACCTGCTGGCCGCCCGCAGCCAGATGGGGTTCACACTTGGTTTCCACATCGTGCTCGCCTGCTTCGGCGTTGCCTTCCCCGCGATGATGCTGATCGCCGAGTGGCGAGGCCGGAAGCGGAACGACGAGGCGGCGCTCCGGCTGGCACGAAACTGGTCGAAGGCGGTCGCGGTCATGTTCGCCGTCGGCGCGGTCACCGGCACGGTCCTCACGTTCGAGTTCGGGCTCCTCTGGCCACGTTTCATGGACCGGTTCGGGGACGCGTTCGGGGTTGCCTTCGCGATCGAGGGCATCTTCTTCTTCCTCGAGGCGATCTTCATCGCCATCTACATCTACGGCTGGGACCGCCTCTCGCCACGGGCCCACATGTGGGCCGCCGTGCCGATCGTGATCTCGGGCGTCGGCGGCGCCTTCTCGGTGATCGCGGCCAACTCCTGGATGAACCAGCCACAGGGCTTCACCCTCGACAGTGCCGGCAAGGTCACGGACGTCCAGCCGCTACAGGTTCTGACCAACTCGGCCGCGGGGTACGAGTTCGCGCACATGCTTCTGGCGGCCTACATGGTCACGGGCTTCCTGCTCGCCTCGGTCTACGCGGTCGGCATGCTGCGGGGCAAGCGGGACCGCTACCACCGCCTCGGCGTGATCATCCCACTGACCGTGGCGTGTATCGCGGCGCCGTTCCAGCTGCTGGTCGGCGACACCGCTGCCCGCGCCATCGCCAACGACCAGCCGGCCAAGTTCGCCGGAATGGAGTGCATCTACAAGGGGGGCCCGGATCAGACCGAGTACCTCGGGGGCCGCTGCGTGGACGGCCAGGTGAAGGGCGGGATCGGGATCCCCGGGCTCGACTCGTTCCTCGTCGGGTTCAGCAAGAACACGGACGTCACCGGTCTCAACCAGATCCCCAAGAACGACCAGCCGCCCGCGAACACGATGCTTCACCTCTCCTTCGACACGATGGTGGGGATCGCGACCCTGTTGTTCCTGCTGGCCGCCTGGTTCGCGATCAACTGGTGGCGCAGGCAGGACCTGCCTCAGACGAAGTGGTTCCTGCGCGCGGTCGCGATCTCGGGCATTGCCACTGTGGTGGCGCTGGAGTGCGGTTGGATCGTCACGGAGGTGGGACGCCAGCCGTGGATCGTCAACGGCTACATGCGCACCTCCCAGGCGGTGACCCCGGCGCAGGGGATCTGGTGGGTGTTCGGCATCACGATGGCGATCTATGCCTCCCTCGGGGTGATCGCGGTCGTCGTGCTTCGTGGGCTCTCGCGCCGCTGGCAGGCCGGGGAGAAGGAGGAGGGCGAGCTTCCTTACAGCCCGCCGTCGAAGGCGCCAGCCAAGGGGGCCTCGGCATGAGCACCGCGGACGTTTGCGCGGCGATCCTCTGGGCCGGGGTCACGCTGTACGCGATCTTCGGCGGGGCGGACTTCGGCGCCGGCGTCTGGGACCTGCTGGCGGGCAGCGGCGAGAAGGCGGAGAAGGTGCGCGCCCAGATCGACCGCTCGATCGGCGCGGTCTGGGAGGCCAACCACGTCTGGTTGATCTTCGTCCTGGTCGTGCTCTGGACGGCGTTCCCCACCGCGTTCTCGGCGATCATGACCACGCTCTATATCCCGCTGGCACTTGCGGCGCTGGGGATCGTGCTGCGCGGCTCGGGCTTCGCCTTCCGCCACGCCCTGCCCGGCCCCGTGCAGCGCCCGGCGACCCGGGTGTTCGGCGCAGCCTCGCTGCTCACCCCGTTCTTCATGGGAACCGTGGTGGGGGCGATCGCCTCCGGCGAGGTGCCTGCCGGCGGCGACGGCGACCCGACCTCGAGCTGGACCGGGCTCCTGCCGCTCGTCACAGGAGCGCTCTTTGTCCTCGTCGGTACCTACACGGCGGCGATCTTCATGGTGCGGGACTCGGGCGCCACCGGGCACGAGGATCTCCGCGACTACTTCGCCCGTCGCGCGCTAGGGGCCGCAGTGGTCGCCGGGGTCGCCGCCGTGATCGGGGTGATCGCCCTGCATCGCGACGGGCGCTACGTCTACGACGGGCTCACCTCCTGGCCGGGGATCGCACTCGTGATCCTCTCCGGGGTCTGCGGCCTCGCCGCGCTCGGGCTGCTCGTCACCGGCCGCTACCGCGGGCTGCGGGTGGCCGCCGTAGGGGCCGGCGTTGCCGTGATCTGGGGCTACTTCGCCGCGGCCTTCCCTTACATGCTCCCGACCTCGCTGAAGATCTCGGACGCCGCGGGGGCCTCGGCGACCCTGACCGAGGTGATCGTCGTGTTCGGAGTCGCGGCAATCACCGTCGTCCCCGCCCTGATCCTGCTCTACGCGCTCTCGCAGCGCCAGGCGCTGGAGTAGGACGCCCCTCGGGGGGAGTGGCGGTGTGCACCGCGAGGCTTAGTCACCCGCTCGACCGGCCGCCGCCTCCCACTCGCGTCGCTTCTCGGCGTAGTCGGCAGGGAGCCCGATGTTCAGTTCCTGGGCGATGTCGAGCCACCGCAGTGCCGCCCGGTAGTCGTGCCAGCGCGCGTCCGCATCGGCGGCGGCAAGGGCGAGCTCCAGCGCCTCGCGTTGATCGTGCTCGGCCTCCTCAGGGCTTTCACCGTGGATCGGCTCGAGGTCCTCGAGCGGAGCCTCGATGCCGAGCTTGGCGAGGTAGGGGGCCAGGTGACGTCCTGCGACCTTGGCCGGCGGCCACCACAGGGCCGCTGTGCTCTCAGCGGAGGAGGAAATGCGGTTGCCCACCGCGGCACGGAGGAAGCGCGGCGCCCGGCCCGTGAAGAGGATGCCCCGCAACGTTGGCTGGAACCGCTCGACGTCCACGGCCGGATCGACCAGTGAGGCGATCGCGGAGGCGGCGACGTCCGCCTGCTGTGCCGCCAAGCCACCCTGCTTGATGGGAAACCAGGTCGCATCGCCGGCGGCGTAGACGCGCGGCGCGCCCTCGACCCGCATCTGAAGATCAGTGCCGATGAAGCCGTCGGGCCCCTGGAGGATCCCCCCGATCTCCGGCACCGTCAGGCGCGGCGATGCCACGACGCGGTCAGTAGGCAGGATGCGCCCGTCGCGGAGGGCAAGCCCGGTGCTCTGGATTCCCGCGGCACTGGCGTGTGTGATCAGCTCGACCCCCGCATCGTCGAGCAGCTCGCGGACTCCGCGGCTGGCCCGCGTGCCGAAGAGCGACAACGGGGAGCTTTCATGGGTGACGAGAGAGAGGCCGGTATCCGCTCCGCGGCCCCGCAGCTCGGTCGCGGTCAGCATGCTCAGCTCGTAGATCGGCAGCGGCCACTGGATCGAGGTGGGGACGACGAAGGCGATCTGGCGGACTTCGCCCTCTTCGGCGGCGTCCAACAGCGCGCTTATCTCCTCGTTGTCCCGCCGCCCCCGATAGGTCAGGGCCCCTGGGAGCGCCGGGTCGGCCGCCGCACCGATTGCCAGCAGCAAGGCATCGAATGCAACCTCGTCACCCGATCCGGTGCGAGCGGTCCTGGCCGCCGGGTCCACGCTCTCCAGGACGTCGCGGCGATGCGTGGCGCCGAGGTCACGGCAGACATCGGCAATCGGGATCGCCGGCGGCGCGGCGATTCCGAAGGGTTCGGCGACCGCCAGAGCAGGCAGGACGAGCTCTTCGTTCGGCGCGATCAGCTCGAGCTCGAACTGCGCGCCGGCCACCTGCTGGAGTCCCAGCATCGCCTCCACAGCCGCGACACCCCCACCGGCGATCACTACCTTGAGCTGCACTTCTTCGTTCATCTTGTCCCGTCCCGCAGGCGGAAGGAAGGTGATTTGAGGCTATACGCACTGTCGCTTTACGCATCCGGGGGAACCACGTAGGTTGCGAAGAGACTGTGCCGGCCTCGTGAACCGGCGGATCCACCCAAGGAGCCATGCATCCATGAGCGACCTGTTCGACTTCTATCCCTACGCCGAGCGCTACGGCGTCAACCGCGAGCTTCCCCGAGGACGGGCGGTCCCGCGAGGAGCTGCTGGGCGAGCTGCGCGAGATGGCGACCGAGGAGGACGAGGTCTGGGAGACCGGGAAGTGCTCCGGGACGATGTACTGCGGCGACCGCGACCACTACGCCTTCCTGAAGGAGGCGTTCGGCCTCTTCGCCCACCAGAACGCGCTGCAGCGGGACATGTGCCCGAGCGCGACCCGCTTCGAGGGCGAGATCATCGCGATGGCCCTCGACCTGATGCACGCCGGAGCGCTCGAGGACGCGGAGCCGGCCGGGATGGTCACCTCGGGCGGCAGTGCCAGCATCGCCCAGGCGATGCTCGCCTACCGTGAGGAGGGCCGGGAGGGACGCGGTATCGAGCGGCCGAATGTGGTCAAGCCCGAGACCGGCCATCCCGGCTTCGACAAGGCCTGCCACCTGTTCGGCATCGAGCTGCGCCGCGCGCCGGTCGACCCCGAGACGACGCTGGTCCGCCCGGATGACGTCGCCGAGCTGATCGACGAGAGCACCGTGGCGATCGTCGGCTCCGCCGGCAACTACGGCTACGGCACGATCGACCCGATCGCCGAGCTCGGCGAGCTGGCGCTCGAGCGGGGGGTCGGCCTGCACGTCGACGGCTGCCTCGGCGGCTACCTGCTGCCCTTCGGCGAGGAGCTCGGCTACCCGATCCCGCCCTTCGACTTCAGGGTGCCCGGAGTGACCACCATCTCGGCCGACACACACAAGTACGGCTACGGCCTGAAGGGGACCTCGACCCTGCTCTTCCGCGACCGGGCCCTGCGCAACCGCTGCTACTTCTTCATGCCGGACTGGAGCGGCGGCAAGTACTTCTCGCCGGGGATGGAGGGCTCGCGCTCGGATGGGCTGCTGGCCGCGACCTGGGCCTCGCTGGTCTCCGTGGCCAAGAGGGCTACCGCCGCTACGCGAAGGAGATCTTCGAGACCTCGGCCCGGATGCAGGAGGCGGTCCGCTCCCACGCTCGAGCTGCGGCTGCTGGGAGAACCGACGTTCCTCTTCGCCTTCACCTCGGACGAGTTCGACATCTACCACGTCAACGACGAGATGAAGCGGCGCGGCTGGCGCTTCAACGGCCTCCAGTACCCGAACGCGCTGCACATGGCGGTCACCCGGCCGCAGACGCAGCCCGGGGTCGCCGAGGCGTTCGCCGATGACCTCGACGCCGCGGTCGCCTATGCGCGCGAGCGCGGGGACGAGCCGGCGGAGTCGAGCGCCGTCTACGGCGGCGTCCCCGGCGGGCTCAACACCGACGCCGAGCAGATGATCCGCGGCGTGATGGCCCAGCTGATGGACTCGCAGCAGTCGGTCCCCGCCGCGTGAGCCGACGAGCTGCGCGAGCGGCGGAGCGACCGCTTCGTCCTCGCGGTCGACCTGGGGAGCGGGGCGCTCAAGGTTGGGTCGCTCTCGCTGGACGGCCGGCTCCACCGGGAGGCGCAGAGCACGATCGAGACCGAGCGCTCGCCCGGCGGCGGCGCAGTGCAGGACGCCTCGGCCTGGTGGGACGCGGTCCGCCAGCTCGCGCGCGAGGTGCTCGCCGGGATCCCGGCCGAGCACGTGGCCGCGGTCTCCTGCACCGGTCAGTGGGCGAGCACGGTGCCGGTCGACGAGTCCGGCGAGCCGGTCGGGCCGTGCATCACGTGGCTCGACACCCGCGGCGCCCGCTATTCGCGCGAGGTGGTCGGCGGCCCCCTGCTCGGCTATTCGCCCGGCGCCCTGGCGACCTGGGTCCGCCACACCGCCGGTGTGCCCTCGCCCTTCGGCGGCGACCCGGTCAGCCACATGCTCCTGCTCGAGCGAGAGATGCCGGACGTGGCCGCCGCCGCCCGCTGGTACCTGGAGCCAGTCGATTACCTGACCATGCGCTTCACCGGCCGGCCGGCTGCCACCTTCGCCTCGATGAGCGGCGCCTGGCTCACGGACAACCGCCGGCTCGACCGGCTCGCCTACGACGCGGCGCTGGTCAAGCGGGCCGGGATCGACGGCTCCAAGCTGCCGCCGCTGGTCGAGACCGGCTCGGTGGTCGGGACCGTCCGGCCGGAAGTCGCGCGGGAGCTCGGCATCGACCCGCGGGCCCAGGTAGTCACCGGCAGCCCGGACCTGCACTCGGCCGCGGTCGGCACCGGCGCGCTCGAGCTGGGCGAGCCCCACCTGACGATCAGCACCACCTCCTGGATCTCGCTGCCCTTCGCGAAGAAGAAGACCGACGCCGATGCGCTCGATCGCGACGGTCCCGGGCCTCGACTCGTCCAGCTACCTGGTCGCCAACAACCACGAGGCGGCCGGGCTCTGCCTGCGCTGGCTCCGCGACTCCTTCCACACCGGCGAGCCGGCCGAGTTCGGGCGGCTCACCCAGCTCGCGGCGGGCTCGCCGCCCGGCAGCGGCGGGGTGATCTTCACGCCCTGGATCGCGGGGGAGCGCTCGCCCGTGGACGACCGCAACGCCCGCGGCGGCTGGCACAACCTCTCCGTCGAGACCGGGAACTCCGACCTGATCCGCTCCGTGCTCGAGGGCGTTGCCTACAACAGCCGCTGGCTCAACGAGGCGGTTGAGAAGTTCACCGGCGGCCGGCTCGACGGGTTCCGGATCTTCGGCGGTGGCGCCGTCTCCGACCTCTGGTGCCAGATCCATGCCGACGTCATGGACCGCACGATCGAGCGCGTTGCGGAGCCGCTCCACACCAACCTGCGCGGCGCCGCACTGCTGGCCTCGCTCGCGCTCGGTGCGGTCCGCCGGGAGGAGATCCGCGACCTCGTCCCGGTCGATCGCGTCTTCCGGCCCGACCCGGAGAACCGCGCCGCCTACGACCGCCTCTACGCCGAGTTCCCGGGCCTGTACAAGGCACAGCGGAAGATGTTCAAGCGGCTCAACGGGGCTCCCGCCACATCGTCGTGACGTTGTGCAGATCGTCCGGCGTCGAGAACCTGCTTTGTGCTTCGAAGCCAAGCCGCTCGTACCGTGGGTTGTTGGCCGGATTGGTGGACTCCAGGTAGGTGGGGTGACCCTCGCGGTCGGCCTGCTCCACCAACTCGGCCAGCAGGGCCATGCCGAGGCCGTGCCCGCGGGCCGCGGGCTTGGTGCCCAGGAAGCTCAGGTAGTAGAAGGGCGGGCCCTCCGGGGTTGCCGCCTCGAAGCGCTCGAGCGTTTCGAGCACCGCCTGCGCGTGCCGGCCGAGCGCTCTCCGGAGGAACGGCTCCAGCCTTGCTTCGGCCTCCTCGCTGAGCTCGCGCCGCCCCGGCGGGGTGAAGACGGCCGCGGCCGACGCCTGGGCGTCGGTCATCCACACTCCTCCGTTGGGCAGGGCGCTCTCCACATAGAGGCCGAAGATCTCGGCGTGCTGCTCGCGCCGTCTCAGAGGGTCCGGGCAGATCCAGGACCAGAGCGGGTCTCGGTGGAAGGCGTCCACGATCGTGGCGACGACCGCCTCGTAGTCGGCATCGGATGCGAGTCGCGCCATTGTGTCGTCACGCTAGTCCGCCGGCCGAGAGCGTTTCGATGGAAGTTCGGCCGTCATCCATACGAAGCGGCGCACCGAGACCGGGGCGGGTGTCCGTGCCGAACACGGAGGTCAATACCGGCGGTACTACCGATGATCTTTCAGCTTGCCGTGTGATGCTCGGCCTCACCTCGACAAGGAGGTTGAGCGATGAAGCGGGTTATCGTCGACCAGTACGGGGGGCCGGAGGTGTTGAAGGTGGTGGAGCAGGACGATCCCCGTCCGGGTCCCGGCGAGGTGCGCGTGAAGGTTCTGGCGGCCGGGGTGTCGTTCACCGACGCGCAGATCCGCGCCGGCACGTACATGGGCGGCCCGAAGCCGCCGTTCACGCCAGGCTACGAGCTGGTCGGCATCGTCGAAGAGCTCGGCGCTGGCTGCGAGAGACTGCGTGAGGGGGACGGGGTTGGCGCGCTGACGGTGTATGGGGCCGACGCGGAGCGAGTCTGTGTGCCGGAGGAGTACGTCGTCGCAGTCCCCGATGACCTGGACCCGGCGGAGGTCGTGAGCCTGATCTTCCCGTACATGACCGCCTACCAGATGCTCCACCGTACTGCGAGGGTGCACTCGGGCGAGACGGTGCTCGTGCACGGCGCGGCCGGCAGGGTCGGCACGGCGGCGCTCGAGCTGGGAGCGGTGGCCGGGGTGCGCATGTTCGGCACCTGCGCTGCGCGCGACAAGGCCGCGGTCGAGCGGCTCGGGGCGGTGGCGATCGACTACCGCAACGAGGACTTCCTGGCGCGCGTGCGCGAGCTGACCGGTGGGGAGGGCGTCGATGTCGTGCTCGACGGGATCGGCGGCAAGGTGGCGCTGCGCTCCTTCCGCGCACTGCGTAAGGGCGATCAGATCACCGGCGATCCCGGTGGGCGGCTCGTAACGATGGGCGCCTACAACACGCTGGTGCAGGGTCGCAAGAGCCTGCGTGCGTGGTTCGAGTGGTGGCCGGCGATGGCGATCACCTGGCTCTGGGGCACACTCTCGTCCCGCCGGCGGGTGTCCGGCTACCGGGTCCAGATCCTGCGCATCCCCCACCAGGACTGGTTCGCCGAGGACTTCGAGGTGCTGCTCGCGTTGCTTCGCGAAGGCAAGATCCACCCGGTCGTGGCCGAGCGCCTGCCCTTCTCCGAGGCCCGTCGCGCTCACGAGATGCTCGAGAGCACGGCGGCCAAGGGGAAGCTCGTGCTCGTGCCATATGCAGATGAGGCCTGAGGATGGCGCTCGACGTCAGGGCTGATGCGCGAGGACAGATGCTGCCCGCAGGGACTCGACGGACCCCAGGGGAGCGCTACCTGCCCATCGCTGAGCACGGCCTGATCGGAGATCTGCACACGGTCGCGCTCGTCGGCACGGATGGGACCATCGACTGGTACTGCTGCCCGCGCTTCGACTCACCGAGCCTCTTCGGAGCGATCCTTGACGCCGAGCGGGGCGGCCTGTTCCGGATCACGCCCGAGCAGGATGGTTGGAGCTCCAAGCAGCTCTACCTGCCCGACACAAACGTGCTGATCACTCGCTTCCTGATGGCCGACGGGGTCGGCGAGGTCCAGGACTTCATGCCGCCGGACCGCGGCAATGGGGCGCACCGCCAGCGCATCGTCCGCCGAGTGTTGGCCGTACGTGGCGAGATCCGCTTCCGCGTCGACATTGCGCCTCGCTTTGACTATGCGCGGGCGAGTCACGAGGTCGCACTCACTCCTCATGGCGCGGCCTTCCGCTCTCCGGACCTTTCGCTCAATCTCTCGGCCGGATGCCCGCTCGAGATCGTCAACGGTACGGACGTCCGGGCGCGGGTCGCGCTTCGGGCCGGGGAGACCACGACCTTCGTGCTCGAAGCCGCCGTCGAGGACCAGAAGCCGCCGGCGTACTCCGACGGCGACGTCGCCGCCGAGTTCGACGCCACCGTGGCGTTCTGGCGGCGTTGGCTGGACACTCGCGCTACAACGGGCGCTGGCGCGAGACGGTGCACCGCTCGGCACTCACGCTGAAGCTGCTCACGTACGCGCCCACAGGGGCGATCGTGGCTGCCCCGACGACCAGCCTGCCGGAACAGCTCGGCGGCGAGCGGAACTGGGATTACCGCTACACGTGGATGCGCGATGCGGCCTTCTCGCTCTACGCGCTGCTCAGGCTCGGTTCACGGAGGAGGCCGGCGGCTTCATGCAGTGGCTGGAGGAGCGCGTCCGCAATGCGGGCGAGCGCGAGTCCGGCCCGCTGCAGATCATGTACGGGATCGACGGGCGCGAGGAGCTGCCCGAGGAGGAGCTCTCAGACCTCGAGGGCTACATGGGATCGGCGCCGGTGCGGATCGGCAATGGCGCCGCGACCCAGCTGCAGCTCGACATCTACGGCGAGCTAATGGACTCCGTCTACCTCTGCAACAAGTACGGGCTGCCCATCTATCACGACGGCTGGGTGGAGATCACCCACACCGTTGAGTGGCTGATGGACCACTGGGATCAGCCCGACGAGGGGATCTGGGAGACCCGCGGCGGCCGCCGCGATTACACCTATTCCCGGCTGATGAGCTGGGTCGCGGTCGAGCGCGCCATCAGGATCGCTCGCCAACGTGGGCTACCCGCTGACCTAACCCGCTGGACCGCGGTTCGGGACCGCATCTACGACCAGATCATGAAGCGCGGCTGGCACCCAGGCCGACGGGCTTTCGTCCAGCACTATGGGACCGACAAGCTCGACGCCTCCCTGCTGCTGATGCCCCTGTGCAAGTTCATCGCGCCGACCGATCCGCGCTGGATCTCGACGCTCGACTCGATCACCGAGGAGCTGGTCTCTGACAGCCTGGTCTACCGCTACAACGTTGAGGCCTCACCCGACGGGCTCGTCGGCGAAGAGGCGACCTTCTCACTCTGCTCCTTCTGGTGGGTTGAGGCATTGGCTCGGGCCGGGCGGCTTGATGAGGCACGGCTGGCCTTCGAGAAGATGCTCACCTACTCGAATCATGTCGGGCTCTACTCGGAGGAAATCGGCCCGACCGGAGAGCAGCTCGGCAATTTTCCTCAGGCGTTCACCCATCTGGCGCTGATCAGCGCCGCCTACAACCTGGACCGTCAGCTCGGCTGACATCCTCACTTCGGACGATCCTGGCCAGCCAGCCAGCCCACCGGCGGTGCCTGGTTTACTAGTCGTGGTCATGCGGTGCCCGTCCTGTGGCAACGAGAATCGTGAAGGGGCGCGATTCTGCGACTCCTGCGGAACCGAGCTGACGGCCGAGTCGGCGGTCGCCGAGGTGCGACAGGCGGAGCCGCTGCCGGCCGACGTCCCGACCGAGGTCGGTGGCCGCTACCGGGTCAGGCGCTTCCTCGGCCAGGGCGGGCGCAAGCGCGTCTATCTCTCCGACGACACGGCGACCGGCAGCGAGGTCGCGGTGGCGCTGTTCGACACCGAGGGCGTGGGGGCCGCGATCCAGGCGCGGGCCCGCCGCGAGGCGGAGGCGATGCGCAAGCTCGGCGACCACCCGCACGTGGTCACCGTCCTCGACACCGGCGAGGACGACGGCAACCCCTTCATCGTCAGCCGCTACATGCCCGGCGGCGACGTCGAGGGCCTGCTCGCGGCGGCCGGCGGCAGGCTCGAGGTACCGCGGGCGGTCGAGATCGCCGCCGACGTCAGCCGGGCGCTGGAGCACGCGCACTCGCGCGGCATCGTCCACCGCGACCTGAAGCCGGCGAACGTCTGGATCGACGACGACGGCCGGGCGCGGCTCGGCGACTTCGGGCTTGCCACGACCGAGGCCCGCTCCCGCGTCAGCGGGGGCACGCTGGTCGGCACGGTCGCCTACCTGCCGCCAGAGCAGGCGCTCGGCGATCCATCGAGCCCGCAGAGCGACCTCTACTCGCTCGGCGCCCTGCTCTACGAGATGCTCACCGGCCAGCCGCCGTTTCCAGGCGACGACGCAGTCTCGATCATCTCCCAGCACCTGCACGCCGACCCGGTGCCGCCGTCCCGCCACAACCCGGAGGTGCCCGAGGCGCTCGACCGTGCGGTGATGACCCTGCTCGCGAAGCGGCCGGAGGACCGGCCCGCGAACGCCGCCGAGGCGCGCGAGCGCATGCTCGCCGCCCTCGAGGAGCAGCCGGAAGATGCGGAGGAGGAGCGCAAGGCCAACCCGCTCGAGGGCCTCGCCGGCGGCGTGTTCGTCGGGCGCGAGCAGGAGCTCGAGCGCCTGCGCGAGGCGGTCGACGCCGCCCTCGCCGGGCGCGGCTCACTGCAGCTGCTGGTCGGCGAGCCCGGCATCGGCAAGACCCGCGCCGCGGAGGAGCTCGCCACCTACGCGCGGGTGAGCGGCGCCCGGGTCTACTGGGGGCGCTGCCGCGAGGACGAGGGCGCTCCGTCCTACTGGCCCTGGGTCCAGGCGATCCGCGCCTATGCCCGAGACGCGGATCCGGTCGCGCTTGCCTGGCAGCTCGGCGCCGGCGCCGCCGAGGTCGCCCAGCTGATCCCCGAGGTGGGGGAGAAGCTCGACATCGAGCCCGCGACCGGGACCGACACCGAGGAGGCCCGATTCCGGCTGTTCGACTCCGTCACCAGCATGCTGCTCGCCGTGGCGCGGGACCGGCCGATCGTGCTGGTGCTCGACGACCTCCACTGGGCGGACGAGCCCTCGCTGCTGCTGCTGCGCTTCGCCGCCCGTGAGCTGGCCTCCAGCGGGCTGCTCATCCTCGGCACCTACCGCGACGTCGAGCTCGGCCGCCACCATCCCCTGGCCCGCGTCCTGGGTGAGATCTCGGGCATCGAGGGCAGTGCCCGGATTCCGCTCAAGGGCCTCTCGGTCGGCGCCGTCGAGCGCTATATCGAGATGACCGCTGGCGCCCCGGCGCCGACCGGCCTCGCCGAGGCCGTCCAGGAGCAGACCGACGGCAACCCCTTCTTCGTCGGCGAGATCGTTCGCCTGCTCGCGAGCGAGGGCAAGCTCACGGCCGGCGGCAGCCTCGCCGAGCTGCAGATCCCGCAAGGCGTGCGAGAGGTGGTGGGGCGCCGCCTCGACCGCCTCAGCGAGAGGACCAACGACGCGCTCCGCGTGGCCGCGGTGATCGGCCGGGACTTCGACGAGGAGGTCGTCCAGCGTGTTTCCAAGCTTTCACCGCAGGAGCTGATGACCGCGGCCGGGGAGGCGATCGCGGAACGGCTGGTCACCGACATCGGGAGAGGGGCGGTACTCGTTCGCCCACGCCCTGGTCCGCGACACGCTCTATGAGGAGCTCAGCCCGGCGAAGCGCTCGGCGCTCCATGAGCGAACCGGGCTGGCGATCGAGGAGATCTGCGGGGGCGACGTCGACGACCGGCTCGGTGAGCTCGCCCAGCACTTCCTGGAGGCCGCGCCCCGCGGCGATCTCTCCAAAGCCATCGACTACGCGCAGCGGGCCGGCGAGCAGGACATGGACCAGCTTGCCTACGAGGACGCGGTCGACGTCTACGGCCGCGCCCTCGAGGTGCTCGAGCTGATGGACGACCCCGACGAGGCGCTGCGCTGCAGCATGCTGCTGGCGCTGGGCGGCGCCGAGGCGAAGTCGGCGCGCGTCGCGGATGCTCGCGCCGCCTTCGAGCGGGCCGCGGACTCCGCCCGCCGGCTCGGCGACGCCGACAGCCTCGTCGGCGCGGCCATCGGGATCGCGATGATGAGCGACGCCGGCCGCCTTGACGAGAGGCTCCTGGCCTTGCTGGACGAGGCGCTCGAGACGATCGGGCTGGAGCGAACCGCGCGCCGCGCCGCCCTGCTCAGCGCCAAGTCGGCCGAGATGTACTGGGTCGACAATGACGTGACCGAGTCAACGAGGCTCGTCGACGAGGCGATCGAGATCGCTCGGGAGGTCGATGCGCCGACCAGCCTGGTGACCGCGTTGCAGCGCAAGATCTTCATCCCCGCGGGCCCTGACGCCCCCCACGAGCGGCTCCGGCTGGCGGACGAGATGCTCGAGATCGGGGAGGCGACAGGCAACCGCGAGGCGGTCCTGCGCGCGCATGGCTACCGGCTCTGGCAGTTCCTGGAGCTCGCCGACATGGAGGCGGTCGATCGCGAGCTGGCCACCTACGCCCGCTTGGCCGACGAATTGCGCATGCCCGAGCACAGCTGGCTGACGATCGCGCTGCGTGGCATGCGCACCCTGCTGGACGGCGACATCGAAGAGGCGGAGGCTCTCGCCAACCGAGCGAGGGCCGCCGGCCAGCGAGCCGAGCAGCCGGTAGCCGAGCAGTTCTACGGGATCCAGATGACGCAGATCCGCAGCCTCCAGGGCCGCGCGGGGGAGCTGCTGCCGGCCGTGCGCGAGCTGGCCGAGCGCTTTCCGGGCATCCCCGCCTGGCGCGGCGGCGTGATCACCCTCGCGGCCCGCTCGGGTGACGTCGAGCTTGCGCAGCGCGAGCTGGCGCGGTTCGCCGGGGACGACTTCTCGGCGATCCCGAGGGACGTCAACTGGTCCGCAGGGATGAGCCTGCTGGGCGAGGCCATCGCCCTGATCGGCGACACGGACCGCGCCCAGCGCGCCTATGACGAGCTGTTGCCCTACGAGGGCCTGGTGATCGTGGTCGCGCGGGCGGTCGGCTGCAACGGGCCGGTCGATCGGGTGCTCGGCCTGCTCGCCCAGACGCTGGGGCGGCTCGACGACGCCGAGCGGCACCTCGGCAACGCGGTCGAGCTCTCGACCAAGATGGGCGACCGGCCGGGGATGGCGCTCGGAGGCCTGGCGCTGGCCGAGTTGCTGCTGCGGCGCGACGAGTCAAACGACCGCGACCTGGCGATGGAGCTGCTCACCGAGGTGATCGGTACCGCCCGCCAGATGGGCGCGCGTTGGATCGTCGACCGGGCGCTGCGCGACCGCCTCGAGGCGCAGGGCCTCACCGGCGTGGACGTGACCACTTCGATCGACGAGATGGTCTCCGAGCTCGAGCAGGAGCGCCCCGACATGCGGGCCCACGCCGCCCCCGACGGCACCGTTGCGATCCTGTTCAGCGACATCGAGGACTCGACCATCCTCACGGAGCGGCTCGGTGACGAGCGCTGGCTCCAGGTGCTGCGCGAGCACAACGCGATCTTCCGCGAGCAGATCGCCCGCCACGACGGCTACGAGGTGAAGAGCCAGGGCGACGGCTTCATGCTCGCCTTCCCGGATCCCTGCGAGGCGCTCGAGTGCGCGATCGACGTGCAGCGTGCCTTCGCCGAGCGGGATCGGGACGGCTCCGGGGAGACGCTCCGCGTGAGGATCGGGCTGCACACAGGCGAGGTGATCTCCGAGGAGGGCGACTACTTCGGCAAGAACGTCATCCTTGCGGCGCGGATCGCCGCGCAGGCGATGGGCGGGGAGATCCTGGTCTCAGAGGAGCTCCGCGAGGCGGCCGCGTCAGGGAACGGCGACGGCCTGCGCTTCGACGACGGCCGCGAGCTCGAGCTCAAGGGGTTGGCGGGCAGCCACCGGGTCTTCCGCGCCGAGTGGGCGGAGTCCGACGCGGCTCCCTCGGCCTCCGTTGCCTGATTCGCTACAACCCGAGCCTCTTCGGACCGAGCACCGCGAGGGGGCCGCGAAAGTGCTCGCGGACGCCTTCATCGACGATCCCGGCTGGACGTCGGTCGGCCCCCGCCGCGAGCGCCCGCGCTGGCGCTACATCTACCGCACCTGCCGCGACACGATCCGGGCCGGAGAGCGCTGGTGCGGCCCGTCCTGGTGCATCACCGACGAGGACGAGGTCGTAGCGGTGTTGACCGGCTGCGCCCCGGGCCTCTGGCCGCCGCCGGAGCTCCGCATGCTCGCCACCCTGGCGCCGGGCCCGGTCCTGGCGGGGCCGGCCGTGCTGGCGCGCTCGCTGCGCGCCGAGCGGATCATCGAGAAGGCCAGCCCGCCCTACGACCACTTCCTGGTCTGGATGTTCGCCGTCAGCCCGTCACGGCAGAGGGGCGGGCTCGGGCGGCAGCTGATGGCGGAGGCCGCCGGGGTCGCGGACGACGACCAGGTCCCAGCCTATCTGTACACCGCCAAGCCCGACAACCTGCCCTACTACCGCTCGCACGGCTACGAGGTGACCGGCGAGGTCACCATCCCGGGCGGCGCCCCGATGTGGTTCATGGAGCGCCCGGTCCCCGCCTAGCCCCGAGCCCGTAGGGTCGTCGGGTGGGCGAGGAATACGTCACGCACACGATCGAGCTGGAAAGCGGGGATCTTCGATTGCTGCAGCCGGCGGAGGCAGCCGAGATCCCCGACGACCACCAGGTGGAGTGGGCGCCGATTGCTCCCTACTGGTCGGTCCTCTGGCGAAGCGGCGTGGCGCTCGCGCGCGAGCTCGACCAACACACAACGGGTCGCGCCTTCGGCGCGCCCTCGCATCTACGCGGCCTGCGGGTCGTCGAGCTCGGCTGCGGCCTCGCGGTACCGAGCATCGCGGCGGCCCGCGGGGGAGCCATCGCGCTCGCAACGGACGCGGACTCCGACGCCCTCGCACTGGTCGCGCGCAACGCGCGCGCCAATGACGTAGTCGTCGAGACTGCGAGGGCCGAATGGTCGAACGCAGGTGGGCTGGTCGAACGTGGGCCTTTCGACCTGGTGCTCGCGGCTGACGTCCTCTACGAGCGCCGGTCGGTGGCGCAGCTGCTCAATCTGCTGCCGCAACTGGGGCAGGAGGCGTGGGTCGCAGATCCGGGGCGCCCCGCGGCCGGCGCCTTCTTCGAGCAGGCGCGCCGCCGCTGGAAGGTCGAGACCCGCACCCGGGGCGTGGTCGAGCTGCATCACATCCGGATCGACTGAGGCATACTCAGTACGAGGCCGGGACGTGATCTGGACGATCCGGGAGAACAAGGGCATCGCGATGGCCGCTGCGGCCGTGGCGATCTGTGCGTGCGCTCTGCTGGCGCTGGTGGTCGGCCCCCGCTTCGTCTGGAGCGCTGGCTCCGTCGACAAGGTTGCCGCCGCTCCACTCGCGCCGCCCCCATGGGCGGCGGAGCCGAACTACAGGCCGGGGTCGTCGACGCCTCAGATCGATACCACCAAGACGACACCCGAGGCGAAGCCCGCGCCGATTGACCCGAAGACCGGCATGCCGGCCGCCTCCGCCGGGACCAACGGCTCCTTCCAGCCTCCCTCGCCTGAGGAGCGCAAGCGCGTCTACACGGCCACCCACCCGGTGGGCGGGGTGGACTCGGCGCTGCTCCTCAATCGCACGGCGCTCCCCCCGGCCTCGGCGCCCGACCCGATCAAGGCGATGATCTCCGCCGCGAACCTGATCGTCGGCCAGCCCTACCGGTGGGGAGGCGGTCATGGCTCGTTCCAGTCGCGTGGCTATGACTGCTCCGGCGCCGTCAGCTACGCGCTCGCGGGAGCCGGGCTGCTCCAGACCCCGCTGACCTCGGGCCAGTTCATGGGCTACGGCGAGCCCGGGCCCGGGCAATGGCTGACCATCTACGCGAGCCCCACCCACGTCTACGCGGTGATCGCCGGGCTCCGCTGGGACACGGTGGGCGACGCGCGTGGCTCCGGCCCGCGCTGGCACCCCTATGACGCCTATCCGTCGGGCTTCGTGGCGCGCCACGTGCCCGGTCTCTGATCAGAGCCGCCGCACTCTAGGCTTCCGCGATGTTTTCGGCTCTGCTGGCGGGGGCGCTGATCGTCGGTGCCTCCCTCTTGCTCGGTGCGGCGGTGATGGCGATCGCTGGCCTGCCGCGGCATTCGGCCGCGGTCCCCGCGACGGGTCTCTCGGCTCTGCTGGTGATCTGCGGGGTCGCCGTCAAGCTGCCCGGCCATGCCGTCACCGCGGCCGTGGTCGTCGGCGTGGCGCTGCTCGGCTGCATCGTCGTCTTCGGCCGCAGCTCGGCCCCGGCGGGCGCGATGCGTACCGGCGCGATCGCTGCCCTGCTTGGCGCCGCGCTGGTCGCCGCGATCCCGTTCATGGCGAGCGGCCGCGTCGGCATTCTCGGCCAGGGGCTGGTCAACGACGACATGGCCTCGCACCTGCTCTTCACCGAGTGGATCAGCTCGCACGCCGGTCCCACGCCGGACCTGATCAAGGACGGTTACCCGCTCGGCCCGCACGCGATCGTCGCCGCCACGGCCAAGGTGAGCGGGGCGAGCCTGATCGAGGGGTTCGCCGGGCTCACCGGCGCGATCGCCTCGCTGCTCGCGCTCACCGCCTACGGAGCGCTCGGCGGCGTGCGCGGCTGGCTGCGGGTGCCGGCTGCGGTGCTGGCGGCGAGCCCGTACCTGGCCGCGGCCTACCTCGCGCAGGGCGCCTTCAAGGAGCCGATGCTGGCGCTGGCGCTGCTCGGCTTCGCGCTGGCGCTGCCGGCGCTGCGGCCGGCCTGGTCCGGCGGAGGCGGCGCGGCGAGTGCGGCGATCCCGCTCGGCGTGATCGCGGCGGGCACGATCTACAACTACAGCTTCCCCGGGATCGCCTGGCTGCTCGGGACGGCGCTGATCTGGATGCTGCTGATCGCCTGGCGGGAGCGGGAGCGCGCGCGGTCGCTGCTCGCCGTCCCTCAGGCTTCGCGAGCGGCTCCGCGGCGCCCGGGCGGCGATCGGGGTCGGGATCGCCATTCCCGTGATCTGCGCGCTCCCCGAGGTCTTCCGGCTGGCGAGCTTCTCCTCGTTCAAGGCCTTCAACCCGCAGGGGACCGGCCCGACCGTGGGCTTCGGCAACCTCCGCCAGCCGCTCAACCCGCTGGAGGCGTTCGGCATCTGGCCCTCGGGCGAGTTCCGGATCACGCCGGCCAACTCGACGACTCCCGAGCTCGCCTTCTACCTCGGCGCGCTATTGGCCCTGGTCGCTTTCGCCTGGGGGCTGGGGCGGGCTCTCTCGCGGCGCGAGTCGGCGCTGCCCGCCGCCCTGATCGCGGCGACCCTCCTGTACCTCGCCTCGCTCGCGCTCGGCACGCCCTATACGCAGGCCAAGGCGCTCGCGATCGGCGCGCCGCTGATCATGGTGGTCGCGCTCCGCGGCCTGCTCTCGGCCGACGCCCTGCCGGGGAGGAGGCCGACGTGCCCGAGGGCGGCTGCGCCGCGTGGTGGCCGCCACGGCCCGTTCGCGCCGCTGGTCGGCCTCGGCGTGCCGTTGCTGACGCTCGCCTTCGCCGCCGCGGCCGCCTTCTCGACCCTGCTGCCGCTGCGGCAGTCGGCGGTCGGCCCCGACTACCACCTGCAGGAGATGCTGCGCATGCGGCCGATCGTCGACGGTCAGAACGTGCTCTTCCTCGGCCGCGACAACTTCGTCTCCTGGGAGCTGATCGGCTCGGAGGTCTACGCGCCGATCACCAACCACTACGACGTCGAGGAGGTCCACCCGCTCTACCGGGCCACCGACCTGAACGCCAAGTTCGACTGGGACAACCTGCCGCAGTTCGTGATGAACAACTTCAACTGGGTGGTGACGACGAGCGCGGCGATGCAGAGCGAGGCCCCGCCCGGCTTCGTGCCTCGGCTGCGGACCGGCGACTTCATCCTCTGGCACCGCGATCACCCGGTCGGGCAGCGGCGGACCCTGTACGAGCCGCTCAATCCGGGCGCGCCGCTCGACTGCACCGACCCCGCACAGGCGAAGCTCTCCAGGCTTGACGGCACCGCCAGCGTCTTCACCGTCCAGCCCGTGATCGGCAAGGTCTGGCACCCGAGCCCCGAGCTCACCCAGACGAAGCCCGGGCAGCAGCGGCTCTACCTGACGCCCGGCCGCTGGGACATCTCGCTCCAGTACGCGAGCACCCAGGCACTTCACGTCACGGCCAGCGGTGGCGCTCTTGCTGCTCCGTTCAGTGCGGAGCTCCGGACGAACCTGCTCTTCCGCGGCCCCTCGCCCTATTACCCGGTCGGGGCCTTGAAGGTGAGACGGGCGGGCGAGGTGATCTTCGACGTCGACGTCGCCGACCCGCCGCTCATCGGGCGCCTGCTCCATACCGAGAGCAAGGCCTACCTCGGCGGCCTCGCCGCGACGCGCGCCGATCCCGCCCGCCAGACAGTGCCGCTGCGCCAGGCCTGTGGCCGCTACGTCGACTGGTACCGGGTCGCGCCGGGCACTCCCGCGAGCGCTCTCGCCGGTGTGCCGACGCCGCATCCGCAGCCGATCGAGCCTGACTAGGATCGGCCCATGCCGCGCCTCTGGGCCGTCTGCATGGCCATCATCGTCGTCTGCCTGCTGGCCTCGATGGTGATCGCGATCGTCAAGCTGAGCTAGGATCGGCGCGCAAATTTCATGCGAGGGCGCGCGACAGCGCGACCCGTTAAATGTCCGAGGAGGGGTGATGTTCGACCGCATAGTGGTTGGAACCGATGGTTCGGAGACCGCCACGGAGGCGGTCAATACGGCCGTGGAGCTGGCGAAGCTCTCGAAGGCGAAGCTCGAGATCGTCAGCGCCTACGAGCCCGTTCCGCAACAGCGCCTCAAGGATGAGGGGGAGGGCATCTCCGGCGATGTCTCGCATGCCGTCAACCCGCGCGAGGACGTGCAGTTCGTGCTCGACAAGGCCGCGGCCGTGGCCAAGAAGGCGAAGGTGGACGTCGTCACGCATCCGCGTGAGGGCGATCCCGCTGACGCGATCCTCGACGTCGCCGAGGAGAACGACGCGGACCTCGTCCTCGTCGGCAACAAGGGCATGACCGGTGCGCGCCGCTTCCTGCTGGGCAGCGTGCCCAACAAGATCTCGCACCACGCGCCCTGCGACGTCTGGATCGTCGAAGACGACCTAGGGTCGTTAGCAGCCCGGCGCGCGGGCCCTGACCGCCGCGGCGGCGTCGATCAGGCCAGCGCCGAAGAGGCGCGGGTCATAGGGCTGACCGAGTTGCGCGTCGTCGTGGCGGGCGGTGCGCTCGAGCTGGCATTCCACGGCGGTCGGCGAGCTCCCGACGACGCCGCTCGCGATCACCATCGCCGCCACGCCTGAGACATGGGCGGCCGCCATCGAGGTGCCCTCGTAGCCGCCGGGGTAGCCGAAGCTGGTGAAGCTGGGCCCGTCGAAGGTGAGCTGGAAGATCGGGAGGCCGCGGGTGAAGAAGGGGTCGTCTGAGCCGCAGGTCGGCAGCAGCGGATAGCCGCCCCCGGGGGCGACCAGGTCGAGGCCGGTGCCGGTTCGCGAGTCGCTGGCCAGGCAGGCGTCCTTGGTGGTACGGCCGACGCCGAGGACATGGGGGGCGGCCGCGGGGAAGGCGACCGGCTCGCCGTTCTCGTTGCCCGCCGCCGCCACCACCAGCGCACCCTTCTTGAAGGCGTACTTGACGGCAGTGCAGATGCCCTTGATCTTGCCGCAGCTGTTCACGCCGAGCGAGAACTCGAAGCTCATGTTGATCACCTGCGCCTTGTGGTCGGCGGCGAAGCGGATGCCACGGGCGATATCGCGGGCCGTGCCGAAGCCGTCCGAGTCGAGCACCCGGACCGGCATCAGCTTCGCCCGCGGCGCCAGGCCGGTCAGGCCGATGCCGTTGTCGTTCCGCTCCCCGATCGTCCCCGCGACGTGTGTGCCGTGCCCGTCCTCGTCGAGCGGCTCCCGGTCCTTGTCGACGAAGTCGTAGCCGGGCATGAACTGGCTGCGGGCGAAGTCCGGGCTGCGCCGGAACCGCGGCTTCTTGCTCATGTAAGCGATGCCCGTGTCGAGTACGGCCACGCGTGCGCCCCGGCCCGTCCGCTGCCCCGCGCTGCCGGAGGATGTCCCAGGCCTCAGGGGCGTTCAGCCCGCCGCGCGCCTGATATTCGGAGCGGGGTCGGGGACTCACCGCAGAGCGACCCGCAGGGCAGGAAGTTCCATTGGGTCCGCTGCCAGCCCCCGGGAAACCCGGCGGGGCCCGGGTCGTTCGGGATGGCCGAGGCGTGGGCGATGTAGTTGGGAACTGCGTAGTCGACGGCCGGGTTTGCGTCGAGCGCCTGCTGAGCCGTGCCGACGTCGATTCCCTGCGGCAGGTCGACCAGCTTCTCGCCGCCGCCGTCGAAGCGGACCAG
>CAVRYR010000009.1:0-24231 GCA_963725475.1 uncultured Solirubrobacterales bacterium | reverse complement strand
CGCTCAACTACTCGAGCGCCCTCGGCGCCTTCGCCGCGATGGGACTGCCGCTGCTGCTCGCCGCAAGCTCCTCGGCGCGGACGATCGCGGGCCAGATGCTGGCGGCGGCAGCCATCCCTGTGGCCGGGCTGCCTACTACCTCTCCTCTTCGGGCACCGCGACGGTGGTGCTCGTCGGGGGCCTGGTCGCCTTCTTCCTGCTCGCGCCCGACCGGCTGCCGAAGCTGGTCACCCTCGCCGTAGGGGCGGCCGGAACGGCGATCCTCGGGCACGCCGTGGACCACCGGGCCGCACTCGACCGGGGGCTCCCCACGGCTGCGGCGAAGTCGCAGGGAAGCGACGTACTGCTGCATCGTGATCGCGGTCTGCATCGCGGTGGCGCTCTGCCAGTACGGGATCTCCCTCGCGGTCCGTCATGGGCGCCGGCCGAGCTGGCTCCTGGTCTCGCCGCGTACCGCCGTCGTCGGGACGGGGGTCGCGATCCTGATCGCACTGCCGATCGCCGTCGCGGCCGGGGCCCCCAAGGAGGTGAAGGACCGCTGGGACAACTTCAAGAACCGAAGCGGCGGAGCCCCCACAACGGCCAGCCGCCCAAGCCAGATCCTCAACACCAGCGGCAGCGGGCGCTACCAGTTCTGGACCTCGGCGGTCGACGCCTACAAGACCGAGTCCTTTCACGGCATCGGCCCGGGCACCTTCGAGTTCTGGTGGGCGCAGCATGCGAGCTACGCGGGCGCCTTCGTCCGCGATGCCCACTCCCTCTACATCGAGACGCTGGCCGAGCTGGGGATCGTCGGCTTCATCATCGTCGCCTCCCTGGTGCTGGCGATTCTCGGGATCGGCACGGTCCGCGCCCTGCGCGCTCCGCCTGACCTGCGGCTCGGGCTCGCGGCCGCGACCGCCGCGGGGTCGCCTTCGCGGTCGCAGCGGGATCGACTACATGTGGGAGATCGGCGTGATGCCGATCGCCTTCTTCCTGCTCGCCGCGGTCGCCGTGGACGGAGCGCGCGGACCCGTGCCGGAGGCGAGGACGAAAGGGGAACAGAGGCGCCGGGAGATCGGCTGGTGGGCGGGCGGTCGTTGCCTCCGCCGTCGCCGTGCTGGTGATCTATCTGCCCTACAAGGGAGCCTCCGACGTGCGCGCCAGCGAGCAGGACGTCAACCGGGGCCGGCTCGACTCGGCGCTCTCCGAGGCGCGGTCGGCGGCCGACATCCAGCCCTACGCGGCGACGCCGCGCCTGCAGGAGGCGCTGGTGCTGGAGCGCCAGGGCAAGTTCGGTCAGGCTGCGGCGGCGGCGCGGCTGGCTACCCCGAAGGAGAGCACCAACTGGCGGACCTGGTAGACGCTCTCCCGGATCGAGGCGGAGCTGGGCAGTGCGCGGGCCTCCCTGGCGGCATATCGCAGGGCACGGCACTAAACCCGCATTCGGGTGTTTTTGCCCTGTGATGCTCTCGACTCGAAGCCATAGGATCAACGAATGGGAAAGGTGACTATGGGGAGAGGCCGCCGACGCTCAGTGCTCATCGCGGCCGCTTCCGCTGCGTGCTGCTGGTTGGGCTGCACCGCCTCGCCCGCCCACGCGGCGCGCGGCTTCGAGACCGGCATCTACGAGCCGGATTTCGGCGACGACGTCGCGGCGCAGACCCGGGCTTTGGATCGCACGGCGCAGGCACGGGCCGGCTTCGCCCTCATCTACGTCGGTTGGGACAACGTTGCGCCCTCCGCGCCGCCGCCGACTCCGGGCAACCCTGGCGACCCGGTTTACAACTGGGGCACCATTGATGCCGGGGTGCGGGATGCAAAGCCAGGGGGCTGAAGATCGTGATGGCGGTCACCCGCGCGCCCCTGGGCGGAGGTTCCGGGCGTCCCCTCCAGAGCGTCGCGCCCCTTGGAACCTGGAAGCCGGACCCCGCGCGACTTGGGCAGTTCACTAGCGCGATCGCCACCCGGTACTCCGGCAACTTCGCGGGTCTCCCGGCGGTGCGCTACTGGCAGCTCTGGGCAGAGCCGAACCTGGGCCTCAACCTCTCGCCGCAGTTCGTCGGGAATACGCCGGTCGGCTTCGACGTCTACCGGCCGATGCTGGATGCGTTCTACGCGAACCTGAAGGCCGTCAGCTCGCAGAACGTCGTGATCACCGGCGGCACCGCTCCGTACGGCGGTCTGACACCGGCCCGTGGACTCTTCGCCCCGCGCATGCAGCCCCTCACCTTCTGGCGCGGGCTGCTCTGCCTGAGTCGACGCCAAGAAGAAAGGCAAGAAGGGGCAAGAAGAAGGGCGGGGCGGCCCGAAGGCGCCGCCGCTGCCGACCCCGCCGCGCTTCGACGTCGCCGCTCATCACGCGATCAACGTCGGTGCACCAACACGCCACGCGATCAACCCGGATGACGCCTCGACCCCGGACATCGGCAGGGTGAGAAGGATCATCACAGAGGAGGCTCGTCGGGAACAAGCCGATCTGGATTACGGAGATCTGGTGGAACAGCAACCCGCCGTCGCGGGGGGTGTCGCTGAAGACGCAGGCGCGCTACCTCTCGCAGGCCTTCTACATCCTCTGGAAGCAGGGAGTCTCGGCTGCCTTCTGGTTCGAGCTCAGGGATCTGGTGCAGAACGGGTCGGACCCGATCCCGACCAGCGGGCTCCTTTTCAACAACTACTCCCCGAAGCCGGCCTTCCAGGCGTTCGGGTTCCCGTTTGCGGTGGAGCGCATCGGCCCGAGTCGGGTGCGGGTGTGGGGGATGGCCCCGGGAGCGGGACCAGTCTCGATCACGTCACGCGGCCATCACGTCAAGACGTTGCAGGCTGGTGACAACCGCGTCTTCGTCGGCATTATCCACATGCGCGCGAGGGCCAGGCTGAAGGCGACACAGGGATCCGCGAGCAGCCTTGTCGCCCCCGAGTTCACGATGAAGAGGGGGCACTAGGAGCTCGGCGAAGTCAGTCGCTGCTCGGGCCCGAGTGTGACCCCGTTCGCGGCCCAGGCGAGCTGGCGCCAGTACGAGTCGGGCTCGGGTTGCAGTCCGTGATGCCTGGAAGCAGAACCACATCAGCAGCTTGGGCTGCCCGCACCTGGTCGCCTGGTTCCGCATCCGCCGCATCTCGCCGGCCGACGGCCAATCCGGCTGGAAGTCGGGGAAGTCGATCGACCAGGAGTAGGCCTGGAGGACCATCACCGGGTTGCGGCCCATTCGGTAGGACCACCGCGAGGTCTGACACACCGGCGGATCCCATGGGCCGTAGGGGTAGTCGTTCGGGCCGATGTAGTCGGCGAGCTTGCGGAAGGGCTGCATCAGCGATTGTTCGGGCGCGAGACGAAGAGCAGCGGCTTCCTGGTCAGGCTGCGAATGGCGCCGGAGAGCTGGGCTACGTCGCCCGCGGTTCTCGGGCCTGACCTCGTCGCCGATGTAATAGCCCCAGGTCGCGGGATGCGAGGAGGTCGCCCGGACCAGGTCGAGCTTCGAGGCCAACGATCCATTGCGATAGTCGGCAAGGTTCCAGATCACCTGCATCCCCAGGGCGGCGGCGTTGTTCGCGTACACGAGGTTGTCCGCCACCGTCATCGAGGTGCTCCAGTAGTTGAGGACCACCTGAAAGCCCCCCTGGAGCGTGCGAGCCGATCCGTGCAGTTCGGAAGCGGGGTGGGCTTCGAGTCCGGGTCCGAGCACGCGTCGTAGATGCCGCTCAGGGGAGCGGAGGCTTTCCGCGCTCGGCCTCTTGTGGCGCTTCGACTTGTGGTACCCATGCGTGGTGGCGCGCCGCAGCGGCGGCGGCCCGTGGCCAACGCAAGCAGCGGCGGCGACGGCGACGAGCACGATCAGCAGGATCGGCAGCCTCGTCCGAGGGATGGGTGTCGGGTGCTCGCGCATCGAACTCTCCCATCCGGGGCGTCTCAGCTGGCGTAATCGGCGTCCAGTGCTTGGCGCACGTCGGCCGAAGGGCCCACGCCGCGGCTGGACGAATGTCTGCGCGCTAGCTCGACTCGGTCGCCTGGGACCGCTCGGATTCGGGCTGCTCGTCGAGTTGTCCAGCCTCATCGCTTCGATCCGCTGGCCAGCCTGCGAATCAGGATGAAGGCGCCGATCAGCGCCAGGGAGACGAGCGCCGCCGCGGCGAGCAGCGCGGGCCAGGCGACCAGGACGCCGAGGCCGGCCCGGGAGCCGTGATCGCTGGTGACGACGATCGCCCAGGCGATCCAGGCGAGTAGCAGGACGATCCCGCAGGCGATCGCCACCGCCGAGCTTGGGGTTGGCTCGGATCGCCGCTCCGAGGCTCCCACGTGCGGCAAGGTACCGACTTCGTCCGTGGTTCCACGGCCACGGTCTGCAGGCTTGGCCGAGTGGTCGCGCAGAGGGGCGGATGCTGTCGGCTACGGCCGGAAGGCCGTCGGCGCTGGAGCGTGGTTCAGCTCTGATGGCCAGGAGGCCGGTCGGGCGCGCTTCGTTCCCGCACCTTGCAGGGAGTTCCCATGCCGTGCCTACCTGCCTGGCCCGGCACACCCCCTGGCTATACTTTGGCTTCGCCGTCCCCGACAGAACCGGAGGTCAAATCAAGGAATCGGCAGCCAGGAGCCGATACGGATTGGGCCCCCGGGGAGTCTGCGTCCCCTGACCGATACGACTTAACCGGAAGCCAATTCGGCTACCGCAACGTAAGACCAACCGGATTGCTTGATAGACCAGAGAGCCACTGACCGAATGTTCGAGAGATTCACAGAGAGAGCCCGCCAGGTAGTCGTCCTCGCCCAGGAGGAGGCGCGGACTCTCAAGCACAACTACATCGGCACCGAGCACATCCTGCTCGGCCTGCTGCGCGAGGAGGAGGGCCTGGCGGCTCGCGTCCTCGAGTCCCTCGACATCACGGTCGAGCGCGTCCGCTCGCAGGTGGTCCGGATCGTCGGCTCCGGCGAGGAGGTCACCGCCGGCCAGATCCCCTTTACGCCGCGCGCCAAGAAGGTCCTGGAGCTGGCGCTGCGCGAGGCCCTCTCGCTGGGCCACAACTACATCGGCACCGAGCACATCCTGCTCGGCCTGGTCCGGGAGAACGAGGGCGTCGCCGCGCGCATCCTGCTCGACTTCGACGCCGACTCCGAGAAGATCCGCAACGAGGTGATCCGGATGCTGTCCGGCCCCGGCGGCCGCCGCCAGGGCGCCGGCGCCGGCGCGGGCGGTGGCGAGGGCAAGAAGTCCTCGAAGCTGCTCGATCAGTTCGGCCGCAACCTGACCAAGCTCGCCGCCGAGGGCAAGCTCGACCCGGTGATCGGACGCGAGATCGAGATCGAGCGGATCATGCAGATCCTCTCCCGCCGCACCAAGAACAACCCGGTGCTGCTGGGCGAGCCGGGCGTCGGCAAGACCGCCGTCGTCGAGGGGCTGGCCGCGCGGATCACCAACGGCGAGGTCCCCGAGCTGCTCAAGAACAAGCAGATCTACACGCTCGACCTGGCCGCCCTGGTCGCGGGCTCCAAGTACCGCGGCGAGTTCGAGGAGCGCCTCAAGAAGGTGATGAAGGAGATCACCCAGCGCGGCGACATCATCCTCTTCATCGACGAGCTCCACAACCTGGTCGGCGCCGGCGCCGCCGAGGGCGCGATCGACGCCGCCTCGATCCTGAAGCCGGCTCTCGCGCGCGGCGAGCTGCAGACGATCGGCGCCACCACGCTCGACGAGTACCGCAAGTACCTGGAGCGCGACTCCGCGCTCGAGCGCCGCTTCCAGCAGATCAAGGTCGAGCAGCCCTCGACCGAGGAGACCGTGAAGATCCTCGAGGGTCTGCGCGAGCGCTACGAGCAGCACCACCGCGTGAAGATCACCGACGACGCCCTCGAGGCCGCCGCGGAGCTCGCCGACCGCTACATCTCCGACCGCTTCCTGCCGGACAAGGCCATCGACCTGGTCGACGAGGCCGCCTCCCGGATGCGCATCAAGTCGATGACGCAGCCGCCCGTCTACCGCGACCTCGAGGAGGAGATCGAGACCACGCGGCGGGAGAAGGAGGCCGCGATCGACGCCCAGGAGTTCGAGAAGGCCGCCAACCTGCGCGACCAGGAGCGCCGCCTCACCAACAAGAAGAAGGAGCTCGAGCACGAGTGGACCTCGGGCGAGGGCGGAGAGCGCCCTGAGGTCGGCGAGGAGGAGATCGCCGACATCGTCGCGATGTGGACCGGCATCCCGGTCTTCAAGCTCACCGAGGCCGAGTCGAAGAAGCTCGTCCGCATGGAGGACGAGCTGCACAAGCGCGTGATCGGCCAGGAGATGGCGATCACCGCGGTCTCGAAGGCGATCCGCCGCTCGCGTGCCGGGATCAAGGATCCGAAGCGCCCGGCCGGCTCATTCATCTTCCTGGGCCCGTCAGGCGTCGGCAAGACAGAGCTGGCGCGGACGCTCGCCGAGTTCCTGTTCGGCGACGAGGACGCGATGGTCCGCATCGACATGTCCGAGTACATGGAGAAGCACTCCGTCTCGCGTCTGGTCGGTTCGCCCCCGGGCTACATCGGCTACGACGAGGGCGGCCAGCTCACCGAGGCCGTGCGGCGCAAGCCGTACTCGGTGCTGCTGCTCGACGAGATCGAGAAGGCCCACCCCGACGTCTTCAACATCCTCCTGCAGATCCTCGAGGACGGCAGGCTCACCGACGCGCAGGGGCGGACGGTCGACTTCCGCAACTCGATCGTGATCATGACCTCGAACATCGGGGCGCAGGACATCGCCCGCAACACGCCGCTGGGCTTCGCGGTCTCCGACGAGACCGGCATCACCTACGAGGACATGAAGTCGCGGATCATGGGCGAGCTCAAGAAGGTCTTCCGGCCCGAGTTCCTGAACCGGATCGACGAGGTGATCGTCTTCCACAAGCTGTCGAAGGAGGAGATCCTCTCGATCGTCGACCTGATGGTCGACCGGGTGAAGACCCAGGTCGCCGAGCACGAGCTCCAGCTCGACCTCTCCAAGGACGCGAAGGAGCTGCTCGTCGACAAGGGCTGGGATCCGGCGATGGGCGCGCGCCCGCTGCGCCGGGCGATCCAGCGATACATCGAGGACCCGCTCGCCGACGAGGTGCTGAAGGCGGGCGAGATGACCCCGGGCTCGACCGTCCAGGTCGAGCGCGACGCCAAGGGCGATGAGGAAGACCACCCGCTGAAGCTGAAGATCGTCAAGCCGCGCAAGAAGCCCGCGAAGAAGAGCGAGCCGGAGAAGGTCGGCGTCGGCGCGAAGAAGGGCGACGAGGAGTCCAGCGACGACGCGGGCGAGCCCGCGGGTGACGGCGACGGCGCCGGCGCCAAGAGCTAGCTGACCGCGAGTCCTCCCACCCAGTACGCCAACTCGGGCGACGTCTCGATCGCCTACCAGGTGATCGGCGATGGGCCGATCGATCTCGTCCTGGTCCTCGGCTTCACCACCCATCTCGAGCTGCAGTGGGAGGCACCCCCGTTCGCCCAGTTCTGTGAGCGGCTCGCCTCCTTCTCCCGCCTGGTCATCTTCGACAAGCGCGGCACCGGTCTCTCCGACCCGGTTCCGGAAGCCCCTCCGCTGGAGCAGCGGATCGACGATGTCCGCGCCGTGATGGACGCCGCCGGGTCCGAGCGCGCCGCGCTGTTCGGGGTCTCGGAGGGCGGACCGATGAGCATTCTCTTCGCCGCCACACATCCGGAGCGCGCCAGCGCGCTGGTGCTGCACGGAGCGATGGGACGTACCACCGAGGCTCCGGACTATCCGTGGGCCTCTCCCGCGGAGGCGCTGCGCGAGTCGGCCGCGGAGTTCATCGCGCCCCATTGGGGGCGGGATCCGGAGGGGATCATCGATCTCTTCGCTCCGAGCTTCGCCGGCAACCCCCAAGCGCTGGAGCAGACCGCACGCATGGAGCGCTACGCGGCCAGCCCGGCGATGGTGCAGCAGATCTTCGAGATGTTCCTCGACATCGACGTCCGGGCGGTCTTACCGAGCATCCGGGTGCCGACCCTGGTGCTGCATCGCCGGGGGGACCGGGTGGTCAACTGGCGCGCCGGCCAGGAGCTCGCCGACCAGATCCCCGACGCCCGTTACGTCGAGCTTCCCGGCATCGACCACCTTCCATGGGCTGGTGACAGCGAGGAGGTCCTCGGGGAGGTCGAGGAGTTCCTCACCGGCGCCAGAACGGCACCGGAGCCCGACCGGGTGCTCGCCACGGTGATGTTCACCGACATCGTGGGATCGACGGAGCGGGCCACGGAGCTCGGGGACAGACGCTGGGGGGACCTCCTGGCTTCACATCAGGCAGCGGTCCGGCGGGAGCTCGAGCGGTTCAAGGGAGTCGAGGTGAAGACGCTCGGCGACGGTTGCCTTGCCACATTCGATGGACCGGCGCGAGCGATCCGCAGCGGGTTGGCAATCGCGGAAGGCGCCCGTGATCTCGACCTGGAGGTGCGGATCGGCTTGCATTGCGGCGAGGTGGAGGTGGCGGACGGTGACGTCGGCGGCATCGCCGTCCACATCGCAGCACGGATCGGAGCACTCGCGGAGGCGGGCGAGGTCCTCGTCTCCAGCACCGTGAAGGATCTCGTCGCGGGATCCGGGATCGAGTTCGCCGACCGCGGCGTCCGGGAACTGAAGGGCGTCCCGGACGAGTGGCGGCTCTATGCGGCGGGTCCCTAGGGCCGCCCGGCTCGCCTGCGGAAACGCCTGGCTCGGTACGGTGGATTGCGCTCGTACGAGGGCGCTTGTGTGGTAAGTCCTTGTCGCCATGAGCCAACCTACGCGCCAGCCAGCCCCTCGTGTCGATCTGCATCCCGGTGTTCAACTCCGAGGGCTTCGTTTCCGCGTCAGTCCAGTCAGCCCTGGAGCAGGATTACCCGAACCTCGAGGTCGTCGTGACTGACGACTCGTCGCAAGACGGGACGGTCGAAGTGCTTCAGGATCGATTCGGCGACTCAATTCGCCTGCAGCGCAACGAGGTTCGCAAGGGTCCCGCCAGGACGGCGATGGCGACCGTTTCCAGCTCCCGCGGATCGCTGATCAAGTTCCTGCATCACGATGACCGGCTCGCGCCCGACTGCGTTTCGAAGATGGTCGCCGCTCTTGGGAGCCACGACTCGGCGGGGATGGTGTTCAGCCGTCGACGCGTCGAGGCCGAGTTCGATACTCCGGCTGCCAGGGCCTGGATCGCGAAATACGGAGAGCTGCACCGGGGCTTCAGCTCCCTTGAGGCGTTGAACCACGGAGTGGGGCTGCTGCGCGAGATCTTCGACGGTGGAATAGAGAACTGGATAGGTGAGCCCTCCTGCGTGATGGTCAGGCGGGTATGCCTCGAACGGCTGGGCGGGTCCAACCCCCACATCTACATGCTTCCGGACTTGGAGCTCTGGATGCGGATCATGACCAGCTACGACGTGGCGTTCATCGACGAGGAGCTCTGTCACCTATCGGCACTCCCCTAACTCGTTTTCGGGATACGTGATCAAGGAACGTAAAGGTTGGCTCGACCGGCTCTGGATCTTGGACATGTTGATGTCTCACGAAGAGATGCGACGGGCCGTGCCCGAGGTCGAGCCGCTGTGGCGAGCTGAGCGGCGCATGGCCCTCCGGACGGTGGTCAGGCACGCCCTCCGACCGCAGCCTGATGATCCCCCGGTCGAGCTGTGGCGCGCTTATATGAGTCACCGCGTTCGACGTCTGGTCGGCCGCTCGAATGCGATTCCGAGTGTCTAGCCGCGTGGAACGGATCGCCCACGTACCATCGCCGAGCAGGGTGGAATGGAACCGGTGCGCGGCGTCCGGCTGATCGAGCTTGACCGCATCACCGACTCGCGGGGGTCTCTCCTCGCCTTCGGGAGCGAGTCGCCGATTCCCTTCGACGTCAAGAACGTCTACTTCATCCTCGACTGCCCGCCCGAGGCGACTCGCGCGGAGCACGCAACCTCGGGCGATCAGGTGTTCATCGCGTTGAACTCCGCCGTCACCATCGAGGCGGACAACGGAAGCGAGCGAGCGTCCCACCGGCTCACCGGACCGGACACGGTGTTGTGCATCCAGGCCGGAGTGTGGGTGCGCCTGTCTCGGTTCAGCCGGGAGACGGTGGTCGCAGTTCTGTCCTCGAAGGCATACAAAGACGTGGAGCACTTCGAAGGGCCCAACCCGACGCTCTTGGGTGTCACCGAGACGATGATTCCGGCGGCCGCGCCGCAGCTGCGACTCGCGCGGTTCTCCGCCGATCTCGAGCGAGCGGTCATGGCGGCTCTCTCGGGCTCCATGCTCATCCTGGGAGAGCGGGTGGAGGCGTTCGAAGAGAATTTCGCGGAGTACCTCGCCGTCCGCCACTGCGTGGGGGTCAATTCGGGAACCGACGCCGTCGGGCTCGCGCTGCGGGCATGCGGTGTCGGACCTGGCGACGAGGTGATCACCGTGTCGATGACCGCGGCCGGCACGGGGATGGGGATCCTGCATGCCGGAGCCGAACCGCGCTTCGTCGACGTCGATCCGGTGAGCCGATGCATCGATCCCGATGCGATCGAGTCCAGTATCGGTCCGCGGACGGCGGCGATCGTCCCCGTTCACCTGCACGGGCACCTGGCCGATATCAGCCGTGTGATGGCGATCGCCGAGCGCCATGGTCTCGTCGTCGTCGAGGACTGCGCGCAGGCCCACGGAGCCACAGAGCCGACCACCGGACAGCGCGCAGGAAGCTTCGGTACGGCGGCGGCATTCTCGTTCTACCCGACCAAGAACCTCGGATGCGCCGGTGACGGAGGAGCCGTCGTCACCAACGACACTGAAATCGCCCGGCGGCTGCGCGCCTTGCGCTCCTATGCCTGGGAGGACGAGCGCCGAATCAGCACCGCTGTTGGTTTCAACTCGCGACTCGACGAGCTGCAGGCCGCTGTGCTCGACGTGATGCTCGATCATCTCGACGAAAGCAACCGGGAGCGGGCGCAGATCGCCGCCGAGTATCGAGAGTTCCTTCTACCCATCTCCGACGACATCACCCTGCCGCCCGATGACACCGGCGCGGTCCACCACCAGTTCGCGATCGAGGTCGACGATCGAGACAAGCTGCGTCACTGGCTGCTCGATCGTGGAATCGGGACCGGCATCCACTTCCCGGTCGGCCTGCACGAGCAGCCGGCGTTCGCCGCCGCGGCGCCCCCGCTGGGCTCCCCGCCACTGAGCGCCTCGGGGAACGATTCGTGAGCCTTCCGATTCAGCCCGAGGTCGTAGGCGAAAAGGGGCGGTGGATCGCGGAAACCGTTGCTGAGGGAGTGTTGCAATGCGCGGCGTCGTGATCTTCGGCGTCGGCTCATCACTCGTCGTCGACCTCGACGAGGGTCTGCATCGCGCCGGGATCGCGGTCGCAGCCGCGGTCGCCAACGTTCCTGGCGAGGTGCACCTCCTCGATCGAAGCACCGTCATCGGGCGTGACGAGGTGACACCCGAGATCTCGGCCATGCCATACCTCGTGCCGCTATTCACCCCGGCCAACCGCCATCGTGCGGTACACGACGCTATCCGGCTCGGGTTCGCAACTCCGTCGAGCTTCACTGACTCGACCGTTGCGGTGCCGCGATCGCTCGTGGCCGAGCCGGGGTTGTGGGTAAACACAGGAGTGACACTCGGCGGCGCCAGCCGATTCGAGCGGTTTGTGCTGATCAACCGGGGAGCAAGCGTCGGTCACCACGCCAGCCTGGGCCGCTTCGCGTCGATCGGACCGAACGCCACCGTGGCCGGCGAAGTGACCATCGGGGCAGGTGCGACGGTTGGCGCCGGAGCGGTCATCTTGCCTCGCAAGACGATCGGTGAGCACGCCACGGTCGCCGCCGGGGCGGTCGTGACCCGTGACGTCCCCGAGCGCAGCCTCGTGATGGGAAATCCAGCCCGAGTGGTCCGCGAGGGCCTCGCGCGCTTCGACGCGGAAGAGGGCGAGCCGATCGCCCGCTCACCGGGTGCGAGGACGTGACCGAGCGACCGTTGATTCTCAACCTCGCCCCGACGGGGATGGTCCCGACGCGTGAGATGTCCGAACACGTTCCGCTTCAGCCCGACGAGGTAGTCGCCGATGTACTGCGCTGCGCCGAGCAGGGCATCACGGTCGCCCACGTGCACGCCCGCGACGAGAACGACGAACCGACCCACTCCAAGGACGTCTACGCCCGAATCATCAGCGGCATCCGCGAGCAGCGCCCGGACCTCGTTCTGTGTGTCTCGACCTCGGGCCGTCGAGTTCCGGATTTTGCCCCGCGCGCGGAGGTTCTCGACCTCGACGGCGACCTGGCGCCGGATATGGCGTCGCTGACGCTTTCATCGCTCAACTTCCCGCGTCAGGCGAGCGTGAACGCGCCGGACGTCGTGGTGGCTCTCGCCGAGCGAATGAGCGAGCGCGGCATTCGTCCCGAGGTGGAGATCTTCGACCTCGGGATGGTCGCCGTCCTGCGCAAGCTTCAGGAGCGCAACGTCATCGGAGCTCCGGCTCAAGTCAACCTGCTGTTCGGCAATCTGGCCACTGCACAGGCGGAGCTGCCCGACATCGGTGCGCTCGTCGGGCGGCTGCCCCCTGAAACCATCTGGAGCCTGGCCGGCCTGGGTGCATCTCAGCTCCCCGTCGCCGGTATCGCGGCTGCGGCTGCGCCGGGAGTCCGGATCGGGTTGGAGGACAACCTCTGGCTCGACCCGAACCGGACACTCACGGCGACCAACCTGGACCTCGTCGGCCGCGTTCACACCCTGGCGGAGACACAGGGCCGAGCGATCATGACGCCCACCGAGTTTCGAGCGGCGCTCGGACTCCCTTCGCCATTGGGGTGAGTCCGGGCGGCGGTCCAGGGGACCCGCGCCCGGTAGCGTTTGGGCCGATGCGGGATCCCGGCCGGAAGGCGATCGGAAGCTGGAGCGGCGGGCGATACCTGCGCTTCGGCGAGGCGATCGATACCGGCCGCCTCGAGGCCCTGCTGCGCCCGGGCGACGGCATCGATACGGTCCTGACGGCGGACGCCTACGGGCAGGGCGAGGCGGACGCACTCCTCGGGCGGGCGCTCGACGGCGTTCCTCGCGGCGATTACAGCCTCGTCGGCGCCATCGGCCACGACTTCTACGAGGGCGAGCGGCAGGGTCCGCGCGGCTTCCCGCGCTTCACCGACCCCGGGCTCAGAGGGGAGGACGAGTACGCCGGCTACCTGCGGATGGCCGCCGAGCGCAGCCTCGAGCGGCTCGGGCAGGACCGCTTCGACCTGCTGCTCCTCCACAACCCCGATCGCACGGGCTATGAGAGCGAGGCGGTCTGGGAGGGGATGGCGACGCTCCGGGACGCCGGGCTGGCCGAGGCGATCGGCGTCGCGCCGGGACCGGCGAACGGCTTCAGCCTCGACCTGGTCCGCTGCTTCGAGCGCTTCGGCGATCGGATCGACTGGGCGATGATCATCCTCAACCCGTTCGAGCCCTGGCCGGGTGAGCTCTGCCTGGACGCGGCCTCACGCCACGGGATCCGCGTGATCACCCGGGTGGTCGACTACGGCGGGCTCTTCTGGGACGACGTCACTCCCGAAACAGAGCTGCCGCAGGGCGACCATCGCTCCTTCCGGCCGGAGGGCTGGATCGAGCAGGGTCGGGCGAAGCTCGAGCGCCTGCGGCCGATCGCGGACGCCGCCGGGCTGACGCCGATGCAGCTCGCCTGTCAGTGGAACCTCGCGCACGACGCGGTCGAGTCCGTCGTCCCGACCCTGATCCAGGAGGCAGGGGAGGGGGCGAGGCCGATCGAGGAGAAGCGATCCGAGCTGGCGGCGCTTCCGGACGATCTGCGTTTGACGGAGGAACAGGTCGCCGAGATCCGCGCGATCGGCGACAACTCCGGCTGCATGGCGCTCAAGGGCGCGACGCCGGACCACGAGGGCGAGGAGCGGCCGGACCGCTGGCCGGTGAGCGATGAGCTCGCCGCCGCCGGCGAGCGCTGGGGGATCGACCCCGAGCGCGATTTGCGGTATCTCGCGGCGGAGCCCGCCCGCTAACCTCGATCGGCCATGACCGCAGTGCTGACAGCGATCAGGAGGGTCCTGGTCGGCACGGGCTCGACTGCGTTCACGCTCGTGGGAGCCCTGCTGATCGGATTCGGGGTCCCGCTCTTCTGGATCTTCGTCGCCTCGAAGTTCTACGGGAAGACCGGAGCGGTCAACGGCCCCGTCGCGGTCTTCATCGGCACGGGGATCCTCGTCTCCTATTACGGGCTGCTGCTGATCGCCTCCTGGGTCAGGGCCCGGATGCTGCGCCGCCAGGGCGGAGGGGGCCGGGGCGGCGGGCGCGACCCGTGGAACCGCAGCATGCGCGATACGCCGTACCGGCCCGGCCACGAGCGCAGCGATCCGGTGGAGCGCCTCTTCATCGCGACAGCGATCGTCTCGCTGGTCGCCTTCCTGATCTGGTTCGCGTTCTTCGCCGGCGCGCCTTTCCCGAACAGCCCGGGCTAGCGGCCACCAGGCCGCTCCACTCCCGGTCGAATCCTCAGTTTTCGAGTGAGAGATCCGTCTCGATCTGCGCGGGAGGCGTCGGGGGCCATCCCTAGCCTGAGTGGATGGCCGCGAAGGGACCGCAGTACCGCTGCTCGGAGTGCGGGCATGCCGCGCTCACCTGGACCGGGCAGTGCGCCGGCTGCGGCGCCTGGAACACGCTCGAGGAGGTGAGTGCGCCGGCCCGCTCCGGGGCCGCCGGCAAGCGCCCTCGCCGAGCCGGGCCGAAGCCGGTGCCACTGCGGGAGGTGACGGCCGAGCGCTCGGCGCACCTCGGCACGGGCGTCGCCGAGCTCGACCGTGTCCTCGGCGGCGGTCTGGTCCCCGGTTCGCTCGTCCTGCTCGGAGGCGCGCCGGGAATCGGCAAGAGCACCCTCGCGGGAATGGCGCTCGCCAACCTCGCCGCCGGCGGCAGCGACACGCTCTACGTCTCCGGCGAGGAGTCCGCCGCCCAGGTCCGGCGCCGCGCCGAGCGCCTCGGCGAGGCCGCGCTCTCCGTCCCGATGCTCGCCGAGCCATCGCTCGAGGCCGTCCTCGCCGCCCTCGAGTCCGAGCGGCCGGCGGCCTGCGTGATCGACTCTGTGCAGACGCTCGCGATCCCGGACGCCGCTCCGGGCAGCGTCGGCGCCGTCCGAGAGGCCACCTCTGCGCTGCTCGAGACGGCGAAGCGGCTCGATGTCACCCTGATCCTGATCGGCCACGTGACCAAGGAGGGCTCGCTCGCCGGGCCGCGGGCGCTCGAGCACCTGGTCGACTGCGTGCTCCACTTCGAGGGCGAGCGCGAGCGCAGCTTCCGCACGCTGCGGGCGCTGAAGAACCGCTTCGGCGCCACCAGCGAAGTCGGCGTGTTCGAGATGCGCCAGGGCGGCCTGGTCGAGGTCACCGACCCGTCGGCGCGCTTCGTCGGCGAGGCCCGGCCGGCGCCTGGGTCCGTCGTGCTCTGCGCGATGGAGGGGACCCGGCCGCTGCTGGTCGAGGTCCAGGCCCTCGTCGCTCCGACGGAGATCGTCCCGCCGCGGCGGACGGCCACGGGCGTCGACCGCAACCGGCTCGCGCTGGTGCTTGCGGTGCTGACCCGGCACGCCGGGTTCTCCCTCTCCGCGTCCGACGTCTTCGTCAACGTCGCCGGCGGCATCCGGGTCGACGAGCCGGGCGCGGACCTGGCGATCGCGCTGGCGGTCGCCTCCGCCCATTCCGGCCGAGCCCTCGAGACGGATGGCAAGCCGCTCGCCTGCTTCGGCGAGATCGGCCTGACCGGCGAGGTCCGCTGGGTGGCACACGCCGACCGCCGTGTCGCGGAGGCGCGCAAGTTCGGTCTGGACCGCGTGCTCGGCCCACCGCCGCGGCGACCAGGCGATCGCGGGCCTCGCCACGCAGTCGCCAGCCTGAAGGCGGCGCTGTCCGGCGGGCAGCGTCAGGAGGCGGCGTGGGAACACTCTGAAGCACGTGGCATGTTCGGCGGCAGGACCCGCCGCGATCACGCGACTTGACAAGGCGCTATTCCGACCCCTCCACACGGATTTCCCCGCAAAGCATGCGTCTTTGCTTTCTGCTTCCATCAGCCCCGATGGCGTCTTCGCTTCCCGGCGACGATCTACAGGAGTTGGAGGCGCGACAGGACCCTCGACTCCTGCGGGCTCTCGACATCGTCGCTCCGGGGACCGCGCTCCGCGAGGGGATCGACAACATCGTCCACTCGCGTACCGGCGGGCTGATCGTGATCGGGGACCCGGAGGACGTCTCCTTCCTGTTCTCCGGCGGGATCAACCTCGACATCGACTACACGCCGGCGCTGCTCTACCAGGTGGCGAAGATGGACGGCGCCATCATCCTCAACGAGCAGGCGACCAAGATCGTCGGCGCCAACGTCCAGCTGATGCCCGATCCGACGATCCTCTCCGCGGAGACGGGCACCCGGCACCGCACCGCCGAGCGCGTCTCGAAGCAGACCGATGCCCTGGTGGTCGCGATCTCGGAGCGCCGCGATGTCGTCTCCCTCTACCTGGGCGGGATGAAGTACATCCTCCAGGACATCCCGGCGGTCCTCGCGAAGGCCAACCAGGGGCTTGCCACCCTCGACAAGTACCGGGCCCGCCTGGACTCGGTCTCGACCCGGCTCACCCGGCTCGAGTTCGAAGGGGGTGTCGTCCTCTACGACGTCCTCTCCGTGCTGCAGCGCGCCGAGCTGGTCACCCGGATGGCCGTCGAGGTGGAGCGCTACATCGTCGAGCTCGGCACCGAGGGCAGGCTGATCGAGATGCAGCTCGAGGAGACGATGGTCGGCGTCGCGGCCGACAAGTCCGCGCTGATCCGCGACTACTCGGTCGAGGACACCGAGGAGAACCTCGCCACCACCACCGCGGCCATCGCCCGCATGCCCCATCAGGACCTGCTCGACTTCGGCCGCCTCGCGGAGTTGCTCGGCTATGCCCGCAAGGTGTCCACCCTCGACTTCCCCGTTTCCCCTCGTGGCTACCGCGTCCTGGGCCGGATCCCGCGCCTGCCGAAGCTGGTGGTGCAGCGGATCATCCAGGAGTTCGGCGGGCTCGAGGAGGTCCTCGCGGCGAGCGACGACGACCTCGAGGCAGTCGAGGGCGTCGGCGCCGGACGCGCCAAGGACATCCGCGAGGGCCTGCGCAGGCTTCAGGAGGTCGACCCGGTCGACCGCTACTTACAGAGCTGACGGCCCCGTCAGGCCGTCCCGAAGAAAGGAGAGACCAATTCCTGAGATAACAGCAGAGGAGGTAGTGGACGAGGCGTCGGTTGCCGACCTCGAGATAGAGGCGCCTCTCATTCACTTTGAGGTCGGCGACAACGTCGTCTACCCGCACCACGGGGCGGGAGTGGTCCTGAAGAAGGAGACGAAGGACCTGATGGGCGAGAAGCGGGACTACCTGACCATCAACATCCTCCACAACAACATGACCGTGATGGTCCCCTGCGAGAACGCCAACCGTGCCGGCCTGCGTCGCGTGATCGACGAGGAGCAGGTCAAGAGGGTGATCGGGGTCCTCACCGATGACGTCTCCGAGATGCCCAAGAACTGGAACCGCCGGTTCAAGCACAATCGCGAGAAGATCAAGACGGGCGACGTCTACGAGCTCGCCGAGGTCGTCCGGAACCTAGCCATCCGGGAATGGGAGAAAGGACTCTCGACCGGCGAGAAGCAGATGTACACCCGCGCCAAGAAGATCCTCGCGTCCGAGTTCATGTACGCGCTGGACAAGGACGAGGAGGGCGCGGAGGCCTACCTGGACGAGCTGCTGGAGGAGCGCTTCGGCGCCGCCAAGGCGACGGCCTAGCGCCTCCGCATCGGCCCTGATCGCGGCCGCCGGCCCCGGGCAAAGGCTCGGAGCCGGCGGCCCGAAGGCCTTCGTCGAGCTCGCCGGGCGGCGGCTGCTCGAGTGGTCTCTCGAGGCCTTCCGGGCCGCGGGCTCGATCACGGAGATCGTCGTCGCCGCTCCACCCGGCCGGCAGGAGGAGGTCGCCGAGCTCGGCGTGGTCGCCGTGGCCGGCGGCGAGCACCGCTCGGAGTCGGTCGCGAACGCGCTCTCGCTATGCGCCTCAGAGCTCGTCGTCGTCCATGACGCGGCTCGCCCGCTGGTCACCCCTGGCCTGATCGACGCCGTGGTCGAAGAGCTCGCCGCCGAGGAGGAGGCGGCCGGCGTGATCGCCGCCGCGCCGGTCACCGACACGATCAAGCAGGCGAGCGACGGCGGTCAGGTCGAGCGCACGCTGGACCGGGCGGGGCTCTGGGCCGTCCAGACGCCGCAGGCCTTCCGGGCCAAGGCCCTGCGCGAGGCCCTCTCCGACCCGGACTCGCTCCCCTACGCCACCGACGACGCGATGCTGGTCGAGCGCCGTGGCGGTCGCGTCCTGATCCACTCGGCCCCTCCCGACAACATCAAGGTGACCACGCCGTTCGACCTGCGGGTCGCCGAGCTGCTGCTGCGGGAGTGCGGCTAGGCTCAGGTCGTGAAGGCCGTCGTCAAGCAGAAGCCCGCCTGCCGGCACTGCGGAGCCACGCTCCAGCACTCGCTCAGCCGCTGCCCGCGCTGTGGCAGGCGGTCGCTCCTCGGCCTGATCCTGCCGCGCGGGCCGCGCACCTAGCGGCGGATCAGCACGTAGACCAGCGCGAGCACGAAGGCGATCTGGCCGACCCCGAGGGCGGTGCCGAGGTTCTTGGCGCCGAACAGCTCGGCGAGACCGACCCCAGCGGCGAAGGCCGCCAGAACGATGACCACCTTGGCGGGCATCGGCGGGACTCTAGAGAGGCCGGCCGCCGGCCCCTCCCTCAGATCGTCAGGGCCAGCGCCCCGCCCAGAGCGGCGAAGCCCAGCACGGCCCAGGCGACGTAGTCGCCGATCTGGCCGGAGTGCAGGCGGCGCAGGTGGAGGAGGGCCGCATGCAGGGGGCTCGACGGATGAACGCGGTGGGTGAGCGGCCGCCCGCGGCGGAGCAGGACCACCGCGGTCATGATCGATCCAACCGCCGTGAGCAGGCCGAGCGCGACGGAATCCAGTCCGATCGCGGGATGCTCCGCGTGCGGCAGCGGTGGCAGCCGATGCCCGAGAACGGCCGCGTCGTAGAGCGTCCGGTCGGTGAACCGGGCGGCGGCGTCCTGGACGTGGTGGATGAAGCCGGGCAGCGCGCCGAGGCCCAATCCGGCCACGATCAGGATGGTCGCAGCGACCACGACGACGGTGGGCGTGTAGTCGGGTGTCCCTGCGAACTCGCTCACCTCCGGTTCCTCCTCGATCGCCTCGGCGCCCACCCCGCGCCCGAGGAAGATCCGGCCGGCCGCCCGCAGCAGTGCCCCCGAGGTGAGGACCGTCGCGACGACGAAGACGGCGATCACCCATCCGTAGCCGACGTCGCTCGCAGCGTGTTCGACCAGGGACTTCCCGGCGAAGGCGCCGAGCAATGGTGTGGCGGCCAGTCCGATCGCCCCGGCGACGAACAAAAGGGCGACCAGTCTGGGGACCCGTCCGCCCTGCCCGTGGAGGTGGAGCTCGTGAACGGTCGCGCAGCGGTGGATCAGGATGCCGAGACAGACGAACAGGCCGGCTCGCAGCAGGCCGTCGGCCGGAACCAGCAGCGCCGCGCCGGAGAGCCCCCCGGGCGTCAGCAACCCCACGCCGATCATCGCCAGCCCGACCTGGCTGACCGTGACGAACGCCATCAGGCGTTTGAGGTTCGCCTGGAACAGGCACATGACCGCGCCGAGCAGGGCGGTCACGACCGCGAAGCTCACCAGAACGATCCGGATCCCGTCGGCGTGGGCGGTGAGCGGCCCCTCGAACACCGTCCAGTAGATCCGCGCGACGGCGTAGATCCCGAGGTCGCTCATCACGCCGGTGAAGACGATCACCGCCGGGGTGGGCGCAACGGTGTAGGCGTCGGCGAGCCAGAAGTGGAAGGGGACGATGGCCGCCTTGACCAGGAAGCCGCTGACTATCAGCGCGAACGCGACGATCACGAGCCCATCGGCGGGGTGCCCGGCCAGCGCCACCCCGACCTGCGCCATGTTGAGGGCGCCGGTCCTGCCGTAGAGGAGGGCGATCCCGAACAGGATCATCATCGCCCCGACCGAGTTGGTGACCGCGAAGCTGAGTGCCCCCTGGAGCGGCGCCCGGCGCTCGATCCGGTAGGCGGTGAGGGCGTAGGCCGTGACGCTCATCACCTCGAAGAAGACGAACAGGTTGAAGAGGTCGCCGGTCAGGGCGAAGCCCGCCAGGCCACCGAGGAAGACGAGCAGAAGTGCCGCGAAGGTCGGTCCCTTCGTGTCGAAGTAATGCCAGGTGAAGAGCAGCGCGGTCGCGACGAGCGCCGCCGCGAGCACGGCGAGCCCGGCTCCCAGCGGGTCGAAGGTCATCGTGATGCCGATCTCCGCCCCGCTCGGCAGCGGGTGCCAATTGCCGAGATACGAGACGAGCGGCCCGTGCGAGCCGACCGCGTCGATCAACAGCGCCCCGCAGAAGATCGTGACGGCGGTCGCCACGACGAGGGCGATCAGGTCGTCGCGGGTCCTCCATGGCTTCAGCGCCGCGAGCAGAGCGGCGGCGATGAATGGAACTCCGACGGCTAGTGGAGCGACCTCACCCATCGATCCTCGCCCATCAGTCCCGCAACGGGTCCAGCTCGTCGGGGTCGAGGGTGTCGAAGCGCTTGAACATCTGCACCGCGATCGCGAGCAGCATCGCCGTGACCGTTCCACCCACCACCACGTCGGTGAGCGTCAGCGCCTGCACCACGGGGTCGACCGCCGGGGTGCCGAGCGGTACGTCGGCGAACACCGGTGCCACGTACCCCTTGTGAAATCCGATCCCGAGCAGGATCAAGTAGGTCGAGGACTGGGCCACGCTGAGGCAGATCACGAGGTGGATCAGGTGGCGGCTGGTGACTACCCCGTAGAGGCCGACGAACAGCACCCAGACGGCGACGATGTAGGGGGCGACGCTCATCTCGTACTTCCCCTCCTGACGATCAGCAGCTGATCGAGGAATTCGGAGAGGAGCAGCACGAACCCACCCGCGATCTCGAAGCCGACCGAGAAGCTCAGCAAGGGAATAGTCCCCGCCGAGACGAGCTGCCCGGGCGTCCGGACGGGCAGGAAGTTGTCGAGAAAGGCAGCCGCGAAGAGGATCCCGCCGATCCCGATCAGAACGAAAGCCCCGGCCCCCAACGCCTTTACGACCTGCACCAGCGTGAGCGGCCGGACCCGCCGCAGCGCCATGTACCCGCCGCCGATGTAGATCAGCAGCAGCGCCGTGGCGGCGATCACGCCGCCCTGGAACCCGCCCCCCGGGGTTAGGTGCCCGTGGGCGGTGATGTAGATCGAGAGCAGGACCGTGAACGGTACGAGCAGGACGGTGAGGAGTCGCAGCGCGGCGCTGGTCGGCGGCGGTCGCCGCTGCGGAGCGTCGTCCTCGATCACGCCCTCCGTCTCGTCCCGCGTCTCCCGGAGCAGGATCGCGAGCCCGAGGACGGCGGCGAACAGGATGAACTCCTCGCCGAGCGTGTCGAAGCCCCGGTAGTCGAAGTTGACGCCGGTGACGACGTCCGTGGTGCTTCGCTGGGGCACCGCCAGGCGGTTCATCAGCTGGCCATAGAGCGGGGAGTTGGTGCCGAAGTGCGGCAGCCCCGCCAGCCCCCAGACCATCAGCCCCGCCAGGCCGGCGCCGCTGATCAGGAAGATCCGCCGGCGAGTGGCGAAGGAGATCTCGCCGCGTCTGCGCCGGTGTCGCCGGTCATGCCTGCTCACCGACGGGTCTTGGCAATCGCCAGCAGGATGATCGTCGGCATCGCGACCGCCGAGATCACGATGTTGGAGAGGGCCACGTCGGGGGCCTGGAAGCTGAAGAAGAGGATCCCCAGACAGAGTCCGTAGAGGCTCGCCACCACGGCCTGGCGGGTCGGGTCGCGAGCGGCCACCACCGCCCAGGCGCCGATCGCGACCATCAGCAGGGCGGTGATCTGGACCGTCTCGAGAGCGTCGTTCACTGGATCCCGCCCCTCGGCGAACTCGGGCTGCGCGGGCGGTCGCGTGCACCAGCGCCGGGCCGAGCAGGATGATCAGCGCCGCCGTGATCGCGGCCTTGATCCCCGCCTGGGAGAAGGCCCCGTAGTGGATCGCGATCGCGATGGCGAGCGCGAGCGGGGTGAAGGTCGAGGCCGGCCCGGTGAAGTGGAGGCGGGCGTAGAGATCCCTGCCGACCAGGATGCCGAGCACCGAGGTGAGCTCCATCCCGACGCCGAAGGCGAGCAGCGCGATCACGAGGATGTCGGTGGCGCTCACAGCCAGCGCTCCAGGAAGCGGGCGTAGGCGAGGCCACCGGCGAAGCTGAGCACAGCCGAGACGATCGCCAGGTCGAAGAACGGCTCACGGCCGGTGCCGGCGGCGAGCAGGAGCAGGACGAGGGTGGCGATGTCGCCCCCGACGTTGAGGGCAACCAGCCCGTCCTGCGGCTTGGCCTTGACCGAGAAGATCACCAGCGGCCCGATCTGAACGAGCAAGGCGGCTGCGGCGATCAGGTAGTAGGAGCTCATCGCCGATCGGGGTTGATCAGCTGGTGGACCAGCATCTCCCCGCTCTCCGAGTCGATCTCGAGCACGTAGCTGTTGGGTGGGAAGGAGAGGCCGGCCGTCAGCAGCGCACGCTTGGTCGCCTCCTCGCTCGGATCATCCGGGAACGTCACCGGCACCCGGCGGAAGCTGCCGCGCTTCGCGGGGCCGCCGGCGAGCTGCCGGAAGAGCGCACCGAGCACCCAGCCGGTCTCGACCACCGTCCGCCAGGGAAGCCTCCAGGCGGGGAGGATCCACTCCCAGCGGAGCCGGAACTTGAAGATCCGCTCCCGGCCGAGCGCCACCGCCGCCGTCGCCGCCACCGCTGACGCGGCCAGGCCGAGCACCTGCTCGGCGACCACGAAGCCGTCGATCAGCAGGAACCAGGTGAGGTTGAGCAACGCGAACCACGCGAGCCAGGCGCGAACCATGGACCCGTTCTACTGGCCGGGTCAGACGCCCAGACGCACCCGCGAGTAGCGTTCGCGAGGTGCTGACCGACTATCACCTGCACCTGCGCCCCGACGAGGTGGGCGTGGCCGAGCAGTACTTCACACAGGAGAACGCCGAGCGCTACCTGGCGGCTGCGGAGGAGCAGGGCATCGAGGAGCTGGGCGTCTCGGAGCACATCTACCGCTTCAAGGAGGCCCTCGAGCTCTGGGGGCATCCCTATTGGCGCGACCAGGCCAAGGACGACCTTGCCGCCTACTGCGAGTTCGTCCGGACTACTCCGTTGCGGCTGGGCGTGGAGGCCGACTACATCCGCGGCGCCGAGGACCGGATCGAGGAGCTGCTGGACAATCATGACTTCGACTACGTGGTCGGGTCGGTCCACTATCTCGGCGAGAAGGGCGCCGTCGACGACCGCCGCTATGACGTCTGGGAGTCCTTTCCGGACGCGGACTCGATCTGGAGCGAGTACTTCGAGTGGCAGGCCGAGCTGGTGCGCTCGGGGCTCTTCGACATCGTCTCCCACCCGGACCTGGTCAAGATCTGGGATGACCGGCCGGCCCCGCAGCGCGACTTCCGCTTCCACTACGAGCCCCTCGTCGAGGCGCTGGCCGAGTCGGAGGTCGCCGTGGAGGTCTCCACGGCCGGGCTGCGCAAGCCGGTCGGCGAGATCTACCCGTCGCGGGCCCTTGCCGAGATGTGCCTGGAGGCCGGTGCGGAGTTCGCGCTCTCCTCCGACGCCCACGCCCCGGACCAGGTCGGCTTCGGCTACGAGCAGGCCATCGAGTTCCTCGGCGAGCTCGGTGTGGAGCGAATCTGCGTCTTCGAGGGGCGACGGAGGCGGCTGGAACCGATCGGGCGTACCGGCATGGATCCCGACGAGCTCGCGGAGCGGGAGGCGGGCGGCTGATGGCGCTCCGCGTCGGTATCGGCTACGACAGCCACCGGCTGGTCGAGGGCGGCCGCCTCGTGATCGGCGGCGTCGAGATCGACCACGACCGCGGCCTGGAGGGTCACTCGGATGCCGACGTGCTCACGCACGCGGTGATCGACGCCCTGCTCGGCGCCTGCGGGCTCGGGGACCTCGGCGAGCTCTTCCCGGACTCGGAGGAGGAGTGGCGCGGCGCGAACTCGACCGACCTGCTGCGCGTTGTGATCGGTCGCATGACGGGCGCGGTCACCAACGTCGACGTCACGGTCGTCTGCGAGGAACCGAACCTGGCCCCCTACAAGGCCGAGATCTCCTCCCGGCTCACCCA
>CAVRYR010000008.1:0-140896 GCA_963725475.1 uncultured Solirubrobacterales bacterium | reverse complement strand
GCAATGACTGCGGCGGTAGTGAACCAAGCATGGCTGCAAGATTATCGGATGTTGCTGCTGCCCCAAGTGCATTTAGGTGGGAACCGGCAGCCCGGTTGCATAGTCTGGACCAGAAGTGCTGCGTGGACGTGTGTCAAATTGCGGCGACCAGCGACGTAGCTAACAAGCTCGGGTTCCGTTGTGCGTCAAGGGCTGTAACTGCGGCAAGACTCCCTGAACCGCGGCGGCCCCTGACGCTGAGTCGTCGGGCTCGCAGCTCGAATCGGAGGGCGCGCAGCGCCCAGAGCGGACTCCGCAACAGATGCCGGGCATAGCCCGCGAGCAGGTGCGTTCGGCTCCTCCCGGCCCAACGATACTCGTAGACGATCCACTCGGGAGTCGGCACAACGAGCGCCGCAGCACCTCGGCCCGCTCGCGCATCCCCCGGGCGCCCCCGATCGCCTGGAGGTGAAAGGCGCCCCGTGGCCGCACCTGACGGTGGAGGATCTCCCAGTCGAGGCTCGGCGTCGATGGGAGCTCGAGCCGCTTGCGAGCCGGCGCCGGAGGGCACGAGCCGAAGCCCGGCGGCGAACGCCGGAACGCCCTGAACCTCCTTGCCAGCCCCGCGGCCTCGCGCCACGTATCCGGCGCCCAGCGTTCGATCCCGCGTGCCAGGTCCCCGATCGCCTTCGGGTCTCCGGGCCCGTCCTGCGCGGCGTGTAGGGCTAGGTGGAGCGCGAGACCTTCGTCGCCGGGACGGTGGTCTCCCGCCCGGGATCTCGATAGAGCTTCGCCGTCCCCACAGGGCCGCCCACACGACCTCGTCCGAGGCCCGGCAGCCCGCCAGCCGCTTGTGCAGGTCGACCCAGAGCGGACCATATTCCCCCCGCTGGCCCAGAGCTCGGCGTGAACGACCCGGCCACGTCGTCGATCCCGCGCTCTTCGTCGCCCTAGCGGTATCCCAGCCCGGCCAACGCCTCCCGCGCCTCGACGAGGTCCGGTGGTCCGACGAGCAGGTCGATGTCGAAATAGTCCCGGTGCTCCTCCTCGTAGAGGCGGCGCGCCAGCACCGGGCCCTTGAGGAGCACGACCGCACGCCTGCCCCCTCGAACGTCTCGAGCACGGCGACGGCCGCCGCTATCGAGCTCTGCTCGCCGCTGCATCCACTGGTTTCGCTGGGCGAACTCCTCCAGCGCCGCGCGACGGTCCATCCTCTTCTCAGGTGACCGGCTGCGCAGGGGCATCTCGCCGGATCGGAAGCCGCCGCCGCCGCCGAACCGTCATCCGGATGAACGACTCGCTGGCGATCGCCCCACTGATCGGCTCACTTGCGACCATGCCTTCGGCGCTGACCAGCACCGTGACAGGGGTGCCACCCATTCGGTATGCCTTGTCATCTCGCCGCTCCTCCTGAAGCAGCACCTGCGCGCCGCCGTCGCCGACGATCGCCCGGTTCTGCTCGGGCTGCCGTCGCTGATAAGCGCGATTGTGAGCTCATCCCCGAGCATCGCCTGCCAGCGAGAAGCTCGGGGGACCATGTCTGGCATGGCCCGCATCCGGGAGAGACGAAGACCAGGACCACGGACCGGCCGCGGGCGCGAAGCGCGTCGAGGGTTACGGTCCCGCCGTCGATGTTCGGCAGCGAAAAGCCGGGCGCGAGCGCTCCGACCGGCAATCCCGGCGGGAACATCGCCAGCTCAGCGTGGGCGTTATCGAGGTGGCGACTCAGATCCCGATTGCTTTGCCAGAGCCGCAGCGCGAGGGCGCCGAGGACGACTGCCGCGATGCCCGCCGCGACCGCGACCAGCTCGGCGGCGCTGCGGTCCCCGACCCAGGCGGTGACCGACGGGCCCGGGCCCTTGACCGTGACGAACGCGGCCAGCGCCGCAAGCACGACGTTGCGAGCCAGCGTCCCGCGCCCGGCAGGTTCCGAGTGCAGCTGCCCGAAGCAGTGACAGTCCGGAGCCTCGCCCCGGAGCAGCGCATTGGTGATCCCGGCGATGAACCCCAGCAGCAGCACCAGGGCGGCAAGCCCGCCCCATTGCGCAGAGGGCGGGGACCGAGGGCCACCGCGGTGGCCAGCTCCGCCACGGGAGCAGGATCGCTCCAGAGGTAGGGCGAACCCGGAACGCCGAAGCCCTCGAGAGCTTCCCGTGTCCCTCTCCGGTCGAGCAGCTTGGCAACCCCCGCCGTGGCGAAGACGACCGCGAGCAGAATACGTGCACCGAGCACGGCAGACGCCATGCCGGATACTTTAGCGAGCGCGAGGGTTCCGCTTTCGCGCGCGGTCTCACGGATCGCTCTATGATGTGTCGTATGGGAGATGCGGGACCGAATGGCGGCCCGAACGAGATCGCGTTCGAGGCCTACGGCGTCTGTTTGGCCGTGGGTGCGAGCACGCCGGAGATCCTGGATCGGATCCGACCCCTCCTGCCGCCGGGCTGGCGCCCATGCCCCCGGTCGGCGGTAGAGGGCCGATTCTCGATCGTCAGAGACGACGCGCGGCACATACAGCCTCTTCCGAAACGGCAAGGAGCTCGCGGTCACTGAGGGCCTGGAGCTCGACCTAGCGCTCGAGCTGCTCGACACCCAGCTGCGCATCCACCTGGGAAGGACCGCGCCCGACACGATCTTCATCCACGCGGGGGCTGTCGCCCACAACGGCAGGATGATCGTCATGCCCGCCCGCAGCTTTGGCGGCAAGACGACCCTCGTCGCCGCCCTGGTCAGGGCGGGCGCCGTCTACTACTCGGACGAGTTCGCGGTGATCGACCGGAACGGGCTCGTGCAGCCCTACGCGAAGCCGCTCTCGATTCGGGGCGATGGCTTGGAGCAGACCGACCATGCGGTTGAGAGCTTCGGCGGGGTCGCCGGGGACGAGCCGCTGCCGCTGGGCATGATCGTGATCACGACCTACAAGCAGGGGGCGGAGTGGAAGCCGAAGCGGCTCTCACCGGGCGCCGGAGCGATGGCGCTGCTGGCAAATGCGGTTCCCGCCATGGAGCGCCCCGAGGAGGTCATGCAGGCGATCTCTCGCGCGGCCCGGGACGCGGTGGTGATCGAGGGCGACCGCGGCGAGGCGGACGAGGTCGCCCCGCTGTTGCTCGAGGCGCTGGAGGCGCAGGAGGCGCAGGGAGACTGATCGCGCCGCGAGGTCAGCGCGACCGATCGGATAACCCGGGTGAGCGCTACGGCTGACCGGGGGAATCCGCAGTCGCGAAGATTCTCACGAAGGAGATCGAGATCGACGATCAGGTCCGTGTCGTTGATCGGCAGCCCCTCTGCCGGCTCGGCGAGCTCACAGATCAGAGCCGTGTACTCGATCCCGAGGCGCTCGGCCAGCCAGCGGTAGCACGCCGAGAAGGTCTCGTCGTCGCCGTGCCTCAGTTCGAGCAAGGTGGATCCCGGCTCCATGAACACGGGGTTCGTGAGCGCGGCGCCATGCACACCGACGACAACTTCGCGCCCAACACGGCGCGCATCTGCTCCCAGGGCCTGGAAGGATCGATCTGCCTCGATCCCCAGGGCATCGACGATCTTCTCGAACTCGCAGCCAGCGAAGCAGTGGAGCAGGATCTTGCCGTCATCCGTCTCCCGGATCGACAGGGACGGATCCCGGTCGTCATGCGCGGGGCAGCAAGCCATCCAGCCGTCCCCGGAAAGCCGCGGCTTCTCGAACTAGTCCAGCAGCCAGCCCATGTTCACCACGCCGCTCCCGCTGTCTGCCTCCGGGTCGGCGGGTGACTTACACCCGGAGGCTCAGGATAACCGCTGCCGTCGCCGGGATCGCAACTGGACGTGCGCGACCCTGAGCCGCCGCGCCGCGACCTGCGCGTCCGGATGTTGGTAGCGAGGCGGGGAGCACGTCCATTCTGAGCACCGGCATGGCCGCCCTGAGCACGCACGAGCTGCGCAAGCGCGCGAGAACGCCGCCTAGCCCGGTCGAGGTCGTGGGCGAACTGCCGGGCAACCCGAGACGTACGGGACGTGGGATCAGCCAACGCCTCGGCGCCGGTCAACTGACCGAGCCGCAGCTCCGCCCGTCGCTTCAGATCCTTAGCGGTAAGGCGACCCATCGTCTTAGCCCATGGCGATCTTCATGGCGGCGAGTGTCCACCGCCCTCGGATGAAACGACGAACGGCGCCCGGAGGCGCCGCCCCGACGATGAAGATGCTCAGCTCCAGACTGGCGGGGTCAGCCTACCTGTCAGGTCGGCCGCCTTCGCGAATCGAGAAGTGCTGCTTTGCATGGAAAGCACCCAGGCCGGGAGGTTTGCGATGAAGAAGCACGTTGCGGCGGCGGTCGTCGTCGGGGGCTGGCAGCCGCTGCTCCGAGCCGCGAGAGGACCCTGACCGACCACCGACCGTGACTTGACAACCGCCCCTTCTTCATAGAGACGAAACGCGGCGGTCTGAAGAATCACGCTTTTTGAGCGGTGACGGAGGGAACAACGAAGCCCGCCCGGTTAGGCGGGCTCCTGTGGCGGTCGGCTTCGCGGGAATCGGTGTGGCCCTGGTGCGGGCCGCCCGCTCATAAGGATCAGATGCTCTCGAAGATCTGAGTTCTCGAGAGCAAGGTGTCGAGCAGTCTGGTCTCGTTGCTCCTTGAGGAGTCGGAACCTCTTCGTCGCGAGAATCTGCTCGGTGGCGGTGTGGGACGGAAGGCAGTAGATCAGCCTCATCCGGCGGGGATGGCGGTCGAGCGATTCGATCATGTGCCCGAGAACCGTGGAGAACGTGGCGTTATGGAATGGAAAGAAGAGGTAGGCGACCGTGAGATCGTCGGGCACCCGGTATTCCGCCGCGTCGGCGACGACGATCTCAACGTTCGGGCACCTGTACTGGTGCCTGTGCTCAGCCAACAGCTGTCGCGCCTGATCAGCCAGGACCGGGGAGATCTCGACGCCGATCACCCGGCGAAAGCGGCGTTTCGCGGCCTGATGGACCACTCTCCCCTTTCCGCACCCTAAGTCCACGAACACATCGCTCTCCGAGACGCCGATGTAGCGCAACGCGCGAGGCAGCACGTGCCAGTCGGATGCCACGTACTGCACACGATCGCGATGCTCGACGCTTGAGCTCCAAGTCACCCTGGAGCGTGCCGAGATCCCGATCCAAGGCCCGTTCGCGAGCCCCGGTGCTCCTGCGCCCAGCGCATCCGCAGCTTCGATCTCCTGGTCAGCTTGGGGGTCTCGGCAGGCGCCTGCTGCTTGCGTCGCTGTTCCGCCACCCAGCTTTCGAGGATCTCCTCGCGAGCTGCGGAGTCCTTCGAGTCCATTGGAAGAACTTACCCGGGCTCAGGGATTACACCTAGTCGGGTCAGTCCCGGGAGCGGTCGGGGCACTGCACCCGAGTAGGCCGATCAACACGCAGAGCTGGTCGGGCTCAGGCTCCATAGGCTTGGGGGAGTTGTGCTCCAGGCGGTCGCCGGTTCGAATCCGGTCGCTCACCCCTCACGAGCCCCCGGGGTTCGCGGCTCTACCCAGCCGATCCGCTTGATGACGGGGTACTACGGGTGGTACTAACGCCGACCGCTGCTTTGCATGGAAAGCGGGCCTTGCCACGGGGCGCTGACACATCAGGTCGGGGGGGCTGCAGCCAGGTAGGCACCGTAGGATTGCCGCAGTGCCGTTCACGCTCAGGAACCTCAAGGAGGACCTGCCGGACGTCGGGTCCAACTTCGACGGGGCGCCGGACCTGGAGTTCCGCCTGGCGACCGAGGCGCTCGAGCTCGAGCAATCCGGCCTGGGCTACCAGCGCGTGCCACCCGGCTATCGCTTTCCGTACGGCCACACGCACAAGACGCAGGAGGAGGTGTACGTGGTCGTGCGCGGGAGCGGGCGGATGAAGCTCGACGACGAGATCGTCGAACTCAAGGAGTGGGACGTGGTGCGCGTCCCGCCCGGTACGTGGCGAGGCTACGAGGCCGGGCCGGAGGGCCTCGAGATCATCGTCATCGGCGCGCCCAACCTTGGCGAGGCTCCGCGCGAAGACGTCGAGGGCCAGCGCGACTGGTGGGCTGACTAACTCGATCCGAACTGCCGGCGGCCGTGAGGGCCGAAGTGCAGTCCTGAGCGCCCTCCGATCGCCGCTTTGGACGAAAAGCAGCGGTTCTGCTTTGCAGGGAAAGCCGCGGTCTTCACGGGATACTGCCTAGCGATGTCGGAAAAACGTGAAAATTGTGCGCTAGCTTCCGCGAATCGCAGACGAGCGGCTGTTGCAGAGGGCATTTCACCGCTACCGGGCCGAGGGAGTCAGAGGCATCGGGCGCGCCCTCGGTTGGCGCCTTGCGAAAGTAGTCGACGCAGCACCCGAGCGCTCGGCCAATGCGCTCCTCAAGATTGATCGAATCCGATGGGCCAGATGGCGACGTCGCAGAAGCCACTCGGCCCAAAGCGACGGGGGCCTCGACGCCCCACCGCAGGCGGTGCTTGCGGTGGTGGCGCACTGGCGTCCCGAGGGCTCGGGCGGTGAACGCATTGTCTACCTGAAGCAGTGCCTCGACGGGCTTATCGATCTTCGTGTCGAGCAGGTCGTGGCCGTGGTAGTCACGAACGAGCCCGACGCCACTGCGCGCGACCTCAGCCAGGACCTGCATGAACGCAGCGGACCAATCCCGATTTCCGCGGCGTCCGGCACGCCACTTCCGCGGGCCGTGGGTCGAGCCGCGCGAGGTCGTCGTGGTTGGTTGGCGGCAAGGGGCGTTTCGCCGTCACGGCTTCTACCTCGAGTGGTCCCACGTACCAATCCTGCGCCGGGCCGCAGGGACGGGGCACTTCTCGCATCTCCTCTTCCTCGAGGACGATATGCGGTTCACCGACCGTCACTTGCGCTACTGGTGCCGGTACCGCAAGCCACTCGCGGAGGTTGGACTGCTGCCGGGGTTCGTCCGCTTCGAGTGGTTTGACGACAAGCAGTACTTGGTCGACGTGCAGACGCCGCTCGATCCTGCCTCGCGCCGCCGCGTGATCGCCACCGACGGTCGCGAGCTCTGTGGTCATGTCGTCAATCTGGATAACCCCCACCAAGCCCTGTACATACTTGATTGCGCTCTGAGCAACGAGCACTTCCGCTTCTCCCGATCGCGATCGTCGCTGCGCAGCCGCGTGATCAGGTGGGGGATCCTTGAGCGCGCCACTGCTGGCCCGATCTTCGACCATGTGCCCGCGGGCCTAGTGTCCCGCAACGTCGTGCCGGTCCGGATGGATGGCGACTCGCAGCGACTCGACCCTTGCTGTCTCATCGAGCACATGGCGGGCAACTACTCCCGGAATCCCGACAGCCCGTTTGGTGTGTTGACAGTCGACGACCTTTTCGCCGAAGCATCCTCAACGCCAGATGGCGCCCGTAGGTGAGGAACGCTACCGCGGCTCGTCCGTGTCCTCGAAGACGAGCGATATCGGAGGAGAACGTGGAGATCGCGCGGCCGGGCGTTCGAGGCCTTCGCCTTCGGCGGGACCGACGCGCTCCTTGATCGATGTTTCCGAGGAGCTCGGCGTCCACCCGTTTCCGGAGTGGATGGAGGAGATCAGATCGGAACGCCCGAGCGCGGGAAAGCGGTACGACACGCTGATACCTCACCAGAAGGGGAGGATCCACCCCGTCGTGAACGAGGCGACCGAGAGCGGGCGCGAGCAGTCGCTGTCCTGTAGCTGCCCGCTTTGCATGGAAAGCAGCAGTTTTAACTACACGCTCGCCGGTTGCCGACTTCCGGCTGCCCGAATCACTAAGCCCTGGCCTGTCGGCAGGGTGAGTATCGAGAAACCAAGCTCGCGAGCGATCTGGTCGTGCACTTCGCGTTGAGCCTCCCAACCCTCATACCCGTAGTCGTCGAGGATCATGGCGCCGCCAGCCACCAGACTGGGCCAAAAATGCCGAACCGCAGCCTCTTCGGGGACGGGATGATTCATGTCGATATGAAGGAACGCGACCTGGTCAATCTGCTCCTTCGTCAGCGCCGCTGGAATCTCTCCCACCACGAGCCTCACGCCTGGCCACTCGGCGAAGTTTTGCGCAACGGCGTCAGCGTCAGATGCATAGTAAGGACACATTGGTCCATCTGCCACTTGCTTACCTACTTCGTTGGGAAGGGTGGGCTTGAACGTGTCGAAGAGGTAGAACGGGCGCTCCTGCCAGTCAAGGTAATCGCAGACCGCGGACATCATGAACCCGCGCCCAGTACCACACTCGACGAAAGCGCCGTCCAGATTCGTTGACAACTGGGCTGCCCAGATCAGGACGTAAGCGCGCCACCTGACCTTGTAGTCGAACCCACTCGCCCGGACCGCGCGCTGATAGGCCCGCTGGAATCGCGGGTCGTGAATGAACGAGGGTGAATGATGGGTCGAGAAACCGTCCTCGCTGTAGAGCGGCGTACCCTTTGACATCAGCTCAAGCGTCGCGACGTCCACGGGTTCCGATTGAACGTTCTGACCATCGCGTCAAGAGGTCGGCTCAGCCAGGTAGGCCTACTCATGCGCGTACAGGCTAGTGTGGCGAACCCGACCTCGGACTACCGCTTTGGACGAGAAGCAGTAGTGACCTGCGTTTTCAACGGTCGGTCATCGCTCGGGCCGACAACCTCGGCGAACGGCTCGCATCCGTCCTCGGGGGCTGAGATCGGCGTCTTTCGCGGGGAGTTCATCCGGCGAATCATCGCCTGGCAAGAAGCGCATGATCACATCCGTTCTGCTCGCGCCGAGGAGATCACCACCTTCCACGTTGGAGATGACATCGAAATCCTGGAGAAGTTCTCTCCTGGCTACTCAACTGGGTCTACCTCGACACCGGTCACGAGTATGAGCACCCGATGGATTCATCCTCGGGGACGATTGGCACGACGACCCGGAGCATGAGCACGGAGGGGTCGCGGTCGCGGTGAGAGAGCTCGTCGAGGGGGGCGAATGGGAACTCGCGCGCGTAACCGCGTTTACGGTCAGTGGGGGATCTGCCGCGCCGGGACTAGCCACAATGGCCGGTTGCGATTGCGTCGCTCGCCGTGGTGAAGACCATCTGGCGACGCTGGGCGAGCTGGTCGAGGTTTTCCGTGAACACATCCCACAGCTTGGGCAGAAACGGTATGTCACTCCGCACCCCGAAGGCGATCACCGAAGGCGGCTTTCGAAGCAGCCGCGCCGAGACCCTTCTTCCGAACCCGGCTGGCGGGTCCAGCAGGTAGAGCGGAACCCGCCGAAAGGGAGGACGCATCCTCGGTGCGCTCAAGAGCGGGACCAGAGAGGGTCCGAGTTGGTGGCCGGATCGGGGGCCGGAAAGCTGTCGGGGTTGGACCGGTAAGGCCGGTCCGGTACGCCTCGGTAGTCCGGAGAGGCCCCGCGTGCGGTTTCACCCTTCTCCGGTCCCCGCGGCGGCAACCCGGGCTCTACCGTCAGATCCACCTTCACCCCGGCTCGCTCCAACAGTGGAAGCATCGTGCCGCTGAGGAAGTGATCTCCGCCTCGGTGCGTCCTGCAGGCGTGTCCGAAAGCCGCCTTGTAGGCGTCGAGCCCCATCGTCAGGCAATGCTCGCCCCAGGCCGGATCCTGAAAGTCATTCACCCATAGACGTCCCTCCGAATCCCAGCGCCAGACGTGGGTGTGCACGGCGAGCTCGTCGCCGGCGTCGGTCAGCTTCTCTAGCAGGTCTCCGTGTTTGTCTGCCACCCACGATGCAGACCCGTAGGTCTCCGCGACCTGCGGATCCATGCGAAGGCCCCAGGTGAAGGCGGCGGGTTTCCCCGTTGCTTCGGAGAGCCGATCGCGCACGGCCCGGATTTGCTCCGCAAAGCGCTCAAAGCCGGTCCAGGGAGGAGACTCCGTGCGATCGAAGGTGCGAGGGTCCGGCTCGGCATCGATGCAGAGGACCACTGCCGTTTCGCCACGTCGGCCTAGACGATCGAGTGCGCGCTGAACGCTGCCGAGTTCCGTGTTCACGCGGTGAATTCTCTCAGCAAGACACCTTTAGGGGATCATCTCAGGCTGAGCTCGAGCCTCTCGGAGGAGTTCATGAGCTTCCACCGGGATGCCGTTCCTACCGATGTCGTCGTGGTTCCAGCTGGATCACGTCGTGGCGGATCGTGACCTCACGGTGGATCTCGTTAAGGTCGATACAGAGTCGACGGAAGCCGACGTCCTTGCAGGAATGGCGCGGACGCTCGAGCGTGACCGGCCAGATGCATTCCTCGAAGTCCTCGGGCCGGAAAGGGCCGAGGAACTGGAGGCGATAATCGTGCCGCTGGGTACCGGTTGGTGCACCTCGGCCCCGGCTCGCCGGGAACGGAGCGGCCAAGCCTCCTGGAGGCCACCGGAAACTGGCGTCTCGTGCCGCCAGACCGGAGGTAACCGGTGATCGCCACCCCGACCGGACGCTAGTTCTCGGCGGCGTTCGCTCGCAGGTAATACTCGAGAACCTGACGCGCCGCCCCGACCTGGTTGAGCTGTCCGGACTGGAGCCACATGACACGGTCACAGGTGTCGGCAATCTGATCGAGGTCATGGCTGACGAAGATCACGGTGCGCCGGCCTCGACAGCTTGCGCATCTCGGCAAGGCAGCGGCGCTGGAACTCGGCGTCGACGATGGCAAGCACTCGTCGAACAGGTAGATGTCGGCGGGGAACTGCACCGCGGTCGAGAGGTGAGTCCCACCGGGAATTGCTGGGCGAGGTGATGTGCGTCGGGGTCAGGCCGGCGGTGCGGTACTCTTGCGAATGAAGGCGATGCCGTCGAAGACGTGCAGCTCAACTATGTTGCGCTCGCTGAACGCGGCCTGGCTGCGGTCCACGAGGCTCTTGACCAGGTCGACCGCTGTGCCGGGCGTTCCAGCAGGGCCCCCCTCATGGCTGTCCCAGTAAGACGTCTCGAGATCCTCGATCACGTACCAGCCGCCGGGATGAACGGCGGGGAAGAGCGTGGCGAAAAGAGGCACGGGTGTGGCTGGCGATGTGGCTGCCGTCATCGATCACGATGTCGAAGCCGCCGTAGCGGGTGACAAGCGAGGCGAGGAAGTTGTCGGACTGGTCCCCAGCGTGCATTTCCACACCCTGCAGTTGGAGATCGGGCAGGTTGAGATCAATTCCGACGATTTCGCCTTAGGCAGGAAGCGCCGCCACAGCTGCAGCGATCCCCCGTTCAAGATGCCGATCTCGAGCAGTGTCAACCGCTGCGAACGCAGCGGTCCAAGGAACCTCTTGTAAATGGGCAGGTAATCGTGGAGGATTGGCCCCTTGTCGGTTTCGTACAAGATCGACAAGGCCGAAGGCGAGCGGGAAACGGCGCGCTCGACAGTTCGCTGAATCGGGGTAACGAGTGGCGGAGGGAAGTGGGTGTGTAGCCCACGGATGCGCCAGAGTACCCACTGCGTTGCCGGGTGCATCGGTGCCCTTATATACGACCCCAGCCTTCTGATTGGCAGCCACTCCGTTGGCAGCAAACCCCATTGGTAGCAATTGGTTGGCCTTTGAGTCGGTTAGGGCTCCTGGGCCGGGGGGTTGCTAGCTTTTCCACCGGCGTGACCGATCCCACCGAGGCCTACATCGAGCTTCTCAAGGGGAGCCTTACGCATTCGCTCTACGGCGGAGCTGACGCGGTCGATTTTCAGTCACGGAATCCGCTCAAACGCTTGATAAAGCGGCGTCTTCGCCGCCGGAACCTCGAGCTGGTGCGCATCCACCACAACCAGGAGGAGAAGCGAGAAGTTGGGGACTACTGGCCGCTCTTCGCTCAGACAATGATCGGCAAGTGCCGACTAGACAACCTCCAAGCCTGCGTGGAGACGGTATTCGAGACGACGTGCCCGGGGACCTGATCGAGACCGGCTCTGGCGGGGCGGAGCCGTGATCTTCATGCGTGGCCTGCTCAAGGTGCGTGGGGTGACCGATCGGGTCGTCTGGGCGGCGGACTCCTTCGATGGCCTCCCGCCCCCCCGACCGGATGTCTATCCGGCAGATCGTGATTCAAAGTTTCATCAAGCCGATGAGCTCGCGATTTCGGTGGACGAGGTGCGTGAGAACTTTCGTCGCTACGGATTGCTCGATGAGCAAGTCCGCTTTCTTCCGGGTCTGTTCCGCGACACCCTGCCCACGCTCGATAATGAGCGATTCGCGCTGATCAGGCTTGATGGAGACATGTACGAATCCACGATGGATGCGCTCACCAATCTCTATGCCAGGCTTTCGGTCGGGGGCTTTGCGATCCTCGACGACTACGCGATCGACAGCTGTCGGCGTGTGTTGAGGATTTCCGACAGGGACAGGGGATCGTCGAGGAGATCCAGGAGATTGATGGCAATGGAGTCTTCTGGCGAAAGAGCAGTTGACGAGTCCCGGCGAGACCGCCGGTGACGCCAAAGCGGGGTACCAACGGTCGTCCAACCCATTGAACGATCCTGCCGGAGCCACCAAACCACGCGTCTCATCACCATCGTCGCGTACAACTCATCCAAGGACATCGAAAATGCGGTTACTTTGGTTCGCGGCGGTATCCGGAGCGGTTTGGCTGAACTCCTAGTCGTCGACAATGCGTCGCCCGACGACAGTGTGCAGATCGCCAAGCGGGCGTGCCCGGAGGCCACCGTTATCCAGGCGACGGAGAATCGGTTTTTCGCCGGCGGCTGCAACCTCGCCTGGCCCTACGTCAGAGGCGACTACTGGCTACTGCTGAACCCTGACGTCACTGTTCCGGCAGGGGGCCTGCGCAACCTCGTAGCCTGGATGGACGAGCACCCGGAAACGGGGGCGGCCACACCTAATCTCGTCGAGCTGACGGAAATCTCGGTGCTCCCGCCCGTCGCTTCCCATCTCTGTCACTCAGCCTGCTCGAGCTGACCAGGCTCCACCGGTTACTGAAAGACGCACAGCGCAGGGAGCTTTTCCTCGGTCCTACCTTCCCGCGGGCGAGCACCATGACATCGGGTGGGCTGTCGCCGCTGCCCTGATCATTCGCCGCGAGGCTGTAGAAAGGGCCGGTTTGCCATCCGAGACCATCCCGATGTACGGGGAGGACAGCGAATGGTGCTGGCGCATTCGCAAGAGCGGTTTTCGGATCGCAATGGTTGACCAAACCTGGGAGCACAAGGGAGAAGGCAGTACCCGCCGGACATGGGATGACGACGAACGGCGGGAGCGCATCTGGTGGGGTATTTACGCATCCTCCCGATATCGTCGTGGCCTGCCGTACACGGTCATCCTCTGGTTTGTCAACCTGCTCGCGTTCGTGGTCGAGGCGAATCATCCAGGCCGACCGCATGATCAACGAGAAGCCTCGAAGGCTCTCGCTCTGACGCATCTACGCATTCCACTGCGGCTGAGACGTCGGAGCCGTGAAGCGAAAAGCTGAGCCCGGCAGCACGCTGGCGGAGCATCTCGCCGTGCATTAGCACACCTATCTCGATTGCCAGGGGGCCCGGAATGGGCCGAAGCGCGAATCGTGGGCTTTGGGGACCCTCAAGCTCTGACGCTTTGCCGACGATTTCGAATCTGAGTTCTGACAGCTGACTAGTTCTCGGCGGCGCTCGCGCGAAGGTACGCGCCAAGAACCGGCGGCGAGTTGGGCCAACCTCCCGAAGTTGGCCGGAATGGAGCCACATCACCCGATCGCACGTGCTCGCGACTTGGTCAAGATCGTGGCTGACGAAGATCACTGTGCGCCCTGCGTCTGAGAGCTTGCGGATCTCATCGAGGCAGCGGCGCTGGAACTCCGCATCGACCATCGCAAGGACCTCGTCGAATAGGTAGATGTCGGCCGGGAAAAGGACGGCCGTCGCGAAGGTGAGCCGCGAGAGCATCCCGGAGGAGTAGCGCTTCACCGGGGTGTCCATGTGGAGCTCGAGATCGGCGAAGCTGGCGATCCGCCGAGGCTGCCATGGATCTGCTTCCTTGGTATCCCGAGGCTGGCACCGAAGAGGGTAACGTTCTCCTGACCCGTGAGCTCCGGATGAAATCCAGTTCCCACGGCGAGCAGCGGGAGCACCCGGCCCCGAACGACCAACCATCCATCAGTCGGGACAATGATTCCCGAGATCAGCTGAAGGAGGGTGGACTTTCCTGAGCCGTTGCCGCCGACGATTCCAAAGCTCTCACCTCTCTCGATGGTGAAGTCAACACCCGAAAGCGCATCGAGCAGGTTCCCGTCCTCCGATCTCCCCGTGAGATGTCGCAGGGTCTGCTCGAGGCTCCGATGCTCACCGAGGCGGTACCCCTTGGTCAGGCCCGCCGCTTCGATGGCCGGTGCCGTGGAGCCGTCGCTGAAGGCCGGGCGCGCCACGGTCAGATGTCGTCCGCCATGGTCACTTCGAGTCTCGAGAACACCCGCCAACCCAGCAAAAGCAACAGCACCGTGCTGCCGAGTGCGACGAGTACTGGAAACGCGTCAAGGCTCTGGCCGGCGAGAAAGATCCAGCGCCAGAACTCGATGATCCCGGTCAGAGGGTTGAGGTCAACGAAGAAGCGAACGGTCGGGGAGAGCTGCTGGGCCGAGTAGGCAACCGGCGTGACGAACACTCCAACCTGAAGCAGGAAGGGGAGCGCGCTCAGCAGGTCGCGGGCCCGAACCGTGATCGCCGACGAGATCGCAACGACCGCTGCGCAGAACAGGAACGTCCAAGCGAAGGCGATCGGGAGCAGGACGATCCGCGGAGACAGCGTCCCGGTGACGAGGGCCGCGACCACGGCAGCCACCGTGGTGACCCCCATGGAGGGAAGTGAGGCAACCAGCGACGCGAGAGGGAATGCGAGGCGGGGACATGGCGTCAGTCGGACCAGGTTGAAGCTGGTGAGGACGGAAGCCGTGCCGATCGTTGTGGACGCCTGGAAAAACGCCCAGACGCTCAGCCCGACGAGCGCGAACACCGCGTAGGGGACGCCTGCGGTCTCCACCCCGATCAGCCCCTTGAAGGCGACCATGAACGCTGCGAGCAGCGCGAGCGGCTGGAAGATCGACCAGAGAGGCCCGAGAACGGCCTGCTTGTACTTGATCTTGAAGTCACGGGCAGCCAGGACCCGGACGACGGGGAGATCGCGGCGAAACTCGCTCAGCTTGATTCTGCTCTTGACCGGCTCGATCCGACGCTCGACCGGCGACGCGAGGGGGGCTGCCCCTGGCGGCGGACGGAGATCGATGGCCGTGTCAACGGAGGGCTGTTTCACTAAGAGGCTCGTGCGTGGGGTGCGACGGGTCTCCCGAATGCCGCAGGTTAGCGCCGGTGTAGAGATCCTCGTGGGCGTGGACCATCGCCTCAATCGGGAAGGCTGTTGCATCTTGTCGCGCGGCTCGTCCGACCTCCGACCAGCGCCGGCGGGACTCGAGCGACCGGGCGATCGTGAAGCGGAGGCCGCTTGCGTTCGAATCGTGCGCGATCCAGCCGTTCTCCCCGTCGCGGATGACCTCCGGCGCGATGCCAACCGGCGTCGTCACCACTGGACGGGCGGCGGCCATCGCCTCGATGATGGTCATCCCGAAGGACTCGGCAAGAGCCGGGTGAACGTAGAGGTCGAACGCCGCCAGGATGTCCTCGATGTCCCGGCGGTCATTCAGCAGATGGATCCGATCCGCCAGGGGCGAGTTGGCGATCAGCTCGCGGGTCCGTGGCGAATTCCCGCGGTGCACGATCACCAGATGGAAATTTTCCGGACGATTCGAGCGTCCTCCACAAAAGCCTTGACCAGAGCGTCAGTGTTCTTGAGGAAGAACTCGCGGCCGATCGTGCCGATCACAGTCGCGTCCTCGGAGAGACCCAGCTCATTGCGAATCCGTTCGCCGCGAGCGGATCCAGGGTCGAAGCGCTCGAGATCGAACCCGTGGTGAATCACGTTGATCTTCGCTCGCGGAATGCCATAGCTGACGAGCACGTCCGCAACCTGCTTGGAAGGGGCGGAGACGCGATGCGCGAGCTTCCCTGCCATGACTCGCTCAAACGCGCGCAGACGCCACCCGTGGTACGGCAGTTCATGCGAATGGTGTGCCGTGTGGATCGCAAGGGGCGTTCGCGCCAAGCGTGCGGCGGGAAGACCCACGGCGCTGCCCAGCGGGAGATGTGTCTGAATTGCGCCGGCCCCGAGCGTGCGCAGGTGCCGCGCCAAGTTGCCGATGGCCCGCGGGAACGAGGCGGATCCCGGCGCGTTCAGCGAGAACGTCTCCATCCCGATCTTTCGCATCTCCTCCTGGAGCCTCCCTGGCGGCCCCACGCATCCCACCAGATAGCGAAAGCGGTCGTGGTCGGCCCGCGACATGAACGTGTTGAAGTAGTGATGGGGACCGGCATCGGAGATCAGATGGACGACGGCGATCCGCCCGTCGGCATCGATGGGAATCCAGCCAGGATCGGGGCTCCGCCTAGGATCCAGGTCCGTGTCTGTTTCGGCCTCCAGCATCAGCGTCATTGTCCCGACACACCGTCGCCCCGATGCGCTGACCGAAACCTTGGCAGCGTTGACGGCTGTTGACCTTCCGCGCGATCACTACCAGCTGATCGTCGTGGACGATGGCGCCGATCCCGGAACCTCCGCGATCCTGGGTCGCTTCCAGAGTGGCGGCTGGGCCCCAGTGCTGGCGGCCGGCGAGGGGCGCGGGGCCCCGCCGCTGCCCGAAACCGAGGGGCGGAGGCGGCGAGCGATGCGATCCTGCTCTTCTGCGACGACGACGTGGTCGTCGAGCCCGAGCACATTCGGCGGCACTCGAGGTTCAGGCGCTTCGCGGTCCCTGCATGTGCGCCGGCTTCTCCGAGCTCGACCAGCGCGTCGAGCGGGTTCTGAAGGCGACCGCCTTCGGGCGTTACTGGCTGGGCCTTGAAGCCTCCTACTGGGCCGCAGTCCCCGGCCTGATGCGGACGGCCTGGCCGAACTCGATCTTCTTTCTGCACGCAACCTATGTCTGCCTCGATCCAGCTTTGAGCAGTTGGGCGGATTCGATCAGAGCTTCCCGTTCGCCGGCGCCGAGGATCAGGATCTCTCCATTCGCGCGGCCCGGCTCGGGATCCCAGGCTGATCGATCACCGCAACCGTGTTCGCCATCTCGAGACGAGGCTCGACTTCTCGCGCTTCTGTGAGCGCGAGGAACGCGGCGCGCAGACCTATGCCTCCTTGCGCGGAAGTATCCGGACACTGCCGGGCGCTCTGAGTTCGCGAGGGCCAATGACCCCGAGAGCCCCGCGGACGGTGGAACAGCCGAGAGGGCGAGAGGTGGCGGGCGAAGCGGCTGCTGGGAGGGAAAAGGTCCCTGGGGGCCTACACGCCGGCTTGCGTGCACTCGAGGCGAGTAGAGCCCCCGACCGGGTTATGTGCCCTGCGTATTCGGGCGTGATCGGTGTGCACATCGCGAGGGGTTATCGCGAGGGACTCGCTCGCGACCGGGGCGCCTAAGCACAAAGACGTCGGCAGCGCCGGGCCCGGGCTAGGGGCCCTTCAACGCTCTCACGCCCTTGATCCAACCGCGCTGAATGTGCAGGCCGATCGTCAGCCGGTAGAGGCGGAATAGGACTTTGTCGGGAGCCCCCGCACGCTCGCCGAGATCCGCGATCCGGTGGAAGGCGAGCAACGGATACTTGCCTGCAAGCAGGCGCTTCAGCGCTTTCTTGAGGATCAGTGAGACCCTGTCCCCACGCCGGATCGGACCGTTCACACGTGCGATCTCGGCGCTGCCGTGGATCTCGGGGTGCTTCCGGCAGAAGAGCGCGGTGTCCGCAGCGCCCCGCTCCGAGAACGATCCGTAGCGCCTCAGATCGGATGCCTGATCGTTATGCACGCACGAGATCGATTCGTCGTACAGGTACTGGACTGCGAGCGGCTCGGCGCGATGAGCGAGGTCCTGGTCCTCGCAGGTGGTCCTGAACCGCTCGTCGAACAGCCCAATGCGCTCGAGATGTGCCCGAGGGACCGAGAGGTTTCGCGCGGTCGGAAGGGAGAAGCGCCAGACGCCGTCGTCGATCAGCTCAAGTTTCCGGGCCGCGTCGAAACTGAGCTCGAGCTGCTCCAGGTATCGACCGAAGGGCGAATCGGCCACTCCTGGAGTTGCTCGAAGCGGCCCATGATCCAGGCGTTCGGCCAGCGGGCACTCGCTTCCAGATGCCCGGCGAGGAAGTTCTCAGGGACGAGGACGTCGTCGCTGACCATGACCAGCAGGTCTCCCCGGACTCTCGAATTGCGGCATTCCGTCCCGCGGAAACGCCCCTGTTCTGGTCGAAACGAATCGTCCTCAGGTCGTTGCCGGTGTGGGCGTCTGCCAGGACCTGCTGGGTCTCGTCCGAGGAGCCGTCGTCGGTGACGATGACCTCGTACTCCTGGGTGGGGAGCGACTGCTGCCCGAGTTGGCGCAGCGTCTCCGCCAGCGCGCTCGCGCGGTTGAACGTCGTGATGATCACGCTCACCCGCGGGTCGTATGGGCTTGGAGATCCGCGGAGCCGTTGGGGCACTACAGCCTGGCTCATTGCGCCCTCCCAATCGCCTGATCGAGCCATGCACCGGCCGCGAGCCGGCTCTGGGCCCGTTGCCTCCTTTCACGGCGCGGATGGATCCCCTCGACGAACAGGCCAAGCGCCGTCAGGCCGGCATAGATCCGTGTCCATGTCGCGCCGTGCATCCGTCGGCAAGCGCCGGCAATTCCTGCTGCAAGGCGTTGCGCGCGTTCTCGCTCCTCCCAGGTCTGATTGGCGCTTGCGCCCCCGACATGAACGAATTCAACATCTGGGCAGATCGCAACGCGCCAGCCCGACCGCCGCATGCGCCAGCACCACTCGATGTCCTCGCCGTACATGAACAGCTCGGGCGACAGGGGACCCACGCGCTCGATCGCCTCCCGCCGCACGATGATCGCCGCCGCAGGGACCCAGTCCACGTCGCGATGCTCGCCGTCCCAGTAAGCCCCCATCAGGCGATCCGACCGCCTCCTGGGGCTTATGAGCTTGTGAAACCGCAACAGCTCGGCCAACGTCCACGCGATCGAGGGGAAGGCGCGCGCGACGATGGCGAGAGCTCCTCCCTCGTCGCGCAGCAGCGGGCTCGCAATTGCGACGTCGGGATGTGAATCCATCCACTGGACCAGCTGCTGAATTCCGTCGATATCGGACTCCACGTCGGGGTTCAGAAGAAGCCAGTAGCGGCCGCGCGTGCTTGGCCAGGCCAGGTTGCAGCCGCCGGCGAAACCGAGATTGCGCCGTGCCGTCAGGACGGTTGCGTTCGGGAGAGCCTCCTTGAGCCGGGCAGCGCTGTCGTCCGGGCTGGCGTTGTCCACAGCAAGCACCTCGGCGAAACCGGTCAGGTTCTGGTCCCTCAGGGGCTCCGCAAACCGCTTGACCGTCGATGACGAGTTGAAGAGGACGGTGGTGATCGACACGGATGGCGGCGACATGCGAAGCGATCAGGTTCGCTCGCCGCGCGGGCGGCGGGTAAGCGCGCGGATCCGCCGCCACGGCGTGGCGAGGACGTGGCCGGCTTCCACCGGGCTCCAGAGGACGGCACACAACGCATGCCACATCGAACGGCCTAAATCCCCCGCGTCGAGGTATGAGCCGGAAAGCATCCCGTGAAGCCGAGCGAATGCGCGTCGCTTGATCTCGGGGGGCGCGGTGACAGCGTGCGCGCCGGAGAAGACCTCCCTGTAGATCAGGCGCATATCGTGGTCCATCAGCGCGATCGACCGACTCATGTTTCCAGGATGGCGTCGGTAGAGCGTCAGTGGCTCGTCTACGACACCGATGCGGAAGCGCTCGGCCAGGGACAGGAAGAAAGCCCAATCGGCGGAGCTAGAGAGCCGCTCATCGAAACCGCCCACCCTCTCGAAGGCTGCGCGGCGAACGAGCAGGTTCGAGCTGGTCGAAACGGGCGCACCCGCCTCCAACAGGATCTGACGTGCGTTGGGCATCTTCTCGATGTGCTGTGAGTCGATCGCGGTAAGCCGTTCGTCGGTGACGTGGGAGGGCGAGACCACGGCGTCATAGCCCTGTCCAAGGACGGACAGCATCTTCTCTGTGCGTTCCGGCCTCCAAGCGTCGTCGGAATCGAGGAAGGCGAGCAGCGGGGAGCTAGTTGCCTGCGCGCCCGCGTTTCGTGCCGCGGCGGCCCCGCGTTCGCCTGTTGAATCACGCGCACCGGTCCTCGATCCTCGAAGCTTGAGGCGACCTCGCCGGTGTCGTCCGTGGAGCCGTCGTCCACCACCACGCATTCCGCGATCGGCGCGGTCTGAGCGAGAACGGACTCCAGGGCAGCGGGAAGGAAGCGCGCAGCGTTGAACGCTGGGATCACGACCGAGACCCGACCCGGTGCCGCCTTGGACTGGTTTGAATGGGCCGTCATCATGGGGCTTCACCGTTTATGGTCGGCGCCTGTGGCGCTCCCAAGTGCGCGGGCAGGGAGGGTTGCAGATGCCACCCGTCCGCTCGTCTCGATCTGCATGCCGGTGTTCAACGGAGCGGACTCCATGATCAACGCCGTTGAGTCCGCGCTCGCACAGGACTATCCGAACACCGAGATTGTGATCGTGGATGACGCGTCGCAGGATGAGACGGTCCAGATTCTTCGCGATCGATTCGCAGGCGGGGTTCGATTGGAGGTGAACGCCGCCAACGGTGGGTCTTGCGCGGCAGCAAACGCGAGCGTTGCCCATTCCAATGGATCGCTGATCAAGTTCCTTCATCAGGATGACCTGCTCGGCCCGGATTGCGTTTCGAAAATGGTCGCGTGCCTTCAGGAGCACGAGTCTGTCGGGATGGTGTTCAGTCGGCGACGTGTGGCGCTCGAGGCGGACACTCCGGCTGCCAGGGAGTGGCACGAGAAGTATCGGGAGCTGCACCGTGGGTTCAGCTCGCTGGAACCTCTTAGCCCGGGGCTGAGGCTCTTGCGTGAGATCGTTGTCGGGGATCTGCAAAATTGGATCGGAGAGCCGTGCTGCGTGATGGTCAGAAGGGAATGCTTTGAGCGGCTCGGAGGGCTCGACCCACAGGTCAGCCAACTCCACGACCTCGATCACTGGCTGCGGATCATGACCCGCTATGACGTGGGGTTCGTAGACGAGGAGCTCGCCACCTACCGGCACTCCCGTGATTCGCTCACTGCGTCCGTACGCAGGCAGAGGAAGGACTGGCTGGACCGGCTCTGGATCCTGGAGACATTGATGTCCATTGAAAACGTTCGACGGAGCGTGCCCGAAGTCGAGCCGCGCTGGCGTGCAGAGCGGCGCATGGCCTTCCGGACTGTGGTTCGCCACATCCTTCGGTCCCGGCCGGATGATCCTCCGATGGCGCTGTGGAGGACTTACGATGATCCACCGGGCTCGGCGCCTGTTCGGACGTTCCGATTCGACCGAGAGGATCTAGCCGCGACTGCCGGTCGGCCCCAAGGCGTAGGCCTCGGCGTTGTACGCGGGATGATCGCGCTTTATGCTCCTGGTCTCGCCTCCGGCCATGACGTCATCCTCGTACCACGGATGGAGAAGCCGCTCCGGTCCCTCTACGTCTGCTACCTGTCGCTCGAGGATCCGCTGGTACATACCCAGGTCGTCGCGTACCTGGCGGGGCTCGCGGCGACGGGCCACACCGTCCACCTGCTGACGTTCGACCCCGAGTTGGCTCCGGCGAGGCGGCGTGCGTTCGCCGAGCAGCTCAGGGCCCAGGGGATCGCCTGGCACTCACTTCGTTACCACAAGCGTCCCTCGCTGCCGGCCACGGTCTACGACGCTCTCGCCGGCGCAGCCGCGGCCACGAGGATCGTTCGACGCCACCGCCTAGAGGCCATCCACGCCAGGAACCACGTCCCGTTGGCGTCCGCTCTGATCGCGCGCCGGCTGACTGGCTGCAGGTTGATCTTCGACATACGCGGCCTGATGGCCGAGGAGTACGCGGACGCCGGACGCTGGAAGAAGGGCGGACTTGCCTACCGGCTGACGCAGCGGATACAGCGCGCGGGACTGCGGAGGGCCGACGGCGTCGTCACCCTCACCCAGGCCGTGCAGCCCTATCTCTTCGGGAGCGACGGGCGACCCCGGAGCCACGTAATCCCCTGCTGTGCGGACCTCGAAGAAATCGAGGCGCGGCTCGTCCAGCGTGAATCCGTCCGCAGCGACCTGGGGATCGAAGGTCGGACGGTGATGATCTACGTCGGCAAGTTCACCGGCTGGTACATGGAGCGCGAGATGGCGGACTTCCTCGCGGCGGCCCGGGCCCTCGAGCCAAGCCTGCTCTTCCTCGTGCTCACCCAAGCCGATCGCGACGTGATCGAGCGGGAGCTCGCCCGAGCCGGGGTCGGGAGCCAGGACTTCCTGATCACCCGGGCGAACCCCGACGAGGTCGGGCGCTACCTGGCTGCCGCTGATTTCGGCATCTCGTTCATTCGCCGCTGCTACTCGAAGATCTCCTCGTCGCCGACGAAGATCGGCGAGTACCTGGGCGCCGGCCTCCCGGTGCTCTCCAGCGCCGGCATCGGCGACCTCGACGACCTCTTGGGCGGCGAGCGGGTAGGGGTGCTGGTCGATGACTTCAGCGAGGCCGGCTACGAGAGAGCGGCGCGCGACATACTCATGATGACCCACGACGACGACATCCGGGGGCGCTGTCGTTCCGTGGCGCACCGCGAGCTCGGCCTCCGCGAGGTTGGCATCCCCCGCTACGACCGGCTCTACCGCGAGGTCGCCGCGCTCAGCTGACGGCGGCGCGGAACGCGGCCACGATCTTTTCCGCGTTCGCCTGAAGCGTGTATCTGCGATGGGCGACCTCGGCCGCGCGCTCGCCCATCTCGATACGCAGGTCGGGCTCGCTGATGAGGCGCTGCAGGGAGCGCGTCCACTCGCCCGGTGTATCGGCCAAGAACCCGGTCCGGCCGTGCTCGACCACTTCCGGGTTCGACCCACGGGACTGCAGACCCCCGGGATGCCGAGCGCCATGTACTGGACGAGCTTCATGAAGAACTTGCGCTTGTTCCACTCTGTGACGGGCGCCGGCAGCAGCCCGACATCTAGCGCCCGCAGGTCTGCGACCTCGGTCTCTGCCCGCCACGGGAGGGCGGTGACTTCAAGGTCGGGGAACGGTGGCTCCTGCACCCCGACGAGCTGGATCCGCACGTCCGGGCGTCGGGCCAGTTGCCGTAGAGGATCTGCGATCAACTGCAGATTGCCAACCGTCGTGGCGCTGCCAGACCAGCCGATACAGACCTTGCCGTTCCCGTCTCCATGCCCCAAAGGCTGGTAGAGGTCCGCGTCCACCACGCTCGGAATCTGCCAGACGTTCGAGTTGAAACGGGTCACGTAGTCGCGGTGGTGGCTGGAGTTGACGATCACTACCTTGCTCATCGCGGCGATGCGTCCCCACCTTGCCGAAGAACTTGAGGTAGCTGAGCCAGCCGCTCCAGGGGCTCCTGTACGGCACGTAGAGCGGATCGTCGAGCTGGTAGATGATCGGCTTGCGGCGGGCCACCAGGCGCTCGACGAGCTCCGGTCCCACAATCGCGGCCTCACGGTATACGAGGACCGCGTCGTAGTCATCGACCCGTTCCAGCGAGCGCAGCCGGCGGCCGTACGCACGCGCGAGCTCCGCGGCCTTTCTGCCGTAGCGCCCGGGCTGGTAGATCACGCTTCGCAGGCGCTCGGTCTCGAACGACGAGTGGTGCAACGTGATCCCGGCGGGCTCGAGCACCTTCTGCCAGAGCTCGATGCTCGAACGCTGTCCAGGGGAAACGCCGTAGAGGTTGGGTGTCAGAGCCAGAACTCGCACGAAGACGACCCAGACTAAGGCCGAGACTGCGCGGGGCGGAGCGCTGGCGCCTGGCCGCAGATTGGGCTCTAGCCCAGGCGTGCCCAGAGGTCCATGTTCGGGGCCGACCGGGTCAGGTTTCCGACCCGGATCAGCTGTTGGCCGATAAAGGCGCGGATCGCATCCCGCCGGTCTCCCGGGCGCACCGGGATCATCGGCCTCGCCCTGACATGCAGCTGCTCGATCGAGAAGCCATGCTTGGCCAGGAGAGCCCTGATCGCACTCGGGTTGAACCCGTACAGGTGGAATGGCTCCCAGGTCGGAGCGAGGTAGTAGACGGTACGGCGGCCCCGGATGCGCTCAGCGGCGGTCGCCGTCCAGGTCATCAGGCTGGGCTCCCTGGGGGTATCGAGAAAGATGACCCCTCCCGGGCGAAGAAGTCGAGCCACCGCCCGCATGAACGAGTCCGGGTCATAGACGTGCTCCAGCACCGCCGCGGCCACTACCGCGTCGAAGGAATCCGCCGGCTGCTCTGCCGCGAACTCCTCCACCGTGGCCGGGCGGACCGACACGCCGAGGTGGACCTGGGCGTATTCGATCATCGGCTCCGAGAGCTCGAGGCCGACCACGGTGCAGCCCTGCTGCTGGGCGGCCCAGACGACCTCACCTCGGCCACTGCCGATGTCGAGGATCGCCGGCTGATCCGATCCCGTGAGGCGGATGATCTCCCGGACCAGCAACCCCGCGCCGCGCTGCTTTCCCTCGGGGTCGTGGTGCTGGAAGTACTCCTCCGGATCACCGTAAACCGACGACGGGTCCTTTGGGATAGGCAAGGGATTGGGGTAAATCAGCCCACAGCCTCGGCACCTGTAGATCTTCGACTCGAAGCCGAGCCCGTAACGGTGATGCTCGCCTCCCCGGATACCGAGCAGGCGCGCGTTGTCTCGCTCGCAGATCGGACAGACGACTGCACGCAACTCGTACTCGTTGCCGTTCCGGTCGGTACGTGTGGCAGGTGGGATGGTCACTCGATCAACCCTCCGGGAGATTGCGTGATCACGCCCGGAGCGACCGTCTGAGGGTCGCGGATGGACGCCCTCCGAGTTCCCGATGCCAGGACTCCAGCATCACCAGCGCCCAGAGCTGCAGCGATCGGTCCCCCTGGCCGGCCGCGTGAGCGTCGAGGATCCTCCGCACGGCTGACTCGTTCAGGTAGCCGCGGTCGAGGGTGGTGCGATCGAGGAGCAGCTCGCGCGCGTAGTCCTGGAGGTCACCTCGGAACCAGGCGCCGAGCGGAACGCCGAAGCCCTTCTTCGCCCCGTCCAGGATCGAGTCGGGGACCCGCCCGCGGTAGGCGCGGCGCAGGAGCAGCTTCTTCCGGCCGAGGCTCGCCTTCTCGCGCGGCGGGAAGCGAGGCGGCGAACTCCATCACCTCCGGGTCGAGGAACGGGGATCGCGCCTCCAGCGAATAGGCCATCGTGGCGATATCCACCTTCACCAGCAGGTCCCCGGGGAGGTAGGTGTTGACGTCGACCTCGAGCAGCCGGTCGAGCATGCTCGAGCCCGACGCCGCACGCCATGGACTGGCGATGACGTTCGGGGCGCGGACGGGTCGATCGACGCGCGGAAGTCCGGGTCGAGCAGCTCCGCCCGCTCGGCGTCGTTGAAGACGGAGACGTGCCGGCGGTAGCGCTCGATCGAGTCCGCATCCACCGACACGAGCAGCCTCTGGGCGCGGCTCAACAGCGTCTTCGAGCCCGGCCGGCGCGGGAAGCGCCCGGCCGAGCGCCGCTACGCCATGCCGCAGAGGCCGAGGGACGCTGGTCGAGATGGCCGGTGAGGCTGTTCGCGACGTGGCGCAGGTAGCCGGCGAAGCTCTCGTCGCCGCCGTCGCCGTTGAGCGCGACGGTGACGTGGCGGCGGGTCAGCTCGGCGAGGTAGAAGGTCGGGATCGCCGACGAGTCGCCATACGGCTCGCCGTAGTGGCGGACCAGCTTCGGGACCAGCTCGATCGCGTCGGGCTGGACGACGAACTCGTGATGGTCGGTCCCGAACCGCTCGGCGACCACCCGGGCGCGCGGCAGCTCGTTGTACTCCTCCTCCTCGAAGCCGATCGAGTAGGTCTTCACCGGCTGGCTCGAGGCGGCCGCCATCTCGCTGACCACGATCGAGGAGTCGACGCCGCCGGAGAGGAAGGCGCCCGAGGGCACGTCCGAGATCATCCGCCGCCGCACCGCAGCCCCGACGCGCTCGCGGAGCTCCTCCTCGAGCTCGCGGCGATCCCTCGGTGCGCTTCCGCGAGTAGTCGAGCTGCCAGTACCGCTCGATCGCCGACCGGCCGTTCTCCCAGACGAGGATGTGGGCGGGCGGCAGCTTGCGGACGTCCCGCCAGATCGACCAGGGGGCGGGGATGTAGCCGTAGGCGAGGTAGCAGTCGATCGACGAGGGATCGATCTCCGCGGGACGTCCGGGTCCGCCATCAGCGCGGGCAGCTCGGAGGCGAAGCTGAGCCAGCCGTCTCCCTCCGCGTAGAAGAGCGGCTTCTTGCCGACGCGGTCGCGGGCGAGCAGCAGCCGTCTGCCGGCGCTCGTCCCAGACCGCGAAGGCGAACATGCCGTTGAGCTCCTCGACCAGACGGGGCCGCGCTCCTCGTAGAGGTGGACGATCACCTCCGTGTCCGTGCGCGTGTAGAAGGAGTGGCCGCGGCCGCTCGAGCTCGGCTCGCAGCTCCGGGAAGTTGTAGATCTCGCCGTTGAGGACCACCGCGACCGAGCGGTCCTCGTTGTAGATCGGCTGGTCGCCCGTCTCGAGGTCGATGATCCGCAGCCGCTGGATGCCGAGGGCGACCCCGTTCGATCGGTGGATGCCGCGGGAATCGGGCCCGCGATGCTGCCTGCCGCTCGCACATCTCCTCGACCAGGCCCCGACGGGACGTCGCCCCGCGAGGACACCTTTCCGGCGATCCCGCACATGCTTCGACCTTAGTACCAAGGGACCCCGGCTGTACTGTCCTGCGGCTTGGCTGCGCAAGACGAGGATCTGGCGAGGCGGGTCTACGCCTACTTCATCTTCCGGCTGCGCCAGCCGCGATGGAGGCCGAGCGGCTGACCCGGCTGAGCTTCGAGCGGCTCTGGCAGGAGGCGAGCGCTGGCCGCGAGGTCGAGCAGGAGCCCGACCTGCCGATGCTTCGCCGTCGGCGCGGGCGGTGATCGCCGAGAACCCGCGCCCCCGCGGCGCGTCCAGGGTCACATCGGTCGAGCATGCTTCCGGGGGCGGTAGGACGCACCCAGGACTCGGGGAGCAACTCGCCATGGCGCTCGGACGGCTGCACGGCCGCGAGCGCGAGGCGCTCGCGCTGCGCTTCGGCGCGGAGCTCTCGGTCGGCGAGATCGCCGAGCTGCTCGATCGCACTCCGGCAGAGGTCAAGCAGCGGCTGGCGCGAGGGGTGCGGGGCCTGATCGACCTCGGGGTTCTGCCCAAGGAGGCGAGGCGGAACTCAGCCGCCAAGCGGCCCGGAGCCCGAAGCACCCAGCAGGGCGAGCAGGAGAAGCAGCGAGGCCCGCCGACTAGCGCGAGTGCCACCTGCGATCGGAAGCTCGGGGCGGCGCGTCCGCCTCCGGACCTCGGCGAGGCGGTCGAGCAGGCCGGGACCCGGGGACGGATGCTGCGCGCGCAGCAGCTCGCCCATCCGGTCGAAGCGATCGGCCTCGGCCCGATCCACGTAGGGCTCGAGCTCGTCGGAGAGCCCCCCGGTCTGAGCCCTGCCGGCGGCCTACTAGGCGGGGTTGAGGCGGCGGCGCAGCCCGTAGGCGATCGCCGCGACGGCCGTGACGACCAGCAGGAGCGGGAACCAGGAGCCCATCCCGCCATCGCCCTCGGTCGAGGACGAGGACTGATATCCAGCCGGTTGGGATCGGGTGGGCCTTCAGCTGCTCCGGCGGCCGGTTCGCGTTCGCCAGGCCGCAGCCGCCTTGCCGTCCGGCCCGAGCTGGTCGAGGGCCTGTTGCGCCGCGGGCGGCGCCAGCCCGGCGCCTCCGCCCAGCGCCTCCTCCGCCGTGGTCGACCGACCGCTGCCCCCGCCGTTCGGGACCTCCTCGAAGTACTGGTCGCCCTCCGTGCGCCCGGGCGGGACCGTGATCGCCGCGCTGCGGCGACGCCGGCGTCAGCGCGCAGATCGCCAGCGCGCAGATGACCACGATCACCTTCGACGCTCTGAGTGAGTCTCCCCGGCTTCACTGCCGCTACCTTACCGCGGAATTGGGGCCACAGTGAGGAACAGGATCGAGGCGGGGCTCGCCGCGCTGAGGGAGAACCCGGCCGACCCGGCGATCTGGCTCGGCTGCGGCCGTCCTGATCGTCTACCTGTCGCTCAGGGCGGGCGGCTACGACCCGATCCCCCGCGACGAGGTCGGGATCCTGGTCTGGTGGGGGCTGCTGGTCGGGGTCGCGGTCGGGGCGCTCTCGATCGAGCGGATCGGCTATCCCGCGCGCGTGCCGTCCTGATCGTCTTCGCTCGGCCTGGTCGCCTGGACCGCCCTCGCGCTCGGCTGGACCCAGAGCGCCGAGCGCACGGTCACCGAGCTGGCGCGCGCGGTCACCTACCTGGGCGTCTTCGCTGCTCGCCCTCGCCGTCCAGCGGGGGCGGCGCTGGCGGGCGCTTCTCTACGGCGTGACCACTGGGATCGCGGTCGTGGCGGGCCTCGCGGTCCTCTCGCGCCTGCATCCGCAGTGGTTTCCTCCGAACGAGCTCGGCAGGGTCCTGCCGGGCATCGAGATCGAGCGCCGGCTCGCCTATCCGCTCAACTACTCGAGCGCGCTCGGCGCCTTCGCCGCGATGGCGCTGCCGCTGCTGCTCGCCGGCAGCTCCTTGGCGCGCACCTATCGCGGGCCAGGTGCTCGCCGCGGCCGCCTTCCCGGTCGCCGGCCTCGCCTTCTACCTCTCCTCCTCGGGCACGGCCACCCTGGTCCTGGTGGCCGGCCTCGTGGTCTTCTTCCTGCTCGCGCCCGACCGCCTGCCGAAGCTGGCGACGCTCGCGATTCGGCGCGGCCGGCACGGCGATCCTCGGCTACGCGGTGGACCACCGCGCCGCGCTCGACCGCGGGCTCGCCGACGCCGGAGCTGAAGTCGCAGGGCAACGAGGTCCTGCTCATCCTGATCGTCGTCTGCATCGCCGTGGCGCTCTGCCAGTCGGCATCTCGCTCGCGGTCCGCCACGGCCGCCGCCCGCGCTGGATGCTGATCTCGCCGCGCGCGGCCGCGTCGCGACGGTGGTCGCGATCCTGATCGCCCTGCCGATCGCCGTCGCGGCCGGGGCGCCCGGCGAGGCGAAGGACCGCTGGGAGAACTTCAAGAACCGCGAGGGCGGAGCGCCGGCGACCGCGAGCCGCTCGAGCCAGATCCTCAACACGAGCGGGAGCGGCCGCTACCAGTTCTGGCAGTCCGCGGTCGACGCCTACAAGACGGAGGAGTTCCACGGGATCGGCCCCGGCACCTTCGAGTTCTGGTGGGCGCAGCACGCCACCTACGCCGGCGCCTTCGTTCGCGACGCCCACTCCCTCTACATCGAGACGCTCGCCGAGCTCGGGATCGTCGGCTTCATCCTGGTCACCGGCGCTGGTGCTGGCGATCCTCGGGATCGGCACGGTGCGCGCCCTGCGGGCGCCGCCGGACCTGCGGCTCGGCCTGGCGGCGGCAACCGCCGGCTGCGTGGCCTTCGCGGTCGCCGCCGGGCGTCGACTACATGTGGGAGATCGGCGTGATGCCGATCTGCTTCTTCCTGCTCGCGGCCGTTGCGGTCGATGCCGCGCGGGGCCCGATCCCGCGAGCCGCGCACGCAGGCGCGAGCAGCGGCGCCGCGAGATCGGCTGGTGGGTCGGCGCCGTGCTCGCCTCGATCGTCGCCCTGGTGGTGATCTACCTGCCGTACAAGGGGGCCACCGACCTCCGCGCGAGCGAGCAGGACGTCAGCCAGGGCCGGCTCGACGCCGCGCTCTCGGAGGCACGCTCGGCGGCCGATGTCCAGCCCTACGCCGCCACTCCGCGCCTCCAGGAGGCGCTCGTGCTCGAGCGGCAGGGGAAGTTCGACCAGGCGGCCGCCGCCGCGCGGCAGGCGACCGAGAAGGAGAGCACCAACTGGCGGACCTTCTTCGTCCTCTCGCGGATCGAGGCGGAGCGCGGTCGGGCGAAGGCGTCGCTCGCCGCATATCGGACGAGCACGGCAACTTAATCCGCATTCCGGTGTTTTCGCTCAGTGATGCCTCCCTGACTCGCGAAAGCCCTAGGATCCGCAAATGCCTCGACTGACTCTGGGGAGAGCAGGCGCGGCTGACGCTGCTCGCTGCGGCCATCATCTGCGCGGCGCTCGCTTCCATTGCGCCTGCTGCCTCCGCGGCGCACGCGGCCCGGGGCCTCGAGCTGGGCTTCTTCGACGGGGACTTCACCTCGAGCGACGCGGCCGACGCGGACGACCGCGTTCGATCGCACCGTGCAGGCGCGCGCCGGCTGGGCCCTGATCTACATCACCTGGAGCGGCGTCGCCCCGCACAATCCAGGCCCCGGGTTTCGACGCCGACCCACCCGCACGACCCGCAGCTACGACTGGGCCGACGATCGATACTGCCGTGCGCGACGCCAGCGCGCGCGGCTTGAAGATTGTCCTCGCGATCACGAGGGCGCCGGCTTGGGCGGAGGGACCCGGAAGGCCGTCGGACGGGCGCCACCCGGCACCTGGAAGCCGAACGCGAACGACCTGGGCGACTTCACCAGGGCGGCTCGCCATGCGCTACTCGGCGGGCACGCTGGGCCTTCCCGCCGTCCACTACTGGCAGCTCTGGGCGGAGCCCAACCTGGGCGTCAACCTGTCGCCCCAGTTCGAGGGGAACACCCCGGTCGGCTTCGACGTCTACCGCCCGATGCTGAACGCCTTCTACTCCAACCTGAAGGCGGTCAGCGCGCAGAACATGGTGATCACCGGCGGCACCGCACCCTACGGCGGGCTGACTCCCGCGCGCGGACTGTACCTATCAGCGCATGCAGCCGCTCACCTTCTGGCGCGGGCTGCTCTGCCTGAACGCCGGCAAGCAAAGAAGAAGAAGAAAGGCAAGGCAAGAAGTCCGCCCGCTCGCTTCCGTCCCTGGGTGCATCGCCGCCGCGCTTCGACATCGCCGCTCACCACCCGATCAACGTCGGGGCCCCCACGCGCCATGCGCTCAACCCCGACGACGCCTCGACCCCGGACATCGGCAAGGTGCGGCGGATCATCCGAGCGGGAGTCGGGAACAAGCCGATCTGGGAAACCGAGATCTGGTGGAACAGCAACCCGCCGTCCAGCGGCGTCTCACTGAAGACGCAGGCTCGCTACCTGTAGCAGAGCTTCTACATCCTCTGGAAGCAGCATGTCCCGGTCATCTTCTGGTTCGAGGTCCGCGACGCTTGCTGCAGACGACCGCAATCCGATCCCGACCTGCGGCGTCTTCTTCCGGGACGGCGCCCGAAGCCCTCCCTTCGCGCCTTCCAGTTCCCGTTCGTGGCGGAGCGGCTGAGTAAGACTCGGGTGCGGGTCTGGGGACTGGCGCCCGCGTGCGGGCAAGGTCAAGATCGGGACCGGCAAGGGGAAGCACTTCCATCGGCATCCGGACCCTGAAGGCGGGCGCCAACCGCGTCTTCGTCGGCATGCTTGCACCTGCGCGGGAGGGCGAGGCTCAGAGCCAAGCAGGGCCCGAACAGCGAGCCTGATCTGGCGGCAGAGCTAGACCGTCGCGCTCGCTCGACGAGCGCCAGCTCGCTACGAAGTCAGCCGGTAGTTCGGTCCCAGGCTGACCCGTTGGCCGCCTAGGCGAGTTGCCGCTAATAGGAGTCCGGATTGGGGTTGTAAGTCGGCGACGCAGTGGAAGCAGAACCACATGCAGCAGCCTGGGGTCGCGCGCAGCGGATCGCCTCGGTCCCGCATCTGGCGCATCATCAGCGCGTCTTCGTGATGGATCCAGTCCGGGTCGAAGGCCTCGAAGTCACCGCCCGCGAGCCAGGCTTGCAGGGCCTTAGGTCGCTCGATTCGGCCTCGCTGGGCTCCTTGCGATCTGAGGCGCCCCTTCAGCGGCGACAGGCGACGCAGCGCCAGCGCGGCGAGCTCGCGCTCGATGAAGAAGCGCTCGCGCTCGATGCGCCGCACGTAGGCCTCCTGCTCGTGGCTCGGCCGGTCGCGATAGGCGTTCGTGCGGAATGACGACGGGAACTTGAACGCCGTCAGCGCCGGCACGCGAATCAGCCGAGCGCCCGACTCACGCACCCGATCGATGAAGTCCGTGTCGGGCGGCCCATCGGCCTCCTCCCAGGTCCGCCAGCCACCGATCCGCCGTGCGAGCTCGGTTCGGTGGACGATCGAGGTGGGCGGAAGCCAGGTGCCCGGGATCAGGTCCGCCTCGCGAGGACCCGTGAGATAACGGACTCTGCTTCCGGGAGGCCCGAGGACCTCCGCGAGGCAGTAGGCGAAGTCGGCACCGGTGCTCTGGAGGTGCGCGAGCATCGCCGCGAGATGCTTCGGATGCCAGACGTCGTCGTGTCCCTGATATGCGATGTACTCGCCCCTTGCCAGGTCGAGCCCGACGTTGTTCGGGGTCGCCTGGCTCCCCGAGTTGGCCTCGAGGTTGTGCCAGCGCACCCGCTCGTCGCCGAAGGAGGCGACGACCTGCTCGGAGTCGTCCGTGCAGCCGTCGCCCACCACCAGCAGCTCGAGATTGGGATAGGCTGCCAGAGCACCGAGCGGACGGAGTGCCGCAGGACGCTGCTCCAGTTGTAGGTCGCGAGCACGACGCTGACCAGCGGCTGCCCTTGGACGACCGGATCGACGTGGGCATTCCGGAGGATCGTTCGGACTGTTCCGGCCCGGCTGTGGCCGGCGCTCAGGACCCCAGACAATCGCTGGCTCGCGCTCAACGCCTGGTGCTCAGAACGTGTACGGGATCTGGTCGCTGTCCCTGGGAAGGGCCCACTTGTCGGGGTCCTCGTGGTTGTACGGCTTCGTCGGGCAGTTGACGAAGACCGCGTCCGTCGAGCCGACGTTCTTCATCGCGTGCCAGACGCCGGGAGGGATCACCAGATGGGTGCGATTGTGCTCGCCGAAGTGCAGCTCGTTCAGCATCCCGCGAGTCGGGGAGTCCTCGCGATCGTCGTAGAGCACGACCTTGGCGGTGCCGAAGGAGAAGAAGAGCCGGTCGCTGTAGGTGCGGTGAAGGCACGAAGCCCTTGACCTGCTGAGGCCTGATCGTGATCTGGTAGACGTAGACGAGCGGCTCGTCGCTCAGTCCCCAGGCCGGGTTGTAGATCTCGCAGACGGTTCCCCGCTCGTCCGGGTGGGTCACCGCGTTCCGGACGACGACCCCGTCGATCAGCGAATCGACGCGCTCGCCTTCTCTGGTGACCGTCTGCTCGAGCTTCGTGGCGGCGTCGAGGCTCGGGACGCGGGGCACTCCGGCGTCCGCTCCGTTCGTACGGCCCGTCTCCTTCGTGGCTCGCTCGATTACTACATCCTAAACCGTTGCTTTCCATGCGAAGCGGATAGCTGCTTCTCGTCCATAGCGGGGGCCCGACGGCGCGCCGCGCTGCCAAAGCGCGCCAGACATACCGCGAAAGGGCCAATCGACCTGGACGCTCGCCGTGAAGCCCTGTCCGGAAGTTCAGCCCGCTCTACCGTTCTCATCTACCGCCACGGTCGCTACCCCATCCGAGATGCCCCCGGTGCCGTCGCTGAGGATTGCGACGGCGCTGCGACGCCGGGGCTCTTGGAGCCGCAGACGCAGGGCGTTCGACGCCACTGCTTTCCATTGTGCGGGTGCGGCGCGGCCGTGGCCCCCGGCCGCGACCGAGATCGAGAGGGCTAGCGGGGCAGCGGCCACGATGATGAGCGCGCCGGGGGCGCGGAGGAGGGGTGTCGGGTGCTCGCGCATCGCACCATCCCCATGCGGGGGCGTCTCAGCTGCGCGTAATCGGCGTCCAGTGGCTTGGCCGCACGTCCGCCCGAAGCGGCCCACGCACGCCCGCGGCTGGACGAATGTCGGTCGCTGTGGGCTAGCTCGACTCGGTCGCCCGCGGCTGCTTCGGGCCCGGGCTGCTCGTCGAGGTCGTCGCAGCTCGGATCACTCGATCCGCTGGCCAGCCGGCGAATCAGGATGAAGGTCGCCGATCAGCGGCAGCGCGACGAGCGCCGCCGCGAGCGACCAGCGCCGGCCAGGCGATCAGCACGCCGAGTGCCTCGCCCGCGAGCCCTGGTCGCTGGTCACCACGTATCGGCCCAGGCCGATCCAGCCGAGCAGCAGGAGATCCCGCAGGCGATCGCCACCGCGAGCTTCGGGTTGGAGCGGACGCGCTCGAGGGCTCCCACGCGCGGCAAGGTACCGAGTTCCGTCGTGGTGGATCACCACGGCCGGGGTCTGCGGGCTAGGCGGTAGTCGCGCGCCGCTCGAAGGCGGATGGTTGGAGCCATGGCCAGGAAGCGTCGCCGCCGAGTGGCTTCCGCCGTGGTTGAGCCGCCACGTGTTCCCGCACCTTGCAGGGAGTTCTGTTGCCACGCCTGGCACGCTGCCTGGCCCGGCAACCCCCCTGGCTATACTTTGGCTTCGCCGTCCCCGACAGAACCGGAGGTCAGATCAAGGAATCGGCAGCCAGGAGCCGATACGGATAGGACCCCCGGCCAGTCTGCGTCCCCTGACCCCTGACCCATACGACTTAACCGAGAGCCAACTCGACGACCGCAACGTAAGACCAACCGGACTGCTTGATAGACCAGAGAGCGACTGACTGAATGTTCGAGAGATTCACAGAGAGAGCCCGCCAGGTAGTCGTCCTCGCCCAGGAGGAGGCGCGGACTCTCAAGCACAACTACATCGGCACCGAGCACATCCTGCTCGGCCTCCTCCGCGAGGAGGAGGGCCTGGCCGCCCGGGTGCTCGAGTCCCTCGACATCACGGTCGAGCGCGTCCGCTCGCAGGTGGTCCGGATCGTCGGCTCCGGCGAGGAGGTCACCGCCGGCCAGATCCCCTTCACGCCGCGCGCCAAGAAGGTCCTCGAGCTGGCGCTGCGCGAGGCCCTCTCGCTGGGCCACAACTACATCGGCACCGAGCACATCCTGCTCGGCCTGGTCCGCGAGAACGAGGGCGTCGCCGCCCGCATCCTGCTCGACTTCGACGCCGACTCCGAGAAGATCCGCAACGAGGTCATCCGCATGCTGTCCGGCCCCGGCGGCCGCCGCCAGGGCGCCGGCGCGGGCCGGCGGCGAGGGCAAGAAGTCCTCGAAGCTGCTCGACCAGTTCGGCCGCAACCTCACCAAGCTCGCCGCCGAGGGCAAGCTCGACCCGGTGATCGGCCGCGAGATCGAGATCGAGCGGATCATGCAGATCCTCTCCCGCCGCACCAAGAACAACCCGGTGCTGCTGGGCGAGCCGGGCGTCGGCAAGACCGCCGTCGTCGAGGGCCTGGCCGCCCGGATCACCAACGGCGAGGTCCCCGAGCTGCTCAAGAACAAGCAGATCTACACGCTCGACCTGGCCGCCCTGGTCGCGGGCTCCAAGTACCGCGGCGAGTTCGAGGAGCGCCTCAAGAAGGTGATGAAGGAGATCACCCAGCGCGGCGACATCATCCTGTTCATCGACGAGCTCCACAACCTGGTCGGCGCCGGCGCCGCCGAGGGCGCGATCGACGCCGCCTCGATCCTGAAGCCGGCTCTCGCCCGCGGCGAGCTGCAGACGATCGGCGCCACCACGCTCGACGAGTACCGCAAGTACCTGGAGCGGGACTCGGCGCTCGAGCGGCGCTTCCAGCAGATCAAGGTCGAGCAGCCCTCCACCGAGGAGACCGTGAAGATCCTCGAGGGCCTGCGCGAGCGCTACGAGCAGCACCACCGGGTGAAGATCACCGACGAGGCGCTCGAGGCCGCCGCGGAGCTCGCCGACCGCTACATCTCCGACCGCTTCCTGCCGGACAAGGCCATCGACCTCGTCGACGAGGCCGCCTCGCGCATGCGCATCAAGTCGATGACGCAGCCGCCCGTCTACCGCGATCTCGAGGAGGAGATCGAGACGACGCGGCGCGAGAAGGAGGCCGCGATCGACGCCCAGGAGTTCGAGAAGGCCGCCAACCTGCGCGACCAGGAGCGCCGCCTCACCAACAAGAAGAAGGAGCTCGAGCACGAGTGGAGCTCGGGCGAGGGCGGTGAGCGCCCGGAGGTCGGCGAGGAGGAGATCGCCGACATCGTCGCGATGTGGACCGGCATCCCCGTCTTCAAGCTCACCGAGGCCGAGTCGAAGAAGCTCGTCCGCATGGAGGACGAGCTGCACAAGCGCGTCATCGGCCAGGAGCCGGCGATCACCGCGGTCTCGAAGGCGATCCGCCGCTCGCGCGCCGGGATCAAGGACCCGAAGCGCCCGGCCGGCTCGTTCATCTTCCTCGGCCCGTCAGGCGTCGGCAAGACCGAGCTCGCCCGCACGCTCGCCGAGTTCCTGTTCGGCGACGAGGAGGCGATGGTCCGCATCGACATGTCCGAGTACATGGAGAAGCACGCCGTCTCGCGCCTGGTCGGCTCGCCCCCGGGCTACATCGGCTACGACGAGGGCGGCCAGCTCACCGAGGCCGTGCGGCGCAAGCCGTACTCGGTGCTGCTGCTCGACGAGATCGAGAAGGCCCACCCCGACGTCTTCAACATCCTCCTGCAGATCCTCGAGGACGGCAGGCTGACCGACGCCCAGGGGCGGACGGTCGACTTCCGCAACTCGATCGTGATCATGACCTCGAACATCGGGGCGCAGGACATCGCCCGCAACACGCCGCTCGGCTTCGCGATCTCCGACGAGACCGGCGTCACCTACGAGGACATGAAGTCGCGGATCATGGGCGACCTGAAGAAGGTCTTCCGGCCCGAGTTCCTGAACCGGATCGACGAGGTGATCGTCTTCCACAAGCTCAGCCAAGGACGAGATCATGGAGATCGTCGACCTGATGGTCGACCGCGTCCGCACCCAGGTCGCCGAGCACGAGCTCCAGCTCGACCTCTCGCAAGGACGCGAAGGAGCTGCTCGTCGACAAGGGCTGGGACCCGGCGATGGGCGCCCGCCCGCTGCGCCGGGCGATCCAGCGCTACGTCGAGGATCCGCTCGCCGACGAGGTGCTGAAGGCGGGCGAGATGACCCCGGGCTCGACCGTCCAGGTCGAGCGGGACGCCAAGGGCGACGAGGAAGACCACCCGCTGAAGCTGAAGATCGTCAAGCCGCGCAAGAAGCCCGCGAAGAAGGGCGAGCCGGAGAAGGTCGGCGTCGGCGCCAAGAAGGGCGACGACGAGTCCGGCGACGACGCGGACGAGCCCGCGGGTGACGGCGACGGCGCCGGCCCGAAGAGCTGACTCAGAGGCCCTCCACCCAGTACGCAAGCTCGGGCGACGTCTCGATCGCCTATCAGGTGATCGGCGATGGGCCGATCGACATCGTCCTGGTCCTCGGCTTCACCACCCACCTGGAGCTCCAGTGGGAGGCTCCTCCATTCGCGGGTTTCTGCGAGAGGCTCGCGTCCTTCTCGCGCCTGATCATCTTCGACAAGCGCGGCTCCGGGCTCTCCGACCCCGTTCCGGAGGCGCCACCGCTGGAGCAGCGGATCGACGACGTCCGCGCTGTGATGGACGCAGCCGGCTCAGAGCGTGCCGCTCTCTTCGGCGTGTCCGAGGGCGGACCCATGAGCATCCTCTTCGCGGCCACCCACCCGGAGCGGGCCAGGGCTCTGATCCTGCATGGCGCCATGGGACGAACGACCGAAGCCCCGGACTATCCATGGGCCTCCCCCGCGGAGGCTCTCCGCGAGTCCGCCGCCGAGTTCATTGCACCCAATTGGGGCCAGGACGCGACGGGGATGATCGAGCTCTTCGCCCCGAGCTTCGCCGGCGACCCCCAAGCACTGGAGCAGACCGAGCGCATGGAGCGCAACGCGGCCAGCCCGGCGATGGTGCAGCAGATCTTCGAGATGTTCCTCGACATCGACGTCCGGGCGGTGCTGCCGGCGATCCGGGTGCCGACCCTGGTTCTGCACCGGCGCGGGGACCGGGTCGTCAACTGGCGCGCCGGCAAGAGCTCGCCTCGCAGATCCCGAATGCCAAGTACGTCGAGCTCCCCGGCATCGACCACCTGCCGTGGGCGGGGGATGCGCGAGGCGGTTCTCGGCGAGGTCGAGGAGTTCCTCACCGGCACGAGACGGCACCGGAGCCCGACCGGGTCCTCGCCACGGTGATGTTCACCGACATCGTCGGATCGACCGAGCGAGCGGCGGACCTCGGCGACAAGCGCTGGCGGCAGCTGCTGGCGGCTCACCAGGAGGCGGTGCGGCAGAGCTTGACCGCTTCGATGGTCGCGAGGTCAAGACCCTCGGCGACGGCTGCCTGGCGACATTCGATGGACCGGCCCGGGCGATCCGCAGCGGCCTCGCGATCGCGGGAGGCGCCGCACCTCGATCTCGAGGTCCGCATCGGCCTCCATTGCGGCGAGGTCGAGCTGGTCGACGAGGACGTAGGCGGCATCGCCGTCCACATCGCCGCGCGGATCGGAGCGCTGGCGGGCCCGGGCGAGGTCCTCGTCTCCAGCACGGTGAAGGACCTGGTCGCGGGATCGGGGATCGAATTCGCCGACCGCGGCGCACAGAGCCTGAAGGGCGTCGCCGACGAGTGGCGGTTGTACGCGGCGGGGGCATAGCGACCAGCAGCCGCTAGCGTTTCGATCGATGCCCGAGCCGAGCCGGAAGGCCATCGGAAGCTGGAGCGGCGGGCGCTACCTGCGCTTCGGCGAGGCGATCGAGCCCGAGCGGCTCGAGGCCCTGCTGCGGCCGGGCGACGGCATCGACACGGTGCTGACTGCCGACGCCTACGGCGCGGGCGAGGCCGACTCGCTGCTCGGCCGCGCGCTCGGCGGGATCCCTCGCGACGACTTCAGCCTGGTCGGCGCGATCGGCCACGACTTCTACGAGGGCGAGCGCGACGGCCCGCGCGGCTTCCCGCGCTTCACCGATCCGCGGCTCCGCGGGCCCGGACGAGTACGCCGGCTACCTGCGGATGGCGGCGGAGCGCAGCCTCGAGCGGCTCGGGCAGGACCGCTTCGACCTCCTGCTCCTCCACAACCCCGACCGCACCGGCTACGAGTGCGAGGCCGTCTGGGAGGGGATGGCGGCGCTCCGCGACGCCGGCCTGGCCGAGCGATCGGCGTCGCCCCCGGCCCCGCCAACGGCTTCACGCTCGACCTGGTCGGCTGCTTCGAGCGCTTCGGGGACCGGATCGACTGGGCGATGATCATCCTCAACCCGTTCGAGCCCTGGCCCGGCGAGCTCTGCCTCGACGCCGCGTCACGACACGGCGTCCGCGTGATCACCCGGGTGGTCGACTACGGCGGCCTCTTCTGGGACGACGTCACTCCCGAGACAGAGCTGCCGCAGGGCGATCACCGCTCCTTCCGGCCGGACGGCTGGATCGAGGCGGGCCGCGCCAAGCTCGAGCGGCTGCGCCCGATCGCGGAGCGCGCCGGGCTCACGCCGATGCAGCTCGCCTGCCAGTGGAACCTCGCCCACGCCGCGGTCGAGTGCGTCGTCCCGACCCTGATCCAGGAGCCGGGGGAGGGCGCGAGGCCGATCGAGGAGAAGCGAGCCGAGCTGGCGGCGCTCCCCGACGAGCAGCGGTTGTCCGGGACGAGGTCGCCAGTCCGCGAGATCGGCGACAACTCCGGCCGCATGGCGCTGAAGGGCGCGACGCCGGATCACGAGGGCGAGGAGCGGCCGGACCGCTGGCCGGTGAGCGATCAGCTCGCCGCCGCCGGCGACCGCTGGGGAATCGACCCCGAGCGGGATTTGCGGTATCAGGCGGCCCAGCCGGCCCGCTAACCTCGATCGGCCATGACCGCAGTGCTGACAGCGATCAGGAGGGTCCTCGTCGGCACGGGCTCGACCGCCTTCACGCTCGTGGGGGCCCTGCTGATCGGCTTCGGGGTCCCGCTCTTCTGGATCTTCATCGCGTCGCAGTTCTACGGCAAGACGGGAGCGGTCAACGGCCCTGTCGCGGTCTTCATCGGCACGGGCATCCTGGTCTCCTATTACGGGCTGCTGCTGATCGCCTCATGGGTCCGGGCGCGGCTCCTGCGCCGCGAGGGCGGAGGCGGTGGTCGGGGCGGACGGGATCCATGGAACCGCAGCATGCGCGACACGCCGTATCGCCCCGGCGAGGGGCGCAGCGACCCGGTGGAGCGCCTCTTCGTCGCCACGGCGATCGTCTCGCTGATCGCCTTCCTGATCTGGTTCGCCTTCTTCGCGGGCGCGCCGTTCCCGAACAGCCCCGGCTAGCGGCTAACTCGGGGCGGCCGCTTGTGGCAGCGGCTTGATGGCGACGCCGTCGTTCGGCACGAGCCGCGAGCGCTTCGCCTCGTAGAGCGCGTTGTCGGCCCTCGCCAGGCAGGCGCTCAGGTCCTCCCCCCGGTGCCGCTTCGATCACGCCGACGCTCCAAGGTGCGGGCGAAGTGAAGCGCAGCCGCTGGAAGAGCCTCGCCGCCTCCTCCTCGCCGTAGCCGGCGAGAACGACGAGGAACTCGTCTCCCCCGAGGCGGGCGAAGATGTCACCCGGCTGGATCACGTCGTTCCAGGCCTTTGCAAGCTGGACCAGCAACCTGTCACCTGCGGCATGCCCATCACGGTCGTTGACCTGCTTGAAGTGGTCGAGGTCGATCAGGCCGATCGTCAGCTCCATGGCCGTCCGGTCGGCGAGCGAGAAGGCGCGTTCGGCCGCGACGATCAGTCCCTTGCGGTTGAGCAGGCCGGTGAGCTCGTCGGTCGTGGGCCTCGTGGCGCAGGCGCGAGCTCTGCCGGCGCGATCGTCTCGCTGGCGACCACCACCGATGCGGTCATGAAGATCCAGGCGTCCACGGGGACCCAGTGCGTGTTGATCAGCAGGGCCGCCCCGAAGGTGATTGCGATCAGGGTCAGATGCGCGCGCGTGGCGGAGCGCGAGAAGAAGAAGCCGGCGTAGACGCCCATCCACATGTAGTCGGTCGCGGTTACGACCATGCCCACCGCGGTCGCGGCCCGGGCGATCAGCACCGAGATCAACACGGTCCCGCCGGCGACGGTCGCGTGCAGAAGCCAGTGCGGGGTGCGGTCGCCGAGCCACCAGAGCAGCACCGCGCCGGCGAACGCGACGACCCCGACCAGGCGGAAGAGCCCGACCGGCGAATCCGGAGCGACCCGGAAGATCGCGGCGAGGAAGCCGCTCAGCGACCCCGCCAGCAGGATCAGCCCCAGCGCGCGCACGGCGGGCGGCACCCGCTCGCGGTTCCAGAGCATGGTGAACCTTCCCCTGGAGGGCATGCGTGATTGATCGGTCGCAGTCGGCCTGGTCGAAACCTCACTTTTCGAGTGAGAGATCCGTCTCGATCCGCGCGGGAGGCGTCGGGGGCCATCCCTAGCCTGAGTGGATGGCCGCGAAGGGACCGCAGTACCGCTGCTCGGAGTGCGGGCATGCCGCCCTCACCTGGACCGGGCAGTGCGCGGGCTGCGGCGCCTGGAACACGCTCGAGCAGGTGAGCGCGCCCGGCCGGCGCTCGGGCCGGCGGGCGCGCGCGGTCGCGCGAGCCGGGCCGAAGCCGGTGCCACTGCGCGACGTGACGGCCGAGCGCTCGGCGCGCCTCGGCACCGGGCATCGCCGAGCTCGACCGCGTCCTCGGCGGCGGTCTCGTGCCCGGCTCGCTCGTCCTGCTCGGCGGCGCGCCCGGGATCGGCAAGAGCACCCTCGCCGGGATGGCGCTGGCCAACCTCGCCGCCGGCGGGCAGCGACGCCCTCTACGTCTCCGGCGAGGAATCCGCCGCCCAGGTCCGGCGGCGCGCCGAGCGCCTCGGCGAGGCGGCGCTCTCCGTGCCGATGCTCGCCGAGCCCTCGCTGGAGGCGGTGCTCGCCGCGCTCGAATCCGAGCGGCCGGCGGCCTGCGTGATCGACTCGGTGCAGACGCTCGGCGGTCCCCGACGCGGCGCTCCGGGCAGCGTCGGCGCCGTTCCGCGAGGCGACCTCGGCCGCTGCTCGAGACGGCCAAGCGGCTCGACGTCACGCCTGATCCTGATCGGCCACGTGACCAAGGAGGGCTCCGCTCGCGGGGCCGCGGGCGCTCGAGCACCTGGTCGACTGCGTGCTCCACTTCGAGGGCGAGCGCGAGCGCAGCTTCCGCACCCTGCGAGCGCTGAAGAACCGCTTCGGCGCGACCAGCGAGGTGGGCGTCTTCGAGATGCGCCAGGGCGGCCTGGTCGAGGTCGCGGACCCCTCGGCGCGCTTCGTCGGCGAGGCCCGGCCGGCGCCCGGCTCCGTCGTGCTCTGCGCGATGGAGGGGACGCGGCCGCTGCTGGTCGAGGTCCAGGCGCTGGTCGCCCCGACCGAGATCGTCCCGCCGCGGCGGACGGCCACCGGCGTCGACCGCAACCGGCTCGCCCTGGTGCTCGCGGTGCTGACCCGGCATGCCGGGCTCTCCCTCTCCGCGGCCGACGTCTTCGTCAACGTCGCCGGCGGCGTCCGGGTCGACGAGCCGGGCGCCGACCTGGCGATCGCGCTGGCGGTCGCCTCGGCCCACTCGCGGCCGCGCCCTCGAGACGGACGGCAAGCCGCTCGCCTGCTTCGGCGAGGTCGGCCTGACCGGCGAGGTCCGCTAGGTGGCGCATGCCGACCGCCGGGTCGCCGAGGCGCGCAAGTTCGGCCTGGACCGCGTGCTCGGCCCGCCGCCGGGCGACCAGGCGATCGCGGGCCTCGCCCCGGTGGCCAGCCTGAAGGCGGCGCTTCCGGCGGGCAGCGTCGGCGGAGCGTCGGAACGACTCGGCGCGCAGTACGCGTAGCGACGCGCGGCGACAGGACCCGCCGCGCCAGGCCCGCCCTTGACAACGCGCTATCCCGACCTCTCCACACGGATTTCCCCGCAAAGCACGCGTCTTTGCTTTCTGCTTCCATCAGCCGCGATGGCGTCTTCGCTTCCCGGCGACGATCTACAGGAGTTGGAGGCGCGACAGGACCCTCGACTCCTGCGAGCCCTCGACATCGTCGCTCCGGGCACCGCGCTCCGCGAGGGGATCGACAACATCGTCCACTCCCGTACCGGCGGGCTGATCGTGATCGGGGACCCAGAGGAGGTCTCCTTCCTGTTCTCGGGCGGGATCAACCTCGACATCGACTACACCCCGGCGCTGCTCTACCAGGTGGCGAAGATGGACGGCGCCATCGTCCTCAACGAGCAGGCGACCAAGATCGTCTGGCGCCAACGTCCAGCTGATGCCCGACCCGACGATCCTCTCGGCGGAGACGGCACCCGGCACCGCACCGCCGAGCGCGTCTCGAAGCAGACCGACGCCCTGGTGGTCGCGATCTCGGAGCGCCGCGACGTCGTCTCGCTCTACCTGGGCGGGATGAAGTACATCCTCCAGGACATCCCGGCGGTCCTCGCGAAGGCCAACCAGGGCCTCGCCACGCTCGACAAGTACCGCGCCCGGCTGGACGCGGTCTCGACCCGGCTCACCCGGCTCGAGTTCGAGGGCGGCGTCGTCCTCTACGACGTCCTCTCGGTGCTGCAGCGCGCCGAGCTGGTCACCCGGATGGCCGTCGAGGTCGAGCGCTACATCGTCGAGCTCGGCACCGAGGGCAGGCTGATCGAGATGCAGCTCGAGGAGACGATGGTCGGGGTCGCCGCCGACAAGTCGGCGCTGATCCGCGACTACTCGGTCGAGGACACCGAGGAGAACCTCGCCACCACGACCGCCGCGATCGCCCGCATGCCCCATCAGGACCTGCTCGACTTCGGCCGCCTCGCGGAGCTGCTCGGCTACGACCGCAAGGTGTCCACCCTCGACTTCCCCGTTTCCCCTCGCGGCTACCGCGTCCTGGGCCGGATCCCGCGCCTGCCGAAGCTGGTGGTGCAGCGGATCATCCAGGAGTTCGGCGGACTCGAGGAGGTCCTCGCGGCGAGCGACGACGACCTCGAGGCGGTCGAGGGCGTCGGCGCCGGGCGCGCCAAGGACATCCGCGAGGGCCTGCGCAGGCTTCAGGAGGTCGACCCGGTCGACCGCTACTTACAGAGTTGACGGCCCCGTCAGGCCGTCTCGACGAAAGGAGAGACCAATTCCTGAGATAACAGCAGAGGAGGTACTGGACGAGGCGTCGGTTGCCGACCTCGAGATCGAGGCGCCCGTCATCCACTTTGAGGTCGGCGACAACGTCGTCTACCCGCACCATGGGGCGGGAGTGGTCCTGAAGAAGGAGACGAAGGACCTGATGGGCGAGAAGCGGGACTACCTGACCATCAACATCCTCCACAACAACATGACCGTGATGGTCCCCTGCGAGAACGCCAGCCGTGCCGGCCTGCGCCGCGTGATCGACGAGGAGCAGGTCAAGAAGGTGATCGGGGTCCTCACCGACGAGGTCTCCGAGATGCCGAAGAACTGGAACCGCCGGTTCAAGCACAACCGCGAGAAGATCAAGACGGGCGACGTCTACGAGCTCGCCGAGGTCGTTCGGAACCTCGCCATCCGGGAATGGGAGAAGGGACTCTCGACCGGCGAGAAGCAGATGTACACCCGCGCCAAGAAGATCCTCGCGTCCGAGTTCATGTACGCGCTGGACAAGGACGAGGACGGCGCGGAGGCCTACCTGGACGAGCTGCTGGAGGAGCGCTTCGGCGCCGCAAAGGCGACGGCCTAGCGCCTCCGCATCGGCCGCTGATCGCGGCCGCCGGCTCCGGGCAGAGGCTCGGAGCCGGCGGCCCGAAGGCATTCGTCGAGCTCGCCGGACGGCCGCTGCTCGACTGGTCGCTCGAGGCCTTCCGCGCGGCGAGCTCGATCGCCGAGATCGTCGTCGCCGCCCCGCCGGCCGGCAGGAGGAGGTCGCCGAGCTGCGGCGTCGTCGCCGTCGCCGGCGGCGAGCACCGCTCGGAGTCGGTCGCGAACGCGCTATCGCTTTGCGCAGGCGGAGCTCGTCGTCGTCCATGACGCTGCCCGGCCGCTGATCACCCCTGGCCTGATCGACGCCGTGGTCGAGGAGTTGGCCGCCGAGGACGAGGCGGCGGGCGTGATCGCGGCCGACGCCGGTCACCGACACGATCAAGCAGGCGAGCGACGGCGGTCAGGTCGAGCGCACGCTGGACCGGGCGGGGCTCTGGGCGGTGCAGACGCCCCAGGCCTTCCGGGCCGAGGCGCTGCGGGACGCCCTTCCGACCCGGACTCGCTTCCCGATGCCACCGACGACGCGATGCTGGTCGAGCGGCGGGGCGGGCGGGTCCTGATCCACTCGGCCTCTCCGGACAACATCAAGGTGACCACGCCGTTCGACCTGCGGGTCGCCGAGCTGCTGCTGCGCGAGCGCGGCTAGGCTCGAAGTCGTGAAGGCGCGTCGTCAAGCCGAAGCCCGCCTGCCGCCACTGTGGAGCCACGCTCCAGCACTCGCTCAGCCGCTGCCCGCGCTGCGGCACGGCGGTCGCTGCTCAGCCTGATCCTGCCGCGCGGGCCGCGACATGACCTAGCGCCGGATCAGCACGTAGACCAGCGCCAGCACGAAGGTGATCTGGCCGACCCCGAGGGCGGTGCCGAGGTTCTTGGCGCCGAAGAGCTCGGCGAGGCCCACCCCGACCGCGAAGGCGGCCAGCACGATGGCCACCTTGGCGAGCACGGGCGGGACTCTAGAGCGCCGCGGCACCGTCCGCTCAGATCGTCAGCGCGAGCGCCCCGCCCAGCGCGGCGAAGCCGAGCACGGCCCAGGCGACGTAGTCGCCGATCTGGCCGGAATGCAGCCGGCGCAGGCTGCAGCACGGCGGCATGCAGGGGGCTCGACGGCTGATCCGGGTGGGCGAAGCGGCCGCGCGGCGGCGGAGCAGGACCACGCCGATCAGCGATCGAGCCAACCGCCGTGAGCAGGCCGAGCGCGACGGAATCCACTCCGATCGCCGGGATGCTCGGCATGCGGGCAGCGGCGGCAGGGCGCTGCCCGAGCACGGCGGCGTCGTAGAGGGTCCGGTCGGTGAAGCGCGCGGCGGCGTCCTGGACGTGGTGGACGAAGCCCGGGCAGCAGCGCCGAGGACCAATCCGGCGAGGATCAGGATCGTCGCGCTGACCAGGACGACGTTGGGCGTGTAGTCGGGCGTCCCCGCGAACTCGCTCTCCTCCGGTCCGCGTCGACCGCCTCGGCGCCCGCGCCGCGCCCGAGGAAGATCCGGCCGCGCCGCCCGCAGCAGCGCCCCCGAGGTGAGGACCGTCGCGACCACGAAGACCGCCGATCACCCAGCCATAGCCGACGTCGCCGGCCGCGTCCTCGACCAGCGACTTGCCGGCGAAGGCGCCGAGCAGCGGGGCGGCGGCCAGCCCGATCGCGCCGGCGATGAACAGGACCGGCGACCAGTCGGGGACCCTCCGCCCTGCCCGTGGAGGTGGAGCTCGTGCACGCGTCGCGCAGCGGTGGATCAGGATGCCGAGACAGACGAAGAGGCCGGCGCGCAGCAGGCCGTCGGCGGGGACCAGCAGCGCCGCGCCGGCGAGGCCGCCCGGGCGTCAGCAACGCGACGCCGATCATCGCCAGCCCGACCTGGCTGACGGTGACGAAGGCGAGCAGCCGTTTGAGATTCGCCTGGAAAGGCACATCACCGCCCCGAGCAGGGCGGTCAGCACCGCGAAGCCGACCAGCACCGCCCGGATCCCGTCGGCGTGGGCGGCCGAGCGGCCCCTCGAACACCGTCCAGTAGATGCGCGCGACGGCGTAGATCCCGAGGTCGCTCATCACGCCGGTGAAGACGATCACCGCCGGGGTCGGGCGCAACGGTGTAGGCGTCGGCGAGCCAGAAGTGGAAGGGGACGATCGCCGCCTTGACCAGGAAGCCGCCGACGATCAGCGCGAAGGCGACGATCACCAGCCCGTCGGCGGGCTGCCCGGCGAGCGCCACCCCGACCTGCGCCATGTTGAGCGCGCCGGTCCGGCCGTAGAGCAGGGCGATCCCGAACAGGATCATCATCGCCCCGACCGAGTTGGTGACCGCGAAGCTGAGCGCTCCCTGCAGCGGCGCCGGGCGCTCGATCCGGTAGGCGGTGAGGGCGTAGGCGGTGACGCTCATCACCTCGAAGAAGACGAACAGGTTGAAGAGGTCGCCGGTCAGCGCGAATCCCGCCAGGCCACCGAGGAAGACGAGCAGGAGGGCGTGGAAGGTCGGCCCTTCGGTGTCGAAGTAATGCCAGGTGAAGAGCAGCGCCGTCGCGACCAGCACCGCCGCGAGCGTCGCGAGCCCGGCGCCGAGCGGGTCGAAGGTCATCGTGATGCCGATCTCCGCGCCGCTCGGCAGCGGCTCGCCAATTGCCGAGGTAGGAGACGACGGGCCGCGTGCGAGCCGACCGCATCGATCACCAGCGCCCCGCAGAAGATCATGACGCCGGCGCCACGACGAGGGCGATCAGATCGTCGCGGGTCCGCCATGGCTTCAGCGCCGCGAGCAGGGCGGCGGCGATGAATGGAATGCCGACGGCTAGCGGAGCGACCTCAGCCATCGTCCTGCCCATCAGTCCCGCAGCGGGTCGAGCTCGTCGGGGTCGAGGGTGTCGAAGCGCTTGAACACCTGCACCGCGATCGCGAGCAGCAGCGCCGTGACCGTTCCGCCGACCACGACGTCGGTCAGCGTCAGCGCCTGCACCACCGGGTCGACCGCCGGGGTGCCCAGCGGGACGTCGGCGAAGACCGGGGCGACGTACCCCTTGCGAAACCCGATCCCGAGCAGGATCACGTAGGTCGAGGACTGGGCGACGCTGAGGCAGATCACGAGGTGGATCAGGTGGCGGCTGGTGACGACCCCGTAGAGGCCGACGAACAGCACCCAGACGGCGACGATGTAGGGGGCGATGCTCATCTCGCCCTTCCCCGCCTGACGATCAGCAGCTGGTCGAGGAACTCCGAGAGCAGCAGCACGAAGCCACCCGCGATCTCGAAGCCGACCGAGAAGCTGAGCAGCGGGATCGTCCCCGCCGAGACGAGCTGCCCGGGCGTCCGGACCGGCAGGAAGTTGTCGAGGAAGGCGGCGGCGAAGAGGATCCCGCCGATCCCGATCAGGACGAAGGCCCCGGCCCCCGACGCCTTGGCGACCTGGACCAGCGTCGAGCGGGCCGCACCCGGCGCAGCGCCATGTACCCGCCGCCGATGTAGACCAGCAGCAGCGCCGTGGCGGCGATCACCCCGCCCTGGAACCCGCCGCCCGGGGTCAGGTGCCCGTGGGCGGTGATGTAGATCGACGAGCAGGACCGTGAACGGGACGAGCAGGACGGTGAGCAGCCGCAGCGCGGCGCTGGTCGGCGGCGGTCGCCGCTGCGGAGCGTCGTCCTCGATCTCGCCCTCCGTCTCGTCCCGCGTCTCCCGGAGCAGCAGCGCCAGCCCGAGGACGGCGGCGAAGAGGATGAACTCCTCGCCGAGCGTGTCGAAGCCGCGGTAGTCGAAGTTGACGCCGTGACGACGTCCGTGGTGCTTCGCTGCGGGCACCGCCAGGCGGTTCACCAGCTGGCCGTAGAGCGGGGAGTTGGTGCCGAAGTGCGGCAGCCCCGCCAGCCCCCAGACCAGCAGCGCCGCCAGGCCGGCGCCGCCGATCAGGAAGATCCGCCGTCGAGTGGCGAAGGAGATCTCGCCCGCGTCTGCGCCGGTGTCGCCGGCTCATGCCTGCTCACCGCCGGGTCTTGGCAATCGCCAGCAGGATGATCGTCGGCATCGCGACCGCCGCCGATCACGATGTTGGAGAGCGCCACGTCGGGGGCCTGGAAGCTGAAGAAGAGGATCCCCAGAGTGAGTCCGTAGAGGCTCGCCACCACCGCCTGGCGGGTCGGGTCGCGGGCGGCCACCACCGCCCAGGCGCCGATCGCGACCATCAGCAGGGCGGCGATCTGGACCGCCTCGAGTGCGTCGTTCACTGGATCCGCGCCCCTCTGGCGAACCCGGGCGCGCGCGCGCAGTCGCGTGGACCAGCGCCGGGCCGAGCAGGATGATCAGCGCCGCGGTGATCGCGGCCTTGATCCCCGCCTGGGAGAAGGCCCCGTAGTGGATCGCGATCGCGACCGCGAGCGCGAGCGGGGTGAAGGTCGACGCCGGCCCGGTGAAGTGGAGGCGGGCGTAGAGATCCCCGCCGACCAGGATCCCGAGCACCGAGGTGAGCTCCATCCCGACGCCGAAGGCGAGCAGCGCGATCACGAGGATGTCGGTGGCGCTCACAGCCAGCGCTCCAGGAAGCGGGCGTAGGCGAGGCCACCGGCGAAGCTGAGCACCGCCGAGACGATCGCCAGGTCGAAGAACGGCTCACGGCCGGTGCCGGCGGCGAGCAGGAGCAGGACCAGGGTGGCGATGTCGCCCGCCGACGTTGAGGGCGACCAGCCCGTCCTGCGGCTCGGCCTTGACGGAGAAGATCACCAGCGGCCCGATCTGGACGAGCAGCGCGGCGGCCGCGATCAGGTAGTAGGAGCTCATCGTCGCGCGATCCGGGTTGATCAGCTGGTGCACGAGCATCTCCCCGCTCTCCGAGTCGATCTCGAGCACGTAGCTGTTCGGGGGGAAGGAGAGGCCGGCGGTCAGCAGCGCCCGCTTGGTCGCCGCCTCGCTCGCGATCATCCGGGAACGTCACCGGGACCCGGCGGAAGCTGCCGCGCTTGGCGGGGCCGCCGGCCAGCTGCCGGAAGGCGCACCGAGCACCCAGCCCGTCTCCACCACCGTCCGCCAGGGAAGCCTCCAGGCCGGGAGGATCCACTCCCGCGGGGCCGGAACTTGAAGATCCGCTCCCGGCCGAGCGCCACCGCCGCCGTCGCGGCCACCGCCGACGCGACCAGCGCCCAGCACCTGCTCGGCGAGCACGAAGCCGTCGATCAGCAGGAACCAGGTCAGGTTGAGCAACGCGAACCACGACGAGCCAGGCACGAACCATGGACCCGTTCTACTGGCCGGGTCAGACGCTCAGACGCGCCCGCGAGTAGCGTTCGCCAGGTGCTGACCGACTATCACCTGCACCTGCGCCCCGACGAGGTCGGGCGCGGCCGAGCAGTACTTCACACAGGAGAACGCCGAGCGCTACCTGGCGGCGGCTGAGGAGCAGGGCATCGAGGAGCTGGGCGTCTCGGAGCACATCTACCGCTTCAAGGAGGCCCTCGAGCTCTGGGGCCATCCCTATTGGCGCGACCAGGCCAAGGACGACCTTGCCGCCTACTGCGAGTTCGTCCGGACTACGCCGTTCGGCTCGGCGTGGAGGCCGACTTCATCCGCGGCGCCGAGGACCGGATCGAGGAGCTGCTGGACGCTCATGACTTCGACTACGTGGTCGGGCTCGGTCCACTATCCTGGGCGAGAAGGGCGCCGTCGACGACCAGCCGCTATGACGTCTGGGAGTCCTTTCCGGACGCGGACTCGCTCTGGAGCGAGTACTTCGAGTGGCAGGCCGAGCTGGTGCGCTCGGGGCTCTTCGACATCGTCTCCCACCCGGACCTTGTCAAGATCTGGGGTGACCGCCCGGCGCCGCGAGCGCGACCCGCGCTTCCACTACGAGCCCCTCGTCGAGGCGCTGGCCGAGTCGGAGGTCGCCGTGGAGGTCTCCACGGCCGGGCTGCGCAAGCCGGTCGGCGAGATCTACCCGTCGCGGGCCCTTGCCGAGATGTGCCTGGAGGCCGGGGCGGAGTTCGCGCTCTCCTCCGACGCCCACGCGCCGGACCAGGTCGGCTTCGGCTACGAGCAGGCCATCGAGTTCCTCGGCGAGCTCGGTGTGGAGCGAATCTGCGTCTTCGAGGGGCGACGGAGGCGGCTGGAACCGATCGGGCGTACCGGCATGGATCCCGACGAGCTCGCGGAGCGGGAGGCGGGCGGCTGATGGCGCTCCGCGTCGGTATCGGCTACGACAGCCACCGGCTGGTCGAGGGCGGCCGCCTCGTGATCGGCGGCGTCGAGATCGACCACGACCGCGGCCTGGAGGGTCACTCGGATGCCGACGTGCTCACGCACGCGGTGATCGACGCCCTGCTCGGCGCCTGCGGGCTCGGGGACCTCGGCGAGCTCTTCCCGGACTCGGAGGAGGAGTGGCGCGACGCGAACTCGACCGACCTGCTGCGCGTTGTGATCGGTCGGCATGACGGGCGCGGTCACCAACGTCGACGTCACGGTCGTCTGCGAGGAACCGAACCTGGCCCCCTACAAGGCCGAGATCTCCTCCCGGCTCACCCAGGTGCTCTCCGCGCCCGTCAGCGTCAAGGCGTCGACCAACGAGGGGATGGGTGCGATCGGCAGGGGAGAGGGAATTGCCTGCATGGCGGTCGCTTTGGTGGACACTGGCACATAAGCTTGCTGAGGATGGCGCAGGAGCGGCTGACAGAGGGATTGGCCGGTATCGCCACTCGGGTGCCGGCGATGCTGGGCGACGCGGCGTTCGACCTGAAGGTGTTCGCCGAAGTCGGCATGTTCCGGCCGATCCGGCCCGACAAGCTGGCGCGGATCGTCGAGCGCTATGTGCGCTGGGGCGCCTCCCCGGCGCTCGGCTCGGCGGCCAACGCGATCACCGATCCGGACCGGACCGCGATCGTCGACGAGGCCGGCACGCTCACCTGGGAGCGCACCCACCGCCGCTCGAACGCGCTCGCCCGCTCGCTCCGCGACGAGGGTGTCGGCACCGGCGACGGGGTGGCGATCATGTGCCGCAACCACCGCTACTTCATCGAGACGACGATGGCCTGCTCGAAGCTCGGCGCCGTCGCCCTCTACCTCAACACGGCGTTCGCGGGACCGCAGCTCGCCGACGTCATGGAGCGCGAGAATCCCGCAGCGCTGGTCTACGACCAGGAGTTCACCGACCTGCTCTCGGGGGTCAAGTCCGGGCTGCGGCGGTTCGTCGCCTGGGAGGAGCGCGACGGGACCGAGGAGACGACGCTCGAGCAGCTGATCTCCAACTCCCACGGCGAGGACCTCGAGGCGCCGCCTGAGGCGGGGCGCTACATCATCCTCACCTCCGGCACGACCGGCACGCCGAAGGGCGCGCAGCGCGGCCAGCCCGAGGGACTGAGCGCGCTCGCCGCCCTGCTCTCGAAGATCCCCAGGCGCTCCCACGAGACCGTGATGATCGCCGCGCCCCTCTTCCACTCCTGGGGATTCCTGCACTTCGTGCTCAGCCTGCCCACCGCGGCGACCATGGTGCTGCGTCCCAAGTTCGACCCGGAGGAGACGCTGCGCCTGACCGCGGAGCACCGGGCCAGGGTGCTTGCGGTGGTGCCCGTGATGATGCAGCGCATCCTCGCTCTCCCTGAGGAGGTGAAGCGCCGTTACGACCTCTCGGCGCTCGAGGTCACCGCGGCAAGCGGCTCGGCGCTGCCTGGCGAGCTGGCCACGAACTGGATGGACGAGTTCGGGGACAACCTCTACAACCTCTACGGCTCGACGGAGGTCTCCTGGGCATCGATCGCGACGCCGGAGGACATGCGCGCGGCGCCGGGCACCGCGGGCCGTCCCCCGCGGGGGACCGTGATCCGGATCGTCGACGAGGACGGCAACGACGTCGAGCCCGGCGAGACCGGCCGCATCTTCGTCGGCAACCAGCTGGCGTTCGAGGGCTACACCGGCGGCGGGGACAAGGAGCACCTCGGGGAGCTGCTCTCCTCCGGCGACGTCGGGCACTTCGACGCGGACGGCCGCCTCTTCGTCGATGGCCGGGACGACGAGATGATCGTCTCCGGCGGCGAGAACGTCTTCCCGCAGAGAGGTCGAGGACCTGCTCGCCCATCACGAGGCCGTCGCCGAGGCGGCGGCGATCGGCGTCGATGACGAGCAGTTCGGCCAGCGTCTGAAAGCCTTCGTGGTGGTGGAGGGGAGCTCGGAGGTCAGCGAGGACGAGCTGAAGGACCACGTCAAGGCGAACCTGGCGCGCTACAAGGTGCCGCGCGAGATCGTCTTCGTGGACGAGCTTCCGCGTAACGCGACGGGTAAGGTCCTGAAGCGCGAGCTGGCCGAGCAGCAGGCCGCTGACTGAGACGACTGGAGGCTGCGCGTTGTCCGAGACCGAGAGCCATGAGCCGATCGATTCCGACGAGATCCGATCGGAGATCGACCAGGCCCGGGCGGCGACCGACCGCTTTCGCGCCAAGGCCACCGAGCTGATCGCAGAGCTTCGCGACCACGAGGCCGCCTGGCACGACGAGGCCGTCGAGGCCCGCGCCGCAGCAGAGCAGGCCCACCAGGACGCGAGAGAGGCGATCGAGCACGCCAAGCGGATCGAGGCGCGCATCACCGCGAAGGCCCGCGAGGCCATCCGGGAGGCCGCCCGTCGCGCGGGTGAGGCCGAGCGGCAGGCGAAGGCGCTGGAGAGCGCGCTCGCGCAGGCCCAGGAGCGCGGTCGCAAGGCGGAGCAGCGCGCGGCCGGCCTGCAGCAACGGGTGGGCGGGATCGACCGGCGGATCCGCGACCACGTGCAGAAGCTCGAGGAGAGGGCCAAGCGGGCGGACGAGCGGGCGGCGCAGGCCGAGGCCGAGCGGAACGAATCGCGCCAGCGCGCCGAGGAGGCGGAGGATCGGCTCGAAGAGCTCCGCTCAGGCTTGAACGAGGCCGAGCAGCGCGCAATGGCCGCCGAGCAACGAGCCGAGGCCGCGGCCGAGGGCGAGCGGACCGAGGTCGAGCGCCTGCGGCGCGAGATCGACCGCCGGATTCGCGACGCCGCCGACGAGGCCAGGCGCGAATCGGAGGATCGGATGCGCCGCCTCGCCGACCGGGTCGCGAAGGAGGCCGAGGCCCGCGCCCGCGCCGAGGCCGAAGCCACGTTGAGCCAGGAGGCCGTGAAGCTTCAGCGCGAGGCCGACGAGCGGGTCGAAGCGGCCCGGCGGCGCGCCGAGCAGGAGGTGCAGGAGAAGGTCGAACGCGCCCGCACCGAGGCGATCACCGGCGCCGTGCCGGACGAGGCGGCCGAATCGGACGGCGAGGGAGCCGTCCAGCAGGTGCCCGGTCAGCCCGCCTCCGGAGACCCGGCGGGGACGACGTACGTCGACGGTCGCAGGCTGCGTACGTTCTAAGCTCGGTCCGTGGCCGAGCTCAGGGAATACAGCTTCGGCGGGCTCACCGTCGACGGTGAGCGCCACAGCCGTGATCTGATCGTGCTGCCGCACCGGGTCGTCCCGGACTGGTGGCGCAAGCAGGGACACTCACTGGCCATGGAGGACCTCGATGAGGTGATCGACGAGCTGCCCGATCGGCTCATCCTCGGCTGCGGCGCCCATGGCCGCCTGGAGCCGCCCCAGGCGGTGCTCGATGAGCTACGGGCCCGCGGCGTCGAGGTTGAGGCGATGCCGACGGCCGATGCGGTGCGCCGCTACGGCGAGCTCGATCCCGAGCGCACGGCCGCCGCTCTCCACCTCACCTGCTGACCGGGGCCGCCTGGGCCTCGAGGGCCCGCTTCAGGTTGAGCAGCGACTGGCGGAAGCGTCGGCTCAGGCCCGGCGCCGCCACTCGCTCGGCGATCAGTCCGGGGATGCCGCCGCCCGCAACGCCGTATGCGAAGCGGAAGGTGACGCGCGTGCTGCCGTCGCCCAGCTCTCGCAGCCGCCAGCGGCCGCGCTGGTCGACCCCGGTCACCGAGCTCCAGGCCATGTCGCCCTCCGGCTGCCATTCGACGATCTCGATCAGGCCGCCGACGTCCGCGGCGCCGACGCGCAGCAGCATGCGATAGCGGGCACCGAGCCCCGTATGTAGTATCCCCCGCGATCTCCCACCGGGTCAGCCCCTCCATGAAGACCGGATAGTTGGCGGGCTCGGTGACGAACTCCCAGACCCGGTGCCGGGGCGCGTCCACAGTCACCTTCTGCTCGATCCTCATCGCGGGTCACCCCACCACGGGGAGCCGGCGCTCGGCGGCCAGCTCGGTGAGCTGCTCCTGCATCAGGGCCGTGATGTCCTCGTAGATCGCTTCGCGGTCGGGATCCCGCCCGTAGCGCTCGTGCGGGTCGATCGGATCCATCACCTGGACCGTGATCTTCGCCGGCAGCGGCAGGTGCCCGAGGAAGTCGCCGATGTTGACGATCCAGGGCAGCGACAGGTTGACCGGCAGCGTCTTCAGTCGGAGGAGCTTGTCGAGGCGAAGGAGCTTGGCGAGTCGCTCCCCGTGGGTGAGGAAGATCGCGGTCTCCTGCCCGCCGACCGAGACCACCGGCACGATCGGCACGCCGGCGTCAAGGGCGAGCTTGACGAAGCCACGCCGTCCCGCGAAGTCGATCCTGTTTGCCTCCCAGGTGGGACGATTCACCTCCCAGTCGCCGCCCGGGTAGACCAGCACCGCCGCGCCGGCGTCGAGCGCCTTGCGCGCGTTCTCATGCGATGCCGCGACCGTGCCGAACCGCTTCAGGAAGGGGCCGACCGGCGAAGTCAGCACCAGGTTGTGGGCCAGCTGGTAGAAGGGCCGCTCGACGCCGAAGTAGGTGTTGAAGGCGAGCGTGAAGACGACCGTGTCGGGTGTGATCGTGCCCCCGGAGTGGTTGCCAACGAGCAGCACCGGGCCGCGGTCGGGGATCTTCTCCATTCCGCGCACCTCGCCGCGGAACCAGATGCTCGCAATCAGCCAGGAGAGCGAGAGGTTCTCGCGGATGAAGTCCGGATCGCGGTCATCCAGGTCCGCGGTCAGGCGGTCCTGAATCTCGTCCAGTAGTCGGCGCAGCAACGACGGGCGCCCAAAGCCGCCGGCACGCGGGCGCCCGGGATCGGACCCGTTCTGGCTCTGCCCCTCCCCGGCACGGGCAGCGGTGCCTGCACCGCTCTCTGCCATGGCACCGATTCTAGGTGCAGCCAGGCCTAGGCGAACTCGGCGCTCAGCTCGGAGCCCTTGTCGCCGCCGTTGCCGTTCGGGTGGCCGTTGCCGTTGATGCGGTCTTGCAGGCGGCGAGCCGCCCGGCCGATCCTCTTCGCGGCCCGCGCGGCGGCGGGGGCCTGGGCGTGGCCGATGAAATCGTGGACGAGGGCGTTCGCGTCGACCGGATGCTCCACCTGGGGCACATGCCCGCATTGATCGAGCACGACCTGGCGGGCGCTCGGCAGAGCCTCCCGCACGTAGCGCGAGAAGGCGAGCGGCAGGAGCGGGTCCTCGTCGCCCCAGACGAACATCGCCGGCGGCTCCAGCTCCCGCAGGCGGGTATAGAAGCCCTGCGGGCCCTTGGGCTCCTCCAGGTAGATGTGGCGCGCGGAGGCGTGGAAGGCGATCCGGGCGTTGACTGAGCGGTAGGTGCGCAGAAACTCCTCGACGGCGACGTCCGCGGCCGACGGGTGGATCCGCTCGGGCCGGGAGAACATGCTCCAGAACTGCTGCCGCACGAGCACGTCGCCGAAGCTGTGGGGGATCGCGGCGAGCTCGGGCCGCAGCAGCTTGACGATCGGCACGAAGTGGCGCCGACGGCGCCACGCCATCGAAGGGCAGAGCAGGCTGAGGCTGCGGACGCGCTCCGGTGACTGCAGGCCGACCTCGATCGCCACCCGCCCGCCGAGCGAGTTGCCGACCAGGTGGGCACGGTCGATGCCCTGCGCGTCCAGGAAACGGCAGACCGCTCGTGCGAACCAGGCCGCGTCGTACGGCGCGCGCAGCGGCTTCGACGACGACCCGAAGCCGGGCAGGTCGATGGCGTGAACCGTGAACTCGGGAGTGAGCGCCGAGATGGTCTCGAAGAAGCTCGTCTTGTTCGAGCCCAGGCCGTGGATCAGGATCACGGTCTCGATCCCGTCGCCGGCGGTGAGCGTGGAGATGCGCGCCTTGCCCGCCCTGACCTCGTGGATGCGGAGCAGGGGCGGGCGGCCGTTGGGCAGCTTGAAGAAGCCCTCGAAGGCGACGGCGAGGTCGAGGTTCCCGCGGGCCCAGAGGCGGCGGGAGCGGAAGGCGTCGAGCCCGGAGAGCTGCCCCTCGCGCAGCTCCAGCCAGGTGGCGGCGTCGGTGCCGATCACCACGTCGGGATCCGCCTGCGGGGAGACCGTCACCTGGCAGCCTGACTCGTCGAGCTCCACGGCCCAGCTCAGCCCAAGGTCGTCGAGCTCGATCCGGTAGCTGGCGCGGAAGCCGGGGTCCGCCCCGAGGTAGCGCTTAGGTAGAGATGCGAAGGCATCCTCCACGGCGCGCAGCCGCTGATGCTCGATCGGTGCCTGAGTCAAGGCGCCGTCAGCGTATCGCCCCGAACGGTTGTTCCCGTCCACACTATTTGGCTGATGCCCAAATACGCGCGGAATATGCGCGTTTCCACCGCCAAATAGCATCCGCGCCGTGCCCGCGATCCGCATCCACGACACCCTCGGGGGCGGGATCCGCGAGCTCGAGCCGCGCGAGCCGGGCAAGGTCGGGATCTATGCCTGCGGGCCCACCGTCTACGGGCGGATCCACATCGGCAACGCGCGGCCGTTCGTCATCTTCACGCTGCTGAAGCGCTTCCTCGCGCACCGGGGACTGGACGCCAAGCTCGTCATCAACGTCACCGACATCAACGACAAGATCTACGACGCGGCGCGCGAGGCGGGCAGGCCGTCGGCGGAGTACGCGGACGAGATGACCAGGGCCTACATCGCCGACACCGATGCGCTCGGCCTGGGCAGGCCGGACGCGGAGCCGCTCGCCTCCGAGACGCTTGCGGAGATCGTCGAGCTGATCCAGGCGTTGATCGACGGCGGCCACGCCTACCAGGCGGACGGCGACGTCTACTTCCGCGTGCGCAGTTTCGAGAGCTACGGCAAGCTCTCCAACCGCGACCCGGAGGAGATGGACCAGGGCGAGGAGGCGGGCACCGCCTCGCTCAAGGAGGATCCGCTCGACTTCGCCCTCTGGAAGGGACACAAGGAGGGGGAGGACACCTCCTGGCCCTCGCCCTGGGGCGACGGCCGCCCCGGCTGGCACATCGAGTGCTCAGCAATGTCTGAGAAGGAGCTCGGGCCCGACTTCGCGATCCACGGTGGCGGCATCGACCTGGTCTTCCCGCATCACGAGAACGAGATCGCCCAGACCGAGGCCGCGCGTGGCGTGCCCCTGGCGCGCGTCTGGATGCACAACGGGATGGTCCGGATCGACGAGGAGAAGATGTCCAAGTCGGTCGGCAACATCTTCCAGCTCTCCGAGGCGATCGAGCGCTACGGGGGGCAGACCGTGGTCGCCTACCTCGCCTCCGGCCACTACCGGCAGCCGCTCGCCTTCTCAGACGAGCAGCTGACGGAGGCCGCGGCGCGGGTCGACCGGATCCGGAACTACCTGAGGGATGCGCCGGACGGCGAGCCGGAGGCCTTCCTGGTCGAGAAGCGGCAGGCCTTCCTCGATGCCCTGGCGGACGACTTCAACACGCCCCAGGCCTTCGCCGTGCTGTTCGAGATCGTCGCCGAGGGCAACAAGCGGGAGCTCGGCGGCGCAAGGGAGGTGCTGGCCGAGCTGCTTCCGCTCCTCGGTCTCGACTCCCTGCTGGGAGCGGAGGAGGCACCGCCGCCGGAGGCCGAGGAGCTGCTGAGCAAGCGTGAGGAGGCCAGGGCAGCCAAGGACTTCGGTCTCGCGGACTCGCTCCGCGACCAGCTCGGTGAGATGGGCTGGGAGGTCCGCGACGAGGCCGGCGGCGCCCGCCTCGTGCGCCGGAGCTAGTGCCCGCGCGCGACCTGATCTACGGACGCCGGCCGGTCGCCGAGGCCGAGCGCGGGCGGCGGGCCGTCCACAGGATCCGGCGGTCCCCCGAGACCTCCGCCGAGGAGCTCGAGCAGCTCTGCGGCTCGCCCGATCACCAGGGCGTGGTCGCCGAGGTCGACCCCTACCCCTATGCCGACTCGGGCTCCCTGCTCGACGCGGACGACGCACTGGTCGTCGCGCTCGACCAGGTCCAGGACCCGCACAACCTGGGCGCCGTCTGCCGCGCCGCCGAGGTTGCCGGCGCTGCCGGGGTGGTGATCCCGGAGCGGCGCGCCGCCTCGATCACCGCTGCGGCCTGCAAGGCCTCGGCGGGCGCGGTCGAGCACCTGCCGGTCGCGCGGGTCCGCAACCTTGCCGACTGGCTCCGCGATGCGAAGGAGCGCGACGCCTGGGTCTACGGTGCCGCCGCCGAGGCCGAGCGCAACTACATGGACGTGGACTGGTCGGGCCGCGCGGTGCTGGTGCTCGGATCGGAGGGCTCGGGCCTGCGGCCGCGCGTCGCCGAGAGCTGCGACAAGCTCATCTCCATCCCCGTCGCCGGGAAGGTGAGCTCGCTGAATGCCTCGGTCGCCGCAGCCGTGATCCTCTTCGAGGCTCGCCGGCAGCGATCGGCTTAGCCCAGCGCGCCCGTGTCGATGGAGTCCATCGCGCGCAACTCCGAGCGAACCAGCGACTCGCTGCGCAGGTGCTCGATCGACTGGTACTCGGGCGAGGAGACCATGTCGAGGAACGCCTGGCGGCTGGGGTACTCCACCAAGACCAACAGGTCCCATGAGCCCTCGCCGATCAGCGACTCGGCGGGGCGGCCGGCGAAGATCGCCTTGCCGCCGGCGCGCTCGAACAGGGGCGCCACCGCTGCGCCGTACTCGGCGTAGCGCTCGGCGCCTCCCTCGGGCAGAAACTCGAGCAGGTTGAGCATGTAGACCGGGCCATCTGAGGCCCGCGCCGCGAACGCGGCCATGGCCTGCTCGTCGGGCGCGTCGATCCCCTCACGTCGCTCCATCGGCGCGCAACCCTATCGGCGAGGGGCCGTCCTAGGCGGCGACCGGCTGGGCGGAGGCGAGCTGCTCAGCCTGGGAGACCAGCTCGTCCAGGATCTCCGCATAGCGCTCGCGCAGGTCCGGATCGGCGAGCCGGCCGTCGGTGAACGCCGCGTCGGCGTGGCCGACCGGCAGCTCCTCGTCGATCACGCCGGCCCCGGCGGCGGCGAGCACCTTGCGGACCTCGGCCTGCGACCAGACGGCGCCGAACATGCCCGTGCTGGCCCCGACCACGGCGACCGGCTTGCCCCGCAGGACGTTGTCGGGGAACGGACGCGAGGCCCAGTCGAGGGCGTTCTTGAGCTGTCCGGGGACCGAGTGGTTGTACTCGGGAGTCGCGATCAGGATCGCGTCGGCGGCCTCGATCGCGTCGCGGAGGCGGCGGGCGCCGGCGGGGCCACGGCCCTCGTCGTCGTCTGCGTCGTACGCCGGCACCGCCTTGAGCGAGTCGAACACCTCGAGCTCCACGGGCGGCGGCAGCAGCTCCGCCGCCGCCCGGAGGAGCGTCGTGTTGTGGGAGCCGCGGCGCAGGCTGCCCGAGATTCCCAGGACCCGCATCGCTACGCCCTTACCAGCTCGAGGTGGACGGTGAGCGTGACCTCGTTCTCGACGGCGAAGCCGCCCTTCGGCAGCGACGCGTTCCAGTTGAGGCCGAAATGGGTCCGGTCGACCTTCGCCTCCAGGTCGATGCCGAGCTTCTCGGTGTCCGCGATGTCGACTACCGGACCGCTGATCTCGCCGGTGGCCGTGACGTGGCGGGTGTTGCCCTTGATCGTCAGGTCACCGTCGACGGTGAGCTGATCGCCGTCGCGCCGGATCTCGGTCGACTCGAAGCGGATCACGGGATGGCTCTCCGCGTCGAAGAAATCCGGGGAGAGGAGGTGGGCCCGCTGCTGCTCGTCGCGGGACTCGATGCTCTCCACCCGCGCCTCGCCGGTGATCTTCGGCGCGCCGTCCTCGTCGGTGAGACGGATGTCGAACCCGTCGAATCCGGCCCGGTAGGTGGCGACGACCATGTGCCTGACGGAGAATCCGACCCGTGAATGCACGGGGTCCGATTGCCATGTGCCCGTCGGGATGGTTGACTCTGCCTGTGCTGTGGTCATTGATTCCTCCTTCGTGGGAGCTAAGCTTTAGTTGACCTGTCAAACAGTTTAGCAGAGAACTTGAGCACACAACAGTTGAGGACTAAAACACTTCCGTCGAGCGATGCGTTCGGCAACCTGCTCGGCGCCCACGCGACGCTGACGCGTGAGCTGAGCGCCGCGCTGGTGGCGAGCCACGGTCTGACCATCAACGACTACGGCACGCTGCTGCTGCTCTCACGGGCGGACGAGGAGGGCATGCGCCGGATCGACCTCGCCAATCAGCTGCAGCTGTCACCGTCAGGGATCACCCGCCTGCTCGATCGGCTGGAGGAGCAGGGCCTCGTCGGGAAGGGCGCCTGTAAGGAGGACGCGCGCGTCAGCTACGCGATCCTCACCGAAGCGGGCCGCGCCAAGCTGCGCGAGGCCGCCCCCGGGCACGTCGACGACATCGAGCGCAGGCTGACCGCGGTCCTCAGCGACGAGGAGATCCGGACGCTCAGCGAGCTCCTCGGCCGCTTCACCGAGGCGACCGGGCAGGACTGCACCCCGGACGAGTGAGCGCCGGCCAGCCGGTCGGCGCCATCGGGTCAGGCGCGCTTGGGGCTCCGCTCCTCCGCCGGCGTGCCCCCGGATCTCGAGTCTGAACGCGCCGGCACGTACGCCGAGCGCGCCACCGATTAGCAGCGTCCGCGGACGGATGGCGCCGAATCCTCCCCGCCAGGCACGCATCCTGCAATTGGAATTGCATCGGTCCCGAACGGTGGTTGACATTCGGGGATCCGCGAGTAGGCTGCCCCGCGACAAAGGGTGAACCTCAGGTCGAGCCTGATGGACACACCCGTCAAGGCGCCTCAGGGGAGGAACTGGGCGCCACAGAACACCCCCGTGAGAGGAGGTTGCTGTGGCTGTTCCTACCCCGAGCACTGAAGAGCACGCCGTAGTCCCCGCGAGAGCGGTTCCCGAGGGCGCCCGCCACAACGGTCCCGGCCCGGACGATGAATTCCTCGTCGCGCTTGCCAAGCACGGCCGGACCGACGCCTACGATCAGCTGGTGCGCCGCTACCGGCGCTTCGTGCGGGTCAAGTCCTCGTCCTATTTCCTGCTCGGCGGCGACGCCGACGACCTGATGCAGGAGGGGATGCTGGGCCTGTTCAAGGCGATCCGCGACTACCGCCCTGAGCGCGAGTCGAGCTTCCGCGGCTTCGCTGAGCTCTGCATCACGCGGCAGATCATCACCGCGGTCAAGACCGCGACACGCAACAAGCACACCCCGCTCAACCAGTACGTCTCGTTCAGCCAGACGCCGGCCGCCGCCGGTCCCGATTCCGAGACCACCCTGGAGGAGGTCCTGCCCGGTCCCGCCGTGCGCGACCCCGCCAACCAGGTGATCGCTGGAGAGGAGCTGGAGAGCCTGGTCGCCTGTCTGACCAGCGTCCTCTCGGAGCTCGAGAGCCGCGTCCTCGCCCTCTACCTCGACGGGCACTCCTATGAGGTGATCGGCGAGCGGCTCGACTGCGACACGAAGACGGTCGACAACGCCCTTCAGCGTGTGAAGCGAAAGGTCGGGGTCCACCTCGACTCGCGCGCGGTCAAGGTCTGAGAACCACTTCCACCATCAAACGGGTTGCTCCTGCGGAGCACCTCGCGTCAGAGGCACGGCACGGCGGCCGCCCCGATCGGGGCGGCCGCTTCTCGTTCTCTAGCGGGGTCGGCGCCCGAGGCGAGTGAGGCCGGTCGTCGCCACCCTCCTCACAAGCTGGCCCGGCTCGACCTTGGCGAGCAGCTCCTGCAGCTCCTTGCGGTCGCGGTTGGAGAGGTTCGACGGCCGCCCCTTCGAGGCGCGGACGATCTCGACCATCCGCCGGCGCTCCTTCTCGCTCAAGCGCCCGCTGATGTGGTCGCGCACCGCGATCACGACCTCGGCGGCAGCCAGCAGCCAGGCGCCCCGAGCCAGCCAGCGAGCGCGGTCGGGATTCATCTGCTCAGTCTATGGACGCTCTGGCCAACTATCGGGTCGGGCTCGGCGCCACTCGTGCCGATGTGGGCCTGACGGACTGCAAGACGAGCTCGCGCTGGGCGGCGTGGCCGACTTCATCGACAGCTACGGCGACGATGCCCTGACGCCGCTGAACCAGGCAATCCAGGAGTGCGTCGCCGAGGATGTCGACCAGATCTTCAATCCGGGCGACTACGTCGACGACGGCATAGACGACGGCTCGGGCGCCTAGCGGTGCTCGCCTCTGCCTGGGGCGCGTCCTACCCTGTCCGAAGCGCCCGGATAGCTCAACTGGTGGAGCAGCGCATTTGTAATGCGCAGGTTGTGGGTTCGAGTCCCACTCCGGGCTCTTGTCGATCAGCGACCTGGAGCCCCCGCAGCAGGGGAAGTGGGTGGAGGCGGCCGACGACCGCCGCACGCTGTTGCTCTACGACGGCCCCGTCACCGACCCGGTGGGGACCATGTCCGAACGCGGGTGGGACGAATTCGAGCTGATCACCTCCTCCCGGGCCCTGGCGGACGCGCCCGGCCTCGGGGAGGCCGCCACCCGCAGCCACCTGGTGCCGGACGGCCGCGTCGATGAGCTTGCCGCGGCGCTGAGCGGCGAAGCCGAAGGGGGCCGGCTGGTCGCCCTCGGTGGGGGCCGGGTGATCGACACCGCCAAGGCGGTGGCATCCCTCACGGGCGCCGAGGTGGCGGCGATCCCGACGACGCTCTCGGGCGCGCCGATCACCGGCTTCCACCGGCTGCCCGCCGGACGGGAGTCCGAGGTGGAAGGCTTCAACCGACCCGCGCTGGTCGTCGGCTACACGGACGCGATGACGAGCGCGCCCGAGCCGCAGCTGCGCGCAACGGCGATGAACGCTCTGTCTCACGGCGCCGAGTCGCTCTACACGCCGCTTGCGGAACCCCTATCTCGCGCCGCCGCGCTCCGGGGGATCGAACTGATCGCGACCGCGCTCGACCAGGATCCGGCCGAGCGGGACCGCGCCGGCCTTGCGCTCGGAGCGATGCTCTGCGCGACAGCCGTGGACCGTGCCGGGATCGCGCTCCATCACGTCCTCGGCCAGACCACCGTGCGGGTGCTGGGAACGCCGCACGCCGAGACCTACGCGGCGCTCCTGCCGCACACGATGGAGGCGATGCGGGAACGGGCACCGGAGCAGATCGAGGCCCTGGCGCGGGCATTGGGGACCGAGCCCGCCGGGATCAGGGACCGGATCGCCGAGCTGGCCGGCGAGCGCCACCTGGGCGAGCTGGGAGCGGATCGGGCCAGGCTCAACGAGGTGATCGACGGGGCGCTGGCGCGGGCAGAGCTCGCCGCGATGACGCCGGGCGACGTTGGCAGCGCCGACCTGGACGCGATCCTCGACGCCGCCTGGTAGCCGCGGGCGCTCCGTCCCGCCTGTAACTGGCCCGCCTGCTGGTGTTGGAACCTGCATGGACGAGGAGAGGCTGCTCGGCTACCACCGCTTCACGCGCGAGCACGGCGTCAACCGCCCGCTCTACTTCCTCGCGCGCCTGCTCCTGGTCCCGTTCTTCCTCGTCTACTTCCGCCTCTCGCGGATCGGGCGCGAGCACGGCAAGGTCCAGGGCCCGCTGATCGTCGCGGCCAACCACCGCAGCTTCCTCGACCCGTTCGTGATCGGGGCCTCGCTGCCCTGGCGGCGCCCGCTCCACTACGTCGCCAAGGTCGAACTGTTCGAGAAGCGCTGGCAGGGCTGGATCCTCAACCGGCTCGGGGCCTATCCGGTTCGGCGCGGGCAGTCCGACGAGCAGACCCTGGTCACCTCGCGGGAGGTGCTCGAGCGAGGCGGCGCGGTCTGCATCTTCCCTGAGGGCACACGGCACCGAACCGGCTCGCTGGCGCGGCCGAAGCGCGGCTTCGGCCGGCTGGCGCTGGAGACGGGGGCGGCCGTCCTCCCGGTAGCGGTGCAGGGCACCGAGCAGGTGCGCCGCGGCTGGAAGATCCGGCCGAAGAAGGTCAAGGTGCGGCTGGGACGGGCGCTCACCTTCCCGCGCACCGCCGACCCCTCGCCGACGCTGGCCAACTCGGTCGGCGCTCGCATCTGGCCAGTGATCGAGCTGCAATGGGAGTGGCTTGGCGGGCTGCCGCCGCTGCGGAAGGCGGCAGTAATCGGCGCCGGCAGCTGGGGCACCGCGGTGGCGGTGCTGCTCGCCCGCGGCGGCCTTGACGTGCAGCTCGGGACCCGCACCCTGGAGAAGGCCGAGGAGATGAGGGAGACGCGCACGAACGAGCGCTACCTGCCCGGCATCCAGCTCCCGGACTCTCTGGCCGTCAAGCGCGCGGCGGACATCGAGCTCGCCGGCATCGACCTGGTCTGCCTCGCCGTCCCATCGGCCGCTCTGCCGCAGGCCGTGGGCGCGATCGGCGACCGCGTCGGGCAGCGCGCCTCGGTCCTGCTGCTCAGCAAGGGAATGGTCTCGCCGATGGCTGCGGTGCCCACCGAGTACGTCTCCGAGCGGGTCCGCTGCCGCGCGATCGCCGCGCTTGGCGGGCCCGCGCATGCGAAGGAGGCGGTCTCCGGCACCGCGGCCCTGGTGCTCGGCAGCCGGGACGCCGACCTCCGCGACCAGCTCGGCAGCGTCTTCGACGAGGCGGGTCTGGTCTGCGAGCGGTCCGACGACATGATCGGGGTGGAGGTAGCCGGCGCGGCCAAGAACGCGGCCGCCCTCGCAGGGGCGGCGGCGCGGGAACAGGGCATGAACGCCGCGGGCATCGCCACCGCACAGGTCTGGCGGGAATGCGTGGCCTACGCGCTCGCCCGTGGGGCCCAGCACGAGACCTTTGCGGGAATCGCCGGTGTCGGCGACCTGACCGCGACGATCCTGGCCGAGGGCAGCCGTAACCGCCAGGCGGGCGAGCTGCTCGGACAGGGCACCCCCGCCGATCAGATCCCAGGGATCATCGGCCAGGCCTCGGAGGCGCTCGACTCCGTGCCCCTGATCGCCGAGGCGGTGCACAGGGCGGGGACCGGTTCCTCGGCTCTCGAGGGACTGGCCGGCCTGATCGCGGGGGAGATCTCGCCCGGGGAGTGGATGGCACGGGTCAGGCAGGCGGAGCGCCTGCGGCGCGAACCTGTGGCGGGAGGTCGGGCGGCATGACCGCGAGTACGCTTGCCGTGTGTCCGACTCAGTCCAATCGTCGGCCGGGGTCGGGGAGTCCAAGGCCGAGCTCGACCGTGCCTTCGAGCAGCTCTACCGCGACCACCTGCGCGACGTCTACTCGTACTCGTACTACCGCATCGGCAACCACCACGACGCCGAGGACGTCACCGAGCAGGCCTTCCTACAGGCTTACCGCCACTTCGAACGCGCCCGCCGCGAGTCGAACGGGCGCCCGCTGCGGCCATGGCTCATTCGGATCGCGCACAACCTGGCCTCGAACTACCACCGCGATCGCGCCCGGCGGCCTCAGCGGATGCTCGACGAGACGGAGCCGATCGCCGCGCCTCATGGGACGGAGCAGATCGTCGAGGGCCGGGAGGAGCTGAAGCGGGTCATGGACCACCTTCAGCACCTCCCCGACGACCGCCGCGACGCGCTGATCATGCGCTTTGCGCTGGGCATGGACAACCGCGAGATCGCCCGGGCCCTGGGTCGCTCCGACGGGGCGACCAAGGTGCTGATCCACCGTGCGATCAAGCAGCTGGAGGAGGAGATGAGCGCAAATGGCGGCTGAGGAACCACGCGACGTCGAGAGCCTGCTCCGGTCGGCGCTGCGCCCGATCGAGCCCCCCGAGAAGCTCTCCGGGCGGGTCGAGGAGACGCTGAGCGCCGTCACCGAGGCGGCGGCCGAGGAGCTCTCCGCCTGGGCGGAGGAGCTCTCGGAGTCAGAGCTCCGCTCGCTCCGCGACCCCCGCAATTGGCTGCGTCCCGCGGCCGCGATCGCCGCCGGCGGAGTCGCGGCCGGGGGCCTCGTCCTGGTCGAGCTGCGGCGCCGCGGCAGCGGCAAGCGCTCCAACCGGCTGTCGGGATTCGCGGACCAGGTCTCGGAGATTGCCGATCAGATCCGAGACCAGGTCCGGAACCGCCTCGAATAGCTCTACGTCGCCGCAGCCACCCTGCCGGGCGACCGGGTTGCGAACGCGCCGATCACCCCGGTGACGCCGAGGATCAGGTGCAGGACGTTGTCCTCGTTGTTGACCGGCACCAGCTTGATCAGCACGTCGTCCTTGGCGACGAAGGTGATCCCGCCGTGGCTGGTCGCGATGAAGCCGAGGATGCAGAGCACTATGTACAGGATCCCGACGAATAGGGCAGCCGGCCGTGCGGCCGACCCCGCCGCGACCAGCAGCAGGGCCCCGATCGCGATGTGGACGAGGTTGTGCCAGCCGTTCACCGAGAGCACCCCGAAGACGTCGTCGGTCTTGATCGAATCCCCGGTGGCGAAGCTCGCCTCGTAGAAGAACCCGATGATTCCCGCGATCACCAGGACACCGCCGACCAGCAGGCAGTACAGCCTCGCGGGGCTTGACTCCTCCATCACTACCTCCTCGTGCAAATGATCCGTTCCTCTGAACCGCTCGTAGCCATGTGCGTGGGGGACCTCGAAGTAGATCAGCCAGGCTTTTCCAAATGACGCGTGCCGAGCTCCAGCGCCTCGCCGACGAGGACCTGATGCCGCTGGTGGCACGCGAGGATCCGCTGGCCTTCGAGGTCTTCTACGACCGCCACGCCGGCGCCGCCTACTCCCTCGCCTACAGGATCGTCGGCAGCCGCACCGCGGCGGAGGACGTTACGCAGGAGGCGCTGCTCTCGATCTGGCGAAGCGGGGCCCGCTACGACCGCGTGCGCGGCAGCGTGCGCGCCTGGACGCTGGGAATCGTCCGCAACCGGGCGATCGACCTGCTCCGGAAGGAGTCCGGCCGCTCGCCGCAGCTTGCCGCCGGCGGCGAGGAGCTGCTCGAGCGCAGCCCGTCCGATGAGCTCACCGACGCCGAGGCACTCCGCCGCGAGACGGCGCGGGAGGTACGCGGCGCGATCGGGGAGCTGCCCGACGATCAGTCCCAGGTGATCCGGCTCGCCTACTACGGCGGCTTCAGCCACTCGGAGATCGCGGAGATGCTGAACGAGCCCTTGGGGACGGTGAAGGGCCGCATGCGACTCGGCATGGACAAGATCCGCGCGACGCTGGCGGAGGGATGGTGAACGGAGACCACCCAGACCGCGACGACCTGGTCGCCTATTCACTGGGCGCCCTCGAGCCGCGCGAGGCCGCGGGTATCGAGGCGCATGCTCCGAGCTGCGCTCGCTGCACGCGAGAGCTCGAGGCGCTCGCGCCCGCGGTGGCCGTGCTCGGCGAGTCGGTCGAGCAGCTCGAGCCGCCGCCGGAGCTGCGCGAGCGCGTGCTCACGATCGTGCGCGAGGATGCGGAGGCGAGGCGGGCGGAGCTTCGCGGACATGGGGCACGGGAGGCGGTGACAACGCGCCGCGAGCGCCGCGGCCTGGCGGGCCTTCTGCTTCGGCCCGCGATGGGCCTGGCGGCGCTCGCGATCGCCGCTGCGGGCGTAGGCGGCTACCTGATCGCCGAGGGCGGCAACGGCGGCGGGGGCGAGAGCACCGTGCCGGTGGTCGCCCAGTCCGGCATCGGGGGCACGCTCGCGGTCGGGGACACCTCCTCGATGCTCGAACTGCACGGCCTCAAGCAGCTCAGCGGCCGCGAGGTCTACCAGGTGTGGGTGGCCCGGGGATCGAGCGTGCGACCGTCCTCCAACTTCATCCCGGACGAGTCCGGCCGCGCGATGACGGCCGTCGATGGGCACCTGACCACCGGGACCAAGGTGATGGTCACCCGCGAGCCGCATCCGGGTCGCACCACGCCCACGCCCCCGGTGCTGCTGAGCGCCACAGTCGAATAGCCGGCGTGCCCGCTGATCTAGGCTGAGGTCCCGTGGAGGCCTCGACCCAGCAGCGCCAGACCTGCTACCGCCACCCCGACCGGGAGACGGGCGTCTCCTGCTCCAACTGTGGCCGCCCGATCTGCCCGGAGTGCATGACCTCGACGCCGGTCGGCATGCGCTGCCCCGAGTGCGCCCGTCAGACGACCAAGGTCCGGGTCGGGCAGGGTGCCCTCAGCTCGGGCTACGGGAAGATGCCGGCGACGATCGGCCTGATCGCGATCAACGTGATCGTCTTCCTGGTCGAGTTGGCCGGAGGCGGCGCGGGCCAGTTCAGCGGCGGCGGGTCGGTGATCCACGATGCCGGCCTTCGCGGTCCCGAGATCGCCAACGGCGACTGGTGGCGCGTCATCACCGGCGGCTTCCTGCACGCCGGCTTCCTGCATCTGGCGCTGAACATGTACGTGCTCTACATCGCCGGCAGCATCCTCGAGCCGGGTATCGGCACCCCCCGCTTCCTCGGCATCTACTTCGTATCGCTGATCGCGGGCTCGCTCGGTGCCCTGATCGTCGAGCCGAACACGGTCACGGTCGGCGCCTCCGGCGCGATCTTCGGGCTGATGGCCGGCGTGATCGTGGTGGCCCGTGGCCGCGGCGTAGAGCAGCTCGCCTCGCAGTTCGGGCTCTTCGTCGTCCTCAACCTGGTGCTCACCTTCTCGATCCCGGGGATCTCGATCGGCGGGCACATCGGCGGGCTGATCGGCGGGGCGGTGGCCGCCCTGCTGGTGATCTTCGTCGAGCGCCGGATGAGCGGCCGCGCGGGTTTCACCCTCGAGCTGGCCGGGATCCTGCTGCTGATCGCCGCGACGTTCGCCGGCGCGCTCGCGGTCGCGGGCTAGCGACCGCGCAGCCGGTCAGCGACCGCAGACGGGACCCGCAGGCCCAATCCGACCGCACGGCGCGCCGCACCGATCCCCACGCCCGCCACCTCCTCGGTCACCCCGCGGGCGGTGCGCAGCATCAGGCCGGGGAGCTCCGCGAGCGAGTGCTCTCCGTCCGTTTGCGGCCACTCCTCGGCCGGCTCTCCGGGGGGCGGGCGGGAGGGCCGCTTGATCCCGACCTTCTCGGCCAGGGTGGCCTCTCGCTCAGTCGTATCGGCGCCCGTCGTGCGCTGGGCCTCCTCGGCCTTCGGCACTGACGCTGCGCGGCGCTCGGCCTCGCGCTTCAGGTCCTCGACCGACCCCTTCAGCGTTGATTTGTGGGCACGCCGGGCCACCGGCCCCGGTAGCGGGATGCCGACCTCGAGGCCGAGCTTGTAGGTCGCCCTGGTGCGGCCGCCGCTCAGGTCCTCGAACAGGTAGTGGCCGTCGGCGTCGTTGATGCCGTTGCCCTCGACGAACTCCCACTCGATCCGCTCAGGTTGCTCGTACCTGTAGTCGAGCGTGTAGTCGACCTTGCGGACCTTGGCGTCGATGAAGAGGCGGACGCGCTTGCCACGGCCCTGCTTGTCCCAGTCGAGCACCTCCGTGTCGACCACCGCGCCCTGCCAGGAGGGGAAGGTCTCGTAGTCGATGATCGCCGCGAAGCAGGTCTCGATCGGAGCGTCGATCTCGACTGTGTGCTCCGCCCAGTTCATGCCCATGCTTTCTCCTCCACCGGTTCGAACGGGACGCCTTCCGGCGCATCAACCCTATCCGGGTGCAGCAGATGAGCGAGCAGCTTGGTGCCCTCGACCAGCCGGGGGCCGGGGCGGGAGAAGGAGGCCGCCGCATCCACCGCCCAGATCTCGCGCGCCCCGATCGCGCCGATCCGCTCGGCGTGCGATTCGATCTCCCGCCGTGCCTGCGCAGCGTCCCAGCCACAGGGCATCCCGATGACGACCTCCGCGCCGGAGCCGGAGATCTCCTCCCACTCAACGGTCCGAGACTTCTCCCCGGCGACCCCCAGTACGTCCCTCCCGCCCGCGATCTCGATCATCTCCGGCACCCAGTGGCCGCCGACGAAGGGCGGATCGAGCCACTCGAGCGCGAGCACCCTCGGCCGCCCGGCCCGGGCGACCGCCTCGCGGACTCGCGCCAGGCGCAGCTCGAGATCGGAGCGGAGCTCCGCGGCGGCCCCGGCCACTGCGGTGGCCTCGCCGAGGCGATCGACGTCGTCGAGCACCTCGCCGAGGTCGGCAGGGTCGAGGGAGATCACCCGCGGCCGGCTCGGCAGCCGCGCGGCCACCGCGACCACATCGTCATAGGAGACGGCGCAGACCTCGCAGAGGGCCTGGGTGACGATCAGGTCGACCTCGAGCTCAGCCAGCGCCCGCTCGTCGAGGGCGTAGAGATGCCGCCCCTCGCCGGTCAGCTTGCGGACGGCGGCGTCGATCTCGCCCGCGGTAGGTGCGGCGGCGGTGTTTGTGGCCGCCGTATATTCAGCGACAAGGCTGCGGGTCAGATGCCGCTTGCTTCGTGCCTCGGGCGGGTAGTCACACTCGTGGGTGACGGCGACGACTTGCTCGCCCAGGCCGAGGGCGAATAGCATCTCGGTCGCGGACGGAACCAGGCTCGCGATTCGCACCACACGAATATGGCACTTCTCAGCGACGAGGAGATCAAGGAGCGGCTCCAGGAGCTCGACGGCTGGCGCCAGCGCGGCGAGTACATCGTCAAGAGCTTCGACCGCGGCGACTTCGTCGGCTCCGTCAAGTTCGTCGACTCGCTGGTGGAGCCCGCCGAGGAGATGAACCACCACCCCGATATTGCGATCTCCTGGAGCCAGGTGGAGGTCGCGCTCTCGACGCACGCCCAGGGCGGCGTCACCGAGAACGACTTCGAGCTGGCGAAGAAGGTCGAGGCCCTGGCTTAACGGTGCTTGCGGCACCGGCGGCGCCGCCCGGCTTCGTACCGGGCACGCCGCAGGAGATCGTCGGCGACCGGAAGCGAAAGAAGCATCGCAAGCGCCGCCACAAACACCGTCATGGTGTCCGGTAGCCTTGCCCCGTCGCGAGTGAACGACGACGATCCCCCTCGAAGTACGCGCGCCCACTGGGGCGTGTCCGCACCGGCATCTACCGGGCAGCCTGACCCGAGGCAGCGAGCATGAGCGCGCTCCTTCTCCTCCTGCTGCTCCTGTTGATCGCGATCAACGGCGTCTTCGTCGCCGCCGAGTTCGCCCTGGTGCGCTCTCGTCGCTCGCGCCTCGAGCAGTTCGCCTCGGAGGGCAGCAGGCGAGCCACGATTGCACTCACCGAGCTCGATCAGATCGACGAGTACCTCTCGGCCTGCCAGCTGGGGATCACGATGGCGTCGATCGGGATCGGCTTCCTCGGCGAGCCCGCCGTCGCCAAGCTGATCGAGCCGATCTTCGGGGGGCTCTCGCACGGTGCGGCGGCCGGAATCTCGGTGGCGATCGCGTACGCCTTGGTCACCGCCATCCACGTCGCGGTGGGTGAGCAGGCGCCGAAGCTGCTCGCGATCTCCCGGCCGGAGGGTGCCCTGCGCAGCTTCGCGAGGGCCCTTCATCTCTTCAGGGTGATCAGCGCTCCGTTCACCCTCGGCCTCACCGCGATCGCCAACGCGATCGTGCGCCTCTTCGGCGTCCGGCGGGCGGATCTCGAGGAGAAGCACACGTCGGAGGACCTCCAGATCCTGATCTCGCAATCGGCCACCGGGGGGCAGCTCGATCCAGGCGAGGCGGTGATGCTGCGCGGCGTCTTCCACCTGCACGAGCAGGAGGCGCGCGAGGTGATGACCCCGATCCCCGCCGTCGTTGCCGTCGACTACTCGTCGAAGGTCTCGGACGCACTCAACCTCTGCATCTCCTCCGGCCACAACCGGCTGCTGGTGGTCGACGACGGGAACCAGGACCGGGTGCGCGGCATCGTCCACGCCCTGCGGCTCGTCCGGCTGATGATGGCCGAGGGGCCCGAGGCGAAGATCGAGGGAGCGGTCCGGGACGCGCTGATCGTGCCCGAGACCAAGCCCCTCGACGACCTGCTCACCGAGCTGCAGCGCCAGCGATCCTCCATGGGGGTCGTCGTCGACGAGTACGGCAGGACGGTCGGGATCGTCACCGTCGAGGACATCCTGGAGGAGGTGGTGGGGGAGATCGAGGACGAGACCGATCCCCTGGCCGGCTCGCTGCGCCAGCTCGCGAACGGCGACTGGTACGTCCGCGGACACGTCTCCCTCGGCGACCTCACCGACCGCGGCATCGAGCTGCCGGTGGACACGGACGCCTACAACTCGATCGGGGGCTATGTCTTCGGCGAGCTCGGACGGCTGCCGAAGCGCGGCGATCTGATCACCGCGGACGGCTACGAGATCCGGGTAGAGTCGGTCCGCGAGAACCGCATCGAGGCGGTTCGGATCCACCCGCGGTCTCCTGAAGCGAGGGGGCGCACCGACACGTAACACGGCGGTTGCAGGTGTTTTTTCCTTCCGTCCGTTTAGGGCTCTACGTTGCCGGAAATCCACGGTCCATTAGGAGGCCGCATGTGGGTCGTCCGGTTCAGCGATAAGCAGCTTGAGGTGGTCAGGGCGGTGCTCCGCTCCGAGGAGCACCGGGGGCCGGCGCTGGAGGGCGCGCTCGAGGCGCTCGATCTGGCCCGATGGGATGACCTGCCCGAGGCACAGCTTCCCTGGGGCGAGGTCGAGAACGAGGCCTCGAAGCAGGGTGTCTCGGAGGCGGACGTGATCTGGGATCGTTCCGGCCGCCATGAGGAGCCGGCCGTTCCCCCGATCGTCACCAAGTCGCGCGTCAAGCGCAAGGGCAAGCAGGCCGCCTAGAGCAATCCGGTGCGGCGTCGCATTCGCGGCGCTCGCGCTTGTCCTCTGCGCTGTCGCGGGTTGCGGCGGCTCGGGCGGCTCGGATCATCCGAACCACTTCGACGTCAACCGCGCCATGTCGCTGGTCGACCGGCAGGTCGGGGTGGGCCAGCGCCCGGCTGGCTCTCCCCAGCTCCGCCATCTGGCGACCAAGCTCCTGCCCCTGCTCCCGCACGGCCGCTTCGAGCCCTTCCCATCCACGGGCCCGCAGCACGGCCTCCGGAACATCGTCGGGGACATTCCCGGTCGCGCGCCGGCGATCCTGATCGGCGCCCATTACGACACCGAGTGGCATCCGCGCGGCTTCGTCGGAGCCAATGACAGCGCGGCCGGGACCGCAGGCGTCATCGAGCTGGCGCGCTCGCTGCCGCCGCTGCTGCCGGCCGACCACCCCGAGATCCGCTTCCTCCTCTTCGACGGCGAGGAGGACCCGCCGGGATGCACGGACAAGGACTTCCAATTCTGCGCCCTGCGCGGCTCGCGTGCCTACGCCGCCGCCCATCCGAATCAGATCGGCCAGATGATCCTGCTCGACTACATCGCCAACCGCGGCGCGCGCATCCCGCGGGAGGGAAACTCGAGCCCGGCGCTCTGGTCCCAGCTCCGAGAGGCCGCCCGGCAGGTCGGCACCGAGGACGTCTTCCCGCCAGGGACCCAGGGCCCGGTCCTCGACGACCACATCCCCTTCCTCGAGCAGGGCGTGCCGTCGATCGACCTGATCGACTTCTCCTACCGCTACGCCGACACCGTGAAGGACACCCCCGACAAGCTCGACCCGGCGGTGTTCGACAAGGTCGGGGAGACGGTCGCCCAGCTCGTGCTCAACCTCAGCCGTCAGTCGTAGTCGTAGAAGCCGGCGCCGGACTTGCGGCCGAGCTTTCCCTCGTCGACCAGGGCGATCAGGCGGCCCGGCGGCCGGTGATGCTGCTCCTCGCTGTCCGCGTAGAGGGCCTCGCCGATCGCCACGGCGACGTCGATCCCGATCAGGTCCAGCAGCCCCAGGGGCCCCATCGGGTAGTTGGCGCCGAGGGTCATGCAGCGGTCGACGTCCTGGGCGGCCATGCCCGTCTGCTCCATCAGCCGGACCGCGTCGAAGAGGTAGGGGAAGAGCAGCCGGTTGACGACGAAGCCGGGTTCGTTCGGGACCTCGACCACGGTCTTGCCGATCGATTCGCACCAGGCGCGTGCCCGCGGGGCGATCTCGTCGCGCGCCGCCTCGGGAAAGCAGAGCTCGACCAGCTCCATGCGGGCCACGGGGTTGAACGGGTGCAGGCCGAAGACGCGGTCGGCGTGCCCGCTGCGCTCGCCCAGCCCATCGAGTGAGAGCGAGGAGGTGGTGGAGGCCAGGTCAGCGCCGGCAGCGGTGTCTCCCACCGACCGCAGCAGCTCCGCTTTCGGCTCGAGCTCCTCGATCACCGCCTCCACGACGACGTCGCAGTCGGCGAGGTCCGCGGCTTCGGTGGTCAGCTTGATCCGGTTGGCGTCGGCGCCGTCGAGCTTGGCGCAGAGGGAGGTGGCCTGCTCCTCGGCCTTCCAGGCGGAGGCGTCCGAGCGCGCCAGCAGCAGCACCTTGGAGGCGACGCTGGCGCAGGCGGCGAGCCCGCAGGCGATCGTGCCGCTCCCGGCGATCGCCGGCCGCTCGTATGTCTCGGACTGCGACACCGGCGAGGGTGTGTATCGCATTACAGTCGAGTCGTGGCGAGCAGCAGGCAGGAATGGGTCGAGCGGATGGTGGAGCTCTGGAACAGGGGAGACATTGAGGGCTGGCTTGATGAGCTCGGGCCCGAGTTCGAGTTCACCCCGGATCCCACCTTCCCGGACGCCGGCCTGTATCAGGGCGAGGAGCTGCGCGAGTGGCTCCGGCAATGGGCGCGCACCTGGGATGACAACCGCTTCGAGATGCTCGAGCTGAGCGACCACGGCGAGGCGAGCCTGCTCAGGTCGCGCTGGCATCTGGCGGCGCCTGAGTCGGGTGAGGGGGTCCCCGTCGGTGATTTCACGCTCGTCCTCTGGTGGGACGGACCCGACCCCGAGCGGCCGAGGCGGATGGAGGCATATTTCGAGGTGTATGCTCTTAGGGCAAGACTTGGTTGCTTGAAGAAACCGACTTGAGGAGGCTCGAGGTGGCTGAAAACGGAAAGTTCAGTGGACGTGAGGTCGTGATCGTGGAGGCCGCCCGCCTGCCGGTCGGTCGCGGCCATGAGGAGAAGGGCTACTACAAGGACGTCCACGCCTCCAGCCTGCTCGCGAAGACCTACGACGAGGTGATCGGGCGCGCCGGAATCGACGCCTCCGAGGTCGAGGACGTCGTCGCCGGCTGTGTGCAGCAGTTCGGCGAGCAGGGCATCAACATCGCCCGCAACGCCTGGCTCGAGGCCGGGCTGCCGATCGAGACCCCCGCCACCACCGTCGACCGCCAGTGCGGCTCCGCCCAGCAGGCCGTCAACTTCGGCGCCGCGCTCGTCGCCTCCGGCGTGCATGACGTCGTCATCGGCGGCGGCGTCGAGCACATGGGCCACATCTCCTTCGCCGACTCCGCCGAGGTGATGAAGGAGCACGGCTTCGCCTTCTCGCCCGCCTTGATGGAGCGCTACAACCTCGTCCCGCAGGGCATCTCCGCCGAGATGATCGCCGACAAGTGGGAGATCCCCCGCTCCGAGCTCGACGAGATCGGCCTCCGGTCCCACCAGCTCGCCCACCAGGCGACCGAGGAGGGCCGCTTCGAGCGCGAGATCATCCCCTGGCAGAACAACGGCGACACCTACGTCACCGACCAGGGCATCCGCCCGCCGGCCGAGGATTCGCTCGAGAAGCTGGCCTCGCTGAAGCCGGCCTTCAAGAAGGACGGCAAGATCACCGCCGGCAACTCCTCACAGGTCTCCGATGGCGCCGCCGCGGTCATGCTGACGACACCGGAGAAGGCCAAGGAGCTCGGCCTGAAGCCCCGGGCCAAGCTCGTCGACCAGACCACCGTTGGGGTCGACCCGGTGATGATGCTCACCGGCCCCATCCCCGCCACGCAGCTGATCCTGAAGCGCAACGGGATGAAGATGGACGACATCGACCTGGTCGAGATCAACGAGGCCTTCGCCTCGGTGGTCGCGGCATGGCGCCGGGAGCTCGAGCCCGAAATGGATCGCGTCAACGTCAACGGCGGCGCGATCGCCATCGGTCACCCGCTCGGCTCGACCGGCGCGCGCCTGATCACCACGTTGCTCCACGAGCTGGAGCGCTCCGACAAGGAGACCGGCCTGGTGACCATGTGCTGCGGCGGCGGACTCGGCACCGGCACGCTGATCCAGCGGGTCTAGCGGCCAGCAGCCGGCACACTTTCGAAGCGGCGCGAAGCGCCGCGCCTGAGGGTGGGCCGGCGCTTGTGGCCGCGATCTGATGGCGAAGCCGTCGACCACACGGGACTGGACTACCGACGACCGCGAGCTGATGCGCGCGGACAAGGTCCTGCGCCGCGTGATGGAGGAGCGTGGCCCGATCGACCCCGAGATCGACCGGCGCGGCAGCCGGCCCGATCCGTGGGAGGCGGTGGCGCGAGCGATCGTCGGCCAGCAGCTCTCGACCAGGGCGGCGCGGTCGATCTGGGAGAAGCTCCAGGGCCAGTTCGACGGCCGGACCCCGACGCCGGAGCAGCTGCTCCGCAAGCGGCGCGAGACGCTGCGCAAGGCGGGGCTCTCGAACGCCAAGGTCGAGTTTCTCCGCGATCTCGCGCAGCGCGTCGAGGACGGCCGGCTCGACCTGAAGGGCCTCGGCAAGCTGCCCGACGAGGATGTCATCGCCGAGCTGATCGAGGTGAAGGGCGTCGGCCGCTGGACGGCCGAGATGTTCCTGATCTTCCACCTCGCCCGGCCCGACGTGGTCTCGGTCGGCGACCTCGGCATCCGGCGCGCGGTGCAGATCGCCTACCGGATGGACGAGCTGCCCGGTCCGGAGGAGCTCGAGCGGATCGCCGAGGAGTGGCGGCCGCATCGCACCCTCGCCTGCCTCTACCTGTGGCGCTCCCTCGACAACACGCCGGTCGAGGCCGAGGCCAAGTAGGTTTGATGCGAGGGCGCTCCGCAGGCGAAGCCGAGGAGCGACCCGTTTAGCTATGGCAGCCCTGGACCGCATCTCGATCGCCGCCATCGGGGACAGGGCCGAGGAGATCGCCGAGCAGGCACGCGTGGCCGAGGCCGCCGGAATCGACTGCGTCTGGACGCCCGAGCTCTTCCGCAGCTCGGTCACCCAGGCGACCTGGCTCGCCGCCAAGACGGATCAGGTCGGGGTCGGCACCGGCATCTCCTGGGCGTTCACCCGCAGCGCCTTCATCCTCGCTGTCACGGCGCTCGACATCGACGAGATGTCGGGCGGGCGCTTCCGGCTCGGGCTCGGCGCCGGGGTGAAGCGCCTCAACGAGACCTGGCACAACGTCGACTACGGCAAGCCCGCGCCGCACCTCCGCGAGACCATCGAGGCGGTCCGGCTGATCATGGAGAAGGCGCCGACGGGGGAGCCGATCCGATACGAGGGGGAGTACCAGGACATCGACATCAAGGGCTGGATCCGTCCTCACAAGCCCGTCAGAGACCGAGTCCCGATCTACACGGCCGCGATGCAGGAGGGGATGTGCCGGATGGCAGGGGACGTCGCCGACGGGTTGATCGGCCACCCGATGTGCCCGCCGCGCTGGGTCGACGAGGTGATGCTGCCGAACGTCGAGGCGGGGCTGTCCCGCTCCGGCAGGCAGCGCTCGGAGATCGACTTCATCCCGACCGTCTGCTGCGCGATCGACGACGACGAGGCGCGGGCGCTCGACGCGGCCCGGCGGACGATCGCCTTCTACTCCACGGTGCGCACCTACAAGCCGCTCTGGGAGATGCACGGCTTCGCGGACGCGGCCGCCGCCGCCGGCGATGCCTTTCGCAAGGGGGATCTCGCGGCCGTGCCGGAGCAGATCCCCGACGAGATGGTCGACGCCTATACGGCCGCCGGCCCGCTCGACAAGGTCCGCTCACGGGTGAAGGAGGCCGCCGAGCGGGGCAACGGGGTCTGGCTCACCCCGCCCACCTACTTCATTCCGCCGGAGCAGATCGGCGAGTACCAGCAGAAGCTGATCGAGGCCTTCGGCCCGGCCAACACTACGGGTGCGCGGGAGCCCCTCGATCGACAGGCCGTCGACGAAGTCGACGAGCTTCTGCGTGTCGCGGAGCGGGGCGCCGTGGCCGAAGCAGACCAGCTCCGGCTCCAGCCTCGCCAGCCGGCGCGCCGACTCGCGGTTCCGCTCGGGATCCGGCGTCAGCGCGGGCTTCGGCTCGTGCAGTCCCGGGATGCCCGTGTACTGGTCCAGGTTCGCCAGCACGTCCCCGGCGATCAGCACCCGATCGGATTCGCGCCAGAGGGCGACGTGTCCGGCGGAGTGGCCGGGGACGTCCAGCACCTTGAAGCCGGCGATCTCGTCGCCCTCCTTGAGCGCCCGGTCGACCTTGCGCCCGGGCCCGTGGAAGATGCGCCAGTAGAAGCGGGCCATGAACTTGTCGGGCTGGCGCTCCTTCATCACCTGCGGGTCCTCGGCGCCGGGGACGTCCAGCTCGGGGCACCAGAAGGGGATGCCGAGGCGCTCGCAGATCGCGTCGCTCGCGCCCTGGTGGTCGCCGTGGGCATGGGTGAGCGCGTGCGCATTCACGTCGTGCCCCTCGAGCTGGCGCAGCAGGCGCCCCGTCGACTGCCTGGCCCCGGCGTCGATCAGGACATCGCCGGCGAGGTAGGCGTTGACCGCCCAGGGCAGGCCCGGCAGGCACTTCAGGTGCCAGACGTCGGGCGCGAGCTCCTTCACGTTCGCGACGCTATCCGATGTCCTCTAGTGGGCGACGCCGGTGCCGCCTCGCGGGTCGCCGCTGTGGCGGGCGAGCTCCTCGAGGCGGGCGATCTGGGTCTCCCCCTCACGCCTCACCGGATCGTCCTCGGGGAGCTCCTCGATCAGGCGCTGGATCCGGTTGCGGACCTGGAGCGCGAAGTGGGGTGTGGAGGGCCCCGCCAGTTCGCGGATGTCCTCGACGGTCACCTGCCTCGCCAGGCGGTCGGGTCGCTCGGCCTCGCTCATTTCTTCTTCCCCTGCTGCGGAGCAGGGGTGGGCTCGCCCTCCAGGCCGCCCGGCTGGGCGACGCCGCCGCTGGCGGTGCCCTGCGTGCCGGTGGAGGCGGCGCCGACCGGCGCGAGCTCGGCAAGCTCGTCGATCTCCGCCTGCACCTGTCCTCCGATCGCTGTCGCGTCTCCCATCAGCCAGACGTGGTTGTACACGGCCCGCGTCGGATCCGTCTCGTAGCCGGGCTTGATGTCGAGGAAGAAGCTCCGCAGCTCCGGGGGTAGGGCGTCGGCGGTGTCCGTGATCAGGAGCGGCCCCCACTTGCCGCTCGAGGCCAGGGTCGCGGCGGCGGCCGCGTCGAGCGGGCGGTCGGAGTTGGCGAGCTCCATGCCGTGCCCGGGGTCGTTGATGCCCCAGCCGAAGGAGCCGTCGGAGTAGCGCGCGAAGAGCAGCGCGTTCTGGACCGGCCCGGTCGCGCCCACCCTCTGGACGCGAGCCGAGACGCGCCCGACCCGCTGGATCACCGAGCGCGAGATCACCGACTCCGGGCCGAGCACGTAGACGGTGGCGGTGGCGTGTCGCCGGAGCGCAGCGAGGGTGGGGGCGGGCAGCTCGTTCTGAGCAGTGAACAGGACCGGGTCGCCGGAGCGCGCCGCCCATGCCGCGGCCGGCATCGAGTAGCCGGGCTCATCCGAGCTGACCAGCAGGATGTGCTCCGGCTCGGTCCCCACCGCGTGCTGGCGCAGCTGGTCGACCGAGTTCGCGATCGCCGCGGGCGAGTCACCGGGGATCTCCTGGGCCTTCAGCCCCGAGGGGACCGTGGCGCCGCCGGCGGAGTAGACCGCCGCCCCGCCCGGGGTCTGGCCCCCGCGCGGGTTGAGCTGCGCCAGCGCCTGGTTGGTCGCGTCGGGCACCGCGCCATGCTGGCTCACCAGAACCGGCCAGCGGGTGGGCGGGCCCGCGAGCACAGACGCGGCGACTCCGGCCTGCCAGCCGTCGTCGGGGACGAGCACCGCCGCGCCTAGGGGCGCCGCCTCCGGCGCGGGCGGGTGCGTGGCCAGGGCGGCAGCGGCGGCGTCGGAGACCGGGTCGGGGCCGCTGATTCTGGTGGTGTTCCGCGTCGCCACGAGGGGGAAGCCGAGCGTGCCGACCGGCGCCTGCTGCGCGTTGTCGGTCGAGACGGCGATCGTGACCACGCGCGTCTCGCCGTTGCCGCCGCCCCCGAACGGGTTGATCGCGATCAGCAGGGCGATCAAAGCGACCACGGCGACGCCCGCGGCGGCGATCAGCGTGCGCCGGTCGAAGCGGGCGGGCAGGTCGAAGCGCAGCCAGTCGATCGCGTTCTCGATCGCGCGGGGGAGGCGCACGGCGCAGAAAGCTACAGGCGTGCGGTAAGCGCGCCGTCATGCCCGCCGGGCCCGGCGGTAAGTGGCACTTACCACCTCCGCCTCCGGTAAACTGGCTGACTGACCAGTCAATCAGCGTGGCTGGACTCCAAGAGAGGACGAAAGGAAGGCGCCCACAAATGGACTTCGCGCTCACCGACGAGCAGCAGGAGCATCGAGACCACGCCCGCAGGTTCGCGCGCGAGGTCATCCGCCCCGTCGCCCGCAAGCACGACGAGGAGGAGAGCACTCCCTGGGAGGTGCTCAAGGAGGCCCGCAGGTGGGGGCTGCAGGGCGTCGAGCACATGCAGAAGATGGGCACCGACCCGGGCGGGCAGTTAGGCGTGATCACCGCCGAGGAGCTCCACTGGGGCTGCGCGGGCATCGCCCTCGCCATCCAGGGCTCCGGCCTCGCCGCCGCCGGCATCGCCGCGTCGGGGACGCCCGAGCAGATCGCCGAGTGGGTCCCGCAGTGCTTCGGCACCGATGACGAGATCGCGCTCGGCGCCTACGCCGTGACCGAACCGCAGGCCGGCTCGGACGTGAAGAGCCTGAAGACGACCGCCAAGCTCGACGGCGACGAGTGGGTGCTGAACGGGACCAAGGTCTTCATCACCAACGGCGGGATCGCCGACGTCCACGTGGTGGTCGCGACCGTCGACCCCGAGCTCGGCCACCGCGGCCAGGCCTCCTTCGTCGTCGGCAAGGGCACGCCCGGCCTCGAGCAGGGCAAGAAGGAGTCGAAGATCGGCATCCGCGCCTCCCACACCGCGGAGGTCATCCTCGAGGACTGCCGCATCCCCGTCGAGAACCTGCTCGGCGGCATGGACAAGCTGAACAGGAAGCTCGAGCGCGCCCGCTCGGGCCAGAAGGCCGGCTCCTCGAACGCGCTCGCCACCTTCGAGATGACCCGCCCGATCGTCGGCGCCTCGGCGCTCGGCATCGCGCAGGCGGCATACGAGTGGACGCTCGAGTACCTGTCGGACCAGACCGTCGACGGCGGCAAGCCGGCGCTCGAGGAGCAGCGCATCCAGCAGGTCCTCGCCGACGTCGCCACCGAGATCGACTCGGCCCGCCTGCTCGTACAGCGCGCGGCCTGGATGGGCCGCAACGGCGTTCCGATGACCGGCGGCCAGGGCTCGATGTCGAAGCTCAAGGCGGGCGACGTGACGATGTGGGCCACGACCACACTGATGGAGCTGGTCGGCCCGTACGCGCAGACCACCGACTGTCCGCTGGAGAAGTGGTTCCGCGACGCGAAGATCTACCAGCTGTTCGAAGGCACGGCCCAGGTGCAGCGCCTGGTGATCTCGCGGATGCAGGCGCGTGCCTATCAGGAGCGCTTCGCGGCGGCGGCCGAGGTCGCCAGGCAGGCGGTCAACGGCTCGGGGAACGGCTCCGTGATCGGTTCAGCCGGCCGGGTAGTCCCCAGCCGCGGCCGCGTAGCCCGCGCTGCAACGGTGGTTTCAGGGACGCCGCCCCGCGGCGTTCAACCTTTGACGCCAATGACGCGATCCAAGCTCTTCGCGCTGGCGCTCTCCGGCGCGCTGATCGTCTGCGCCTGTGCGCTCTGGGGCGGCAGCGCCTCGGGCCAGAGCCTCCAGCAGAGGCTGAACTCGACGCAGAACAAGCTCTCACATGTGCGGGCACACGCCGGCGTGCTCACCGGCCGGATCAGCCATGAATCCACTCAGCTGCAGCAACTGACCAGCGAGGTCGCCGCGCTCCGCAACAAGGAGGCGGAGGTAGCCGCGCAACTTCGCCAGAAGCAGGCGGAGCTCGAGCAGGCCCAGGCGCGCCTCGACTACCTGAAGCAGCGGCTGCGCGAGGCGATCCAGATCTTCGAGCAGCGCCTGGTGGCCATCTACGAATCCAACCAACCCGACCTGATCACCGTGATCCTGCAGTCCCACGGCTTCGACGACCTGATCGCCCGCACCCAGTACCTGCAGGACCTGCAGAGCCAGGACAACGACATCGTCGCCCGCGTCCGCAATCTCCGCAATCAGATGCAGGTCACGGTCAACACGGTGCGTTCTGCCCGGGACGAGATCGCGGCCCGCAAGCAGGAGCTCGAGGTGACCAAGGCCAAGCTCAAGCAGCGCACCACGGAGCTCGCAACCGCCCGGCGCAAGCAGCACGGGACGCTGATGCGGGTTCGCAAGCAGCAGGACGACCTCGAGGGCGATCTCTCGGATATCTCCCAGAAGATCGCCGAGCAGCTCGCCGCCGGCGCGGGCGCACTGCCGGCCGGTCCGGTCCGCGGTGGCGGCCATGGGCTGATCTGGCCCGTCAGCGGGCCAATCACCTCCGGCTATGGCGCGCGCAACATCGGCAGCGGCTACGAGTTCCATCCCGGCGTCGACATCGGCGTGCCGACCGGCACCCCGATCCGCGCAGCGGCCTCGGGCACGGTCAGCATCGCCGGCCCGGAGGGAGGCTACGGGAACTACACCTGCATCGACCACGGCGGGGGGCTCTCCACTTGCTACGGGCACCAGGAGCGGATCCTGGTCAGCGTCGGCCAAGAGGTCGCGCAGGCGCAGATCATCGGCCTCAGCGACTGCACGGGCTACTGCTTCGGCCCGCATGTCCACTTCGAGGTCCGGATCAACGGGCAGACCACCGATCCGCTCGCCTACCTGTAGGACCAACATTCATCGGGTGGGTCAGGCCCGGCCTGAATAGAACAAATGGCCATTCGGACACGACCGCGCTCGGAGACAGCCTGGGCGGCTCCGACGGCACGCTCGGCGGCCTGGTCCAGGGTCTCGGCGGCACGCTGAACAACACGCTGCAGACCCTCGGCGGTACCCGCTAGCTCAGGGTCGCTCCAGCTCCCGCTCCACCCAGCGCAGCGCCATCGACTGTATCTCCGGATCGTGCTGGACGGTGGTGTGCGCTCCGCCGGGGACGATCACGAGCTTTCGCGGCTCCCCGGCCTCCTCGTAGAGCTCGGCCGAATGTTCGCTCGGGATCTGGGTGTCGCCCTTGGCGTGCAGGAGGATCAACGGCCGCCCGGCGATCCGCCGCACCGCCGCCCTGACATCCTGCGCGACCAGCCAGGCCTCGAGGTCGACCGGGTCGCCCACCCCCATCTCGAAGCGGCCGCTGCGCACTCCCCGGGCCAGGTGGTCCTCGCTTGCCGGGCAAATCGCGATCACGCCGGCCACCTCCCCTGCCTCGGCAGCCGCGCAGATCGCAAGGAACCCGCCCAGGCTCGAGCCGCGCACCACGATCCGGCCCGCGTCGACGCCGGGCTGGACGGCCAGCCGATCGACCATCGAGATCACGGCATCCACGGCCTGCGCCGGACATCTCCGGCTCGGACTGGCCGTGCCCGGGCAGGTCGAAGGTGAGCGCGGCCCAGCCGTTCGCGTTCGCCAGGCGCGCGAAGTCGGCATGGTTCTCCTTCCGGGAGCCGGCGCCGTGCACGACGACCACGCCCGGGAGATTCGGCCGCGGTGTTTGGGGCGGCCGTTCATGTAGGTCGTCCGGTAGCCAGAGCGCATAGGAGAGCCCCTTGTGGCGGCCTGAAGAGCGCTCCATTGCGGGCCATTCTCGCCTTTCCCGTCAGAATTGCCTCTCCGATGAGCTCCCAGCCAGAAACGGCCACGGATCCGATCGCGGCGTCGCCGGTCTACCCGGCCGGCTCGCGCGTGAATGAACGCGGACATCTCGAGATCGCGGGCTGCGACCTGGTGGAGCTGGCCGAGCGCTTCGGCACGCCGGCCTACATCTACGCGGAAGAGGACATCCGGCGCCGCGCCCAGGAGTACCTCCGCGCCTTTCATCAGCGCGCCGGCTCCTTCGAGGTGATCTACGCGAGCAAATCGCTGCCCTGTACCGCCGCCGACCGGGTGATGCGGGAGGAGGGCCTCTCGGTCGACGTGGCTTCCGGAGGCGAGCTGCACATGGCGCTGGCGGCGGGATTCGATCCCGCCCGGATCCACCTGCACGGCAACAACAAGACCGAGGCTGAGCTCCGCTACGGCTTCGACTCAGGCGTCGGCCACCTGATCGTGGACTCCTTCGACGAGATCGAGCTCGCCGACCGCCTGCTGAACCGCCCCCAGCGGGTCCTGATCAGGGTGACCCCGGGAATCAAGCCCTCCACCCACGACTACGTCCAGACCGGGCAGCTCGACTCGAAGTTCGGCTTCGGGCTCGCCGACCGGCTCGCAGAGGGGGCGGTTGAGCGGGTGCGCGCCTCCGAGCACCTCGAGCTGGTCGGGCTGCACGCCCACATCGGCTCCCAGATCTTCGAGCTCGAGCCCTACGTCAAGGCGATCGAGGTGATCGCCGAGTTCTGCGACGCGGTCGAACTTTCCCCGGAGCTGCTCAACGTCGGCGGCGGCCTGGGGATCGCCTACCTGGACTCCGATGAGCCTCCCTCGATCGAGGACTACGTCGAGGTCAAGGTCCGGGGCGTGCAGCGCGTGTTTGACCCGGCGCCGAGGATCCTGGTCGAGCCGGGACGCTCCCTCGTCGGCAACGCCGGCGTCACCGCCTACCGGATCGGGACCGTCAAGGAGATCCCCGGCGTCCGAACGTACGTAGCGGTCGACGGCGGCATGTCCGACAACCTGCGGCCGATGCTCTACGGCTCGCGCTACGAGGCCGTGATCGCCGACCGGGCGGGGGAGACGCGGCAGACGCTTGCCACGATCGCGGGGATGCACTGCGAGTCCGGCGACGTCCTGGTGCGCGACGCGGAGCTGGCGGAGCCGAGGGTCGGCGACGTGCTCGTCACCCCCGCGACGGGCGCCTACGGCTACTCGATGGCGAACAACTACAACGGGGTGCCGCGGCCTCCGGTGATCTTCTGCCGCGACGGCGAGGCGAGGGTCGTGGTCCGCCGCGAGACCTGGGACGACCTGCTCGCCAGGGACGAATGAGCGACGTCGTCAACGTCGGAATTCTCGGGAAGGGCACCGTGGGCGGTGCCTTCCGCAAGCTGCTCAACGAGCGGGCGGACATGGTCGAGGAGGTCTCCGGCCGGCGGCCGCGGGTGAGCGGGGTCGTGAGCCGAAAGCAGGGGGACTTCGACCGGATTCTGGCGCGCAGCGAGATCATCGTCGAGCTGATCGGCGGCACCGATCCGGCGCTCGAGTACGTCACCCTGGCCCTGCGCGAGGGTCGTCACGTGGTCACCGCCAACAAGCAGCTGCTCGCCCAGCATGGCGATCAGCTGGTGGCGGCCGCCCGGGAGGGCGGCGCCCAGCTCCGCTTCGAGGCGGCCGTCGCCGGTGCGATCCCGGTGATCCGCGTAGTCCAGGAGAGCCTCGGGGCGATCCCGATCGAGAAGGTCTTCGGGATCGTCAACGGGACGACCAATTACATCCTCACGGAGATGGCGCGCGCCGGGCTCTCCTACGAGGAGGCGCTTGCGCAGGCCCAGGAGCTCGGTTACGCGGAGGCCGACCCGACCGACGACGTCGGCGGCGCCGACGCCGCCGCCAAGATGGCGATCCTCGCCCGGCTCGCGTTCGGCGCCCCTGTCGAGCTCGAGGACGTCCCCTACGAGGGAATCGAGCGGATCAAGCCCGATGATCTCGCCTACGCGAAGGAGCTCGGCCTCTCACTGAAGCTGCTCGGGGTCGCGGAGCGCGTCGGCGAGGCGGAGATCAGCGTCCGCGTCTTCCCCTGCTTCCTCTATCCGGGGCACCCCCTGGCGCCGATCGAGGGGCCGTTCAACGCTGTGATGGTGGAGTCGCCGGCGATCACCGAGATCACCATGTCGGGACCCGGTGCGGGCGGTTCCGAGACCGCCTCGGCCGTGCTCGGAGACGTCGTCTCGGTGATTGCCGGGGGCTCGCCGCTGTTCGAGGAGAACGCGAAGCTCAAGGTCGCCAAGGACGTGGAGATGGCCTTCTACCTCCACCTCGAGGTCGACGACCGGCCCGGCGTACTCGCCCAGATCGCCGAGGTGCTCGGTGACCACGAGGTCTCCGTCCGCAGCGTGGTCCAGCGGGGCCTCGGCGGCGAGGCGCAGCTGATCATGGTCATGCATCCCGTCTCGGAGAAGCGCTTCGCGGCCGCGCTCAAGAGGATCGCCAAGCTCAAGTTCCTGCGCTCGCCCCCTCGCTCGATCCGCGTGATCGAGGAGGAGTTCGGCTAGTAGATGCCGACTCCCCTGATCGAGCGCTACCGCAACCGCCTTCCCCTCGAGGAGGGCGACCCGGTGGTGACGCTGAACGAGGGCTCGACGCCGCTGATCCACTCGCCGCGGCTCTCCGAGCGGGTCGGAGCGGAGGTCCATCTCAAGTTCGAGGGGGCCAACCCGACGGGCAGCTTCAAGGACCGCGGCATGACCGTCGCCGTCTCGCGCGCCAAGGGCGCCGGGGCCGAAGCGATCATCTGCGCGTCGACCGGCAACACGGCCGCCAGCTGCGCCGCCTATGCCGCCCGGGCGGGCCTGCGGGGCGCCGTGATCGTCCCGGAGGGCAAGATCGCGATCGGCAAGCTCGCCCAGGCCCTGATGCACGGCGCGCGAGTGATCGCCCTCGAGGGCAACTTCGACCAGGCTCTCGAGATCGTCCGGGAGATCGCCAAGAAGCACCCGGTCGAGCTGGTCAACTCGGTCAACCCGTACCGGATCCAGGGGCAGAAGACGGCCGCCTTCGAGACCTGTGACGAGCTTGGTCATGCGCCCGCCGCCCTCGCCATTCCGGTGGGCAACGCCGGCAACGTCACCTCCTGGTGGGCGGGCTTCCAGGAGTACGGAGAATCGCCGATCCTCTACGGCTTCCAGGCCGAGGGCGCCGCACCGCTGGTGGAGGGCCACCCGATCGAGAATCCCGAGACCGTGGCCTCGGCGATCCGGATCGGCAACCCGGCTCGCTGGGAGGAGGCGATGAACGCCTTCACCGCCTCGCGCGGGCGGGTCGCGGCCGTCTCCGATCAGCAGATCCTCGACGCCTACCACTGGGTCGCCTCCAGCGAGGGCGTCTTCTGCGAGCCGGCCTCCGCCGCCTCGGTTGCGGGCCTGCTCGCCCACGGACTGCCCGTGGCGGACGGTGCGGAGAAGCCCGAATCCGTCGTCTGCGTGCTCACGGGGCACGGCCTCAAGGATCCCGATACCGCGCTGGGGAAGGCGCCGGCGGTGACCGGCTGCAAGGCGGAGCTGTCCGCGGTGGAGAAGGCGGTCTTCGATTGATGACCGCGCGACGAAGGCTGGTCAAGGTGCCGGCCTCCTCGGCCAACCTCGGGCCGGGCTACGACGTGCTGGCCGCCGCGCTCGCAATCCACCTCGAGCTCCAGGTGGAGGAGGCCGGCTCGTTCTCGGTGGACGCAGGCGGGCTCGGCGTCCCGCTCGACCGGTCCAACCTCTGCGTCAAGGCCTTCGAGTCGCTGCGGCCCGCGGACGGCATCGCCTTCCGCATCCGCAGCGAGATCCCCCTCGGCCGCCGGCCTCGGCTCCAGCGCCGCCGCGATCGTCGCCGGGCTGCTCGCCGCTGACCACCTCTACGAGCTCGCGCAGGAGTCCGAGGACGTCCTCGCCAAGGCGGCCGAGATCGAGGGCCATCCTGACAACGTCGCAGCGGCGCTCTACGGTGGCTTCGTCGTCTGCGCCAACGACGGGGAGACGATCGCCGCAACGCGGCTCGACCCGCCCCAGGGCGTCGAGGCGGTGGTCGTGATCCCGCACGAGCAGGTGCCCACGGACGAAGCGCGCGGGGCGATCCCCGACCAGGTCCCGATCGCCGACGCGGTCGCCAACATCTCGGCCGCGGCGGAGCTCGTCCTCGGCATCCAGCGCTCCGACCTCACCCTGATCGGCCGTGGGCTGGCGGATCGCCTGCACCAGCCCTATCGCGCCGAGCTCTACCCACGCTCGATGGAGATCGTCCAGGAGGCGCCCCGGATGGGGGCAATCGGGGCGACCATCTCGGGCGCGGGGCCGACGGTGCTGGTCTGGTGCTTCTGGCAGAGCACCGGCGACGTGATGAAGGCGCTCGGCGATCGGGTGGGCGACTGGGCCGAGGTTCGCCGGGTCCCGTTCTCCCCGATGGGAGCGGACGTGCCCGAGCTATGAGGCAGGCCGGCGACAGCTCACTGTCCCTCTGGTCGGAGGACTCGTTCCTCTCGATCGCCTCGAAGGGGTCGGTGCTCTCGATCGGCTCGGTCGGCTCGTTCGCATCGGTCGGCTCGATCGGGTCGGTCGGCTCGGCCCTCTCGGTCGGCTCCGCGGCCTCGGCCGGCTCGGTGCTCTCCTACGCCTCGGCGGGCTCGGTCATGTCGGCGACGGCCAGGGATTCGGTCTTGGGCGACCCAGAACGGACTGACGCCGGCCTGCTCTCGGCCGGCATCCTGCTGGCCTGCGGTGCCGCGATCGCGGGCTGGGCCTTCTATCGGCGGCGCTAGAGATCCCCCATCAGAACTGCTTTGCATGGAAAGCAGTACTCCGCCGGATAGACCCTGGGTGGCGGTATTCGTCGCAGCGGGACTTGAGCGTCGCGTCGTCGTCCGCCAAGCGGCCGGATGCTAGACGAGCCCCGCTACATTCCTCTCGCTCCGCTGTTTGGAGCTGCGGTCACCCAAACCGGAGAGAAACCGGAGAGAGAGGGAGAGAGGTGGGTTTGGACCGGCAGAGACGACGGACGCGGCTGGCACGAACGGTGACTCTCACCATCGCGCTCGTTTTCGCCTGCACCGGTGTCGCGGAGGCGGAGCAGGCCGGCGATCTCGACGTGACCTTCGACGGGGACGGCCGGGCGGAGACGACGGCAAGCTACACGGGAGCACAGGCGATCGGGGTCGAGAGCGACGGCGATATCCTGGTCGCGACCGGCAGGACGACCTCCCAATTCGACCCCGGTACCGGATTCATCCTCCACATTCCGCGCGACGGAGGAGCGTTCTCCACGCTGGCCACGCTCCCCAATGCTCTCTTCGTCGATGTGCTCGTCCAGCCCGACGGGAAGATCGTCGCCGCCGGCTCGTTCGGCGGCCCGAGCAACTCCCAGATGCTGGTGGCGCGCTTCGATCCCAACGGGGCGCTCGACACGAGCTTCGCCGGCGACGGGACGTTCACCAGCACTGATGCCGATTCCGCCGTATCGATCGCCCGCGCGCCGGACGGCAAGCTGGTGGTCGCGGGCGAGAACGTGGTGAAGCGCCTCAACTCCGATGGAACCCCGGACCAGACCTACACCCCCGCCGGCAGTAACCGGATCGATGCGGTCGCCGTGCAGGCCGATGGCAAGCCCGTGGTCGTGGGACGCAATTTCACCGCAAAGCGTTGGCTCATCGTGCGCCTCACGGCCGCATTCGCGCCGGATCCGGGCTTCAACCCGCCCGCGCTGGACTTCGCGGAGTTTGTCGCGCAGGATCTGGCGGAGGCCCGCGACGTGACGGTTCAGCCCGACGGGCGCATCCTGGTGGCCGGCCAGAGCCGGCCCGACAACGGTCCCGGGCCTGTCGTTCGCCTGCTCGAGGACGGGACCCTTGATCCAAGCTTCGATCAAGATGGGATCGTCCTGATACCCAAGGGCATCAGCACGGCGATACCGGGAACTACGGTCTTCAGCGTGGTCCTGGACGCGCAGGGGCGCATCCTGGCCGGGGGACAGCGAGACCTGGGCTACATGGTGTCCCGGCTCAATCCGGACGGCTCGATCGACCCGACATTCCGCACCACCCTTCCACTCAACAGCGTTAGTGATCTGGCGCCCCTCCCCGACGGCAAGTTCCTCGCCGCCTGGACGACTGCGGGCCAAGCCGATCCTCCTCCGCCGCCTGGCGCGTCGACCTCGGTCGCCGGCGTCGCGAGGGTGCTCGGCGCCGGGATTGACAGATCCGTCCCTCCAGCGTCACCCGGCGCGCCCTCCGCCACTTGCGGCGGCGAGCAGGCCACGATCGTCGGCTCGGAGCGGTCCGAGGCCCTGACGGGAACGAGGGGTCGCGACGTGATCGCCGGTCTCGGCGGCGCTGACCGGATCAAGGGGCTGCGCGGGAACGACCTCGTCTGCGGCAATGCGGGCCGGGATCGGCTCTTCGGTGGCCCGGGCCGGGATCGGCTGCTGGGCGGTCCAGGCAAGGACAAGCTGGTCGGCGGCCCCGGCCGGGACCGGCTTAAGGGCGGCAAGGGCCAGGACAAGTTGAACGGCGGCCCCGGCAAGGACGAGCAGGTCCAATAGACCCCGCTAGAACGCCCGCGTGGAAGTACTGCTTTCCATGCAAAGCAGCGGTTCTGAACACCTCTAATCGAGGACGGGGAAGATGTCAGGGAGTCGTGCTGGTGATGGTGCTGGTCGTCGGGCTCCCGGGCTGGAAGCCGCACTCCTTGCCCTTGGTGTTGGGCGCCGGCTTCTCGTGATGGCGCTTGCCCTTCGCCGGACACGGCTTCTGGTTGTGCGGCTCGCCGCCCTTGTCGGCGGAGCTCAGGACTGGAAATGCCGCCCCATACCCAGGCAAGTCGCGAAGACCGCGAGCCTGCGAGTTCTGAGCTTCACGTCGTAGGGAGTGCCATGGGGTTACGGGTTATTCGGTAGCCGCGATTAGTCGAGCAGGCCGACCTGGCGCAGGATCGAGACCGAGTCGGAGTAGACGTCCTTGCGCTTGATCAGGCCGTCCTCGAAGGGGATCACGTCGACCCCGCGCCACTCCACCTTCTCGCCCGTCGGCTCGGCCACCAGATCGCCCCGCGTCATCTTGTTGGAGTGGGTCGCACTGGCCGTCCATTCCTGGGTGACCACGCCGTCGCGGACGTAGAGGCGGCGCGTCTCGAAGTGGAGGTCGGGCCAGCTCTCGAAGATCCTGCCGATGTGCCCCCGGACCTCGGCGCCCTGCGCCGACTCGCCGGCGGTGTGGTTCTCGAACACCATCTCGGGCGCGTGCATCGACATGATCGCGTCCAGATCGTGGTCGTTCCAGGCCTGGTTGTAACGCCCGATCGCCTCTTCGAGACTCTGGGCCGAGTCGTCTCCCACGAGCAGAGAGGATATGTTGGATTCATGGCCGCTGGCTACAAGATCAACCGAATCGACGAATTCGAGGAGATGGAGGGCAGCGGAGGAGCCACCTGGCGCCTCGCCCGCAAGACGCTCGGCGCGGAGTCCTTCGGCTTCAACGTCGTCGACATCGCGCCCGGCGGCCAGATTCCCGAGCACGACCACACCGGCGACAACCAGGAGGAGGTCTTCATCATCCTCGACGGCCAGGGGACGCTGGTCTGCGATGGGGAGGATCACGACGCGCCGGCCGGGACCTTCTGCCGCTATGCGCCGGAGGTCAAGCGGACGATCCGGAACGACTCCGACGGCAATGTGCGGGCGCTCCTGATCGGCGTCCCCGTCGACAGCGGCTACCAGGGGATGGGCTGGGGCTGATCCCCGCTCGGGTCAGCTGACCTCGCGGGTCCGCTCGCCTCGAGCTGGCGGACCGAGCGGGTAGACCGCGACTCGGCCTAGAGCCAGCCCCCGCCCGGCGGGACGACCCTGACCCGCTCCGCCTGCGAAGCCGCCTCCTCGGCGCCCAGCGCCGCCACGGTCGCGGCTCCGCGCTCCTCCATCAGGTCGGCGAGCTCCCGCCACGCGCGGGCCATCGGGGCGACGCGCTGCTCGAGCCCGCCGCCCGACAGCCCGGTGAACTGCCCGGCGAGGAAGCGCGCGTCGTCGGCGCTCAGCTCGCCAAAGGGCACGTATCGGTCACGAACGTATACCTCGCGGGTCAGGACGTCCTCCGCGGTCATCTTTCCATTATCCGGGGGAAGACAGGTCGATCGAGATTTCTTGACACACCAACTACTGCGCAGTAGGTTGGCCCGGCCCGGGCGTTGCTGCCTCGCAATCGAAGCTCGGGCGGAAGAGGAGAGAGATTGCAGGCAGCACGGGCGAACGCGACGGCGGGTTACTGATGTGCCTCGCGATCCCGGGAGAGGTGATCGAGATCGTCGATCATGGGAACCGTTTGGCGCAGGTGGACGTGGCGGGCGTCAAGCGCACCGTCAATGTTGGCTTGCTCGACGAGGACGGTGACTCGGCAGAGCCGGGTGAGTGGGTCCTGATCCACGTCGGCTTCGCGATCTCGAAGGTCGACGAGGAGGAGGCGCTTGCGACCAGGAAGCTGCTCGAGGGCATGGGGGCCGACTACGAGCAGGAGCTCGAGGAGCTGAAGGCGAGCGTGATCGAGTGACGAGCCGATATTGCATGTGGACGCGGCGGCGCCTGCGTCCGGGCTGTGGAGAGAGGAACCCCGGGCTGTGAGCGGCGACCTCGTCCCCCAGTGCGATCACACGACGGATCACACGACGGGATGCATCACCTGTGGGGATGAGGCAGTGGAGATGCGGGTGCTGCGCATCGATGGGGAGCGGGGGCTGGCCCTCTGTGAGACGGCCTCGGACGGGGCAAGGAGCACCGTCGAGGTCGCGCTGGTCGCGCCCGTGAGCGAGGGCGACCGCCTCCTGGTGCACGCCGGCACCGCGATCGCCCGTGCCGGCGATGGGGTGGCGGCATGACGATGCGCTACGTCGAGGAGTTTCGCGACGCCGAGCTGGGGAGGGCGCTGGCTCACCAGATCCTCGATGCGGTCGAGCCCGGGCGTCAGTACAAGGTGATGGAGGTCTGCGGTGGGCACACCCACTCGATCTACAAGTACGGGATCGACGACCTTCTGCCCGAGAACGTCGAGCTGGTCCACGGGCCGGGCTGCCCGGTCTGCGTGATTCCGATGGGCCGCGTCGACGACGGCATCGCGATGGCGACCGAGAACGATGTGATCTTCACCTGCTTCGGCGACATGATGCGCGTTCCCGGATCGGAGAAGACCCTCACCGAGGCAAAGGCGGACGGCGCGGACATCCGCATGGTCTACTCACCGCTCGACGCGCTCCGGCTCGCGAAGCAGAACCCGGACCGGGAGGTCGTCTTCTTCGCGATCGGCTTCGAGACGACCGCGCCCTCCACTGCGCTCACCCTGAAGCGTGCAAGGGCGGAGGGAGTCACGAACTTCTCCTGCATGTGCAACCACGTGACGATCGTGCCTCCGCTCCGGGCGCTGCTCGACTCGCCGGACCTTCGCCTGGACGGGTTTATCGGTCCCGGTCACGTCTCGACCGTGGTCGGCGCCCGTCCGTTCGAGTTCATCCCGAAGGACTACGGCAGGCCGGTCGTTGTCGCGGGCTTCGAGCCGCTCGACATCCTGCATGCGATCCGGATGATCCTGGCCCAGCTCGCGGACGGCCGTTGCGAAGTCGAGAACCAGTACAGCCGCGTGGTTCCCTACGACGGCAACCCGGCCGCGCTCAAGGTCATGGCTGAGGTCTTCGAGCTCAGGCCTCACTTCGAGTGGCGGGGGCTCGGCTTCATCTCGCAGAGCGCGCTGAAATTGAGCGACGCGTACGCCGACCTCGACGCCGAGAAGCGCTTCAGCGTGCCCGGGATCCGTGTGGCCGACCCGAAGGCCTGTCAGTGCGGCGAGGTGCTGAAGGGCGTGATCAAGCCCTTCGAGTGCAAGGTGTTCGGCACCGCCTGCACGCCGGAGCACGCGATCGGCACCTGCATGGTGTCGCCTGAGGGCGCCTGTGCGGCCTATTACAACTACGGGCGCTTCGCGCGCGAGAAGGAGCTGGTCTGATGGCCGAGCGCGGAGCCGCGGCGGTCAGCGAGCGGGAACAGAAGGTCCTGCAGATCATCGAGACCGCCCGCGCCAAGCGTCCCCGCTTCAAGGACGAGACGGTGACCATGGCGCACGGTGCCGGGGGCAAGGCTACGCAGACCTTGATCGAGGGCCTGCTGGTGCCGGCGCTGGCAAGAGAGGGCGAGACGCTCGAGCAGCTGGGCGACGCCGGAGTGGTCGCGATCGACGACCTGGGCCTCGCGATCACAACGGATAGCTACGTGGTCCGGCCGATCCGGTTCCCGGGTGGCTCGATCGGCGAGCTGGCCGTCAATGGGACCGCCAACGACCTGGCCGTCGCCGGGGCGAGGCCGAGGGCGCTGAGCCTCGCGCTGATCCTCGAGGAGGGACTGCCCGCCGATCAGCTTCGGGCCGAGGTCGAGGCGATCGCCCAAGCCGCTGAGGCAGCCGAGGTCGAGATCGCCACCGGTGACACCAAGGTGGTCGAGCGCGGACACGCCGATGGCATGTACATCACCACGGCCGGGATTGGCAAGCTGGACCCGAGGGCCGAGCTGTCCCCGCGCGGGCTTCGCCCCGGCGACCGCGTCCTCGTCTCGGGCACCGTCGGCGATCACGGCTCGGCGATCATGCTCGCCAGGGACGAGTTCTCGCTCGACGCGGAGATCAGCTCGGATACTCGCCCCCTCTGGCCCGCGGTGGAAGCCCTGCTCGAGGCGGCCGGCGCGGATCTGCACTGCATGCGCGACGCCACTCGCGGCGGGGTGGCATCGGTGTTGAACGAGCTGGCGCGGGCGTCGGGCGTGTCGATCGGCGTGCGCGAGGCCGACGTCCCGGTCAACCCCGCGGTCGCCGGGGCCGCCGAGATGCTCGGCATCGACCCGATGTACGTCGCGAACGAGGGCAAGCTGGTGGCGTTCGTGGCCGCCGACCGGGCGGATCAGGCGCTGGCGGCGCTGCGCTCGGTGCCCGGCTGCGAGGCCGCGGCTGAGATCGGAGAGGTCAGGACCGAGCCCCCGGGCATGGTCCTGGTGGAGACGGCATTCGGAGGGAAGCGGGTCATGGACCAGCTGGTCGGCGACCCGCTGCCCAGGATCTGCTGACGCTGGACAAAGACAGGAGGAGAGATGGCCAACGCAGTCGAGTTCGTACCGGACCAGGCCAAGACGGAGGCGGTTGAAGCCCATGTCATCTGGATGACGACCGGACTGGGTTGCGACGGCGACTCGGTCGCGATGACCTCGGCCGTCGATCCCAGCCTCGAGGACATCGTCACGCAGGCGATCCCCGGGATGCCGAAGGTGATCGTCCACAACCCCGTGCTCGCCTACGAGAACGGGGAGGAGTTCATGCAGGCCTGGTACGACGCCGAGGCCGGCAAGCTCGATCCCTTCGTCCTGATCGTCGAGGGATCGATTCCCAACGAGGAGCTCAGCGGCGAGGGCTACTGGGCGGCGATGGGCACCGATCCGGACACGGGGCAGCCGATCACCACGAACGAGTGGGTCGATCGCCTCGCGCCGAAGGCGGCGGCGGTGGTGGCTCTGGGCACCTGTGCGACCTACGGCGGAATCCCGGCGATGAAGAACAACCCGACGGGCGCCATGGGGGTGGCGGACTATCTCGGCTGGGACTGGAAGTCCACGGCGGGCCTGCCGGTCGTGAACATCCCGGGCTGCCCGGTGCAGCCGGACAACACGACCGAGTCGCTGCTCTACCTCGCCCTGCACCTCGCCGGGCGCGCGCCGGTCCCGGATCTCGACGAGGCGCACCGGCCGACCTGGCTGTTCGGGCGTACCGTGCGCGAGTCCTGCAACCGGGGCGGTTTCTCGGAGCAGGGGGAGTTCGCCACCGAGTACGGCTCCGATCACCGCTGCCTGGTGAAGCTGGGATGCAAGGGGCCGGTGGTGAAGTGCAACGTCCCGATCCGCGGCTGGCAGAGCGGCGTTGGAGGTTGCCCGAACGTGGGCGGCATCTGCATGGCCTGCACGATGCCCGGCTTCCCCGACAAGTACATGCCCTTCATGGACGAGGACCGCTTGGGAGGGCTGGCTTCGAATTTCGAGAGGTTCACGATCGGCCCGATCGTGCGCGGGGTGCGGAAGCGGAACATGCGCCGGAAGTACGACGTCGAGCCCGAGTGGCGTCGGCGCGGGAACCAGCTGACCACCGGATACAAGTCGCGATCCGCCGGCTACTCGCCGCCCGGCTCGTAGGCAACCGACTTCGAACAGGAGGAGACGAGAGATATGGCAACCACCGAGACTCCGACGACCTCGAAGAAGGTCGCCGTCAAGGAGATGTCGTGGGACCCGATCACGCGGATCGTGGGCAGCCTCGGGATCCACACGGAGATCGACTTCGATGCCAAGAAGGTGGAGAAGTGCTACTCGACCTCGATGATCTTCCGCGGGTTCGACATCTTCATGAAGGGGATCGACCCTCGGGACACGCACTTCATCACCAGCCGGATCTGCGGCATCTGCGGCGACAACCACTGCACCACGTCCTGCCTCAACCAGAACATGGCGTACGGGGTGAAGCCGCCGGCGCTGGGTGACCTCGGCTACAACCTCGCCGAGACCGCGGACTACATGTTCGACCACGCGATCTTCAACGACTGCATGGCGAACGTTGACTTCTGCGAGCAGATGGTCAAGGAGACCAACCCGACCCTGCTCAAGAAGGCCGAGCAGACCGCCGCCCCCGGCCAGGACGTCCACGGCTACAAGACGATCGCCGACATCATGCGGGCGCTCAACCCGTTCACCGGCGACTTCTATCTGGAGACGCTCCAGGTTGCCCGCTATACGCGGGAGATGTACTGCCTATTCGGCGGCCGCCACACGCACCCGTCGACGATCATGCCCGGCGGGGTCTCCGTGGACATCACGCACCAGACCTGCACCGACTACTACGTGCGGCTGATGCGCTACATCGACTACGTCAAGCGGTCGGTGCCCATGCACGACGACCTCTACGACTTCTTCCTGCAGGAGTTGCCGGGGTACGACATGGTCGGCTACCGCGACACGGACCTGGTCTGCTGGGGCTACTTCGACGACCCGGACTACGTCGACTACGACTACCGGAACATGACCGAGTGGGGGCGGAAGCGCTACATCACCCCCGGCGTCGTGCTGAAGGGGGAGCTGATCACGACCGATCTGGTCGAGATCAACCTGATGATCAGGATCCTGCTCGGCAGCTCGTACTTCGACGACTGGACGAACGAGGAGACCTTCGTCACCCAGGACCCGCTCGGGAACCCCGTCGACAAGCGGCACCCCTGGAACAAGGTGACCCTGCCGAAGCCGCAGAAGCGCGACTTCCAGGACAAGTACAGCTGGGTCGCGTCCCCGCGGATCTATGACGAGCGCAATGACACCCATGTGGCCTGCGACACCGGCGGTGGGCCGTTCGCCCGCTCGTGGGTGACCGCCAAGGCCGGCCTGGTCGACTTCGGCTACGCCAAGGCCACGGGCGAGAGCATCAAGATGGTCCTGCCGAGGACCGCCTCGAAGCCCGAGATGGAGCTCGAGTGGAAGATCCCGGAGAAGTCGAACGCGATCGAGCGCGACCGCGCGCGCACCTACCACGAGGCGTTCTCGGCCCTGATCGGCCTCCACAACCTGGAGCGCGCCCTCACGGAGGTGCGCGAGGGCCGCACGAAGTCGTGGAACGACTTCAAGGTGCCGAAGGAGGCGGTGTCGGTCGGGTTCTGCGAGGCCGCCCGCGGCGTGCTCTCGCACCACATGGTGATCCAGGACGGCAAGGTGGCGAACTACCAGCCATATCCGCCGACGCCGTGGAACAGCAACCCGCGCGACACCCACGGGACGCCGGGCCCCTACGAGGACGCGGTGCAGAACACGCCGATCTTCGAGGAGAACGGACCCGAGAAGTTCAAGGGCGTAGACATCATGCGGGCGGTGCGGAGCTTCGATCCGTGCCTGCCCTGCGGCGTGCACATGTACGACCAGCGGGGCGGTCAGGTCCGCAAGGTGACCCACACGCCGACCGGCATGTCGTGAGCCCCGCGGGCGAAATGGGAGCCATCGGCGACAGCGACGCGGTCAGCCCCGAGGCCCTCGTTCAGAGGGTCGAGGAGCTGACCGCGCAGGTCGACCAGATCCCCGATCCTGCATCTCGCAGGACCGCCGAGGACCTGATGGCTGCCGTGATCGACATGTACGGCCTCGGCCTGACCAGGATCGTCGAGATCCTCGACGAGGCCGGGGAGCAGGGAGCCGAGCTCCAGCAGCGGCTGGCGGAAGACGGCGTGATCGCCAGCCTGCTGCTGATCCATGACCTCTATCCGGTGCCGATCTCGGAGCGGGTAGCGGAGGCGCTGGAGTCGGTGAGGCCCTACATGGAGTCGCACGGCGGCAACGTCGAGTTGATCTCCCTGGATGACGGCGTAGCCCGGCTTCGGCTCGAGGGCAGCTGCGACGGCTGCCCCGCCTCGTCCTCGACGCTCGAGCTCGCGATCAAGACGGCGCTCGACGAGGCGGCCCCCGACCTCGTCGGCATCGAGGTCGAGGGTCAGGAAGGTGATCTGCTGGACCCGGTCAAGGTCACCGGGACGCCGCTGCCGATGGCAGGCCAGGGGAGCACCGGCAATGGCGCGGACATTCCCGCGCCGCCCGGCGCCTCCGGATGGCACGAGCTGAACGGGGAGGTCGACGGGCTCGGCGAGGACCAGCTGGTCAGGGTGGAGGTCCGGGGGACGCCGATCGTGGTGGCGAAGGTGGAGGGATCGCTTCTCGCCTACGCCGACTCGTGCCCCAGCTGCGGCGGATCGATCGCCGCTGCGGAGCTCGACGAGGGGATGCTGATCTGTCCGGGCTGCGAGCGGCGCTACTTCCTTCCCAGGGCGGGCCGCTCGCTGGACGACGAGAAGCTGCATCTCGGGCCGGTGCCCCTGCTCGCATCGCCGGAGGAGGGGGTGAGGGTGGCGTTGGCGGGATGAGCCGCAACGGGCGGGCCATCGACGACGCGGTGGCGGCCCGCCGGAGGGCGAACATGGTCACGGGCCTGCGCGGACTGCGCCGCGGCCCGTCGCCGTCCGGCGGCGCGGCGCGTCCCAGTGCCGAGGCAGAGGAGCGCTGCGACGTCTGCGGGGTCGAGATCCCGGTGGAGCACGAGCACCTGCTGCACCTGGGAGACCGCCGCATCCTCTGCGTCTGCGCAACCTGCTGGGCGACCCACTCCGCGGATCCGGAGCTCCGGCCCACCGGCAAGCGGATCACCTGGCTCGACGGCTTCGAGCTTCCGGACGACCTCTGGGCTCGCCTGCAGATCCCGATCGGGCTCGCCTTCTTCATGTACAGCAGCTCGGTCGGCTCGATGATCGCGATGTATCCGAGCCCCGCCGGCGCGACCGAGTCCGAGCTGGAACTGGCCGCCTGGGACGACCTGCGCGCGCTCAACCACGAGCTCGAATCGCTCGAGCCGGACGCCGAGGCGCTGGTCGTCAACCGGATCTCGGATCCGCCCGAATACGTGATCGCCCCGATCGACGAGTGCTATGGACTGGTCGGAGCGATCAAGGTGAGCTGGGACGGGATCTCGGGCGGAGACGCTGTCGAGCGCGCGATCCCCGCCTTCTTCGAGCGGCTTCGCGGGCGGGCCGGGGAGGCGGCATGACCGAGCCGATCGAGGCGGCGGATCGGGGAGGAGCACCCCACCCGCGGCCGGCCGCGGTCGAGGCTGACACGCGCGGAGCGAGGCGGTCCGGAGACCTCATCCCGGCCGGGTGAACCCGGGCTGCGCCTCGAGATCGCCGGCGTCCGGGCGGTTCCCCACGCCGCGATTCCGACCCTCAGCTTCGGGCTGCAGGTCGACGACGATTCGGGCCGGGAGGTGTTCATGGTCGGCCTCAGCGTCCAGGTCCAGATCGAGCCCGCGAAGCGCGCCTACGACGCCGAGACGAAGGCGAAGCTGAGCGAGCTCTTCGGCGATCCGCATCGCTGGACCACCACGGCCCAGCGGATGCACTGGACGACCGAGAGCGTCCTGATCCCCTCCTTCACGGGCTCGACCTCGGTCGAGATCGAGATCCTCTGCAACTACGACGTCGAGCTCGCGGCGGCCAAGTACTTCCACTCCGTGACCGAGGGCGAGGTGCCGCTTGCCTTCCACTTCAACGGCAGCGTCTACTACTCCGGAGACAACGGCCGCCTGCAGGTGCTCCAGGTGCCCTGGGACACGACCGCCGACTTCCGCATGCCGATCTCAGTCTGGAAGGAGATGATCGACTCCTACTACCCGTACCGCGGCTGGGTCCCGGTGCACCGTGACACGCTCGATGCGCTGCAGAGGCTGAAGGCGCGCCTCGGCGCCCCGACGTTCGATGCCGCGATCATCGAGATCCTCGCCGAGGAGAGCCTCGATGAATGAGAGGGTCGAGGAGCTGGTTCGCTCGCTGCTCTACGAGGGCTACGCGCTCTACCCATACACACCGGGGGTGAAGAACGCGACGCCGACACCCTTCGGGATCGTCTACCCGCCGGCGTACGCGGAGTCCCAGCCCGCGGCGCACTCGATGCTGCGGCTCGAGGCGGTGCTGTCCGCGGATCCCGACGCCCGGCTGCGGGCCACGGTCCTCTTCCTGCAGGCGACCGGCGAGCGCCACGAGGCGACCGAGCGCAGGGTCGAGCTCGGCCCGGTGACCCTGGCCGGGCTGGCGCGGGATCGGCTTCGCGAGACCTTCGCCTTCCACATGGACGGCGGGGAGCTCCGCGGCAGGGTGGCCCTGCGCTCCGAGTGGCTCTCTCCCTCCCTGGCCAGGGTGCGGCTCTGCGTCCACAACGAGACCGAGATGACGGGCGCGGCGGAGGCAGCCCGGGGAGAGGCGCTGCGCCACAGCCTGATCTCGGCCCATCCCCTGCTCGAGGTGAAGGCAGGGAAGTTCGTCTCGCCGCTCGAGCGGGAGGGGCCGGAGGGCGAGGCCGCTCTCGCGAGCGAGCCGGTCAACACCTTCCCGGTGCTGCTGGGCGATGATGACGCGACGATCCTCGGTGCGGCCATCGTGCTCCCCGATCACCCCGAGCTCGCCCCGGAGAGCCTTGGAAGCCTGTTCGATAACACGGAGATCGAGGAGGCCCTCCTCCTTCACGTCCACGCTCTGACGGATGACGAGCGGAGGGAGATCTCGGAGCAGGACCCGGCGGTTCGGGAGATGGTCGAGCGGGCCGAATCGACCACCGGCGACCAGATCATGAGCCTGCACGGCCGCCTCATTTACACGGAGCCGGATGAGCAGGAGAGCAATGGCCGCCCGCCCTCGCCGCCGGCGGGTCTCGATGAGATCCACGGCGAGCGGGAGGTCGATGCGGCCGGGCGGACGGTGCGTCTGGGCGACAAGATCGTGCTGCGCCCGGGAACCGAGGGGGACGTCTACGACAAGATCCTGCACGGGCGCACCGCCACGGTGGAGCGCATCTACCGGGGTTACGACGAGCGCATCTATCTGGGTGTCACCGTCGATGACGACCCGGGCCAGGACCTGCTACGGGAGACGGGGCGCTTCCTGTTCTTCTTCGCGGACGAGGTGGAGCCGGCGCCGAGATGAGCGAGGACGAGATGCACGAGCCCCAGATGCCCGACCTGGCCGGCCTGCAGGAACCGCAGCTTCCCGAGATGGAGAAGCAGATCCTCGTCGCCGGCGTCGGCAACGCCTGGCTCGGGGACGACGGGTTTGGCGGCCACGTGGTCAGCAGGCTGCTCGAGATGGGCGTGCCGCCAGGCGTGCACGTCCAGGACTTCGGCTCCGGTGGGCTCGACCTCGCCTACGAGGTGATGCGCGGCTACCACGCGATGGTGCTGGTGGACGTGAGCCAGCAGGGAGGCGAGCCCGGCGACGTCTACGTGATCGAGCCGGACCCCGACGAGATCAAGCCGATCGAGGACGGCGAGACGATCAGCCCGCACGGCATGGACCCGCACTCGGTCCTCCGCTTCGTCAAGACGGTTCACGGCTGGCCCGGGAAGGTCGTCGTGGTCGGCTGCGAGCCCGCCGACGTCGAGAGCGTCGCGCTCGAGCTCTCAGAGCCGGTGAAGGCGGCCGTCGAACGCGCGGCCGGCGTCGTGCTCGAGGAGCTCCGCAAGCTTCAGTCCGACGCGGCGTATGAGCCGAGCTGATCATGCATGAGCTCTCACTCGCAACCGGGATCGTGGAGACGGTCGTCAAGCACGCCGACGGCCGGCCGGTGAGTTCGGTTCAGATGAGGATCGGGACCTTGCGCCAGGTCGTTCCCGAGTCGCTCGACTTCTACTTCGGCATCTGCTCGCGCGACACGGTCTGCGAGGGCGCGGAGCTCGAGCAGGAGCTCATCCGGGCCAGGCTGCGCTGCAATTCCTGCGGCCGGGAATGGGAGCTCGATCAGCCGGACTTTCGGTGTCCGGCATGCTCCGAGAGCAATGTGGAGGTGATCGGTGGGACCGAGTTCGAGGTGGAGTCGATCGAGGTAACCGACGACAAGGAGGAGGCGGGATGCATCGCACCAAGGTGAAGGTCGCCGAGGACGCGCTCGACGCCAACACGACGATCGCCGATACCAACCGGCACGACTTCGATCACGCCGGGGTGCGCGTGGTCAACCTGATGTCGGCCCCAGGGGCCGGCAAGACCTCGCTGCTCGAGGCGACGCTTCCCGGCCTCGGCGTCCGGGTCGGAGTCCTCGAGGGGGACGTGCAGGGCTCGATTGACGCCGACCGGATCGCGCATCTGCACGTTCCCGTCGTCCAGCTCAACACCGAGGCGGGATTCGGCGGCGAGTGTCACCTCGACGCGAACATGGTGCGCTCGGCGCTTCCGGATCTCGACCTCGAGCAGATCGACCTGCTGGTGATCGAGAACGTCGGCAACCTGGTCTGCCCGGCCGAGTTCCGGGTGGGTGAGGACGCCCGCGCGATGATCTGCTCCGTGGCCGAGGGCGAGGACAAGCCGCTCAAGTACCCGCTGATGTTCCGGGCCTGCGAGCTGGTGGTGGTCAACAAGGTCGACCTGCTCCCGCACCTCGACTACGACGTGGAGAAGCTGCGTTACAACCTCGAGTCGGTCAACCCCGGCGCGGAGGTGATCGAGTGCAGCGCCCGGACCGGTGAGGGGACCGAGGCCTTCACCGAGTGGCTCGCGGGGGTTGCGGCGAGGGAGGCCGCCACGGTTTGACCGTCGCGGCGGCAGGGCGGCTGGATTCCCTGCTCGCGGAGAGGACCGAGGCGAACCGAGCCTTCTTCGGCGAGAGCGCGGAGAGGGTGGCGCGCTGCTGTCACCGGATGGCGGAGCGGTTCGCGCGCGGCGGGCGCCTGATCGCGCTCGGGCTCTCTCCGGCCGCACGGTCGGATGTCCGGCACGTCGCCGTCGAATTCGTGCATCCGGTGATCGTGGGGAAGCGGGCCCTGCCCGCGATCGGCCTCTCCCGCGAGGGCGGGCCGCTCACCGATCAGACCGAGTTGATCGCACAGCCGGACGACATCGCGATCGCCTTCGGGACCGACGAGCCCGGCTCGGAGGAAACGCGCGAGGCGATCGGGGCGGCCCGGCGCATGGGCTGCCAGACGATCGCCTTCTCCCCCTGCGGGGCGGAATGGGAGTTCGACCCGCCGAGCAGGGATCCCTTCGTCCGCCAGGAGCTGGCCGAGACGCTCTACCACGTGCTCTGGGAGCTGGTCCACGTCTTCTTCGAGCACCGCGGCCTGCTCGAGGGCCGTGAGGCCGGCCCGGTCCACGACACCGGTGCGTCGAGCTTCCTCTACCCGTTCCTGTCCGAGTCGGAGACGGGCCTGGACGCCGTGATCGAGGACGTGCGCTCCAACGTCCTGATGAAGGCGGAGGAGGTCGGCGAGCTGCGGGAGCGGACTTTGCTCGGCTCGAAGGAGGTGCTGCTCGCGGCGGCGGAGACGCTGCGGTCCGCGTTCGATGCCGGGCACAAGGCGCTCGTCTTCGGCAACGGAGGCTCGGCGACCGACGCGATGGACCTCGTCGCCGACCTGCGGGCCGCCCCGCAGGGCTGGCCGGCCCGGGTGGCCCTGGATCTCACGGAGGATCCCTCGATCCTGACCGCGATCGCGAACGACATCGGGGTGGAGGCCATCTTCCTGCGACAGGTGATCGCCTACGGGCGCGAGGGCGACGCCGCGATCGCGATCTCGACCAGCGGCAACTCGGTCAACCTGGTCGAGGCGCTCGGGGAGGCGAGGAAGCGCCGCCTCGCAACCGTTGCGTTCGTCGGCTACGACGGAGGACGGATCGCCGACGAGTCGCTCGCGGATCACGTCATCGTCACGCCCTCGCAGCACATCCCCCGCATCCAGGAGGCCCAGGCGAGCGCCTACCACGGGCTGCGCGAGCTGATCGAGCTGGGATGACCGTCGGCGCCCTTAAGCGCCTGCGCGTGCGGGTGGTGGGGACCGTGCAGGGTGTCGGCTTCAGGCCGTTCGTCTACCGGATCGCGACCGAGCTCGGCCTCGGCGGCTGGGTGCTGAACGACTCGCGCGGGGTGCTGATCGAGGTGGAGGGCGACCGCGGGACGCTCGACAGGTTCGTCGATCGGCTCCGCGACGATGCCCCGCCGCTGGCGTTGGTCGAGCGGGTGGAGATCGACGCGTGCGAGCCGTCGGGCGAGAGCGAGTTCCGGATCACGGAGAGCGACGAGGGCGGCCGGGCCGAGGCCGCTGTCTCCCCGGACGTAGCCACCTGCGGCGACTGCGTCCGGGAGCTGATGGATCCGCGGGATCGGCGTCACCGCTACCCGTTCATCAACTGCACCAACTGTGGCCCCCGCTTCACGATCGTGCGCGGCGTCCCCTATGACCGCCCGCTGACGACGATGGCATCGTTCGAGATGTGCCGGCTCTGCCGGGCGGAGTACGAGGATCCGCTCGACCGCCGCTTCCACGCCCAGCCCGTTGCCTGCCCGGACTGCGGGCCGTCCCTTCGTCTGACCGACCCCGCCGGCCGCCCGACCGCGGAGGGCAACGAGGCCTCGCTCGACGCCGCAAAGCTCGCCCTCGCCGACGGGAAGATCGTCGCCGTCAAGGGGATCGGCGGGTACCACCTCGCCTGCAGGGCGGACGACGAGGAGGTCGTGGCGGAGCTGCGGGCCCGCAAGCACCGCGAGGACAAGCCGTTTGCGCTGATGGCCGGGTCGCCCGAGGCGGCCCTCGACCTTGTGGAGCTCGATGATGTGGCGGGGGAGCTGCTCGTCTCGCGGGAGCGCCCCATCGTGCTCGCGCCTCGCCGCCCCGATGCCGGTGTCGCTCCCTCGGTGGCGCCGGCGTCGCGCGAGCTGGGGGTGATGCTGCCCTACTCGCCTCTCCATCATCTGCTGCTCGAGGATTCGGCCGTCCCGCTGGTGATGACAAGCGGCAATGTCTCTGACGAGCCGATCGCCTACCGGGATACGGATGCGCTCGAGCGGCTCGCCGGAATCGCGGATCTCTACCTGATCGGGAACAGGCCGATCGAGACCCGCACCGACGACTCCGTCGTCCGGGTCGTCCAGGGGCGGCCGCTGTTCCTGCGTCGCTCCCGAGGCTACGTTCCCCGCGATCTGCCGCTCGCCTCGCCGAGGCCGATCCTGGCCTGCGGCGCGGAGCAGAAGAGCGCCTTCTGCCTCGCGAGGGACGGCAGGGCGTGGGTCGGCCATCACATCGGCGATCTGAAGAACTACGAGACCCTGCGCTCCTTCACGCAGGGGATCGAGCACTTTGAGCGTCTCTTCGCCGTCGAGCCGGGGCTCGTCGCTCACGACCTCCATCCCGACTACCTTTCGACCAAGTACGCGCTCGAGCGGGAGGGGCTCGAGACGGTCGGCGTCCAACACCACCATGCCCATCTCGCCGCCTGCCTTGCCGAGCACGGCGAGACGGGGCCGGCGATCGGGGCGATCTTCGACGGCACCGGTCTGGGAACGGACGGCACCGTTTGGGGGGGTGAGCTCCTGGCCGGGGACGCCGCCGGGTTCGAGCGGACGGGTCACCTGTACCCGGTGCGGATGCCGGGCGGCGAGCGGGCGATCCGCCAGCCCTGGCGGATGGCCTGCGCCTGGCTGTTGGAGGCCCTCGGCCCAGAGCCGCCCGTTCCGCCCGCGGTCGCCGCGGAGGTATCAGGGCGAGAGTGGGCGACCGTCGCGGGGTTGGCTTCGTCGGGCCTTGCATCCCCGGTGACGACGAGCGTCGGCCGGCTCTTCGACGCCGTCGCGGCGATCTGCGGTGTTCGCGCCGAGGTGAACTACGAGGGCCAGGCGGCGGTGGAGCTCGAGGCGGTCGCCGACGTCACCGAGCGCGGCGCCTATCCGCTGCCCGGCGTGGCGACCCTCGACGCCCGCGAGACCGTTCGCGCACTGCTCGCAGACCTGGGATCGGGGGTCCCGGTCTCAGCGGTTGCCGCCCGATTCCACAACACCATCGCGCAGAGCACCGCCAGGGCATGCGCCGAGCTGGCCGCGTCCGAGGGGGTCGATCGGGTGGTGCTGTCCGGCGGCGTCTTCCAGAACCGGCTGCTGCTGGAGCGGACCGCGGAGGCGCTGGAGGCGGCCCGCCTGCACGTCCTGGTGCCAAGGCTGCTTCCGCCGAACGATGGAGGGATCGCCTACGGCCAGGCCGCCGTGGCGGCAGCCCGCGTCTAGGCCAGCGGGCTCCAGCGCGAGGACCAGCCCGGCGCGAGCCGCCGGCGTGCGGCGACCCGGCCGCGCCGGTGCGTGACCGGATGGGGGCCCATCGCCCACGGGTGCCAGCCCAGGGTGCCATAGCTCTCCCGGAGCTCGGCCTTGAGCTCACCGCGATGCTCGCCGCAGGCGTACCTGGCGCGCCCGTAGATCCCATTGCCGCTCCAGATCAGCCAGTTCCCCGGCGGGATGTCCAGGTACTCGCCGAAGAGGAGCTCTTGCAGCTGCGCCTCGAGACCCTTGCGTGTCAGCCGATCCGGCGTGGCGCCGCAGTACTCACACCGGAAGATCAGGCGGGACGGCACTCGGTCAGGTTACTCCCGCGTACCAGAGGCCGAACACGATCCCGAAGGTACCGAGAGCCGGAATCAAGACCCTTCGGTAGACGGGCTCGATCACCGGCCGGGTCAGCATCCACGTGAAGGCGGCGGTGAACGCCGCCATCGAGACCAGCGTGGCGGGCGCGAACAGCGACAGGGCGAGCGCCGCCTCCAGCTTCCCGGGCAAGGCCGCAAGGAGCAGGACCGCGACCGCGCCACTGCCGGCGAGCCCGTGGACGAGGCCGATTCCGAACGCCTGATGAGGCGTCCTGGCGGGCGCATGGTGGTGATGGGCGCCTCGACGGAGGTGGTGATGGGCATCGAGATCATGGTTGTGGCGCCCGGTCCTGTAGTCACCACGCGCCCACTTCCAGATCACGCGCCCGGCCAGCACCAGGACCAGGAATCCGATCGCCTTCTCGGCGCCCGTCTGGAGCCAGCCCGGCAGCTCCGACTTGAGCAGGATCAGCGGGAGACCGACCAGGAACAGCATCGCGGCGTGGCCCAGACCCCACCAGGCGCCGAGTCGCGCTGCCTTCCGTGCGTCCGCGTCATCCGTCGCGACCAGCGAGGTCACGGCGACCAGGTGGTCGGGATCGGAGGCGTGTCGGAGGCCGAGCAGCAGCGCGATGCCTAGCGCGACCAGCAGGGGCGCGCCGGCGAGCAGGCCGGTCAGCCACCGGTCCGCCTCCACGAGCGGGGCAAAGAGGAAATGGAGGTCCGGCATCAGCTGGCCTTCCCGGTGCAGCGCGGGCACAGGCCGGCGATCGGGAAGTGGCTGAACCTCGCCTCGTAGCCAAAGCGGTCCCGGATCAGCTCGCGAACGTCGTCGAGCTCGGCTGGATCCACCGCCAGGTGCGCACCGCAGGAGTCGCAGAGCAGGTACTCATGCGGGCCGAGCGAGCTGCGGGCGTAGAGGCCCGGCCCGTGTCCGAGGTGGACGTGACGGATCAGGCCCAGCCGCTCCAGCGCCTCGAGGTTGCGATAGATGGAACCGAGATCGGACCGGCCGTCCAGGAGCTCGACCAGCGATTCGGCCGAGAGCGGCTCGCCTGCGCCCCAGAGGGCTTCGATCAACAGCCGCCGAGCGCTGGTGACGCGCAGCCCGCCCTCCCGGAGCACCGACATCGCCGCATCCAGATCCGGAGCATCCACCGACGGAGCGGGGTGGGCCAGCGTCATCGCGAGCCCCACCCTATTGCGAGTTACTCGCAATTACAAGCGGCGTTTGGGGCCGCAGCGGGCGGGAAGTCCCAGCCAATGAACCGGAAGATGCTCGGGATCTATCTGAACGATCACCTGGCGGGCTCGGTGGTGGGAGGAAACCTCGCCAAGCGGATCGTGCGACAGAACGAGGGCAACGAGTACGGCACCCAGGTCGCCGAGATCGCACATGAGATCGAGGAGGATCGGACGACGCTGTACGAAGTCATGGAGGGAGCCGGCATCCGCCGCAAGCAGATCCGGCTGGGGCTGGCTCGTCTGACGGAGCTCGTCACGAGGCTGAAACCCAACGGCCGGCTGGTCGGCTATTCGCCCCTCAGCCGGGTCCTCGAGCTCGAGGGGTTGACGATGGGGATCACCGGCAAGCTCGAGCTGTGGCGCTCGCTGGACATGCTCGAGGAAGGGCCCGAGGTGCCGGACATGGATTTCGGCAGCCTCGCCGCGCGCGCCGAGAGCCAGCGGGACCGAGTCGAGGAGCTTCGCCTCAAAGCAGCGCGCGAGGCGCTGGACGGCGGGCCCGCGACCTGAATGGCTTCCGTCAGCCCAAGCCGGGCTTGACCGTCATATCCAGCACCACCAGGACCAGCAGGAGCAGCTCGATCCTGGAGACCACGAAGATCCGCTTGATCCGGCGCTGATACTCGGTGTCCTCGGGGCGTCGTTCTTCGGCCAGCGTGCTGAGCCGGCCTGACTCCGGGCCGAGATACCCGGCCCCGACGAGGAACGAGAACAGCCAGACGATGAATCCGAACGTCACCCATCCCTGTCCGAGGTCATAGGCGCCGCTCGACTCGTGCAGCAAGGATGAAGCCGAGGATCACGAGCGCGAGCGACGACGGAATGAGGACGCGCGTCCCGTACCACTCGATCTCGCTGGCGAAGTAGGCGACCCGGTCGGGGCCCGCGCGCGGATCACGAAGATCTGGATCGCTGTGTTGCTCCCACCCACACCACCCCGAGGAGGATGTGGAGCGCGAGCAGCCACTTGTAGGTGTCGCTGCCGACGACGGCGATCGTCATCGGCGCGGAATCTAACCGGCGCCGTTGTCGGAATCGCGGCCCGCGCGGCCTACGAGAACTCTTCGAGCGAGCGCCGCTGGCGGCGCAGCTCGTGGTCCCGCTGGTTAGCCGGGACGCCGGACTCGCCCGTCACGGCCTCGTTGTGCCGCACGTCCGCGATCGCCTGGAAGCGCTCCGTCTCGGAGCCCGCCCGGGACGGCTCCCCAACCGCCTGCTGCTCTACCTTCTTTTGCTTGCCCATCCTTTTCCGCCTCAATTCCCCAGCCGGTGGCTCCCCTTGTCTCAAGCTAGTTGTAGCACGTGTGAGCGTTCGCTAAACAGTATGTTCAACCGCTCACTGGGCTGAAAGTAGCGCTGCCGCACGCCACAACCGCAGGCCGGCGCTCTTTCGCAAATTGCGGGGAAAGCCGGGCGGGGCGGCATGACGGCAGGCGCGGTGCCGGGTAGGGGCCGACCTATAATTCCCGGCTCCGTCGGTCCTGAACCCGTCGCGCGCCCGCTCGAAGAAGGCGCGGAACCGGAGACCAAATTGTGGAACTCGTCCCCAGAGCGTCAGCGCTACTCCCCTGAGCGCGCTCATCGCCCCCTTGTGCCTCCGCCCAGCGTGGAAGACAAGGACGCCTGCGCGATCTACGCCTCGGTGCGCCGCGACGCTACGCCCAGTCACGAGCCCGTCACCCTGGCGCTCGAGTCCCTCCAGAAGATGCTCCACCGCGCCGGCAACGTCGACGGCGAGGGCGACGGCTGCGGCCTGCTGGTCGACATCCCGACCAAGATCTGGGCGGAGGAGGTCCGCCAGGGCGGCCACAACCCCTCGCTTGCGCTCGACGACGCCTTCGCAGTGGCACACGTCTTCGTCGAGCGCTCCCAGGACCTGGAGAAGATCCGCCACGGCGCCCGCGAGCTGCTCGGCGGCGCCGGCTTTCGGATCCTGGCCGAGCGCGTCGGAGCGGTCGACTCGGCCGCTCTCGGCCCGACGGCCCGGGAGGAGGAGCCGCAGTTCTGGCAATTCGCAGGCCTGGTTCCCGAGGCCTCGGAGGCCGACCGCACGGTCTTCAAACTGAAGATCGCGCTCGAGGAAAAGCTCGGCGTTCACGTCTCCTCCTTCTCGGGCACCACCGCCGTCTACAAGGTGATGGGCAACCCGAAGGTGCTCGGCTCCTACTACGCCGACCTCTCCGACGAGCGCATGGAGACGATCGGCGCCTTCGGCCACAACCGCTACTCGACCAACACCTGGCCGTCCTTCACGCGCGTCCAGCCCTTCGGCGTCCTCGGCCACAATGGCGAGATCAACACGATCGAGCAGCTGCGCCAGGAGGCGCGCATGCTGAACGTGCCGATCGGTGAGGGAAACTCCGACTCGCAGGACCTCAACCGGACGATCGAGACCCTGATCCGCAGCCACGGCATGTCGCTTGCCGAGGCGATGGAGATGGTGGTCCCGCCGATCGTCGATGAGATCGCCGGGCTCCCGGACGAGCTCCACTCCTTCTACATGTACCTGCGCCAGACGATGGGCCCGTTCGCGCAGGGGCCGGTCGCGCTGATCGCCCGCCACGAGGACGAGTGCGTCTTCTCCGCCGACGCGATGGGCCTCCGCCCTCTCTGGCAGGTGGAGACCGGACACGACTTCATCTTCAGCTCCGAGCCGGGCGTCGTCTCCGTCGACGGGATGGTCTCCGAGCCGCAACCGATGGCGCCGGGCCAGAAGTTCATGGTGACGATCGACCGCGAGCGCAGGCGCTCGACCCTGCATCCGCACGCGGAGATGCTGCGCGAGGTCCGCAGGCGCTGGCTGCAGCGGGCCGGGATCGACGAGGTCGCGCCCTATGACCGCGCCCTGCAGACGGGCGGACCCATGGAGGGCCCCGAGATCCCCGGCTACACCGATGCCGGCCCCGAGGAGCCGGTCAAGGTCGAGGACCGCGTCCTCGCCGGCTTCGGCTGGCAGCGCGACGACGTCAAGCTCGTCCAGCAGATGGCCGACAACGGCGCCGAGCCGATCGGCTCGCTGGGCTACGACGGCCCCCTCGCGGCCCTCTCGCCCGAGCGGCAGAACGTCGCCGACTACTTCAAGGAGACGGTCGCCGTGGTCACCAACCCGGCGATCGACCGCGAGCGCGAGATCGAGCACTTCTCCACCCGCGCCGTCTTCGGGCGCCGCCCGCCGCTGGCCGATCCATCGGCGGACAGCAAAACGGTCGAGACGGACTTCCCGGTGATCCTGGGCGGGCACCACGACCTTGCCCCGCTCCCGCACAGCTCCTACCGCCGTATCGCCCACGAGCAGGGCACCTACCTGCTCGAGGACCTCTGGGATGCGTTCGGCGAGCGCGCCAAGGCGATCGACATCGCGCTGCTCGAGTCCGAGACCACGCAGGGTGCGATCGAGCGCCTCCGCCAGGAGGCGATCAGGGCGGTCAGCGAGGGCGCCGAGTTGCTGGTGCTCACCGACCGCACCGTCTACGACGGCGAGCGCCGCTACATCGACCCGCACCTCGCCACGTCGGCCATCGACCAGGCCCTGAAGCAACTCGAGGTCGCCCCGGACGAGGAGAACCTTCGCCGCCGCTGCTCGATCGTCCTGCGCTCGGCCGCTATCCGCAACGTCCATGACGTGATGGTCGCCCTCGGCCTCGGCGCCAACGGCGTCTGCCCGTACGTGATGGTCGAGGTGATCTGCGTCGACGACTATGAGAACGACGTGGCGAACCTGTGCGCCGCGCTGCGCAAGGGAATCGAGAAGGTGATCTCCACGATCGGCATCCACGAGGTGCGCGGCTACGCGCGTCAGTTCTCCTCGATCGGGATCAAGCCCGAGCTCGCCGAGATCCTCCACACGGAGGCGTTCGGGGCCTCCGAGAAGGGCGGCGCCGGCTTCGCTCAACTCGACGCCGACACCGACGCGCGTCAGAAGATCCTCGCGGGGGATGACGACGCGAAGCCGGCCAAGACCTTCCGCTTCTACCCGAAGGTCTACAAGGCGGCGATCGCCGCGGCCAACGGCACGGCCAGCTTCGAGGAGTTCTCCCGGAAGGTCCGCGACCTCGAGGCCGAGAGCCCGATCTCGATGCGCCACATCATGGGCCTGAAGAAGGAGCCCGAGCGCGAGCCGGTCGACCCGGCGAACGTCGACGCGAGCGTCGGCCACCACGACTACCCGGTGGTGATCAGCTCGATGAGCTTCGGCTCCCAGTCCGAGCCCGCCTTCCGCGCCTACGCCGAGGCCGCCAAGGCGATCAACATCCTCTGCATCAACGGGGAGGGCGGCGAGATCCAGGACATGTACGGCAAGTACCGCAAGTGGCGCGGGCAGCAGGTCGCCTCGGGCCGCTTCGGCGTCTCCGCCGAGATGCTCAACTCCTCCTACGTCGCCGAGATCAAGATCGGCCAGGGCGCGAAGCCCGGCGAGGGCGGGCACCTGCCCGGCAAGAAGGTCTCGGAGAAGGTGGCCTCGGCTCGGAACGCGACGCCCGGCACCGATCTGATCTCCCCGTCCAACAACCACGACCTCTACTCGATCGAGGACCTCGCCGAGCTGATCGACGAGCTCAAGACGGTCAATCCCGACCTGCGGATCTCGGTCAAGGTCCCGGTGGTGCCCAATGTCGGCACGATCGGGCTCGGCATAGCCAAGGCGGGCGCCGACATCATCACCCTCTCGGGCTTCGAGGGCGGCACCGGCGCCGCTCGCCAGCACGCGCTGCGGCACGTGGGCCTTCCCTCGGACATCGGCACCCGCGCCGTACACCGCGCGCTGATGGAGGCCGGCATCCGCAACCGGGTCGAGATCTGGGCCGACGGCGGCTACCGCCACGCACACGACATCGTGAAGCTCCACTGCATGGGGGCCAACCGAGTCGCCTTCGGCACCCTGGCGATGGTCTCCCTCGGCTGCACCATCTGCCGCGGCTGCCAGCTCGACACCTGCCACGTCGGCATCGCGACCCAGATCGAGACGGTCGAGCAGGCCCAGGAGCATGGCCTGAAGAAGTTCACCCCGCAGGCGGTCGACTCGGCCGCCGAGAGCTCCGCGCGCTTCTTCCAGGCGATGGGCGAGGAGGTGAAGCAGGTCGTCGGCTCACTCGGCTACGAGCGCGCCCAGGACCTGGTCGGCCGCTACGATCTGCTCGAGCAGATCTCCCACCACGAGAAGATCGACCTCGCGCCGCTGATCACCCCGCTGGAGGAGTTCCTCGACCTCGAGCCGCTCGACCTGCCGGTCAAGGAGGAGGCGCTGGTGGAGGCGCGCGCCGAGGCCGGACTGGTCCGGGCCAAGCCGATCCGGATGGAGGCCAAGCAGGCCTCCGCCGAGATCGCCCAGGTCGCCGAGCGGGTCTTCGACGGCTCCTGCGTGAGCGTCGAGTTCCCGCGCCGCACCGACGCACACGACCGCGTGCTCGGCACCGAGCTCTCCGGCGCGATCGCACGCGCTCGGATCTACGAGGGCGCTCCGGAGGGCACCGAGAACGACGAGCTCGCCGAGCTCGTCTTCAACGGGGGGAGCGTCGCGGGCCAGGGCTTCGGGGCCTTCAACGAGTGGGGCGTGACCTGCCGGGTCGAGGGCGGCGCCCAGGACGGCGTCGGCAAGACGATGCTGGGCGGCACCGTCTCGATCCTGAAGGGCGCGAACGCGGATGGCCGGAGGGTCAACGGCTCAGTCGGCAAGTCTTTCGCCTACGGAGCCCAGCGCGGCCGCCTCTTCGTGCAGGGCTCCGCCGACTCCCGCTTCTGCATCCGCCTCTCCGGCGCCGATGTGGTGCTGGCCGGCGAGCCGGAGGCACCCATCGACGACTCGCAGGGCTGCATCGTCGACCGCGCCAACGCCAAGGGCTTCGCCTTCGAATACATGACCTCCGGCCGCGCCGTCGTGCTCGGGGACATCGGCCCGTGGGCATGCGCGGGGATGACCGGCGGGCGGGTCTACTTGCGGCTCAACGACGAGCTCAACCTGGACCGCGACGCGATCGAGCGCCGCCTGGGCGAGGGCGCCAAGGTGACGCTCGAGGAGCTCGACGCCGAGGGCCAGCTCGACATCGAGGACCTGCTCGGCCACTACGCCGCCGAGCTGCGCAGCACCAATCAGGACGAGGAGGCCGACCGCGTCCTTGGCCTGGCCGGGAACGCCAGGGAGAACTTCCTGATGATCATCCCGGAGAAGGTTCAAGCCGATCCGTCCATCTCCACTGAGTAGCTCCAGCACCTTCGGCGGCCACAAACATCGCCGCCGGATGATGGTTCCCGGTTGCAGGGCCGGCGCAGGCCCCGCATACTCGTTCACGAGGGGTTACGGGAGATGCGACGGACCGCAACAGCGCTGCTGGCGGCGGGCGCACTTGCCGCAATCGCCGTGCCGGCTTCGGCCGGGGCCGCGTTTGGCCCCGTTGGCGCCTTCGGCGGGTTCGGCTCCGGCAACGGCCAGTTCAACAGCCCACACGGCGTCGCGGTCAGCAGCGGGGCGGTATACGTCGCCGACACCTCGAACACCCGCATCGAGTACTCGGCGCGGACGGGAGCCTGCAGCAGTTACTTGGCTCCCCCGACAGCGATCCCGGGAACCCGTGCGCGCTGCGCTCCCCGGCAGGGGTGTCGACCTCGCCCTCGGGCAAGCTCTACGTCTCCTCCACCGGCGAAAACCTGATCAAGGCCTTCGACGAGAGCTCCGGTGCATGTCCGGCGCCGGATTTCGGACCGGGCGGTGGGGTGAGCTCGGCGAGCGGCCCGGGACCGACCGCGAACGCCGCGGGCGGCGCCGGCCGCCACGGCAAGCCGCAGATCAAGCTGCTCGGCTTCCCGCATCACTGCGCCCGCCAAGACTTCACCTTCCAGATCCAGGTCACCGACGACGGGGTAATCAAGAGGCTCGAGCTGTTCGTCAACGGGAACCGGGCCGCCCGGCAGCGGCCCGGCAGGTCGGAGTGGAACGTAAAGGTGCGGATGCCCGTCCGGACGGTCCGCAGGGAGCTCCCCAAGGGCACGAAGATGAAGGTGACGATCGAGGTGAAGGTGCGGGACGACTCGGGCAAGAAGGCCCACCTGCGCCGCGCCGTCAAGATCTGCGGCTGACCGCCTAGTCGTCCCCGCCCTCGCCGCCATTGCCGCCGCCTGGCGCGGGCACCGTGACGGTGGTGACCGGTGGGGCGGTGGCCGTGGTCGTCGTCGTGTGGGTGGGACGCGGCCGCACCCGCTTCGCGGGTGCGGGGGAGAGGGCGCGGCCGGCGGCGGGCGGCTCGGAGGAGATGCCGATGTTGGTGTTGACGGCGCGGGTTGCGAGGAAGGCAACCGCGGCGGCGACGAGCAGGCCGAGGAGCGCGAGCAAGGGCCAGCGCAGGGACGATGCGTTCACGAGACGACCTCCGGCTCGACCGCTGCGACACGCGGCAACTCCAGGACCGCGCGGAGGCCGCCTCCTTCGCGGTTCTCAACGATTACGGACCCACCCCATTCGCCAACCAGCTCACGTGCGATCGCAAGGCCGAGGCCGGTGCCCTTGGACCCGGCGCCGGCGCTCCCGCGGTGGAAGCGCTCGAAGACGGCCTCCTCCTCGCCGGGCTGGAGGCCAGGACCCCTGTCGCGAACCTCGATCCGCCCAGGCTCAACGGCGACTTCGATCTCCGAGCCGCGCGGCGAGTACTGGATCGCGTTCTCGATCAAGGCGTCGAGCGCTCGCTCGAAGTCGGCGCGCGCACACACAAAGCTCTCGGCGTCGACGCCAATCGCGAGCCGCAGGTCGACGCGCGCCTCGGCTGCGGTCTTCCGCCAGCGCTCCACGACGCGGCGAACGGCCGCGGCGACCTCGAACTCCTCCGCAGGGCTCTCGCGCTCGCCGGAGCGGCTCAGGATCAGCAGCTCGTCCACCATCTCGGCGAGGCGGTCCACCTCCTGGATGCCGGCGTCCACGCCCCGGGTCCGCTCGTCGTCATCGCCCAGGTTTTCGCGAAGCTCCTCGAGCTGGAGTCGGATTCCGGTGAGCGGCGTCCGCAGCTGGTGGGAGGCGTCGGCGACGAACGCCTGCTGGCCCCGCAGCATGCGCGAGATCCGCGCGGTCATCCGGTTGAAGGAGCGGGCCAGCGAGCGCTGCTCGCTGCTGCCTTCGACGAGGGCGGTGGTGGTGAGATCGCCCTCCTCGACGCGGCGAGCGGCGTCCTCCAGCCGCTTGATCGGCCGCGACGTCGCGCGGGCGATCAGGGCGCCGGCGAGCACGCCGAGCCCGAGCACCACGCCTCCGAGCAGGATCAGGCTGACGATCGCCCGCCGCGTCGCCCGGTGCACCGCGTCGACGCTCTGGGTCACCCTCACGGCCCCATTGATCCGCGCCCGGTGCCGGATCGGGACCGCGGTCGCCAGGATCTGGGTTCCCAGCGTCTGGCTGTTGCGGGTCTCCTGCACGGTTCGCCCACTCAACGCTCCGGCGATCTCCGGGCGCGACGCGTAGCTCGTCCCGACCTCGCCGGGGCCGGCGCTGTCCGCGATCACCCGGCCGGCCGAGTCGACCACCAGGACGCGGCCGCGCTGGCTCTCGGCGGAGTTGTCGACCAGCCGCTGCAGGGTGCGAAGCTGACCGTGGTCGATCAGCTCGGGGGCACTGGCCGCGACCAGGTCCGCCTGGTTGCGGGCCTGGGCCTTCACCTCCGAGTCCACCCGGTCGCCGAGGCTGACGGCGAGCGGGACGCCGAAGGCGATCAGCGCCAGCAGCAGCAGGTACGCGACTGCGATCGTGAGTCCGGTGCGGAGGCTTATGAATCCGGCTCCGGGTCGATCAGCCGGAAGCCGACACCGCGAATGGTCTCGATGAAGCGCGGGTTCGCGCTGTCGTCTCCCAGCTTCTGCCGCAGCGTGCGGACGTGGACGTCGAGCGTCTTGGTGGAGCCGAACCAGTTCACGTCCCAGACCCGTGACATCAGGTCCTCGCGGGTGACCACCTGCCCGGGATGTGCCATGAGCTCGGCGAGCAGGTCGAACTCCTTGCGGGTGACGTCCAGCTTCTCACCGGCCAGGTCCACGGTCCGGCTGCCCGGGTCGAGCCTGAGCTCGCCGACCTGAACGGGAGTCTCGGGCGCCGACGGCGTCCCCTTCGCCCTCCGCAGCACGGCGCGGATTCGCGAGATCAGCTCCCGCGAGCTGAACGGCTTGACCACGTAGTCGTCAGCGCCGAGCTCGAGTCCGAGCACGCGGTCGATCTCGGTGCCTCGGGCGGTGAGCATGACGATCGGCACCTCAGAGCCCTTGCGGACGGTGCGGCAGACGTCCGCACCGTCGCCGTCCGGGAGGTTGAGGTCGAGCAGGATCAGGTCGGGATCGATCCGAGCGGCCAGGTCGAGCGCATCGGAGGCTGTCTGGGCGATCACGGGCTCGAAGCCGTTTCGCTCCAGCGCCTTCGAGAAGGGCTCGAAGATCGCCGCCTCGTCCTCGACGAAGAGGATCTTCCTGGGAGGCAGCGGCTCGGCCACGCAGCCAATGTAACGCCGGGAACCGCTGCTTCCCCGGGGTGACGCGGATCTTTCCCTTGGCTTTACCTGGATTTGGCCGAGCCCTAAGGCGGCGCCTCCGATCATCGCCTGCGCCAACCAATCAGGTGAAGGAGCGGATGCAGATGAACGACTGGAGAATGAAGATCGCGGTGCTCGCCACCGTGCTGGGCCTCGGGGCCCTGGGCGGCTACGCCATGAGCTCGAACCGCCGCGCCGACAGCGTGACGACGACCTCGGCGGTCCCGGCCACCAAGGTGATTCGCCGGACCGTGCACGCCAAGCCGCCGAAGCATCCGCGGCACTCGCGCGCCGCCGCGGCCCCGCCGGTGGCTCTGACGAGCTCCCCGGTCTCCTCCGGGACCAGCGGGTCCAGCAGCTCGAGCGCCCCTGTCTCGACCGGCACCAGCGGCTCCGGCGGCGGTGGCGGCCCGGTCTCGACCGGCACCAGCGGCTCCGGCGGCGGTGGCGGCGAGGGCGGCGGTGAGCACGAGGGTGGCGACGGCGGCGGCGACTGAGCTTTCCCGTTCCTTTACCCGGGCTTCTCAGGCGGCTTGACGGCCGGGGCGCAGACTGGATGGCGACCACGGAAGTCCCCAAGGAGACCCAGATGAGCTCCATCAAGAAGAGAATTGCGACCGCGACTGTTGTGCTGGCGCTCGGTGGCCTTGGCGGCGTGGCCTGGGCCAACAATCCGGCGGCCCAGCACGCAACGCCCGCCCCGATCGTCTCGACCAGCCACGGCGGCTCGACCGCCCGGCCGGTGTCGACCGGCACCAGCGGTGCGGTCGCGACCCCTGCGGTCAATACTCAGCCCTTCCCGGGCGCGACCTCGGTCGGGGGCCGGCGCGATGACTAGGCGTCGGCTCTCGGCCTGGCCGACCATCGTAGGCTCGATTGCGCTCTTCGCCGTCGTCTTCCAGCTGCTGCTCTTCCAGGCCACGCCCGGAGGGCCCGGCTCCCTGCTCAGCAGCGTCTCGCTGGGCGGCGACGACGGGTCGTTCGGAGACGACGGCGCCCCGGCCAAGTCCATCTCGGTTGCCCCCACCCAGCAGGCGCCGGTCCCGGTGGTGAGCGCCACCTCATGAATGCTTCCCAGACACTCGCGCAGCACGGCTGGTGGATCGCCAGCCGCGCCTCCGGCATCGTCGCGCTCGCCCTGGTGACGATCTCCGTCGGCATCGGACTCGCGATGGCGGGCAAGTTCGCCCGCAAGCCGGGCGCGAACAAGACCCTCGTCGCGATCCACGAGCAGACCGCGCTGGCGGGCCTCATCGCGATCGCCGTGCACGGCCTCACCCTGCTCGGCGATCCCTGGCTCAACCCTGGGCTCGCCGGGATTGCGGTCCCGTTCACGATGGCTTACAAGTCGCTCTGGACGGGCTTCGGGATCATCGGCGGCTGGCTCGCCGCCCTGCTCGGGCTGAGCTTCTACTTCCGCCGCCGCATCGGCGCCGCCCTCTGGCGCAAGGCGCACCGGGCGACGATCGTCGTCTACGGGCTCGGCGTCGTCCACACGCTGGGGGCCGGCACCGACGCCAGCAGCCCCTGGCTGTACTGGCCGATCGCCCTTACCGCTCCCGTGATCGGCGCGATGTTCGTGGCCCGCGCGGCGCACGGCGTCCGCAAGGGCCAGGAGCGCAAGCGAGCGGCGGAGGAGCGTCGCCGGCAGCGTCGCCTGGAGCGCGAGCTGCCGGCGGCCCGTCCCCGCCCGGTCCTGACCGGCGCGGTCGCAGAGGAATCGGCATGAGAAAGGAGCACGAGATGAAGAACCAGGGTGTTGTGATCGTCGGCGGCGGCCTCGCCTCCCAGCGTTGCGCGGAGACCCTCCGCCGCAAGGCCTACGACGGCCCGATCCGCATGGTCTGTGGAGAGCCCGAGCGCCCTTACGACCGCCCGCCTCTTTCCAAGGACCACCTGGCCGGCGACGTCTCCGATGAGGAGGTCGCGTTCCGGCCGGCGGATTGGTACGAGGACAACCAGGTCGAGACCCTGCTCGGTCGCCGGGCGGCGAGTTTGGATCCGAAACATCATCGGCTCGAGCTCGAGGACGGCGAGGAGCTTCCCTACGAGCAGCTCGTCGTTGCGACGGGCGCCGCCGCGCGCCGGCTGCCGCCACTCGAGGGCTTCGACAACGTCCACTACCTGCGCACGCTCGACGACGCACGGCGGCTCCGGGATCAGATCCGCCGGGGCGCCCGTCTGGCGGTGATCGGCGCGGGCTTCATCGGCCAGGAGGTCGCCTCCACCGCGCGCGCCGCCGGCGCCGAGGTGACGATCGTCGAGGCTCTGCCCGTCCCTCTCGCGGGCGTCCTGGGTGATCAGGTCGGCCTCTGGCTGATGAAGATGCACGACGAGGAGGGCGTCGACGTCCGGCTCGGGACCAAGCTCGAAGGCGCCCGCGGCAACGGTTCCGTCGAGGAGCTGTTGCTCGGCGGCGGCGGCACGATCGAATGCGACGCTGTCGTGGTCGGGATCGGAGTGGCCCCGGACGCGCAGTGGCTGGTCGGGAGTGGACTCGAGACCGACGGGGTGCTCACCGACGCGGAGGGTCGCACCTCGGTTCCGGGTGTCTGGGCGGCGGGCGACGTCACCCGTGCCTTCGACCACCGCCACGGCGAGCACCGTCGCAGCGAGCACTGGGATGCCGCCGCGCGACAGGGCATGGCGGTGGCCACCTCGATCACCGGTGGGCCGGCAAATCCCCTGCCGCTGCCGAGCTTCTGGAGCGATCAGTACGGCATCCGCATCCAGTACTTCGGCCACGCCGAGTCCGCGGAGGACGCCCAGGTCGAGGGGAAGCCCGGGGAGCGTGACTTTGCCGTCGTCTACCTCCGCGATGAGCGGCCCGTCGGCGCGCTCGTCGTGGACAACGCGCGCGCCTACGCCCGGCTCCGCAGGGAGATCGAACGCACTTACGACCAAACCACGAAGGAAAGGAACAACGATGAGCTACATCGCCAAGATCGACAAGAGCGCCTGCAGCGCCCACGGCGACTGCGTCGACATCGCACCCGAGGTCTTCGAGCTGCATGACACCGCCGAGGTGATCGGCAGTGGCCCCGACAAGAAGATCCTCAAGGCGGCGAAGGCCTGCCCGGCACTCGCCATCGAGGTGATCGACTCCGAGACCGGGGAGACCGTTTACCCGTGAGGGGCCGCCCGGTGATACTGCCCACGCTGCTCGTGGTCCTGGCCCTGTTCGGCGTCACCTTCGAGTTCCTTGCCATGCAGCTGGAATCCGGTCGTGACCCGGCGCTCGGCCCGGCGTCCGTCGCCTCCACCCCGGCCAAGGCAAGGCCCCGGAAGAAGATCATCATCACGAAGGTCATTCCAGCCGCCGGGGGAGCTGGGGGGCAGACCACCGCGAGCTATGGGGGCTCGGTCGCGGCGGCGCCACCCCCCGTGACCAGCTCGGCCTCATGAACTACCACGACCTCAACTTCGATTCGATGGGCTGCGGGGTACGCCTGCTGATCGGCGACCCGCTGCCCGGTTCTCCGCCGGCGGCCAAGGCGGCCGAGCGCGAGCGGACCTTCATCGAGCTCTTCGACCTCGCGCTCTCCCGCTTCAAGCCCGACAGCGAGCTCACTGCCCTCAACGAGGACCCGCGCGAGATCGTCCCGGCCTCGCCGTTGCTGCGCCAGGCCGTCAAGGCCGGGCTCTGGGCCGCCGAGCGAAGCGAGGGGCTCGTGGATCCGACACTGGGCCGTGCGATCGCTGCGGCGGGCTACCGCGAGTCCCGTGCCGATGTGTCCCCCGAGCCGCTCGTCGACGCCCTCGCCGCCGCGCCGAGCAGGCGCCCCGCATCTCCCCGGCCGAGCGCGGAGTGGCGCTTGATCGAGGTCGACGACGCTCGCGGCACCATCCGCCGCCCGCCAGGCCTGATCTTCGACACCGGCGGCAGCGGCAAGGGCCTCGCCGCCGACCTGGTGGCCGCGCGGCTGCGGGGCTACTCGCGCTTCGTCGTGGACTGCGGCGGGGACGTGCGGGTCGGCGGCTTCGCGGCCGGGCTCGACCCGTTCGCCGTGCACGCGCGCCATCCGATCGACGACGAGCCCGCGGCGATCTTCGAGGTGTCCGCGGGCGGGATCGCCACCTCCGGGCTGGACATCCGCCTGTGGCGGCGCGAGGACGGAACGTTCGCTCACCACCTGCTGGATCCCGCCACCGGAGAGCCGGCCTGGACCGGCCTGGTGGGAGTCACGGCGCTCGGTCGCACGGCGCTCGAGGCGGAGACCGTCTCCAAGGCGGCGCTGCTCAGCGGTCCCGAGCGCGGCCGCGAGGTGATCACGGCCGCATATGGCGGGATGCTGGTGCACGACGACGGCCGGGTGGAGATCGCAGGCCCGGTTCAGCCCAAGCTGGTCGGCAGGCGCAGCGGCCAGGCGGCGGCCCCCGTCGCAGCGCCCTAGACGACCTGCGAAGCTTGCGTCAGTCGGGGGACATGACGCCAGATCCCAGCGATAAACCGAGTGCCGCGGTCGAGCCGGCGGTGGCCGAGGAGGCGATCGCTCGTCTCAGCGACGTGCAGCGGGTCACCGAGTCCGCGCTCGCTCACCTCGACCTCGAGGATCTCCTCAACGAGCTGCTTGAGCGGGTGGTCGACATCCTCAGCGTCGATACGTCCGCGATCCTGCTGGTCGAGGACGACGGCAGGACCCTTGCCGCTCGCGCCGCCAAGGGGCTCGAGGAGGAGGTGGAGCGTGGCTTCCGCCTGCCGATCGGCCGCGGCTTTGCCGGCCGTGTCGCGGCCACCCGCCAGCCGGTCGTGATCGCAGACCTCAGCAACTCCGAGCTCCAGCCCGTCAACCCGCTGTTCGGTGAGAGGAAGGTCCGCTCCCTTCTGGGTGTGCCGCTGGTGATCGAAGGCCACGTGATCGGGGTGCTCCATGTCGGCTCGCTCACCCAGCGGGAGTTCAACGAGGGCGACGTCGAGCTGCTCCAGCTCGTGGCCGACCGCGTCGCGCTCTCGATCGAGCGCTCCCGCCTGGTCGTCCAAGGCCAGATCGCCCAGAGCCTGCAGCGCAGCCTGCTGCCACGAAGCCTGCCGCTGCTCCCGGGGCTGAGCATGGCCGCTCACTACCTGCCCGCCGCCCACGAGTCGGCGGTCGGGGGCGACTGGTACGACGTGATCCAGCTCGGGCATCGCCGCATTGGGCTCGCGATCGGCGACGTCGCGGGGCATGGCCTGGCCGCAGCCACCTACATGGGCGAGCTCCGCAGCGGGATGCGCGCCTACGCGCTCGAGGTGGAGAGCCCGGGCCAGCTGCTCAGCAAGCTGGCCCGCTTCGCAGACCGGCAGGGCTCGCGGATGGCGACGGTGATCTACGCGGTCCTCAACCTGGACACGTGGGTGGTCGAGCTCGCCCGCGCCGGCCATCCGTTCCCGCTGCTCGTGCGGCCGGACGGGACCGCAATCTTCCTCAATGACGCGGGCGGGCCACCTCTGGGCACCGGCGGCACTCCCGCCTACGACGAAATGCAATTCGCGCTCGAGTCCGGCGAGACGCTGCTGCTCTACACCGACGGGTTGATCGAGCGCCGGGGCAGCAAGCTGGTGGAGGGCGAGGCGGCGCTGGTCGAGGCCGCCGTCGCCGCACCGGATGAGCCGGAGCTCCGATGCCGGACGATCATCGACCGGTTGATCGAGGACAGCGAGGCGGCTGATGACATCGCCCTGCTGGCCGTCAAGGCGGTCGGCCTGCACGAGCTGCTCGACGTAGAGCTGCCGGCGCAGGCCGAGCAGCTCGCAACCGCCCGGCACTTGATCCGGCGCTGGGTGGCCGCGAACGGGGGCAGCGACGACGACTGCGCCGCATTCGCCATCTCCGTCACCGAGGCATGCGGAAACGCGATCGAGCACGCCTACGGCCCGGTGGCCGCCACGATTGGGGTCAAGGCGGCGCTCGTGGACGGGATCGCCACCGTCAGCATCACCGACACGGGGGGATGGCGAGAGCCCACGGGCAAGCGCCGGGGACGCGGGATCCCGGTGATGCGAGAGTTCATGGATGATGTCGAAATCGACAGCGGCGAGGACGGAACGAAGGTGAAGCTCTCGAGGCGCCTGGGGGGCGAGCGATGATGCCCGACCTCGCCAGGCTCTCGCTCGAGACCGCGGGCGACGTCGCGGTGGCGCACGTCGCCGGCGAGGTCGATGCCTCCAACGTCGAGTCGCTCAGCCAGCGGCTGCTCGACGGGATCTCCAACAAGGCCCATGCCCTCGTCATCGACCTGAGAGAGACGAGCTATATCGACAGCTCGGGGATCAGCCTGATCTTCGATGCCGCCGCGCGGTTGCGGAACCGCCGCCAGAAGCTCCGGCTGGTGGTCACGCCGAAGTCCTTCGTGGATGAGGTGCTCGCCGCCGTCTCGATCGAGGAGTCGGTGCCGGTGGACGCGGAGGTGGAGGAGGCGCTGCGAGCGGTGGACGACGCCGACTAGACGGGCCGGCCCTCGCTCTCGATCACGCTCAGCGTGTAGCGCCCGATCTGCAGCTCGTCGCCGTCGGCAAGCGGACTCCAGTCAACCGGCTCACCGTTCACGCAGATGCCGTTCATGGAGCGGTCGTCGAGGACGCGGAGCTCTCCTTCAGGCGTCTGCACGACCACCGCATGGCGCCTCGACACCGTCGGGTCGTCGAGGCGGATGTCGGCGGAGCGGCTGCGACCGATCCGGGACCAGCCGTCCGAGACTTCGATCACCCGGGTCCGGCCGTCGGCGAACATCGCGAGGTACTTGCCCGGCTCGCCGATCGAATCGCGCACGCCGTCGAGCCAGTCGGCGGGCTTGGCCGCCGGCTTCGGGATCGCGAAGCTGCGCAGCGTGGGCTGCTCGAACATGGAGGACCGGCGGAAGTCGGTGCCACCGCAGTTGGGGCACTCAGGGATCTCCTCGGCCGGCTCGAAGGAGACCGGGAAGGAGCAGCCCTGGCAGATGAAGGAACCGACGCCGCCGGCGGGCTCACCCGCGTGAACGACGTCATCCTGACTCTGTCCAAGCAAACTCATCGGGGGTGCGGCGGATACTACTCCCGGTACTGCGAAATGGCCAGGTAAATTTCGCGGGTGGTACGGAAAGTCCATGATTTCCAGGGGTAGACTCACGCGCCCGTGGGCCCCCTGTCGTTGAAAGTCTCGATCGACGCACCGCGCGAGCGGGTCTTCGACTTCATCTGCGACCTGAGCGTGCGGCCGAGCTGGACCGACCACTTCGCGAGCGAGTTCCGCCTGGAGCGCATCCCGCCCGCCGGGCGGGGAGCTGCGGCCCGCTTCCGGGTCCATGCGCCGGCGGGGGTCCGGTACATGGAGACGGTCATCTCCGAGGCGGACCGGCCGTACCGGGTCGTAGAGCACTGCCGCGGGGGGCGCCTAGATCGCATCCCGATGCGGCTCGTCTGGGAGCTGACCGAGGGGCCGACCACCGACCTCAAGCTCACCTTCTGGACGTCGCCGGCGAGCAGCTTCGATCGCCTCAGGGAGCTCGGGCGAGAGCGCTGGTGGCGCCGCCGCCTGGGCAAGGCGCTGCGCAGGATGCGGGACCTGCTCGAGTCCGGAGACGAGGCTCCACGCACCGGCGTGGCGGGTGAGGACCGATATGCGAGGGTGCCCGCTAGGGGCAACCCGATTAATGGCGTGGGTAGACTGCGCGCCCTCATGCGCCCCGGCCATAAGGGAGCCCTGGCACTCGTCCTCATGCTCGTCCTCGCCGCGCTCGGCGTGGCCGGCTGTGGCAACAACGACCCCGGCAAGGAAGCGGACGAGGGCGTGCCGATCCAGCTCGGGGACCTGAAGCTCAACGTCTCCGAGACGCGCTTTCTCAACCCAAACCAGCCGGACGACAAGCAGTACCTGGCCGGGCAGCAGCTGCCGCCCCCGTCCGAGCAGGCGTATCTGGCAGTCTTCCTGACCATGCACAACACGGGCGACAGCCCGATCAGGATCCCGGGCGTCGGGGGATTCAGCATCACCGACACAACCGGCGCCGACTACCAGGCGATTCCCAGCCACTCGGCGTTCGCGGCGCCGCTGGACTCCACGCTTGCCGGCCACGCAGACATCCCCGCGCCGGACACCGCCGCCGCGAACGGGCCGACGCAGGGCGCTTTTGTGCTCTTCCTGCTGCCCCAGGGGATCACCGAGAACCGCCCGCTCAAGCTCGAGATCGACTACCAGGCCGAGACGGGCGAGATCACCCTCGATATCTAGGCTCCCCAGGGGAGCTCTCCCCGCCCATGAGGAAGACCCAGCTTCAGGCGCTGCTCGTGATCGGCGGCATCGGCGCCGCCCTCGCCCTCATCCAGCTGCTCGGCGTAGCCGGCGGCCTGGTCGGCGTCGCTCTGATGGCGATCTGCACCGTCCTCACCGCCCCCGCGGCACCGGAGCAGGGCTCGGACGGCGTCAACTGGTGGGCCTTGATCGCGGTCGGCACTGCGCTCGCCCTGATCGGCATCCCGCTCGGGCTCGCTCTGGAGGCGCCGGGCGGCCTGCTGACTGCCATCGGGGGCGGGCTGGCGATGGTGGGCGTGGCGTTTGGGATGCCGTAGGTTCCGGTTTCCCGGCTTCGCCATCAGATCGCGGCCACAAGCGGCCGGCCCGATAACCGCTCGGGGCTTCGCCCCTCGCTCACAAGAGTCCGGACTGGTGGCCGCTACAGCGCCGACGCGAGAATCTCCCGCGCGATCGGCGCGGCCGTGGTGCCGCCGTCGCCGGAGGCGTCGATCAGCATCACCGCGACCGCCAGCTTCGGCTTGCGGGCCGGTGCGAAGGCAATGAACCAGCCGTCTATCAGCTGTTTGGCGGTGTCCTCCTGGCCGGGCGCGGGTTGCGGCTCGCCGGGCTTGGGGCCGAGCTCGGCGGTGCCGGTCTTGCCCGCGACCTCGACTCCCGGCAGAGCCGCCTGCGTGCCGGTGCCCGAGGTGACCACGGCGCGCATCAGCCCGGTCAGCACGCGCGCGTTGTCCTTAGAGGTCACCTGGGCCGGCTTGGCCGCGCTCTTCAGGTTCGGATCCTTGACGATCGAGGTCGGCGAGCGGACGCCGTCGTTAGCCACGGTCTGGGCGACGGAGGCCATCCCGAGCGGGGTGGCCAGCACCTTGCCCTGGCCGAAACCGGTCACGGAGAGGTCGGTGTTGGTCGGCTCGGATGCAAGCTCCCGGGCGCTCGGGATCGTCATCCTGTTCGGCTGCGTCGCCGCGGTCGCCTGGACGTTGTAGAGGCTGGTCGGCTGGTTGAAGCCGTAGCGCTCGGCGGTGTCGACCAGCCGGTTCGCGCCGACCTTGACCGCCAGAGGGGCGAAGACGCTGTTGCACGACTTCGCGAAGGCCTGGGTGAAGGTTCCGCCGCACGCTTCGTCGTGGGCGTTGTGGACGACACGGGCGCCCGAGTTGGGGTCCGGGTTGACCTCGGTGAGGACCGGGAAGGTGTCGCTGAGCTTCACGTCGCGGCCCTCGAGGGCGGCGGTGGTCGTGATCACCTTGAAGGTGGAGCCCGGCGGCTGGGGCGAGGAGTAGGCGGAGCCGGCGATCGCCAACACGTCACCGGTGCGGGCGTTCAGCACCACGGCGCCGCCGGACTGCCCGCCGAGCGCGTTCACGGTGGTCGACTGCAGGCGGGGGTCGATCGTGGTGTGCACCGCGAGGCCCGGCGCGCCCTGGGCCCTGGCCATCACGCGGCCCTGGGTGCCGGCCGGGACGTCCGGCGTCGGCGTCCCCTGCTTGACCGCGAGCAGCTCTCCACTCGGGCGGCCGGCCAGGCGGGCGTTGAAGCCGAGCTCGAGGCCGCTCACGCCCGTGTCCTGATTGGAGGGGTAGCCGGCGTGCTGGAGCCTGGCCTGCTGCTCGGCATCGGGCGCCCCGGTCTCACCCGCGACGTCGATCGCGTCGGTGCCGAGAGGAGAGGTGCGGTCGGCGGTCGGGCCGGTCGCCAGCGGCACCCCGTGCTTCGCCAGGATCGGGGCGCGGTGGCCGAGCGTGAGGCGTCGCCCAACGGTCTCGCCGGGAAGCAGGTTGGGGAAGACCAGGTGTGGGGCCCAGGCGACCTTGCCGCCGTCGAGGGGCAGGCGGAGGACGCCGGTGAGCTTGCCGAACAGGTTGGTGCGCACCCCGACCTGGACGTCGACCACGTCGGTGCCGTTGACGCTCTTCGGGCCGTCGGCATCGCCTGGGTCGATTGCCGTGGCGGTGGACGTCTCCTGGGCGTCGCGGTAGGCCTTGGTGAGGTCCTGCGGGGAGTACTGCGCCTGGGCGGAGTCCGAGAGCTCGTCGTGCATCGCCGTGAAGTCCTGGTGCGCCCAGTCCTCGACGAAGCGCTTCGCCATGTCCTGCTCGGGGCTTCCCGCGGAGCTGATCACGCCGAAGATGAAGGCGATCACAGCGACGACCGCCAGCGGCAGGGCGCGCTGGCGCAGGCGCCGCTGGCGCTCGGTCAGCGGGCCGCGCTGCGGGCGTGGCTGCCTGACGGGGCGTCGGGGCGGCGGAAACCCCTCCTCGCGGGGCCGTGACCTTGTCACGGGCGGACTCACGAGGGAAAGGTAATCGCTCCTGCTGCTTGTATTCGGGAAACCGTGACCGGCCTCGACTGGCTGATTGTCGCCTTCGCGCTGGCGATGGCCTTCTGGGGCTACCAGCAGGGCCTGATCGTGGGCGTGCTCAGCCTGGGCGGGTTCGCGATCGGCGCCTTCTTGGGAAGCCGAATCGGCCCGGCGCTGCTGCCGGATGGCGCACACTCGCCGTACGCCCCCGCCACAGCCCTGGCCGGCGCGCTCTTGATCGGCGGGATCGTGGCGGTCTCGTTCGAGGGCCTCGCCTATGGGATGCGCCTGCGCCTGCTCGGGGGCGGGGGGCGCCGGCGCGGGCTTGCGGTCGCCGAGGCGGCCGGCGGCGCCCTGTTGCTGGCCGCCCTCGCCCTTGGTCTTGCCTGGTTATTCGGGGCTGTGGCGCTGAACGCGCCGGGCGCAAAGGGCCTGCGAAAGGCCGTGCAGCAGTCGGCGATCCTGAAGGCGCTCAACGACACCTTCCCGCCGTCGAGCACACTGATCAACGCCCTCCACCGGATCGACCCGCGGGTGACGGTGCAGGGGCCGAGCCCCGACGTTCCCGCTCCGGACTCGAAGATCGCCAGGGATCCGAAGGTGCGCGCCGCGGAGGCCAGCGTAGTGCGGGTGCTGGGCAGCGCGTGCGGGCTGGGCGTCGAGGGCTCGGGCTGGATCGTGGCGCCTGGGCTGGTGGTGACCAACGCCCACGTGGTCGCCGGCGAGACCGATACAAGCGTGACTCGCTCCGGCGGTAGCTCGCTCGACGCGACGGCAGTCCACTACGACCCGACGAACGACCTCGCGCTGCTGCGGGTGAGCGGGCTACCCGGGCCGCCCCTCTCCTTCGCACCCCAGGTGACGAGCGGCACCGCCGGCGCCGTGCTCGGGTATCCCGAGAACGGGCCGTTCACGATCGCCCCGGCACGCGCGGGGGTGACCGGGCCGGTGGTGACGCAGGACTCGTACGGGCGCGGGCCTGTGACCCGCGAGCTGACCGCGCTGCGCGGTGAGGTCCGCAGCGGTAACTCCGGGGGGGCCCCTGGTCGACGCGGACGGCCGGGTGATGGGCACCGTGTTCGCCTCCACCACCGAGGGCAAGCCCGGTGGCTACGCGGTGCCCAACGGGATCGTGCGCGAGGCGCTCTCGGACTCGACCGGCGAGGTCAGCACCGGTCCGTGTACTCGTTAGGCGGCGCGGACCGGCCTGAAACGCGTGGCTTCTCGCTTCGCTCGAAGCCCCCTCGATCTACAGCAGCCACCGCCTTATGCTGGCACTTACGCTTGGTAAGCTAAGGAAGAGGTGAGATCGCAGCCAGGCGCTGGCCGTGGGGGGACGGCCAAGCCGAGACAAGTTTGTCCTCACTACCACGGCGCGGTGGAGCTGATCGGCCGCCGCTGGGCGGGAGCGATCCTGTACGCGCTCACCGACGGGCCGCTGCACTTCGCCGAGCTCAAGGAGGCCGTGCCCGGTATGTCCGACCGCCTGCTCTCCTGCCGGCTCAAGGAGCTCGAGGAGACCGGCCTCGTCCGCCGCGAGGTTCAGCCGGGCAATCGCGTCCGCGTCAGCTACGAGCTCACCGACAAGGGCCACTCGCTGGAGCCGGTGATGGGCGAGCTCCGCGACTGGGCCCGGCACTGGCACCGGGCCTAGGACCAACGGGTTGTGCGCGGTGCATTGATCGACAGCTTGGCGGAGGAGCTGAGCGGCCCGGACGTCGGCCCCATCACCGCGCTGGTCGTGGCGCTCGCCGCCGGGGTGGCGGCGAGGCCGCCCGCTCCTCCAAGGAGACATGGGACGACGCAAGCGGGGCGCTGGTCCAGGCTGCGGCTCTCCGCCGCCGTGCCGTGCGCCTCGCTCGGGAGGACAGGGAGGCCCACCTGATCGCGACCGGTGCCCTTGACGCTGCCCGGCGGGATGAGCGTGCACGCGGGGGCACCCCGCTTGCACCGGCGCTCGCCCGCGCGGCGGACCTGCCCCTGGAGATAGCGGAGGCTGCTGCGGACGTGGCCGCTCTGGCCGCACTCGTAGCAGAGGACGGGAACCCGGACATGCGCGGGGACGCCGCCGGAGCCGCACTGCTGGCCGGCGCCGCCGTCGGGGCTGCGGCTCAGCTGATCGAGGTGAACCTTTCGACCGCCCCGGAGGACGAGCGGCTCACCCGCGTGGGCGAGCTTCGGGGTGCCGTTGATGCCGCGGCGGAGCGGGCGCGAGCGGCCTGCGCCTAGTCGCCCTGGAGCCGCGCGCGGATCGCGGCGACGAGCGGCGCGGTCGGCTCGTACCCCGCCTCCCGCAGGGCCGGTGCCGGGTCGGTGAGGACCGCGTTCCGAAACTCCTGATCCTCCTCGGCGAGCTCGACGATGCGGTCGGCGTCGCGCCGGGTCTCGGGCAACGATGCCGCTGCCTCCACCCACCCCTCCGGCGGCGCGGGCAGCGCGGCAAGCAGCCGCCCCAGAGCCTCCTCGTCGGTCTCAGCTCGTGAATCGTCCATCGTTCAGGTGACGAACCTCGGGTGGCCGATCTTCCGCAGCTCCGCGGCAAGTTTCCTCAGGCATCGAGAAATACGGCTGGCGATCGTTCCGGCGGGCAGCTCGAGCACCTCGCCCAGCGTTCGGTAGCTCTGATCGCGGGCGAAGAAGCGATCGAGGAGCTCCCGGCACGGCTCTGGCAGGTGTCGCAAGGCCTCATGAACGGTAACCGCCTCGTCGATCTCGGCCATTGCGTCATCCGGATCGGCCCCTTCGGCATCGACGAGATCGCTCGGCACCTCGCGCCTGGCCGAGCGGAGCCGGTCCACCGAGAGCCGCCTGGTCATCTGGGCGATCCACGGCCGGATCGCCTCGTCGCTCCGCAGAGTGTCGAGGCGCTCGTAGGCGCGGGCGAAGACCTCCTGGAAGACGTCCTCGGCATCTCGATCCCGCAGGCCGTAGGCGCGCGTCGTGATCGCGTAGACGTAGCGCGAGAAGCGCTCGACCAGCTCGCGCCAGGCGGCATCGTCGCCGCGGCGGCAGCCCGCCACCACTTCCGCGTCGGAGAGCGCCCCAGGCATCACGGCTGCGACCGACTCTAGCCCAGCCGGACCCCTCAATTTTCAGCATCTTCCGGGCCGCTGGAAGATCCCCACCCTCCCGACCGTCATGTGCGGGAAAGCACGGATCCAGGGCGCGCGAGGCGACAGTAGACTGGCGGCGCAGGGGAGATGGGAGAAGTGGGGTGGAGGAGAAAAATTCAGAGCTCGACTCACTCCGCACCGAGGTTGAGCAGCTCAGAGAGGACCTCGAGGAGGCGCGAGAGCAGCAGCGCGCCACCAGCGACGTCCTGAACGTCCTCGGCCGTTCCGAGTCCGATCAGCAGCCGGTTTTCGAGAGCGTTGTCCAGAACGCCAGGACCCTCTGCCGGGCCGACACCGGCCAGATCCACATCTTCGACGGCACCGCGTACCACCTCGCGTTCGTCGCCGGTGGCTCGGACTCCTACCAGGAGCTCCTGGAGGAGCATCCGATCGAGCCGGGGACCGGCACCCTCGTGGGGCGTGTCGGCCTCGAGGGTCGGACGATCCACATACCGGACGTGATCGAGGACCCCTACTACCAGTGGGAGGAGAGCCTCAGGCGCGGCGGTCAGCGGACCATGCTCGGCGTGCCGATCCGCGACGACGGCGACGTGATCGGCGTGGTTTCCCTGGCCCGCACGGAGGTGGCGCCCTTCTCCAAGCGTCAGATCGACCTGGTCACGACCTTCGCCGCACAGGGCGCGATCGCGATCCAGAACGGCAACCTCTTCAAGAGGCTTGAGAGCGCGAAGGGTCGAGCTGGCTCGATCGGTGGACGAGCTGCAGGCCCTCGGCGAGGTCGGCGAGGCCGTGAGCTCGACGCCTCGACCTCGACGAGGTGCTGACGACGATCGTCACGCATCGCGGTCGAGCTCTCGGGAACCGATGGCGGTTCGATCTTCGAGTTCGACTCCGACAGCCAGGAGTTCTGCGCTGCAGCACGACCTATGGAACCGACGACGACGCTGATTCGCGAGCTGCAGACGACCCGCATCCAGTTCGACGAGACGTTCGTCGGCCGCGGCGGCCGCCGCGCGGCCAGCCCCAGCCAGTTCGCCGACCTGCGACGACGCGCCCGCGACCCGCACCTCGACGTGCTCCGGACGCCGGCTGGCGCTCGATGCTCGCGGTGCCGCTGCTGCGGGAGGGCCGGATCGTCGGCGCGCTCGTCGTGCGGCGCAAGCAGTCCCGGGGCGTTCTCCGACCGAGGTCGTCGACCTCCTGGAGACGTTCGCCAGCCAGTCGGCGCTGGCGATCCACAACGCGCGCCTGTTCCGGGAGCTCGAGCGAAAGAGGCGCGAGCTCGAGGTGGCCAGCCGGCACAAGTCGGAGTTCCTCGCGAGCATGTCGCACGAGCTGCGCACCCCGCTCAACGCGGTGATCGGGTTCTCCGAGGTGCTGCTGGAGCGGATGTTCGGCGAGCTCAACGAGCGGCAGGACGAGTACCTGCGCGACATCCTCGACTCCGGCCGGCACCTGCTCGAGCTGATCAACGAGATCCTCGACCTGTCCAAGGTCGAGGCCGGCCAGATGGAGCTGGAGCCGGGCCGTCCGTCGACCTCGCGCAGCGTGCTGGAGCACAGGCTGGCCATGGTGCGCGAGCGCGCCGCGCGGCACGCGATCACGCTGGCGCTCGACGTCGAGGCAGGGCGTCGGCGACCGTCTGAGGCCGACGAGCTGCGGCTCAAGCAGGTCGTGCTGAACCTGCTCACGAACGCCGTGAAGTTCACCCCCGACGGCGGCCGGGTCGAGGTCACCGCCGGCGCGACCGACGACGAGGTCGTGGTGACGGTGCAGCGACACCGGCGTCGGCATTGCCGCCGCCAGGACCGGGAGCGGATCTTCGAGGCGTTCCAGCAGGGCGCGCGCGGGACGCCCGACGCGAGGAGGGCACCGGTCTCGGCCTCACCCTCTCCCGGCGGATCGTCGAGCTCCACGGGGGCGGCTCTGGCTCGACAGCGAGGTCGGGCAGGGCAGCACGTTCGCGTTCTGCTCGTCCCGCCGTTCGCGACGCCGCGGCTGCGCCGGCGGCGACGTGGCGCGACGGACGACCGCGCCGTCGTGGTCGTGGTCGAGGACGACGACCGCTCGGTCGAGCTGCTGCGCCTGCACCTCGACGGCGTCGGCTTCGCGTGGAGATCGGCGCGCGACGGCGAGCAGGGCCTCGGCTGGTCGCGCTCGCTGCCGCCCGGCCGCCGTCGTGCTCGACATCGTGCTGCCGCGCTCGACGGCTGGGACGTGCTCGCCCGGCTCAAGGCCGACCCGTGACGCCGGATCCCGGTCGTCATCGTCTCGATGCTCGACGAGCGGGGCCGCGGGTTCGCGCTCGGCGCGGCCGACTACCTCGTCAAGCCGGTGGCGCCACGAACGGCTGCGCACGGCGCTCGCACCGCTGCCGCGCGCGGTCGAGGGGATCGGCGATCGTCGTCGTCGATCCGACGACGATCCCGGCGATCTCGAGCTGTCCAGGCGGCCCTCGACCGGCCGGGTGGCGGGTGCTCACGCGCAGCCGGCGGCGACGGAGGGCTCGCGCTGGTGCGAGCGAGTCGCCCGGCGGTCGTGCTGGTCGACCTGCTGATGCCCGACATGGACGGCTTCGCGTCGATCGAGCGCCTGCGCGCCGACCGCGCGACGGCGTGCTGTGCCCGATCGTGGTCGCTCACGGCGAAGACGCTGACGCCGACGACCAGCGCGCGCTCGCCGGCCGAGATCAGGCTACCTGGCGCAGAAGGGCGGAGCTCGACCGCGGCGCGAGCTCGTCGAGCTGCGTCGAGCGCGGTCGGCGCGCACGGCCGCGACGGCGAGCGGGAGGACCGCGTGAACGGCGGGGCCGTCCTGGTCGTCGAGGACAACGAGCGCAACCTGCAAGCTCGTGCGCGACGTGCTCGAGCACGCGGGCTTCGTCGTACGCTCGGCGCCGCGGACGGCGGAGGACGGCGTCGCCTGGCTCGCGCGCGACCTCCCCGGACCTCGTCCTGATGGACCTCCAGCTGCCCGGGCATGGACGGCACGAGGCGCTGCGGCGCGGCTGCGCGCGGACCCGCGACGGCCGACGTGCCGGTCGTCGCCCTGACCGCTTTCGCGATGAACGACGACCGCGAGCGGCTGCTCGCGCGCGGGCTTCGACGGCTATCTCGTCAAGCCGATCAACGTGCGGCACCTTCCCGGAGCAGGTCGCGTCGAGCTGCTGCCGCCGGAGCGGAGGACGCGCCGATGAGCGAGCAGGCCGTCGATCCTGGTCGTCGACGACCTGCCGCAGAACGTGCGCCTGCTCGAGGCCGTGCTCGTCCCCGCGGGGTTACCGCGTCGTGCCCGCGGATTCCGGCGCGGAGGCGCTCGCGGCTCGCGAGCGAGGAGCCGCCGGACCTCGTGCTGCTCGACATCCTGATGCCGGAGATGGACGGCTACGAGGTCTGCCGCCGCCTGCGCGCCGACGCCCGCGACGAGCTTCCTGCCGGTCGTGATGATCACGGCGAGCGGCGACGCAGGAGAAGCTCGCGGCGATCGAGGCCGGCGCCGACGACTTCGTCACCAAGCCGTTCGACCAGGCCGAGCTGCTGGCCCGGGTGCGCTCGCTGCTGCGCGTCAAGCGCTACCACGACACGTCGAGCGCGCAGGCGGCGGAGCTCGCGGCGTGGAACCGCGAGCTGGAGGAGCGCGTCGCCGCGCAGGTCGACGAGCTCGAGCGGCTCGGCCGGCTGCGGCGGTTCCTCTCGCCGCAGCTCGCCGACCTCGTGGTCTCCTCCGGCGACGAGTCGTTCCTCGAGAGCCACCGCCGGGAGATCACCGTCGTCTTCTGCGACCTCCGCGGTTTCACGCCGTTCGCCGAGACCGCGGAGCCGGAGGAGGTGATGGGACGTGCTGCGCGAGTACCACGCGGCGCTCGGCGACCTCATCTACGCGCTTCGAGGGCACGCTGGAGCGCTTCACCGGCGACGGGCTGATGGTCTTCTTCAACGACCCGCTGCCCTGCCCGGACGGCCCGCTCCGCGCGGTGCGCATGGCCGTTGCGATGCGCGAGCGGGTCGGCGAGCTGGTCCGAGGAGTGGCAGCGGACGCGGCCACGACCTCGCGCTTCGGCGTCGGCATCGCGCAGGGCTACGCCACGCTCGGCCGGATCGGCTTCGAGGGGCGCTCCGACTACGCCGCCATCGGCACGCGTCACCAACCTCGCCGCCCGGCTGTGCGCCCAGGCGGCCGCGCGGGCCAGATCCTCGTCAGCCAGCGGGTGCAGGCGGCGGCCGACGGACGACGTCGTGACGCGAGCCGGTCGGCGGACCTGACCCTGGCCGGGTTCTCACGGCCGGTGCGCGGGCTTCGACGTGCGTCGGCCTCGACGCGGCCGAGGTGCCGACGTGACCAGCACCGAGCGCCGGCAGCGTCGCGCCGGCCTCGCCGAGCTCGACGAGGACCGAGCGCTACGCGCGCTTCGACCGCCCTGCAGCAGCGGCTCGTCCGCGATCGTGGGGCGCGCATGCGGCTCAACGAGCGCGGGCGAGTCGGTCGTCGTCGTCGCCTTCGATGGCCCGTCGACCCAAGGGCGACGGGCCGGGCGCGCTCGATCGCAGGCCTACGAGGAGCGGTTCCTGTTCCTGCTCCTGCTGCTGCGCCAGCCGCGGCTGCGGATCGTCTACGTGACGTCGATGCCGGTCGTCGCCGGCGATCATCGACTACTACCTCTCGCCTGCTCGCCCGGCGTCATCCCGTGCCATGCCCGCGCCGCGGCTGCACCTCGTCGCCGCGGCGACGGCTCCGCGCCGCCGCTCAGCGCGAAGCTGCTCGAGCGGCCGCGGGTGCATCGCCGCGCATCCGCCGCCTGATCCCGGACCGCGAGCTCTGCCACCTCGTCCCGTACAACACGACCGCCGCTCGAGCGCGACCTCGCCGCTCGCCCTCGGGATCCCGATGTACGGCGCCGACCCGCGGTGCTCGTCGCTCGGCACCAAGACCGGCTGCCGGCGGCTGTTCGCCGAGGCGGCCGTCCGGCACCCGCTCGGCTTCGAGGACCTCGCCACGGTGGACGACGTCGTCGACGCGCTCGCCGACGATGCGCGCCGCGCGGGCCGACGTGCACGCGAGGCCACTCGTCAAGCTCAACGAGGGCGTCTCCGGCGCGGGCAACGCCCTGGTCGACCTGCGCGGGCCTGCCGGCGCCCGGCGCATGCAGACGGAGCGCGGCGGCGCTGCGGGAGCGGGTGGAGCGATGGCGTTCGAGGCGCGCGGACCTCGACGCTTCGACGCCGTACCTGCGGCGCAGCTGGCGTCGAACGGGGTGGCATCGTCGAGGAGCGGATCGCGGGGACGGAGCTTCCGCAGCCCGAGCGTGCAGCTGCGGGTGACGCCGCTCGGCGAGGTCGAGCTGCTCTCGACGCACGACCAGCTGCTCGGCGGCCCCAGCGGCCAGAGCTACCTGGGCTGCCGCTTCCCCGCCGACTTCGCCTACGCGCGCGCGATCAGCGACGATGCGCCGGAAGATCGGCGAGCGGCTCGCGCGCGAGGGCGTGCTCGGCCGGTTCGCGATCGACTTCGTCGTCGTGCGCGAGGGCGGGGCGTGGACGGCCGTACGCGATCGAGCTCAACCTCCGCAAGGGCGGCACGACCCATCCGTTCCTCACCCTGCAGTTCCTGACCGACGGCCGCTACGACCCGACGACCGCGCTGTTCCTGACGCCGGACGGCCAGGAGAAGCACCTCGTCGGCGACCGACCACCTCGAGTCCCAGCTGTTGCGTGGGCTGACGCTCGAGGACCTGTTCGACATCGTCGTCCGCCACGGCCTGCACTTCGACCAGGCCCGGCAGGCGGGCGTCGTCTTCCACATGATCAGCGCCTCACCGAGCTCGGCCGGGTCGGGCTGACCGCCGTCGGCGATACACCCGAGCTGGCCGACCAGATCTACCGGGAGGCCGAGGCGGTCCTGCTCGAGGAGGGGCGCTCCGCCCTTGCTCCATCGAAGCTGCCATCGCTGGCGGTCTGAGAACCGTTCCAACGTCGCGCTGACCGCGGGAAGAAGGTGCGCGGCCCCCGCGTCTTGTCGGCATAAAGACTCGCAAGACAGCTGGGCAGACACAGCAATCCAGATCGACATCGGCGTTCCGCCACCCGACGCTCTGGCTCTATTGCTGGTTCCAGGCCCGTGAGGTCTCTCAGCGGGCCAAGCGGCGGAGGACCTCGCCGGCCGCATGAGCGCCGCGGCCGAGAGTCCCGGAAGCTCCGCCGGGAGGGCGTCGAGGCCTCGGCGCCGATGTTCATTCCGTTCGTCGGGGGCGGTGATCTCCTCGAACTCCATGGGCGAGGACGCCGCCGCCGAGGCGCGGGTCGGCCTCGCCGGCCCCATCCCGGGATCGCTCGCGAGCCTGGTTCCGTTCGGGATCTGGCTCGTGACCGGAGAAGACTTCTGGCAGGCGCTGGCATACGTCGGCTTCTTCCTCAACCTGTTCAACCTGATGCCGGTCCTCCCGCTGGACGGCGGCCGGGCGATGGCAGCCATCTCGCCGTAGGTCTGGGCCGCCGGCCTTGTGGCCTTCGTCCCCTTGGTGGTGTTCTTCCCCCAGTCCCGTTCTGGTCCTGATCCTCGTGCTGGGCTCGATCGAGTCCTGGCATCGCTGGAACGCTCGCCGGACCCCGGAGGCGAGCGCGTACTTCGACGTTCCGGGTCGGACCCGTGCTCTGGTCGCGGTCACCTATGTCGCGCTCGCAGCGTTGCTGGCCGGCCGGATGTACGGCACCTTCCTCGACCGGCCGCTCTGATCGGAGCCGCGCGGTCCGTCGCTACCAGTCGCGCGGGTTGCCTTCCGGGATGCGGTCGATCACCAGGGTCGCCGCGACGCGGACAACCGGGTAGGGGGTGGTGCCCGGTAGTGCCCGAGCTCGACGGGGGCTAGGGCCTCGAATGCCTGTTCGATCGCGTTGGCGTAGGTGGAGAGGATCACGGCATCGCCGGGCGGGTCAGGCGCGAAGTGGTCGCTCTTCGCGGTGTAGGTGATGATCCGGTCGGGCAGGCCGTTGCCATCGACCAGGTCCGTGACGTCGACGCGGTCGTAGCGGATCTCCCTGATGTCGAGGCGCTCCAGCTCCCCCTCGCTGAGCTCGAGGACCACGCCGTTGACCGGTCCTTCCGCGTCCTCGCCGCGCTCGACGTTGAGCCCGAGGATCCACTCGGGCCGGCGCCCGCCATCCAGCTCGAATGTCTTCTCGCAGGTCAGATTGTCCCGGGCCTGGGAGAAGCGCCGGCGCCAGCCGTGAAGCCGAACCGGCGGGCTCATCTCGACCGTGCGGCCGAGGGTCATCTCGATGCTCTCGGGCAGCACCAGCGAGCCGTAGCCGAACACGCCGATGGTCATTCGCTCTCCAGCAGGCTGAGCTGAGGCTCGGCCCCGACCGGGGGATCGGGTGAGTCGCGGAGTTGGGCAGACGTCTCGTGGCTGCAGAGCCGCTCTCGCGCCGGACAGTCGAGGCAGAGGTCGCGGTGTGGGCGGTCGGTGACCTCGAAGCGCCCGTCGGCCAGGCGGCCGAGCAGCTGCTCGATCCCGGCCCGCACCGCGTCGAGCTGCGCCACCCCGAAGCTCGCCCGAACCGGCTCGTCCGGTCGCTCCAGGAAGACATAGGCGGTCTCTACCGGGCCGCCGCGCGCCGCTGCCGCGAGGGCGTAGAGGTCGCGCTGCACGCGGTATCGGGCGGCAACCTCCTCCGGGGTGCGCTCCTCAAGACGGTTGGTCTTGTAGTCGACCACGAGGATCGAGCCGTCGGGGCGTTCGACGAGCAGGTCGATCGAGCCGCGGATGCGCGTGCCCCGCACCGAGAGCACGAAGGGGACCTCGGCGCTCACCTTCGCCTCGCCGATCTCGTCCCGGAGCGGCGATTCCAGGAAGGCCCGGACGAGCCGCTGCGCCGTCCCGGCCTGTTCGTCGTCTTCCTCGAACCCCTGCTCACGCAGGGCGGCAGCGATTCGCTCGTCGTCCGGTTCGCGCCAGCGGTTACGCGCGCTCCACTCGAGCAGGGCGTGCACGGCGACGCCGGGGCCGAAGCGGCGCCGCACCTCGGGCGCGGGCGGCTGTTCGCCGCCGTTGCTTCCGGCCGCCGCGTCCGGCTCCGCGATGCCGAGAACGCGCTCGACGTAGAAGCGGTAGCCGCAGTTCTCAAGTCCGAGAGCGCCGAGTACGAGAGACCGCCGACCAGCGCGGGTGGGACCTCGGGCCGACGGAGCGGCGGCTCGCCCTCGCCCTCGGTCGGCTCGCGGGGCACGGGTGTCCCTGAGGCGAGCAGCTCCGCGCCGACGCCCGCCCCCGGCTTGGTGATGCTCACCCGAATCCTGCCCGGCGGAAATCCGTCTCCGGCCGCCGGGATCTCCGCATTGCGCTCGGCCACGTCCCCGTCGAGCAGCGCGCGGATCAGCTGGAGAGCGATCGGCTTGCGGCTGATGCGAGGGTCCTCCGAGCGGAGCGAGGAGGAACCCGATTCATCTTGGTCCTCGATCGCCTTCGGGTTGAAGGTGCCGCTGAGCAACAGCCGGCGCTTGGCGCGGGTCGCTGCGACATAGGCGAGGCGGCCCTCCTCCTCAGCCTCGCGCTCCGCCGCCAGCTCGGTGAGCTCCTCGTAGTCGCCGAGCCGCTCGGAGGGGCGGCCGAGGCGGCCGAGCTGCACCCCGACCCGAGTCACCTCGTTGCCTTCGGGCGACATCGCGCGCGCCGGCGACACGCAGCGGGGCCCAGCCGAGCTGGAGCTTGCGGCCGAGGTCGGCGACGGCCACCGCGTCGAACTCGAGCCCCTTGGCGGAGTGCACGGTCATAACGCGGACGCCCGAGTGGCCCTCGGCCCGGGTCGCCGCCTCGGGCTCGCGGTCGCGCTGGCCGGCGCGCACCTCGAGGTAGTCGAGGAAGGCGCCCAGGTCGAGATCCTGCGCGACTCGAACTCGCGCGCCAGACGCATCAGCTTGCGTGCATTGGACCAGCGCTCGGTGCCGTGGTCGCGGGCGAGGGTGGCGAGGTCGTATCCGGTCTCGGTCGCGACGCGGTCGACCAGCGCCTCGAGGCCGCCCTCGGTCCCGAGCCGGCGCAGCTCGCCGAGGGTCGCCGCGAACTCGCGCAGCCGCCCGAGCTCGTCGTCCGGGGTATCAGCGCGGCCATCTCCGCGTTGCCCTCGCTCGGCTCCCCCTGCTCGGCCAGGTCGCGGACCGAGCGGCCAGATGTGGCGGCGGCTCTCGCTTCCGTCCTCGCGCCGCACCATCGCGGCCCGGCGCAGCAGCCAGAGCGTGTCGGGGAGGACGCCGCAGGCGGGCGAGGCGAGGGCACCGAACAGCGCTTCGTCGTCGAGCGCGTTGGTCGACCACCGCCAGCAGGGCAGCGCAGGTCCTCGATCTGCTGCGGGACCAGAAGCGCGCGGCCCCCGACGACGTAGGGGTCGAGCCCCGCCTCGTCGAGGGCGCGCTCGACCGCCGCGACGTGGGTGAAGGCGG
>CAVRYR010000007.1:0-118770 GCA_963725475.1 uncultured Solirubrobacterales bacterium | reverse complement strand
TGGTGCATGAGGAGCGCGAGGCTCCCATGACGCCTCGAGGACGAAGGAGTCCAGATCTCCTCGCCTGCTCCGGACCGGCTGCTAGTGACGATCGATCCCGACGACGAGGGCTGGCTGCGGGTCGGCGAGCTGGCCGCTGACGAAGGGCGAGCGAGTCACCGGCCTCGGCGCCAGGCACGGCCTCGACTTCGACCAGCGCAGGCCGCTGCGCTGCGACTGGGAGCCGACCGCCGCTACACCGGCCCGGACTGCCCGCCCGAGTTCCTCGAGCGGGACGGCATCCCGCAGGGCGACTACGCGCCGGTGCCGTGGCTGCTCTCCTCAGCGGGATGGGCCGCCTGGGCCGAGACCTCCGGGCCCCGGCGTCGAGGCCGACCTGACGGGCGATGCCGTCTCGGTCTCGGTGCGCACCGCAGCGGGACCGCTGCGGCTCCACCTCTTCGTCGGGGCGACCCCGGCGGCGCGGCTGCGCGCTTTCCTGCGCGAGACCGGGCTGCCGGCTCTGCTGCCCGAGTGGGGCTACGGCCACTGGAAGAGCCGCGACGTCTACGGGCACCAGGAGGACGTCGAGGATGACTGGCGCGGCTACCGGGCCAACGACCTGCCGCTTGACGCGATCGTGATCGACTCCCCCTGGGAGACCCAGTACAACACCTGGCGCTTCAACCCCCACCAGTTCCCCGACGCCCCGGGACTGGTGCGCGGGATGCGGGACGACGGCGTTCGCACCGTCGTCTGGGTCACGCCCTGGGTCAACCTCGAGTCGATCGAAGGGCAGCACCCGCCGGACCCCGAGTCAGAGCGCCTCCACTCCGAGCCGGCGTCCAACTACACGGAGGGAGCGGAGGCCGGTTACTACGTCCGCGCCGCCAACGGCGACCCCTACGTCGGGCCGCTCGTGGATGGGCACCGGCTCGATCGTCGACTTCACCTCCGAGGCCGCGCGCCGCTGGTGGGCCGAGCTCTCCCGCAACGTCTTCGAGCTCGGCGTCGAGGGCGTGAAGGCCGATGATGGCGAGGGGTACTACTTCCCTCCCGACTCCCGGCTCGCCGACGGGCGGACGGGCGCCGAGGCCGCCTGGGAGTACGGACGGCTCTACCGCGAGTCGACCCAGGAGGCGCTCGACGCGGTCCACGGCGAGGGCAACGGGGTGGTCTTCGGCCGCTCCGGCTGGAACGGGCAGCAGGCAACCGGGATGCTCTGGGGCGACCAGGCCTCGGACTTCTGGTCGCTGCGCGCGCTGCTCACCTCGCTGCTCACCTGCGCCGCCACGGGCTTCTCCAACCTCTCCCATGACGTCGGCGTGATCCCGGCCGCCGGCTGGCCGAGCGCTGCGAGCCCGAGCTGCTGGTCCGCTGGGCACAGCTCGGTGCGCTCACCCCTTTCGATGCAGGCGCACGGCCGCTTCCAGCAGGAGGCCTGGACCTACGACGGCGCCGTCCTCGACGCCTACCGGGAGGCGGTGCTCCTGCACGAGCGGCCCGTCCCTACATCCGCGCTGCGGCCCTGACGGCGGCCCGCACGGGGCTCCCGATCATGCGGCCGCTCTGCCTGGTTGACCCCGAGGATCCCGAGGGCTGGGCGATCGCCGACTCCGTCTGCCCGGCCCCTCCCTCTGGGTCGCCCCGGTGCTGGACGAGGGAGTCACAGTGCGGAGTACCTACCTGCCCCGCGGGCGCTGGCTCGACTGGTGGTCCGGCGAACCGCTCGAGGGCGGGCGCTGGATCAAGGCCGAGGCGCCGCTCGACCGCATCCCGCGTCTGGGTTCGCTCGGGCTCGCTGATCGCCACCTACCCGACCGATCTGGTGGCCCGCGGCCTGGGCGAGGAGGACTCTGCCCGGCCTCTCGAGGCAACGCTCTGGGAGGAGCCTGTGCTGGGCCATGCCGCCGCGCGCCTGGCTGACGGAACGCGCATCTTCTGGCGGCGGGGTGAGTGGACCGTCGCCCCGGAGCGCGAGGTGAGCTTCCTCGAGCCGCCGGCGCCCTAGCCGGGCGGTCTCGAGCTGCCCCGCTGGATCCGGTGGTGGCGCTCGGCGTGCTGCGCGCCTCCTGGGCGGCGCGCTCGCGGTCGAGCCGCGCCTGCTCCGCCTGCGCCTCCGCCTGGCGGGCGGCGCGCTCCGCCGCCTCGGCCTCGCGCCGGGCGCGCTCGGCCGCTTTGGCAGCGCGGCGGGCCTCGCGGGCCCGGCGCAGATGGGCGTCGACCGCGCGCTCCAGTCGCGGCCAGGTTCCGGTCTCCTCCTGCCGCCTCCAGAATGCCTTGAAGCGGTCGTCGAGCAGCTTCCGCCTCGCCTCCAGGTAGACGGCGAGCACGTCGAGCCCCCGGTACGCGGTCCGGTGCCGGGCCCGGGCCGCGAGCCGTGGATCGAGATCCGGCGCAACGCCGGCCTTGGCGCGGACCGCTCTGGCGTCGGTCCGCTGCAGCTCGGTGAGGTGATCACGGACCCGGGGCAACATCACGTCGCAGTCATGGATCTCCCCCAGGATGTCCTGCAGGTCGCGGGCTCGCCGCCGCGCGGTGTCGGCGGGCTTGCCGAAGCAGAAGCCGGTCACCTCGAGCACGTAGCGGAGCCGCTTCGCCGCGATCCTCATGTCGTGCTGAGCCTTGACCTTGCCATCGAGCGCGCGGGGGCGAAGTCGAGCATCTCGCCGAGCCGGACCTTGACGATCCGCGCGGCGTTCTCCCCCAGCGGCCTGGTGGGATCGAGCTTCCTGACCGGCCGGGCCTTCATCCCGCGCCTCTCGCGCGCCGGCAACCAGCTCGTCCATGCTCTCCCGCAGAGCCCTGAGGTTCTCCTCGGCCACCAGCGGGGAAAGGTCGGTGTTCGCCTGCTCCTGCTCCGCGCGCAGCTCGTCGATCAGCGAGCTGACCCCGCGCCGGTCGGGGGCGGGCATCTGGTCGTTGAAGTGGTGCAGGGCCACGATCGCGACGTCGCGGTCGCGCCGCTCGCCGAGGGCGTCGGCCAACCGCTTCACCTCGGTCAGGGCCTCGCCGTACGCCTTCTCGGGAAAGCAGGGCTCGAAGATCTCGAGCGCCGCCCGCAGCCGGCGGGTGGTCACCCGCATGTCGTGGACGCGTTCGATGTCCCCGGTGTCGAGCACCCCCTGCGCATGCTCGTCGAGCTCCTGGGCGCGAACCGAGACGATCATCGCCGCCGCCTCGGCGTAGGTGCGATCGGCGGTCAGGTCGGGGATCGGCTTCGGCTTCGCCACTGGCCGAAACCGTATCTAGGCCGCGAGCTTCTGGTGAGATCCGTTCTGCTTGCCGTTGAGCAGGGTGAGGATGATCCCCTCGCGGAGGCCGCCCTTGCCGATCTGCAGAGGCTGGCCGAGCAGCTGCGAGAAGCGCTCCAGAAGCAGGACGCCGGCCGGCAACAGCTTGACCCGCCGCGAGTCGAGCTCGAAGCGCTTGGCGACCTCGTAGATCTCGTCGCTGGAGAGGACGCGAACCGCTCGCTCGAGCGTCTCGTACTCGAGCACTGCCCCGACCAGCGTGCGCAGCGAGGTGGCGCTGCCCCCCACCGCGACCGCCTGCTCCGGCTGCTCGAGCTCGACGTCCTCGAAGAAGTCGGAGATGTGGTCGCGCAGGTCGCGGAGCTCCGAGGCCGAGGGCGGATCGGACTCGAGGTGGTCCTCGGTCAGCGACCCGGAGCCGATCTTGAACGACTCCACGTCGTCGACGCCGTCCGGGACCGTGCCGTAGATCACCTCGGAGGAGCCGCCGCCGACGTCGACCACCGCGACCCTCCCCTCAACCGGGTGGCTGAGCGACTTCGTCGCCCCGATGAAGGCGAAGCGCCCCTCGTCCTCCTCGTCGAGCACGTCGACCTCGACGCCGGCGATCTCCTCGATCTCCTTGACGACCTTGTCGCGGTTCTTCGCCTCCCGAATCGCAGCCGTCGCCACGGTCTTGACCAGCTCCGCGCCCATCTCCTGGGCGAGCCGCACCTGGGTGGTGACCACGTCCGCCACCTCGGCGATCTTCTCGGCGGTGATCTTGCCGTTCTTGGAGGCGTCCTTCCCGATCCGGGTATAGGCGCGCTGCTCCATCACCTTGCGCAGCTGGCCCTCCTCGGGCTCGGCGACGAGCAGTCGCGTCGTGTTCGAGCCGATGTCGATCGCCCCGCAGAGCATCGGGCGAATACTCGCAGGGCAACCGGACCAAGCCCCACGGCGAACCCGCTGCTTGCGTCGTCTATCCGTCCAGCGGGGCGCCGATCAGGGCCAGCCGGCGGCCCAGTGCAGAGAGCGCGAACTCACCGAGCGCGCCCTCCTCCACGCCGAGCACGTCCCAGGCGCCCTCGCTGGGTGGCGAGATCGACTCGGCGACCGCGGGCAGCAGCCGCTTGATCTGGTCGCGGATCACGTCCGCCATCGCCGGATCGGTGCCGACCGCCTCGCGCAGGAACCAGGTCCCATAGGCGATGTGCCGCTGCTCGTCCGCAGCGATCAGGCCGTAGCCCTCGACGAAGCCCGGGCAGCAGATCGCGATCGCGCAGGAAGTCGAGGATGAAGTGGGAGGCGGTCAGGCCCAGCGTCCCCTCGATCACCATGTGGTAGATCGTCACGAAGCGGACCTTGGCCTCGCGGTCGGAGGGATCGCGCCGCAGCCGGTCGTGCGCCTCGACCAGCGCCCGGTCGAAGAGGAGCTCGAAGGCGTCGCCGAGTACCTCCCTGGCGCGAGCGACGTGCGCTGCGATCGCGGCCGGGTCGGCGATCACCTCGTTCTGAAAGCGGGCGTAGAACTGCATGTGCCGCACCTCGTCGACCAGCTGAGTGGACAGGTAGCTCCCTCCTCCTCGTCATCTGGGCGAGGACGAGGCCGCAGAACTGCGTCGAGATGCGCTCCTCAGCGACCATCAGCGAGCTGAGCGCGAAATAGAGGAGGTCGCGGACCTGCTGGTCCAGGCCCGCCCAATCGGCCGATCGCGACTTAGGTCGACGTCCTGGGAGCCCAGTGGACGTGCTCCCAATCGAGGTAGAGCTGCTCCGGCTCCTTGAGGGTGACCGTTGCCGGTGTGCTCATGCCGGCATCCGGGCGCGGATGATCGCCGAGCCCGCCTGGTCGTGCACCCGGTGGGTCTCGCGGATCTCGATCTCCCTGAAGCCGGCCGCTCGAGCTCCTGCCGGAACTCCACCTCGGTAAGGCTCCCGCGATGCACCCGGTCCACTGTGCCATGTCCCGACGCGTCGCCTCGTCCATCCCGGGGTCCGCCACGACGTCGCTGACCGCGAAGCGGCCGCCGGGACGGAGCACCCGGGCCGCCTCGTGCAGGACCGCGGCCTTGTCTCCGGAGAGATTGATCACGCAGTTCGAGATCACGACGTCGACCGAGTCGTCCGGCAGCGGCACCCGCTCGATCGTCGCCCTTCAGGAACTCGACGTTCTCTACCCCGGCCTCGCGCTGGTTGCGCCGGGCCAGCTCGAGCATCTCGTCGGTCATATCGACGCCGTATGCCTTGCCGCTCGCACCGACCCGCCGCGCCGAGAGCAGGACGTCGATGCCCCCGCCCGAGCCCAGGTCCAACACCGTCTCGCCCTCGTTCAGCTCGGCGACCGCGGTCGGGTTCCCGCAGCCGAGCGAGGCGAGCTTGCGGCCTCGGGAAGCGAGTCCTGCTCCGCGATCTCGTAGAGCCCGGCGCCGAAGGTCTCGCCTCCGCACGCATCGGGGACGTCGGTCGCCGCATCCGCAGACCCGCCCGCCGCCTCGGAAGGCCCGCAGCAGGCGACCCGTCCCTCGCCACCGAGCTCGCCGCGGTGGCGTATCGCTCGCGGACCACTTCGCGGATCTCGTCCTTGCCAGTCAGCTCAGCCATGTGCTCAGTTCCTCCAATGCTTCGGGATCGACGTAGTAGTAGGCCCACAGCCCCTGGCGTTCGGAGCCGACGATGCCGGCCTCGCGCAGCACCTTGAGGTGATGGGAGACCGTCGGCTGGGAGAGGTCGAAGAGCGGGACCAGCTCGCAGACGCAGACCTTGCCCGCATGCTTGCGGAGGACGTCCACCAGCTGGATCCGGATCGGATCGCCGAGCGCCTTCGCGATCGCCCCCATCCGCTCGGCCTGGGCCCGCTCGACGTCCGGATAGACGACGGGCTCGCAACAGGGCTCGCCCGGCGGGTCGCTTTTGCTTTGGCGCGAGCTCCAGATCGACGGCCATCTATATACGTATATCGATTGAATCGATCTTTGTCAACGTAATAGGATGGGTCGATGAGCGCGGAGACACCTGAAGTCCTCTTCGTCTGCGTCCACAACGCCGGGCGCAGCCAGATGGCGGCCGCGCTGCTCGACCGGCAGGCCGGGGATTCGGTCCAGGTTCGTCTCCGCCGGCACCGAGCCCGCCGAGCACCTCAACCCGCGTCGTCGAGGCCATGGCGGAGGTCGGCGTCGACATCTCGGCGGAGCGCCCCAAGCCGCTCGACCGACGCCATGGTCCGCGAGGCCGACGTCGTGATCACGATGGGCTGCGGGGACGCCTGCCCGATCTACCCGGGCAAGCGCTACGAGGACTGGGAGCTCGAGGATCCCGACGGCAAGGACCTGGAGACCGTCCGCCGAATCCGCGACGAGATCGCGAGCCGGGTCGATGCCCTGATCGGCGAGCTCGGCCCCGGCACTGGCGAGAGGGCGCGCGCCTCGCACGCCGCCTGCTCGCTGAGTTCCTCGGCTCCGCCTTTCTCGCGGCGGTCGTGATCGGCTCGGGCATCGCAGCCGCGAACTCTCGCCCGGCGACGTAGGGCTGCAGCTCTTCGAGAACGCGGCCGCGACCGCGGCGGGCCTGCTTCGCGATCATTCTCATGTTCGGCCCGGTGTCGGGCGGGCCTTAACCCGGTCGTCTCGCTGGTCGACGCGAGCTCCGGCGGGCTCTGCGGCGAGACGCCATCGCCTAATCCCGGCCCAGGTGGTCGGCTGCATCGCCGGCGCGATCGCGGCCAACGGGATGTTCGCCCTCGCCGCATCAGCATCTCGGTCAACCCGCGCTCGGAGGCGCACCTGCCGCCGAGGTCGATCGCACCTGGACTTCCTGGCGATCTTCCGTTCGCCCGGCGCGCCGGGGCTCGATGGCGCCGGCGGCGGTCGGCGCCTACATCGGCGCGGCCTCTTCTTCACCAGCTCGACCAGCTTCGCCAACCCGGCGATCACTGTCGGCCGGATGTTCTCCGACACGTTCGCCGGGATCGCGCCGGTTTCCGTGCCGGCTTCGTCGTGCGCGCTGGTCGGCGGACGGACGCGATCGGCTGATCAAGGTGCTCTACCCGGACATACGCCGGAGAGGCCGCCGAGGTCACTGCTGCCGCAGGCAAGCCCGAGGACGGCGACCCGCGAGGCCGCTTCACAGCCTCCTCAGGGTCCGGGGCGGCCTCTACCTTGGATCGACGCCCGCATTGAGCGCTTCACCTAGACGCCGAGTACGCGGGCGCCAGGTGGCCGGCGGCATAGCGCTTATAAGGGCCTCCGCCGGCGGGTGAAATCGAGAAGCTGCGGATCGCCGCCGGCCCTGGACCGGCGCACCACTCCACCCGCGGACTGTAGGCGGGGTGGCGGGCTCCGCCGATGTCGCCCGCGGGGGTCGTGATCTTCGATCGCTGGCGCGACCGCTCCGCCGTGACGAGTTCGTCCCCAGCGCCCGCAACCTCGCCTGCTACCTCGCCCTGCGCCATCACGACCTGCGCGACCTGCAGCGCGAACTGATGCCGCTGGGCCTCTCCTCCCTGGGGCGGTGCGAGGCGCGGGTCCTCCCCAGCCTCGACGCCGTGCTCGCGGCCCTTGCCCCATAGCCGGCCTCGATCGGCGGCTCGAGCGCGAGTACGACCTGGATTCCTTCTTCCGCGGCCATGAGCTGCTCGGCTCCAGACGGAGGCCGTGCTCGGCCCCACCCCTGCCCACCGCGGTCCGGTGATGGTGACCCTGCCGACGAGGCCGCCACCTCCTAGAGCTCGTCCGCGGCCTGGTCGCGGCGGGCATGGACGTCGGGCGGCGTCAACTGCGCCCACGACGACGCCGCCGGCCTGGTCGCAGATGGCGCGAGTACGTCCGCGCCGCCGCGGCCGAGACCGGGCACAGCTGCCGGGTCTGCTTCGACCTCGGCGGGCCCACGGTCGCGGATCGCCTCCACCACGGTGCCGCACGAGGGTCGCGTCCGCGAGGTGACCGGGTGCTGATGAGCCGCGGCCGGGCAGCAGCGCTCGGAGTGGGAGCTGCACTTCGAATGCTCCTGCCCGAGGCCGTCGAGCAGCTCGACGAGGGCGACGAGGTCTGGGTGAACGAGGGCAGGCTCGGGCCGCCGTCGTCGAGCGGCGCGCCGACGAGGGGCTGGTGCTGCGGGTGACCGAGGCCCGCGACAAGGGCGAGCACCTCAGCGTGGACAAGGGACTCAACTTCCCGACTACGCGACCTTGTGGTCGACCCGCTGACGCCGAAGGACCTGCGCGACCTGGACGCAGTCGCGCCACTCGCCGACCTGATCGGCTACTCCTTCGCGCAGCGGCCCGGGGATGTCGCCCGCCTGCAGGACGAACTGGCGCGCTCGCGACGCTGTCGGCGTCGGGCTGATCGCAAAGATCGAGACGCGGCTCGCCGTCAGGAACCTGCCCGAGCTGATCGTCCAGGGCGCCGGCGCCCAGCCGTTCGGGGTGATGATCGCGCGCGGGGATCTCGCCGTCGAGGTCGGCTACCGCCGCATGGCGGAGATCCAGGAGGAGCTGCTCTGGCTCTGCGAGGCGGCCCACGTCCCGGTGATCTGGGCGACCCAGGTGCTCGACAACTTCGTCAAGAAGGGCATCCGCCACCGCGCCGAGATGACCGACGCCGCGATGGCGGAACGGGCCGAGTGCGTGATGCTGAACAAGGGCCCTACGCCGGACGAGGCGGTGCGCCTGCTCGACGACGTGCTCGGCCGCATGGAGGGGCACCAGTTCAAGAAGACCTCCAGGATGCGCGCGCTGCGCTCCTGGTGAACCGGGGCGGCCGAGCCGTCTAGCTGGAGGGCAGCGTGGCCTGGCCCGGGTGCGAGGCGTCCTCGAACTCCCGGAAGAGGCCGGTGACGACGAAGGCGACCTGCTCGCCGATGTCGACGGCGTTGTCGCCGATCCGCTCCAGCGCGCGGGCGACCAGCATCATCGTCATCGCCCACTCGCGCACGTCGGGCTCGTCGCCGACCTGGACCGCCATCTTGAAGCACTCCTTGTTCAGGTTGTCGATCAGGTCGTCCTGCCGGACGAGGTCGCGGGCCAGCTCGACGTCCCGTCCCTCGAACGCCTTTTTCGCCTGGGAGAGCATCGACCGGCCCTGCTTCCCCATCAGCAGGATGCGATCGACCATCTCATCGTGGACGGGCGCATCGTTGCCGGTCAGCGGGATCACCTTGGAGATGTTCACGCACTGATCGCCCATCCGCTCGATCGAGTGCATCACGTGCAGCAGGGCCGAGATCAGCCTCAGATCGGTGGCCACCGGGGCCTGGGTGGCAAGCAGGGTCAGGATCTCCTGATGCACCTCGAGGTAGCGGCCGTCGATCCGGTCGTCGTCCGCGATCACCAGCTCCGCCAGCTCCATGTCCTGGTGCTGGACCGCCTCCATCGTGCGGTCGAGCGACGCGATCACCAGGTCGAGCCCGCCCAGGCAGTTCCGCTCGAGCTCCTCGAGCTGGTCCGCGTAGTGCATCCGTACCTCGGGCATCAGCCGAACCTCCCGCTGACGTAGTCCTCGGTCTCCTTCTTGCGAGGGCGTCGTGAAGATCTTGTCCGTGGCGTCCATCTCCACCAGCCGGCCGGGCTTGCCCGCTCGCCTCGAGGTTGAAGAAGGCCGTGACGTCGCTGGTCCGCGCCGCCTGCTGCATGTTGTGGGTGACGATCACGATCGTGTAGCGGCTCTTCAGGTCCTCGATCAGGTCCTCGACGGCGAGCGTGGCGACCGGGTCGAGCGCCGAGCACGGCTCGTCCATCAGCAGGACCTCCGGCTCGACCGCGATCGCGCGGGCGATGCAGAGGCGCTGCTGCTGCCCGCCGGAGAGGTCCGAGCCCTTCCGGTCGAGGCGGTCCTTGACCTCCTCCCAGAGGTGGGCGCCCCGCAGGGACTTCTCCACGATGTCGTCCTTCTCCGACTTCGAGATTCCCCTGCGGTTCAGCGTCAGGCCGGCGGCGGCGTTCTCGTAGACCGACATCGTCGGGAACGGGTTGGGCGCCTGGAAGACCATCCCGACCAGGCGCCGGACCTCGACCGGATCGACGCTCTGCGCGTAGATGTTCTCGTCGTCGAGGAGGACCTCGCCCTCCGACCCGCGCGCCGGGGGTGAGCTCGTGCATGCGGTTGAGCGAGCGCAGCATCGGTCGTCTTGCCGCATCCCGAGGAGCCGATCAGGGCGGTCACCTGGTTCGCCTCGATCGTCATCGTCACGTCCTTGACGGCGTGGAAGCTCCCGTAATAGAGGTTCACGTCCCTGACCGCGAAGCGCTTCGCCACGCGCTCGACCCTATCGCCGCCCCGCGTGACCGCCCGCTTCGCCGCCCTGGCCAGATCGGTTGCCACGTTCGAGCTCCGCCTCTCCTTGGTCGTGTCGGCTGTCTCGGGCATCTTCCTCCTGTCCCTCGGCATTGGCAGTCTCAAAATTTCCCTAGCGCAGCTCCGTGCCGAACCGACGGTAGACCCAGCGGGCGAGCAGGCTGAGGATCATCACGATCACGATCAAGGTGAGCGCCGCCGCCCAGGCCTTGTCGTAGGAGGCCTGCACGTCCACCCCTGGGTCCTTGTACTCGCTGTAGGCGTAGACGGCCAGGTTCTGCATGCGGCCGGAGAGCGGGTTGGTGTTGACCGAGTCGATCACGCCGGTCGTGACCAGCAGCGGCGCCGTCTCCCCGATCACCCGCGCGACGGCGAGCATCACGCCGGTCACCAGGCCGGCGAGCGCCGTCGGCAGGACGATGCGGGTGACCACCTTCCACTTCGGGGTGCCGAGCGCGTAGGCCGCCTCCCGCAGGTGGTTCGGCACGATCTTCAGGATCTCCTCGGCCGATCGGATCACGATCGGGATCATCAGGATCGTCAGCGCAACCGAGCCGATGATCCCGAGCCGGATGCCGGGCCCGAGGAAGGCGGCGAAGAGCGCGTACGCGAAGAGGCCGGCGACGATCGACGGGATACCGGTCATCACATCGACGAAGAAGGTGAGCGCCCGGCGCAGGCGGCCGGACCCGTACTCGTTCAGGTAGACGGCGGCCATGATCCCGATCGGCACCGAGATCAGCGCCGCGACGCCCGTGATCACCAGGGTGCCGACGATCGCGTGCTGGGCGCCGCCGCCCGCGCCGATCACGCCGCGGGCCGACTCGGTGAAGAACGAGCCGTCGAAGCGGGCGACCCCCCGCTTCACAACCTCGTAGAGCAGCGAGACGAGCGGCGCCACCGCGACGAAGAAGCCGGTGACGATCCCCAGCGTCACCAGGCGGTCCATCGCCTGCCGCGGGCCCTCGGCGATCCGCGACCAGATATAGGCGGTCGGCAGGGCGATCACCGCGGTGAGGATGAAGAGGAGGACGATCGTGAAGCTCCCGGTGGCCAGCAGGATCGCGAGCGAGATGAGCGCGGCGCCGGCCACGACCAGCTGGAGGAAGCGCGCGGGCAGCGTGCCGCCGGCGACCGATGGCCCGCCCAGCGCGGCCACCCGCTCCGCCGGATCGAAGGCGGCCGCCGGGTTCTCGTCTCGTGGCGGCTGTCGGCCATCCGCGGGTTCCTACTGGACGTTCGAGCGGGAGATGATCAGGCGGGCGATCATGTTGACCACCAGGGTGATGCCGAAGAGGACGAGGCCCGAGGCGATCAGCGCGTTGACGTCGACGCCCGACGACTCCGGGAACTTGAGCGCGATGTTCGCCGCGATCGGCGTCGGGTTCTCCTGGCTGACCAGGTTGAAGGTGACGATTCCCGAGACCGAGAGGATGATCGTCACCGCCATCGTCTCCCCCAGCGCGCGGCCGAGGCCGAGCATCGAGCCGCTGATCACGGCGGACTTGCCGAAGGGCAGGACGGCCATGCGGATCATCTCCCAGCGGGTGGCGCCCAGCGCGAGCGCGCCCTCCTCGAGGCGCCGCGGGGTCTGGGAGAAGACCTCGCGCGCGACCGCGGAGACGATCGGCAGGATCATCAGGGCGAGCACCAGGCCCGCCGTCAGCATGGTCCGGCCGGTGACCGACGCCGGCCCCGCAAAGAACGGGATCCAGCTCAGGTGCGCGACCAGCCAGTCGAGCACCGGCACCATCGCCGGACCGAGGACGAAGATCCCCCAGAGCCCGTAGACGATGCTCGGGATCGCCGCGAGCAGGTCGACGATGTAGGCGAGGCTGAGCGCGAGGCGGCGCGGGCGCGATGTGGCTGATGAAGAGCGCCACGGCGACCGCCAGCGGGACGGCGATGACCACGGCGACCAGCGGCGGCCAGGATGCGTGCCGAAGGCGAGCGGCGCGATGTAGTCGACCAGGGTCTTGCCTTCCGGGAGATCCGCGGACTTCGCGGTGATCGCGGGGATCGAATCGGCGATCAGGAAGATCGCGACGCCGGCGAGCAGCGCCAGCACCGTGACTGCCGCGATCACCGCGGCGTTGGAGAAGATCCGGTCCCCGGCGCGGCGCGCGCCGCCCGATGCCGAGGCCAGGATCTGGCCCGCCTGGGTGGTGGTGTCGGTGTGGGCTTCCAAGGTCTGGTTCGGTGAGACGGTCGGGGGTCCCGCGCCTCCGGCGCGGGACCCCCTTCCGGTTACTGTCGGATCAGCCGCTGATCGCGTTGACCGCGGACTGGTCCGAGCTCGTCACCCCCGAAGGGAGCGGAGCGGAGCCCGCGTTCTGCGCGGCCACCTGCTGGCCGTCTGAACTGATGATGTAGTTGAAGTACGCCTTCACGAGCTTCGTGGTCGTGTCGGAGCTGTACTTCGTGCACCCCATCAGGTACGAGACGAGCAGCAGCGGATAGTCGCTCGCGCTGGTCGGCGTACGGTCGACCTTGTAGGCGGTCACGTACTTGCCCTGGCTCAGGGACGGGTCCTTCTGCGACTTGTCGAAGTCGCTCGCGGCACCCTGAGCGCTCGGCGCGACGTAGGTGTTGCCGACCTTGATCTTGGCGACGCCGAGGTCACCGGCCTGGCTGTCATCCGCATAGCCGATCGCGCCGTCGCCGGCCTTGACGGCCTGGATCTCACCGGACGTCTGCGCACCCGACTCGCCGCTCTTCAGCGGCCACGTGCCGTCCGGGTCGAATGTCCACACACTCGGGGCGGCCTCATGGAGATAGTCCGTGAAGTTGGCCGTGGTCCCCGAATCGTCGGAGCGATGGACCGGCGTGATCTTCGTGCTGGGCAGGTTGACGCCCGGGTTATCCGCCTTGATGGCCGGATCGTTCCAGGTCGTGATCTCGCCCTTGAAGATCTTCGCGGTCGTATCCGGCGAGAGCTGCAGGTTGTCGACGCCCGAGAGGTTGTAGACGATCGCGAGCGGCGAGATGTAGTTCGGGATCTCGACCAGCTGGCCGCCCGAGGTGCTCGCGCAGCGCTGGGTCGCCTTGGGCAGTTCCGTGGTGTCGAACGCGGCATCGCTGCCGGCGAACGCGGTGCTGCCGCCGGCGATGAACTGATCGCGGCCGCCGCCGGAGCCGATCGCGTCGTAGGAGACCGTCGCGTCCGAGTTCTGGTCCTCGAACTTGGCGGTCCAGGCCTCCTGGGCGGCCTGCTGCGCGCTCGAGCCGGCGCCGGCGATGGAGCCGGAGACGCCCGAGGAGCTGTTGTTGCTCGAGCCGCAAGCGGCCACGGCAATCGCGAGCAGGGCGGAGGCGGCTGAGACGAGCCACCACTTCCTAGTCATTGAGTCGCTCCTTTTTCGTTTGTCGAAAAGGGAGGGCGGCTCAAATGGCTCGCCTCCCTCAGATTCCTTGAGGTGTCGGACCCTGTCAGCGGGTCCGGGGCAGCTTGTTACGTTCGTGTGGCGCACTTGTAAAAAGGATGTAAATCGGCCCTCGGGATCCGTCCCGCGCTCAGCGGGCTGACGCGCAGCTCAGGCCTGGGGGGAGAAGCGGTAGCCGATGCCGGTATGGGTGTGGATGAAGCGGCGGCCCGGCAGCGCCCTGGCCGAGCTTCGCCCGCAAGCGTCCGACGTAGACGTCGACCGACCGATCGCTCTTGCGGTACGAGCGGCCCCAGACCCTGGAGTAGAGCTCCTCGCGGGTCATCACCCGCTCGGCGTTGTGGGCGAGCTCGGTGAGCAGCTGCAGCTCGCGCACGGTCAGGACCAGCGGCCTGCCGTCGACCAGGGCGGCGTGGTCGGCCGGCCTGATCTCGAGGCGCCCCGCGTAAACCGGCGTCTGGTCCGACCCGACCAGCGCCGGCGCCGGAGGGACGGGGCCGCCGTTCTCGCCTTCCATGGCGACGCAGCTTCGTCGCTGACCCCGCGCAAGTAGTTACGGTCGGGTGAACTTCCGGTAAACGGAATGTGAACGGGACGTCCGGCGCGGCCGCCGGAACCGCTCAGCGGGTCTCGGAGGCGAGCTCGGCCGGAGCGACGTCCGTCTGCTCGGCGGGCGCGGCGGCAACGTCCACGCGGCTCCTCCGTGGCGCTGCCCACGGGCTCCGGGTCGAACCGGTAGCCGATCCCGAAGTGCGTGTGGATGTAGCGCCAGTTCGCCGAGTGCTTCTGCAGCTTCTGCCGCAGCTTCCGGACGAAGACGTCCACGGAGCGGTCGCCGTGGGCCATCGCGTAGCCCCAGACCTTCTGGTAGATCTCCTCGCGCTCGATCACCTGGCCGTGCGCCTCGGCGAGCAGCTGCAGGAGCTCGAACTCGCGGCGGGTGAGGCCGATGCTCTGGCCGCTGACGAAGGCCTGGTACTGGTCGGAGCGGATCTCGAGCTCGCCGGAGACCAGCGGCCCGACGTCCTCGCGCGCCGCGGCGCGCTTGCGCCGCCGCACGACGGCCTCGATGCGGGCCATCACCTCCTCGGGATGCGACGGCTTGCCGATCCAGTCGTCGGCCCCGAGCCGCAGTCCGCGGACCCGCTGGGCGACAGTGGACTGGGAGGTGCAGACCAGCACGCCGAGGCCGGGGATCGTCCCGCAGACCTTCTCGAGGAACTCCCAGCCCTGGGGCCCGAGCACGGAGAGGTCGACCAGCAGGGCGTTCAGCTTCATCGCCACCAGCTCCTCGACCGGGCACGCTGCCCGCGAGCACGCGGTGCTCCCAGCCGGCGCCGTCCAGGCGCTTGCCGAGCACGGTGAGGAACGCGCTGTCGGTGTCGATGACCGCCAGCCTTATGCCTGCTTGGTTGTTCATCGAGCCCTCTCTCGTCGAGTCGGCGTGGATTCTAGGGGTGGGAGCGGCGCGGACGGCACCTCCCGCGAGGCGGTTCACCGGTTTTTCACAAGCAAATGCCGCATAAATGCCCTCTGCCGTATATCGGGATATTCACACCGGACCCGCCGCCGATCTGGAGACTGCTGCTCACTTTCGAGATTCCTCTCTCGTCAGCGCGCGCGACCCCTTCCCTGCCCCGGGTCGCGCGCTTTTTTTGTGGCCGCTGTGGCCCCGACCTTGTGGCGAAGCCGTCCACCAGCCCCTTTAATCAGGGGCGATGCACGATCACGCGCACGGGCATGGCCACCTCCCCGCGAGCGATGCCGACGCCCGCCGGTTGGGCGCAGCCTTTGCGCTGATCGTCGCCTTCATGGTCGCCGAGGTCGTCGCCGGCATCGTCGGCTCCTCCCTGGCGCTGCTCTCCGACGCCGGCCACATGCTCACCGATGCCGTCGCACTGGGACTGGCGCTGCTCGCGCTGCGGCTGGCGGAGCGGCCGCCGGGAGGCAGCTTCACCTACGGACTGCGGCGCGCGGAGATCCTCTCCGCGCAGGTCAACGGGATCACCCTCCTGCTCCTCGGGCTTTGGATCATCTACGAGGGCATCCGCCGCCTGATCGAGCCGCCCGGCGTGGAGGGTGCGCTCGTCGTGATCGTTGCAGTGGTCGGCATCGCGGTGAATCTCGCGGCGGCCCGGATGATCGCCGCGGCGGAGCGGCGCAGCCTCAACGTGGAGGGCGCCTTCAAGCACGTCGTCACCGACCTCTTCGCGTTCATCGCCACCGCGATCGCCGGCGCGGTGATCCTGATCTGGGGCTTCGACCGCGCCGACGGGATCGCGTCTCTGCTGATCGCCGGGCTCATGCTCTGGGCCGCCTACGGCCTGCTGAGGGACTCGGGCCGGGTCTTCATGGAGGCCGCCCCGCCCGAGCTCGACCCCGACCAGATCGGCCGGACCCTGGTCGCGGCCGAGGGCGTTGTCGAGGTCCACGACCTGCACGTCTGGGAGGTGACCTCGGGCATGCCCGCGATCTCAGCCCACATGATCGTCGGCCGGGATGTCGACTGCCACGAGGCCCGCTGGAACGCCGCGCGCCTGCTGGCCGACCGCTTCGGCGTCGAGCACTCGACGCTGCAGGTCGAGCACGAGCCGGGCGACGAGCTGCTTCAGATCACTCCGCACTAGGGCGGGGGCGATCTCCCCCGGTCTGGAACCAGGCGAAGACGAAGCAGCCGATCGCCAGGATCGCGGCGGCCAGCCCGTGCTTGAAGTGGACGTGGTTGGAGCCCGCCTCGTGACCCGGGAAGAAGGACGGGAGCGAGCCGGCGTCGTCGATCCAGTAGATCGCGGCGATCACCAGCAGGATCACGCCGAGGATGACGGCGGGCCAGATCAGCTGCGGTCGCTTGGTCATGGGGTTACCTCCTCAGCTGAGCGCGAAGGCGACCGAGAGGACGGCGCCGACGACGCAGCAGTAGACGGCGAACGGTGTGAGCCGGTTGGTCTCGAAGAAGCGCAGCAGGAACCTGACCGAGAGGTAGGCGGTGATGGCCGCGCCGATCGCGCCGACGAGGGCCTGGCCGCGCACGTGGTCTCCCTGCGAGCCGAGCAGCTCGGGCAGCTTGAGCAGGCCGGCGGCGCCGATGATCGGGGTGGCGAGCAGGAAGGCGAAGCGCGCCGCCTCCTCGTTGGAAAGGCCGGCCAGCAGGCCACCGCCCATGCTCGCGCCGGAGCGCGAGAGGCCCGGGATCAGGGCGAGCGCCTGAGCCGTCCCGATGCCGAACGCGCTCTTGAAGGTGAGCTCGCGAGCGATCACCTCGTCCGATCGGATGCTCTCCTCGGAGCGGACCGGGGCGCGGCGGCGCAGCGCCTCCGCACCGAACAGCACCAGCCCGTTGATGAAGAGGAAGATCGCGGCGGTCTGGGTGGAGGCGAACAGCGTCCTCAGCGGGTGCTCCAGGATCAGGCCGAGCAGGCCGGCCGGGATCGTGCCGATGACGAGCAGCCAGCCCAGCTTGGCGTAGCTGTCGTTGGGATCGATGTAGCGGTCCCGCAGCGAGCGGCCGAGGCCCTTCACGATCCGGGCCCAGTCGCGGATGAAGAAGAGCAGCAGGACCAAGGCGGTCGCGCAGTGGGTGGCCACCAGGAAGCTCAGGAAGTAGTCGTCGTTCTGGTGGATGTCCCAGCCGAGGATGCGCGGCAGCACCACGCTGTGCCCGAGGCTCGAGATCGGGAAGAGCTCGGAGACACCCTGCAGCAGGCCAAGGACGATTGCCTGGAAGTAGGAGATCGGGTCCATGCCGGAGGTCTCGGTGCCGCGCCGAGAAGCGCGCATCCTAGGTGAGTCCGGAGTAAGCGGGCTTAAGGACGCGCTTAGGCTCCACGCCTGTGAGATCTGTTCGTTAGATTGCCGGGCATGCGATTCGGTGCATTGCTCCGACGGCTGCTGCCTCCGCTCCTTGCCGTGGCCGCGCTGCTCGTGCTCGCCCCGGCCGCGCTGGCGGCGGACGGGGTCGGCGTCTACGGCCGCACCAACGACAAGGTGGTCACCTTCTTCGCCTTCGGCCTGATCGCTTTCTTCGCGATCCTGGTGATCGTCCTGTCCCTGATCCAGATTCGCCTCGACAATCGCAAAGAGAGGCGCACGGAGGATCTCGAGCGCCTCGGAAGTCGTTAACCCCGGCTCTGCATGGGCCGGGCAGGGGACGATCGTCTCGTCGATTCTTTCGATCCTGGAGTCGAGACCGGGTACCTGAGGCGTGCCCCGCGGGACCATGAGCTCGAGCCCGAGCTCGGCGCGCACCCGTTCGACCCCGGCCCCGGCCGCTACGACGATCGCCGGGCACGCAAGGCGGCGAAGCGGGAGCGGCGCGAACGCGGCCGCCGTGACGAGCGCGCCGCGCGGATCGACTCGCCGGTGGAGATCCCTTCACCCGCTCCGAGCGGTCCGGTCGCCGCTGCGGCCGCGCAGCCGGCCCCCGCGCCGGCGGCGGTACCCGCCCAGCCCGTCCCCGAGCCCGATGCGCCTGCCCTTCCGGATCGCCCGGCCCCGGTCACCGAGCTCCGCCCCCGCATCTCGATGGCCGAGCGGCTCGAGCGCGAGCGGACCGAGCGCGAGCGGATGGAGCGCGAGAAGCGCGCCCACACCGAGCTGGAGCGATCGAAGCGCGAGCGGGCGGAGCGGGAACGTCGCAAGGCCCGCCGCCATCAGCGGGCCGAGCAGGTGTCGGCCGCGATCGCGAGAGCGCCCGCGGCACCGGCTCGCGCTGTAGCGCGGACCCGGCCCGCCGCCCAGCCTCGGCAGGTGCCGCGGCGGCAGCCTGGCGTCAGCGGCCCGGTCCGCCCGCGGCGCGGCCTGCTCTGGCCGACCGCCAAGGCGGGCGTGGCGATCACGCTGGTGCTGGGCCTCTCCGCCGCGCTCGGCTCTCTGCTCGGTCTGCCGGTGCCGGGGCTGAACGCGGGCGCCGGCCATGCGCAGCTCGCCAGCAGCGCGGACCTGTTCGGCATCGACCCCGGGACACCGACTGGCCTCTCCAGCGGCTACGTCTTCCCGCTGATCGGACCGCACGACTTCGGCGACGGGGAGGCCCGCTTCGGCGCTTCGCGCTACGGCCATGTCCACGAGGGACAGGACATCTTCGGCAAGACCGGCACCCAGGAGGTCGCGGTGCACGACGGCGTCGTGGTCGACTGGGGCACGGAGAACGGGCGCTGGTCGGGCGGTCGCGGCAACTACATCGCGATCTACAGCCCGGAGGACGACCACAGCTTCGTCTACATGCACATGCTCAAGCCCTCACCGGTTCAGATGGGCGAGCAGGTGCACGCGGGCGAGGTGGTGGGGCAGCTCGGGTGCACCGGCTCGCTGCGATGGCCCGCACCTGCATTTCGAGGTCCGCATCGGCAAGGCGACGCTCCGCTCCGACACCAAGCCGGTCGACCCGCTGCCGTACCTGCGGCAGTGGCCGCAGGCCACCCCCGGTTAGATCTAGGATCGGCGACATGCCCGAGGTGACCTACGAGCGGCGAGGCGCCGCCGCGGTGATCACCATCGACCGGCCGGAGCGCCGCAACGCCGTTGACCCGAACACGGCCGACCAGCTGCTCGAGGCCTACCGCGAGTTCGAGGGCGACGAGGATGCCCGGGTGATGGTCCTGACCGGCGCCGGCGAGGAGGCGTTCTGCGCGGGCGCCGACCTCAAGTCGGTCGCCGCCGCGATGGACGACCAGGGCATCGCCGAGCAGTGGCTGAAGCCGCGGCCCCACGGCCCGCTCGGCTTCACGCGGATCACCTCCCCGAAGCCGACGATCGCGGCGATCTCCGGGTACGCGTTGGCGGGCGGCCTCGAGCTGGCGCTCTGGTGCGACCTGCGGGTCGGGACCGAGACCGCGCGGCTCGGCTTCCCCGAGCGACGCTGGGGCGTCCCACTGATCGACGGCGGCACCCAGCGGCTGCCTCGGATCGTCGGCATGGGACGGGCCCTGGACATGATCCTCACCGGCCGGATCGTCGAGGCCGAGGAGGCACTGGCGATGGGCCTGCTCACGGAGGTCACGGGCCGGGGCCTGCACCTCGAGCGCGCCCTCCAGATGGCGGAGGGGCTCGCCTCCTTTCCGCAGGAGACGATGCTCGCCGACCGGCGCTCGGCGCTCGAGGGCTTCTCGCTTTCCCTGGAGGAGGGGCTCGCCCGCGAGGCCGAGATCGGCGGCGCCGTCAGCGGCGTCGGGGTCGAGGGCGCGGCGCGCTTCGCGGCCGGCGAGGGCCGCGGCGGCGCCGGGGCCGGGGTCTAGAGCCGGAAGGACGGCAGCAGCCGCTTCTCGGTCTCGCCCTTGACCTGGGCGATCACCTCGATGTGGCCCTCCAGCGGGGTGCCGCGGATCTTCGTGGCGAGCAGGTCGTCGACCTGGAAGATGCCGGCGGAGTTGTTCATCTCGATCTCGACTCGCACCGGCCGCTCCTCCCCGGCCTCGATCCTGACCTCGTCGATCGCGGCGGCGGAGAGCGCGTGGATCCCGTACTGGCCGCCCTCGACCGGGATCCGGGAGCGGCCCTCCGCCATGTCGAGCGCGTCGGCGACGCGCACCACCCCGGCCTCCACCGTGTAGGGCTCGCCCCGGCGGCGGTGGCCGATGATCGCGTGCAGGATCTCCGAGATCACAACGGTCTTCTCGGGCTCCTCGTAGCAGCCCTCGAGCAGCGACTGGAGGCGCTGCTGGACCATGAACAGGCTGTAGGCCTCATGGTCGGCGCGGTGGATCGACATGCCGACGTCGTGGAGCAGCGCGCCTCCGGCCACCACCACCTCGGCGTCCCTGTCCCGCATCCCGTGGTCGGTGACCATCGCGGGCTCGATCCCGCCCTTGACCAGCAGGCGCAGCAGCCGAAGCGCGATGTTGAGCACGACCTGCACGTGCACCCAGGAGTGGTCGGACATGCCGAGCCGCTCGGAGGTGATCTGCGCCATGTACCACCAGGCCCGCACCTGCTCGTCGGCGTTGACCGCCTCGAGGAACCGCTCCAGGCGGCGGTTGCCGCGGGTCGGCGCGTGCACCTGCGACTTCGCGACGGCCTCACCGATTGAACCGGCGCGCAGATCTGGGCCCTGTGCTTCCATTCCGACCTGATCTTTTCAGGGGACGCCTTGGGGGTTCTCGTGACTGGACGTCATCTACGTGGTTCTGGGCTATTTGCGGGAAGTCCGACCGCCGATGGAGTTACCGTGATCTCGCGTCGGCTTAAGGAACTGGGATGACGGTCTGTTCTCACACAGGCATATCCGTTCCTGAGTGCTCGTGCCGGGCCTGCCTGCAGGCACAGATCGAGCGCCACATGCCATCGTTGCTCGACGTCGAGGTCGCCGCGACACCGCCCACGGTGGAGGTGCCGGCGATTTCGAGCCTCTCGCGCCTGCGCTTCGGCCGCAGGCTGCGCCGCCTTCGCCGCGCGGCCTAGGCTCGACCACTCCCTGGTCTTGGAGGTGTGATTCAGAACCGCTGCTTTGCATGGAAAGGAGCGCTTCGGATCAGGCGCCCGCTTTTCGCACAAAGGAGCAACGACTCCGCCACGCCACGCCGCTGCTCCCGAGGCCTACGGGCTCGGGGGTCCCGTCCAGCCGGCGAGGTAGCAGGGACGGGGCCCGCACACGTCAATGATCTGGCTCAGGACGTCGGGCTGCAGGAACTCGGAGACCTGGGTCCGCGCCGTGGGCTGCTCGCTCGCGTCCGGGCCATGGGGGTCAACACCCAGCCGATTCGGGACGTTGGTGATGGGCGGAGGGGGCGTGCCCATGATCACGCCGTCCTCGGTGCGCAGTGGGCCGACGTCCCAGATCTCCAGCATTGAGCCGTCGAACGGGAAGCTCCGGATGCGCGGGATGCCGAAGAAGGGCATGTCGGCCGTCGCACGCCCCGGATCGAGGTCGGGCTCTCGCAGCTGCGCGCCGATCGTCCTCGCCTCCACCTCGGTGGTGAAGTTCGAGACCTGGTGGTCGCCGAAGGCCTCGTCGAGGATCACCTTGTGCGGCGGAGTGTTCGGCAGGGGATCTGAGGTCATGTGCCAGGCGTATCCGTTGGCCTCCGAGCGGTCCCACAGCAGCTGCAGCATCGAGAAGATCAACGGCGTCTCGAGCTCATTCGGGTAGTTGGGATACAGGACGGAGGCGAAGCGGTCGAAGTCGACACTGCGCGGCAAGAGGATGCTGTAGTTCATCCCCGGGACACCGAGGGCGGCACGGTTCCAGTCGGGGGCGACTGCCGTCAGTGAGCCGCCGATGATCCCGCCCTGGCTTCCACCGACGTAGTAGAGGCGCTGCGGATCGATCACCGCCGCGGTGCCGGCGCCGCTCGGCAGCTGGAAGTTCGGATCGGAGTTGAACCCCGCGGGGTTGTCCATGAGGCGGCCCAGGTAGAGGAAGTCGAGCATTCCCTGCTGCACCCGGTCGGGGATCGAGGGGAACTTCGACAGGTCCTGAAGCACGGCGATCGCATTCGGGATGTCGGTGTTGGCCATCCCGATCCAGTTGGTCGCGCACATCACGAAGTTGTGCTCGCTCGCGAACGCGACGGCGACGCCCGAATTGACCTCGTTTGCGCTGCCGAAGAGGCCGTGACCGTAGAGGGAGGGTCGGGCCGGGACGACGGTGCCGTCGCCGGCTGCAGAGCGCGGGATGTTGCAGATGAAATTGGCTGTGAAGGTGTTGCCGGGCAGGCGGGTGGGCAACGGGTTCGACGGTGGATCGTGAAGGAACTTGGAGCCGGCGGGGCAACCCACCTGGTCGAGGTAGCAGGGAACGACGAAGGTGCCCTCCACTCGCCGGACCAGCTGGTCGCTCTCGCCGGACTGGCAGCCGTCGTTGCCGCAGGGCGCGAAGTCGGTGACGCTCGTATCCGTGTGGGAGGGCGCGCCGCCCTGGACGCTCAGGTCGGCGAGGTTGGTATCGCCGAGCTGCGCGAAGGCGTCGTTCCGAATCGACAGCATTCGCTCGGACAGGTTGCGCTCGCTCGCGACGGTGAAGTCCCAGGCGAGATAGAGGTCCTTGCGCTTGATCCCCGCGCTCTTCAGCGTGTGGAAGATGGCGTGGTAGTGATCGCGGCGCTCGTTGATCAGCGGGTTGCTGCTTGGCTGCTCGTCGCGCAGGGTGCGGAAGCTGTCCTGCGCCTCGATCGGATTCCCGTTCGCGTCCTTGAGATTGCGCAAGGCGACGATGTAGCGATGGCCCTCCCGGAAGTTGACCGCGGGGTGAATCTCGAGCGCGGCATTGGCGGGAGTGCTCGCGTTGGCGTCGACCTCGGCCCAGATGAGCTGCCGCTGGAGGGTGTTCGCGTCGATCACGACGATGGACTGGTTGGGATCGAATGAGCGCTCGAGGCTGTTCAGCGTGGGCGCGCCGGTCTGCTCGAGCGCCTGCTGCGTGTCGAGGCCGGGAACCTTGGTGACGATCGGCTGGCCGGGGCTGAAGCCGTCATTGCGGTTGAAGTCGGTGGGATCGATGTGCGTCCCCTGCACATTGGAAGGCGTCGCATCCGACGCAATGTTGAGCCGGATGCCCGTGTCGGTGCTGGGATCCGGCGTGGTGAAGTAGTCGTTGGGCCACGGGTACAGACACACCGATGGATCGAGGAGGTCGCACCGATGGTCGCTCTGCGGAACCGGCGGCTTGGCCGCCACCATCGTGACCAGCAATAGAGTCGAGGCAAGTGCAGCAAGACCAGCTGCGATGTGCTTCATCTCGCCTCCTTGCGGTCCCGATCATACCGGCGCCGGCCGTAATGACAAGGAGTGCCGGCCGCCGACCGCCGCTCTTAACCCGCCGGGACGTCCGGGAACACGTCGAGCCACACACGCGCACCCGCGGGAGTGAAGTAGCCGCGCGTGTTGCGGTCCGGTTGCGACTGCGGCCGGCCCGACAGCGACATCCAGGCGGCGGGATGCACGATGCCCTCGCCCTGGACCCACACGGCCACCGCCGGGCCGGATGCATTGAACGTCTGGTCGACGTTGCACTTGAGCTCGGGTCCTCCCAGCGGATCTCGCGAGCGCGCCCCGCCGGGCAGCACGTAGCGCCCCACGACAACGCGCTCGGGTGGGCCGTCGAGGCGGTCGAGTAGGGTCACGAGCGTGCTCGCCACGACGTTGGAGGTCTGCGAGCTTGCCGCCTCCGAGTCATCCGAGTGAGCGCAGCCGAAGCGGTCGGTGGACGAGGGGTCGAGGCCGTTGCCGCGCTCGCCCGGCACACCGACGCCGTTGCCTGTGGGGAAGATGTAGCCGAGCATGTCGTCGGCCAGGCCGTTGACGAAGCGATAGGGCGCATGCATGTGGGGCAGCGGCCAGGCCGGCAGCGGGTCGGCCGGGAACGGCATGTCTTGGGGCCCGAGGAAGCCCCGTAGGTAGGTGAACGGGAACACTTCGCCCGGCACGGAGATGAACTCGCCGTCGCCGATCCGGAAGGCGGCGGCCGAGGATCTGAAGCTCGTCGCCGACCGGCGAGCCCGGTGGGACCTGCGTGCGGCAGTCGTCGGCGAACAGCGGCCGCGGGCCGAAGACCCCGAACTGGCCGCCGAGCCGGAAGAGCAGGTTCGTCACGGTCAAGCAGATCGGCGCCCGCGCACCGTCGATCACGTTGGAGCGCGAGTCCTGGGCGTTGTTCAGCGACTGCGAGACCGCGGCGGCGATCTGCTCGCCCAGGGCCTGCGTCTCCTGGAAGTAGCCAGTGGGCGTGCGCGAGCCGTTGGCCTCGAACAGCGTCCGGCAGCCAGCCGGGTGGCTCTCGGAGATGAAGCGCTGGGGCGTGCGTGAGATCGGCGCGTCGAAGACCTCCGGCGTCTCCACGCTGCCCACCAACCCCGCCATCTCGATGGCCACGCCGCCGAAGCGGTGCTCGAGAGCGCTGCGCATGAAGTTCGGCCAGTCGGAGCTGACCCACGCTCGCTGGGGGTCGGAGGCGTCGCCGTTGAAGCCGAGGGTCTCGGCATGCTGGGAGACGTCGGCCAGCGTGGCGATCGTCTGCCCGTGTCGGTCCACGGCCTGCAGCACCGGCATCAGCTGGTCGTCCACGAAGGGGTAGGACGACCAGCACTGGCGGAGGTTGGCCGGCTCGATGGCCTCGGCGTAGTGGATCGACGCCGGGCGCATGGCGCGGTAGGCGTCCACGATGGCCTCTGCCGAGCGCTTGACCAGATAGTCCGCGAAGTATGAGTTCACGCCCGAGGTGAACGGGTCGACCCCCGACAGGCCGAGTGTGTCCGGCGCCGACTCGTCGTGGGTGGCCGAGATGAAGACGCCATCGAGGTGCACGCCGGCGCGCTGCGCGGCGCTGCGGATCTGGTCCTGGTAGATGTTGAACAGGCCCTCCTGGTCGACGACCTCGACCGCGATGGTGTGCGGCCCGTTGGAGACGACGATCGCGCGCGCGCCGACCGGGTCCGCGACGCGGGTGAAGAAGCGCGGCGAGTCGGCGCCCCCGCCGAGCAGGTTGCCCTCCCAACGGCCGTTGCCGTTGCAGTCCAGGTATGGGTCGCCCTGGTCGAAGTGACCGGAGCCCTGGAGGTCCTGGTAGGGCTCCTCGAACGCGAACGGCCGCGCGCCGTCGTATAGCGCGCGCTGCGCCGCCGTGGTCGCGCAGTCCGAGGGATCGTCGGGCATGAGCCCGGCGCGCGGTGGGGTGAAGTCACCGACCGCCGCCCCGACGCGGAAGTGCGCGGGATGCCCGGGGTCGGCGGCCGCGGAGGCGGATGGCGCCAGCGCGAACACCGTGAAGAGCACCAGCACGGCGACCTTGGCGGCTCCGGCCCTCATTATCCCGACGCCAATCCTACTCCCAGAACGACTCACCGGTCTTCGCAAACTCAGCGATCACGACGTTATCTCGTGTGAAACGGACGTCTCTGGGCGGGTCAGCTAGCCGGCGCCGTGCGGGTTCTTGCACCACGGGTTGTTGGGGACCCCGCAGCACGGCGACGGCATCGAGGTCTGCGGCGGCAGGAGCAGCATCTGAACGTTGGTCGGGCGCGGATACATCATTCCCGGATGTCTGCCGGGCAGGGGCCGAAGGCCTGGGTCGCGCAGATCACCTGCGCGGTGAGCGGGTCGACGAGGCCGGCGCCCATGTTGGGTATGCCGCAGGTCCCGTGGGTGACCTGGAGGTTGGCGGGTGCGCTGGTGACCGGGCTGGCGTCGGGATGGAAGTTGCCGTGCCAGCAGTTGCCGGGATCGTGCAGCTGCGAGATCTCGGCGAGGTCGCCGTTGGTCTGGTTGCCGAAGACCCCGTTGTCGCTCAGCGAGTTATTGGAGACCTCGTTGCCCCAGTCGTCGTAGAAGCAGGCGACGACGAAGTTGAGTGTCCCGCCCTGGCAGTGCGACGGCGTGTTGAGTGGGTCCTGGGTGTCATCTGGGAATGGCGCGAGCAGGATGCCCCAGGCGCCGTTGTCGGTGACCCGGTTCTGGGTGACGGTGTCGAACCGACCGCCGGAGACGACGATGCCGGTGCCCGGCGGGCCGAACGAGGCGCTGCCCGCCATCGGCACGTTGGGGTTGTTGTTGTTGTGGATGAAGTTGTTGCGGAAGATCGTGCAGGACTCGGACGTGCTGCCGGGGCAAAGGCCCACCTGCGGCGAGGGCGCGTCGTCGTTGTTCTGCGAGTTGGTGACGATGCCGGTGTTGTTGCGGTCCCACTCGGAATTCTCGATCACCAGGTGGCCGCCAGAGTTGGTGCCGGAGTAGCCCAGCGCGCTTCCCTCGGCCTGTGAGTTGGTGAGGACCTGGTTGCAGTCCGGGCAGGCGCCGATGTAGTAGCTCGCGTCGTTCATGTTGCTGGCGTAGGAGTGGTCGATCACCCCCGGCCCCCCGGAGTTGGAGGTGAAAATCCCGTAGGTGCCGGCGGGGGCGTCGGAGCCGCCGTAGAAGGTCGAGGTCGCCGAGAGGTAGTTGCCCAGGAACGGTCCCATGCCGATCTGGCCGCTGCCGTCGCCGCCGTTGAACCAGATCTGGTTGCCGCCCCCGCCCGAGCCATTCAGGAAGTTGCAGGCGGTGATGTTCTCGACGCTCACGCCGTCAGCCTTGAAGACCTCGACCCCGTTGCGGCCGAGCCCGTTCGGCCCGAAGTCCTGGTCGCCGGCCGCCGAGGAGCACTTCGGCGAGCCCGGCTTGGTCCCGTCGACGACGACGCCGTTGCGATCGAGGCCGCGCAGGTGGATGTTGGGTGTCGTGATCAGCACGCCGGCGCCGGCCTCGTCGGTCGGTCTGTGGGTCGTGTAGTCGCCGCGCTCGTGGTAATCACCAGGCGCGACCAGGATCCAATCTCCGGGGCGGGCGGCGTCGACCGCGGCCTGGATCGAGTTGAACTGGGGCGCAGCAGAGCCCGGCGAATTGCCCTGGGCCACGCGCAGGACGCGTGCCGACGCGGCGGCGGTGAAGGCAAGCGAAACAGCGAGGGCGACCGCGAACGCCAGCAGACGGCTGGCCCTGAAAAGCATGCGTCCGTTGGTGGGCGTCCCTGTGTGCTTCATACGGCTGCCTTGCCAGTGCAATGCCTACCACAGGAGCGTCGCGCGCGCAATCTTGCGCCCGAAGCTCGGCGGCATGGGTCCTGGAGAAGCGGGAGTCAAAGGTCGGTGCGATTGGGGGGCTCGGCTAGGCCTCAGTCGGCGCCCCCGCCGTGGCTGCCCCCAGCACTCCAGCGCTCGCCACGACGACCAGGGCGATGCCGGCGACGTCTACCGCTGCCAGTTCCTGGCCGAGCGCGATCAGCCCGATCAGCGCGGCGACTGCCGGCTCAAGGCTCATCAGCACGCCGAACGTCCCGACGGCGATCCGTCGCAGCGCCTCGAGCTCGAGGGAGTAGGGGATCACCGAGCTGAGCACGCCGGCGGCGGCGCCCACCGCCGCGGCCCCGGGATCGATCAGGTCGGAGCCTGCGGCGAGCGCGCCCGGGATGACCATCATGGCGGCGGCGATGCCCATCGCCAGGGCGAGGCCGCGGCCGCCGGGAAAGGCCCGCCCGATGCGGGCGCTGAGCAGGATGTAGGCGGCCCAGAAGCCGCCCGCGAGCAGCGCGAACCCGATCCCGGCGGCGCTCGCGGACCCGGAGGGGCGCGTGAGCAGCAGCACCCCGATGGCCGCGCAGCCGACCCAGACCAGGTCGAGCGGCCGACGCGAGCCGAACAGCCCGACCAGCAGCGGGCCGACGAACTCGAAGGTGACGGCGATGCCGAGCGGGATCCGGTCGAGCGCCTCGTAGAAGCAGAGGTTCATCCCCCCGAGCGTCACGCCGAAGGCGACCGCGAGGAGCAGGCCGTCGCGGCCGGCCTCAAGCGGCCGCGGCCGCCAAATCGCCAGCAGCAGAATCGCCGCGAACAGCAGCCGGTAGAGCACCGCGCCGGCGGGGCCGACGCGATCGAACAGTGTCGTGGCGGTCGCCGAGCCCAGCTGGACGGAGACGACGGCAGCGATGACGTATAGAGCCGGGCTAATCGCCGATCACCTTGATCACGAGCCGCTTCGACCGCCGCCCGTCGAACTCGCAATAGAAGACCGCCTGCCACGGGCCGAGGTCAAGCCGTCCCTCGGTGATCGGCAGGATCACCTGGTGATGGACGAGCAGGTTCTTGAGGTGAGCGTCGCCGTTGTCCTCTCCGCCACGGTGATGGCGATAGTCGCCCGGGTCCGGCAAGAGCTCGCGCGCGATCTCGTTCGCCGGCTCCTTCCAGCTCGGCGGCGCCACCTTGTCGAGCCACTCGAGGGTGTCCTCGTGCAACCCCGGCTCGTCGTCGTTCACCCAGACGGCGGCCGTGATGTGCATGGCCGAGACCAGGACCAGCCCCTCGGCGACGCCCGAGGCGTCGACGGCGGACTGCACGTTCTCGGTGATGCGGACGAACTCGCGCCGCTCGTCGGTGTTGAAGGTCATGTACTCCGTGTGCGACTTCACCCATCCCTCCTTCGTTCGGTTCGGGGATGATGCCCGCCATGGCCGGCCTGCTCTCCCTCGAGCGCCGAGAAGAGGTGGCGGTCGTGACGCTGCAGCGCCCGGAGAAGCGCAACGCCCTCTCGATCGACCTGCGGGTTGAGCTGGCCGACGCCTTCGGCGCGCTCGGCGAGGATCCGGGCGTCGGCGCGGTCGTGCTGACTGGCGCGCCTCCGGCGTTTTGCTCCGGAATGGACACCTCCCAGTTCGGCGGCGATCGGGAACACCGCGAGCGGCTGGTCGAGACCAGCCTCGCGAGCTTCCGCGCGGTGGGCAACTGCGCGAAGCCGGTGGTCGCCGCGGTCAACGGCGCGGCGCTGGCGGGTGGCTTCGCGCTCGCCCTGCTCTGCGATCTCCGCTTGGCGGCCGAGGAAGCGAGCTTCGGGTTCCCGGAGCTACCGCGGGGCATCCCCCCGAGCTACGCCTCCGCCCGGGCCGCCCTGCCGGCTCCGCTCGCGGCGGAGCTCACCCTGACCGGCCGGCTGCTCGATGCCGCCGGCGCCGAGCGGATGGGCATCGTCGGCGCCGTCTACCCCGCCGAGGAGCTGATGCCGCGGGCGATCGAGCTCGCCGGGCGAATCGCCTCCGGCCCGCGCCAGGCGATCGCCGAGACCAAGCGCCGCATCCTCCTCGACCGCGAGCGCACCATCGGCCATCTCTTCGACGAGGAGGAGAGGCTGCTGCGCGAGGCGCTCCTGAGCGACGAGCCGGACGACGCCGCGTAGGTGGAGCGCCTTCGCCTCATCCGGCACTCGTTCCCGGACCAGCCCGAGCTCAGCACCGCGATCTCCCGGACCATCCTCGAGCGGGTCGCCGCCGGGGAGCTGCCACCCACCATCCGGATCCACCGGCCCGGCAGGGAGGTGGCCTTCGGGCGCCAGGACGTCGCGAGCCCGGGGTTCGCCGCGGCCGCGGCGGCCGCGCGCGCGGCCGGGTTCGCGGCGGTAGAGCGTCTCGCCGGCGGGCGGGCCGCCGTCTTCCATGAGGGGACGATCGCGATCGCGCGCGCCTACGCCGATCCGCAGCCGCCGAAGCGCACCTACGCCCGCTTCGAGGAGATGGCCGAGCTGATCGCCGCTGCCCTGCGAGAGCTCGGCGTGGACTCGAGGGTCGGCGAGGTCCCGGGCGAGTACTGCCCCGGCGCCTACAGCGTCAACGCGCGCGGCGCGGTCAAGCTGGCCGGGATCGGCCAACGGATGATCCGCGGCGGCGCGCACATGGGAGGCGTGGTCGTCGCCAGCGGCGGGGACGAGATCGCCGGCGTCCTGGTGCCCGTCTACGAGGCCCTCGAACTCGACTGGGAGCCGGCCACGTCGGGCAGCGTGGCCGAGGAGCTCGGACGCCAGGTCAACCCCGGCGAGCTCGAGGAGGCGCTGATCGCCGAGTTCGGCAAGCGCTACGCGTTGGTCAGCTCGGAGCTGGACGACGAGACAGTGAATGCCGCAGCTCGTTCACTGACGTGAACACCTCCCTGGCGCCCGCGTCGCGCAGCTCCTGCTCGGAGAAGCCGCCGGTGAGCACGGCGAGTGTCTCCACTCCGGCGCGCTTCGCGGCCTCGACGTCCCACACGGTGTCGCCGATCATGATCGCCTCGCCGTCCGTATCCGCCTTATCGAGCGCGGCGTGGACCAGGTCGGGATGCGGCTTGGTCGACTCCACGTCCGCGGAGGTGGTCCAGGCGTCGACGATCTCGGCGGCATCGAGCAACCCGATGTAGTGCTCGACCTCCCAGTCCTTGGCCGAGCTCGCCAGCACTACGACATGGCCCTCGTCCTTCAGGTCCTCGATCAGCTCGCGCGAGCCCTCCATCGTCTGGACCTCGTCGATCAGCTCCCGGTAGCAGTCCGACTCCGCCTCTCTGATCCGGTCGCCCGCGCGGGCCTCCACCTCGTCCCCGGCGACGGCCGCGACCAGCTGGTCGCCGCCCATGCCGATGTGGCGGTGGATTCGCCAGATCGGCACGGTCACGAAGCTCCGCCGGAAGGCGCGAAACCAGGCGATCGCGTGGTGGTAGTTGGTGTCCACCAGCGTGCCATCGACGTCGAGGATCGCTATTTCCGCCATGCCGGTACTGCCTTACCCGTGAGCGAGAAAATCCACGCACCCCCGTTAGCTGTTTGCCGCCCGCCCGCCGGGGTAAATCGCCGGCATGGAGCTATCTCTTCTATTGATCGTGATCGGGATCATCGTCGCCATCCTCGTCAACTACGCGATCGGCATCGTCTGCATCCTGGTCGGTCTCGTCCTCCTGATCTGGCCTCGGTTGCGCGCTTCCCGAACGTTCTGAGCATCCCTTCCGTCTGAAGGGACCACGAAAGTTGGGGCGAACGTGCCCAAGGGAGCGACGGACATCTCCGTAACGGACCCGGGGAGGCTGGCCTGGATCCTCGGCTCGTCTCGCAGCGGCAGCACCTGGCTGCTCCGGATGCTCTCCGAGCTCGAGCGCGTTGTCCCGATCGACGACCCTCACATCGGCCACCACCTCGGCGTCTGGCGCCCGATCCCGCTGGCCTGGGCGACCGCCAAGGAGCCGCCCAAGCTCGGCACGCTCGGCAGACTACAAGCGCCAGAAGCGCAGCTACCTCTTCTCCGACCGCTACCGCGACGTCTGGATGCCCGAGCTGCGCCGGCTGATCGGCACCCGCTTCGAAGCGCAGGCGGCCGAATACGCGGTGGAGAACGGCGGGATCGACGATCCGATCGTGGTGGTCAAGGAGCCGGGGTCCCACGCCGCGGACACGATCATGGACCTCTTCCCTGAATCAGCGCTGATCTTCCTGTTGCGGGACGGACGCGACGTGGTCGACTCATGGCTCGACGCCTACCGCGACGGAAGCTGGGCGACGGCGGAGGGCGCCTACCCGCTTGACGATGCTGGCCGGCCCGCGCTGATCCGCTGGCAGGCGAGCGTCTGGCTGCACCGAACCGAGGTCGTGCAGGAGACCTACGCGCGCACCAACCCGAGCCGGCGGGTGCTGATCCGCTACGAGGAGATGCGCGACGATCCCGCCGACGCCTTGGGCCGGATCTGCGATCTGCTCGGGATCGACGCCGCTCGCGATCGGATCGAAACCATCGCATCCGCGAACGATTACGGCCGGGTGCCGCCATCGGCGAAGGGCTCGGGGCGCGAGATCCGCAAGGCGAAGCCGGGCGGCTGGGCGAAGCACATGACGCCCGAGGAGATCGCCGACCTGCACGAGATCCTCGCGCCGAAGCTCGAGGAGCTCGGCTACCTCCAGCCGTCCAGGCGCGCCGCCTAGCCCTGACCGGGCAGCAGGTGGCAGACTGCCGGCCGTGAAGCTGCTCGCCTTCAGCGACCTGCATTGGGACCTCAACCAGGCCGGGGAACTCGTAGAGCGCTCGACCGAGGCCGACGCGGTGATCGCCGCGGGTGACTTCTCGAAGATCCACGACGGGCTCGAGGAGACGATCGCCGCCCTCGCGGGGATCTCGGCCCCGACGATCCTCGTCCCTGGCAACAACGAGACCGAGGATGAGCTGCGCAGCGCCTGCGAGGGCTGGGACGCCGCCACCGTGCTCCACGGCGAGTCGACGGCCCTCGACGGCACGCAGTTCTTCGGCCTCGGTGCCGGGATCCCGGTCACGCCCTGGGACTGGAGCTTCGACCTCGACGAGGACCAGGCGCGCGAGCGCCTCGCCGGCTGCCCCGACGGCGCCGTCCTGGTGGTCCACTCGCCGCCGAAGGGCCACTGCGATCAGTCGGCCGTCGGTGACCACCTCGGCAGCGAGGCGATCCTCGAGGCGATCGAGTCCAAGCAGCCCAAGCTCGCGGTCTGCGGCCACATCCATGAGTCATGGGGCGCGGAGAGCGAGGTCGGCTCGACTCCGGTGATCAACCTTGGCCCGAGCGGCCGGCTGATCGACGTTTAGAGTTGCGGCCGTGAACGAATCGAACGATCCGCCGCGCAGCCGCGACGAGTGGCGGGTCGAAGTCGCCCTCGACAAGGAGCAGCACGGCGACTCGCTCAGCGACGGGCTGCACGAGCTCCAGATCGACGACGAGGCGCGCAAGCGCCTTGGCGGCAGCGTAATCGTCACCCGCGACGGCCGCTTCATCTTCATCTACGCCTGGCACGAGGAGTCCGCCCAGGAGGCCGAGCGGGTGGTCCGCAACCTGATGGAGGACAAACAGCTCGTCGGACAGGTGCGGCTGATGCGCTGGCACCCGGTCGCCGAGGAGTGGAAGGAGGCCTCGGAGGAGCTGCCGGAAGACGAGGCGGCCCTGGCCCAGGAGATGCACGAGCACGAGCTCGAGGGCGAGGCGGAGGCCAAGCGCTACGGCGAGTATCCGTGGGAGGTGGTCATCGACCTGCCGCACATCCGCGACGGTCATGCGCTCGCCCAGAAGCTGCGCGGCGAGGACCTGCCGGTGAAGCGCCACTTCCGCTACCTGCTCGTCGGCGCGAACACGGAGGACGAGGCCATCGAGCTTGGTAAGCGGCTCGAGGGCGAGGTACCCGAGGGCAGCCACGTCGGTGTGCGCGGCAATCCCGAGGACATGCCCCTCCCCGCCTTCGTCAACCTGAGCGCGCTCAAGCCGGGCTTCCTGCGGGATCTCGGCCTCTAGGCCGTGGGTCGGCGCTACAGCCGCGACAGCGTCGAGTTCGGGAGGGTCCTGGCCTTCAGCGACGGGCTGTTCGCGATCGCGATGACCCTGCTGGTCGTCGCGATCGCCGTCCCCAATCTGAACGACGGCGACAGCATCCACGACCTCGCCGACGCGCTCAGCGACCTCACCCCGGACTTCGTCAGCTTCTTCATCAGCTTCGCGGTGATCGGGCGGTACTGGCTCGCCCATCACAAGTTCGTTTCCCTGCTTGCGGAGATGGACCAGGCACTGCTCGCCCTCAACCTGGTCTACCTCGCCTTCATCGCCTTCCTGCCGTTCCCGACCGCCCTGCTCGGGTCCTACTTCGAGAATCCGCTCTCGATCGTGATCTACGCCGTCAACGTCGGCCTGGTGAGCGGCATGGAGGTCGTGCTCTACCGCCACGCCCACCGGGCGAGCCTCCTGCAGCAGCAGCCTCCGCCGGACGTCTACCGCTTCATCGTGATCGGATCGCTCTCCCCCGTGATCTTCTTCGTCGCCTCTATCCCGATCGCGTTCTTCTCCACGACGGTGGCGGTCTGCTTCTGGTTCCTCGGCATCCCGTTCGGCATCTTCGGCGAGCGCTGGAAACCGGAGGGCGCTGACGAGTTTCTGCTCACCTAGCGCGCGGCGACCTGGTTGCGCCCCGCCGCCTTGGCCGCGTAGAGCGCGGTGTCGGCGCGGGCGGTGAGGGACTCGGCGCTCTCGGAGCCGTCCCAACTGCACACCCCGGCGGAGCAGGTCTGGCCCTCGGGAAGGGACTCGCGCAGGCGCTCCAGCAGCTGTTGGGCGTGGTCCAGGTTGGTCCCGGGCAGCGCGAGCGCGAACTCCTCGCCGCCGTAGCGAGCGAGGATGTCGCCGGCGCGCAGCGTCTGGGTCCAGGTCCCCGCCATCTGTTTGAGGAAACGGTCCCCGGCCTGGTGGCCGTGGCTGTCGTTGTACTGCTTGAAGCGATCGAGGTCGAGGATCGCGACGCAGAGCGCTCCGCCTTCACGGTCGGCCCGCGACAGCTCCCGGCCGAGCTCCTCGTCCCAGGCCCGGCGGTTGAGCAGGCCAGTGAGGTCGTCGGTCCGCGCCGCGATCTCGAGGCGGCCGAGCAGCTCCCCACGCTCGATCGCGATCGCGGCCTCGAGGGCGAGCAGCCGGACGGCGCGACTGGTCTCCCCGCTGAGCTCCTCGAGAGGCTCGCGCCAGTAGACAGCGAGCACACCGACCGCGGTGCGGTTGTCTCGCAGCACCGGCTGCCAGAGCGCGGCCGAGGCCTCAAGGCTCGGGGTGAGCTCCTGGGCCGGCCCCGACTCGCGGAGATCGGAGAAGCGGTAGCCGGCGGAGGTGAAGGCCTGGATCGCGCCCGAACTCGGGGTGACGAACGGGAGCGCGAGCCCCTCGACGTCCGCGCCTGCCGCCGCCGTCGCCTGCAGGGCGTCGCCGGCGTGGTTCGGGCGCCAGAGGACCGCCGCGGAGGCGTGGGCCGTCCGCACCGCCGAGGAGCAGATCGCCCAGCCGACGGCGCGCGGGTCGGACTGGGTAGCGAGCTGCCTCGCAACCTCCCCCACCGCCTCCAGGTTCGCCGCCCGCCTCGTCGAGTCGATCGTCTCCCGGCGGAGCCGCCCGGCCAGGGCATCGACCAGCAGGCCGGCGACCAGGATGCTCCCCATGGTGACCACCCAGCGAGCGACGGGCGTCGAGCCCTCGAGCTCGGTGAGCAGCCAGCCGTACGCGATGCCGACGGCGGCGAGCTGGGCGAGCCCCCACCGCGTGCCGAAGAAAAAGAACGCGTAGACCCCGATCCAGAGGTACCAGACGGTGTAGTAGCCGCTCGGATCGTCTCCGTAGTACACGGCGCGGGTGACCACCGCGGTGCCGCCAAGCACCACAAGCTGGATCGCCCAGACGGGCAGCCGGTTGCGGGCCGCGAGCAGCGCCGCGCCGGCGACGTAGGCGATCACCACGTTGCTCCAGAGCGCCGGCGAGTCGAAGCTCGGCGGGTGCGGCAGGATCAGCGAGAGCGCTCCGATGGTCGCGCCGGCGAGGAAGAGCCCGCCGAGCACGATGGCCATCAGGCGCGGCTGCTGAAACTCGCGGCCGGCGACTCCATTTTCGACCCCTCCGCCGGTACTCATGTAGGCCCCCAGGATCCCATGGACCCCGCCTGCACGCGTCAGTAATTACTCCTCGATCCGGCCCCCTTACCCTGAAGTAATGAGCGAGAACGGGTCGATCGACGCGCGCACGACGATGGGCGCCGTGCGCCTGGCCGTCGCCGACCTCGGCTCGGTGCGCGATTTCTACCGCGACGCGATCGGGCTGGCCGAACTCAGCCCCGGCGACGGAGTCGTCCGCCTCGGGACCAAGGGCTCGGACGACTCGATCGTCGAGCTGGTCGGCGAGCCGGGCGCGTCGCCGCGGCCGCGCGGCACCAGCGGGCTCTTCCATTTGGCGATCCTGGTTCCCAGCCGAGCCGACGTGGCGCGCGCGCTGCAGCGGGTCGCCGAGGCGGGCTGGCGTCTGAGCGGCGCCTCCGACCACCTGGTCAGCGAGGCGCTCTACCTGAGCGATCCGGAGGGCAACGGGATCGAGCTCTATCGCGACCGGCCGCGGGAGGAATGGCCGGTCCGCGACGGCCAGCTGCAGATGGACACGCTGCCGCTCGACCTCGACGGCGTGCTCGGGGAGCTGCGCCGGGAGGACGCTGAGGCGCCGATGCCGCCGGGCACTCGCATTGGCCACGTCCACCTCAATGTCGGCGACCTGACCGCCGCAGAGGCCTTCTACTCCGGCGCGCTTGGGTTCGACGTGACGGTCCGCGGCTATCCCGGCGCGCTGTTCGTCTCGGCGGGCGGCTACCACCACCACCTCGGGCTCAACACGTGGGCCGGCGAGGGCGCCCCTCCCCCGCCGCAGGGCTCGCGCGGGTTGCGTCAGTTCGAGATCGTGCTGCCGGGCGAGGCGCAGCTCTCAGCCGAGGAGGACCGGCTGCGGGAGGCCGGCTTCGATCCGGCGCGCGAGGACGGCGAGGTCCGGGTCACGGACCCGTCCGGCAACCGGGTCGCTCTTCGCGCCTCAGCCTGAGGGTCGTGCGGTCGCCTGGCCGACCTCGATCAGGTGGCCGTCGGGGTCCCGCATGTAGCAGCGGATCTCGGCCCCCCGATCCTGCGGCGGTGTCAGGAACTCGGCACCCTTCGATTTCCATTCCTCGTAGCACGCCTGGATGTCTGCGACGCGGATGTTGAGGAAGGCGCTCACCCGGTTGGGGTCGTCCGGCACGTCCAGCACGACCTCCGGCTTGTCGTCGGTGGGGCCGCCGCCGACGTTGATGATCACCCAGCTGTTGGCGAGCGCGACGATGGTCGGCTCGCCCTCCATCACGACCTCGCCGCCGAGCACATCCGAGTAGAAGGCGGCCGAGCGCGGCACGTCGGCGCTGACGATGAAGTGCGTGAGGACGATCCCCTTTGCGGGTGCGGGGAAGTCGGCCACTAGGGCTCCCGCCGCTGGAGGACGAGGTTGAGCATGATCGCGGCTCCCATCGACCGTGAACATACCCCTCCGGACCACGCCTGACCGCGCGAGCGCGACGTTCGTTCGCTTTCGGTTATGCCCCGTCGCCTTCTGGGTAGTCCAAGTCGGGGCCTTGAGACCTCGACGCCTGGAGGACCCGTAGCCCGGAAGTTCTCGAGACAGTTACTCGGATTGAACCAGCGTTTAGAGTAAGCGGGCGAACCAGGGATTTGTTGAATGGATGCACCACTGCCGGGATGAGCAGTGCGGGTTGAAAACGGCACCACGGATGGGAACGTGACCGGTTCAGGAGAGTTCGACACCGTCGACATCAGGGAACCTCGCCCCCTGGAGGAACTCGATCGGGGTGAGTCAGGGGAGCGCAGCAACGGCGAAGCCCTACGGGCTCGGCGGCGCCGGTTCGAGCCCTCCGCCTCCCCGTCGACGGGCCCGGTCGAGGTCGACGGGAAGTTCTTCGCGGTGGGCGGCGAGCGCTTCGAGTTCCGGGGCGTCACCTACGGAACCTTCGCGCCGCGCGCTGATGGCGCCCTCTTCCCGGAGCGCGAGCGACTTGAGCGGGACCTGGCCACGATGCGGGCGGCGGGTTTCAGCGTCGTCCGCACGTACACGGTGCCGACGGACGACCTGCTCGAGGCTGCATCGCGAAACGGCCTGCGGGTCCTCGCGGGAGTCTTCTATCCGGACTGGCGCTATCTGCTCGGCGGCTCCCGGCGCGCCAACAGGCGGGTTGCGCGCGAGGCCCGCCGCGAGGTTCGCGCCGCGGCGCGCCGCTTCGCGGGGGATCCACGGATCCTCGGGCTCTCGCTCGGCAACGAGGTCCCCGCCGACGTCCTGCGCTGGCACGGGATCGAGACCGTCGCGAACACCCTACAACGAGCTGGTCGAGGTCGTCCGCGAGGAGGACCCCGGCCGGCTGGTCACCTACGCCAACTACCCAACCGCCGAGTACCTCCCCCTGGAGAGCATCGACTTCCTGATGTTCAACGTCTTTCTGGAGCGGCGCGAGGACTTCCGCCGCTACCTGACCAAGCTGCACCACCTGGCGGGCGACCGCCCCCTGGTGCTCGGCGAGCTCGGCATTCCGGCGGGCGATGGGCCCGACGGCGAGCGCCACCAAGCCGACGTCGTGGACTGGCAGCTCCAGACGGCGATCGAGCGAGGGGTGGCCGGCACCTGTGTCTTCCATGGACCGACGAGTGGTGGGTGGGCGGAGCGCCCGTGACCGGCTGGGGCTTCGGGTTGACGCGCGAGGATCGCTCGCCACGCCCGGCCCTTCAGGTGGCGGCTCAGTGGAACCAGAGAACCGTGCGCGACCTCGAGTTCAACTGGCCCTCGATCAGCGTGGTGATCTGCGCGCACAACGCCGCCGACACCCTGGACGAGTGCCTGCGGCACACCTGCGCCCTCGACTACGCCGACCTCGAGATTCTCGTAGTGGACGATGGCTCAAGCGATTCCACCCCCGAGATCGCGATGAAACATCCGGGCGTGCGCCTCGTGCAGATCGATCACAGCGGCCTGGCGGCGGCTCGCAACGCCGGCTTCGAGGCAGCCACGGGCGAGCTCGTCGCCTACCTCGACAGCGACGCCTTTCCCACCCCGGAGTGGCCTTACTACCTGGCGCTCGCCTTCGACGCCCCCGACGTCGGCGGCGCGGGCGGGCCGAACATCCCGCCGTACGACGAGCCGCCCGGCGCCGAGGTGGTCGCCCGCGCGCCCGGCGGGCCGGTCCAGGTCCTGTTCTCAGACGACCGGGCCGAGCACGTCCCCGGCTGCAACATGGCGTTCTGGAGACTGGTCCTCTCGGAGATCGGCGGGTTCGACCCGGTCTACACGAAAGCCGGGGACGACGTGGACGTCTGCTGGAAGATCCTCAACCGGGACTGGGAGATCGGCTTCCACCCCGCGGCCCTCGTCTGGCACCGGCGGCGCAAGGGCCTGCGCAACTACCTCCGCCAGCAGCGCGAGTACGGCCGCAGCGAGGCGCTGGTCGAGGATCGGCACCCGGAGCGCTTCACGCCGGCCGGGACCGCTCGCTGGCGGGGACGCATCTACAACTCCCTGACCCCATCGTTCATGTGGCAGCGGATCTACCGGGGGCCTTATGGCACGGCCGCCTACCAGTCGGTGTACCAGGGCGGCGGGCACTTCGTCGACCTCGTCCACCAGGTGGGGATCCCCGGCGCCGTGATGCTCCTGCTCACCGCGCCCCTGGCGCGTGATCTCGCCCTGGCTGGCGCTGCCCGCGGCGTTCGCCCTGCTGGGCCTCCTGCTGCTCGGGGCGCGTGGACATGGCGCGGACCCAGCCGGCGCGCCGCAGCCGGTCGGGTGGAGTCCGGTTCAGGGCGCACGTCGCCACGCACCACCTGCTGCAGCCGCTGGTGCGCTTCTGGGGGCGCAACCGCCACCGCAACGGCGCAAGCCGTGACCTCGGCGCCCACCAGCGGCTGCCCGAGGGAATCCGCCGCGTGCGCGGCGGCATCGTCGTGGTGCCCGAGGACCGGCCTCGCTCGGAATTGGCGGCGGCCCTGGTCAGCGCGCTGCGGGCGCGCGGTATCCGCGCTCTGCCGTCGAGTGGCTGGGAGGACTACGACGCGCGGCTTCTGCTGTCGCCGTTCGCCTACGGCGAGCTGCAAACGAGCAGTCACCCGGAGGGGTTCGTGCAGATCCGAATCCGCGTGCGCCCGAGGCTGCGGCGATCGGCCGTCGCCGTCGCGGTGGCCGTGGCCGCTGCCCTGGTCCACCCCATCCTTGGAGTAGTTGCGCTCGTGCCTGTTCTGAGCGTCCTGCACGGCGCGTTCCGGGCTCGCCGTCTGCCCGGACTCCTCTGTCGTCCCAAGACGTGATGAGCGAGGAGTACGAAGAAGCCGATCCTGCTCGTGATCACTCCGTGACGGCTTGCGCCGGCATTCCGACGACGGTCGTGTTGGGCGGTACGTCGTCGAGCACGACGGCGTTGGTCCCGATGCGCGCACCGGCCCCGATTTCAATGTCGCCAAGCACCTTGGCCCCCGTCCCGATGTGCACTCCCGGTCCGATTCTCGGACCGATGTACACACCCCCGATCGGCCCGACCGTCACCCATGGGAGGAGGGTCACGCTCGGCCGTATCTCGACCAACCCGTAGATCACGACTTGCCCGTGCGGAATGAACACGCCGGGATGCACAACCGCCCCGTCGGCGATCGAGACCTGGCCAGAAACGATCGCGAGGTGGTGGGCGATCCAGGGGAGCACTGGAATCCCAAGCGCTTGCAGACGCGCCTTCATCCGGTAGGCCGTCAGGGCGAGAAACGCATCGGTCTGCAGCATCAAGCGCAATACCTGCAGCACGCCGTCGAGCCGGGATCGGAACTCGTGACGTTCGTTACGGTAAGCAGCGGCGACACGCGCGTCCGCCAGGACTGCCTTCATGAACGGCGGCTGCCGCGAGTTCACCTCGCGCATCAAGGCCTTCTTCCCTTCAATGGCTCTCTGCGGAGGCTTGGTAGCGTCCACGCGGTCAGATGGAGCCGAGCCGTCCTGGGGCTTGGCGGTACGGGCGAACCAGGAACGGGACTCGGGAGAGCGCGGCAGCAGCGACATTGCTCGAAGATCGTATCCCGGATCCTCCGCGTGGAGGCAAGGTGAGCGACGCCGCTTCGGGCGACTACACGGGGGATGCTGGTGGTGGCGAGGAATTTGCCGGAGACCAGGCGGTCATCGAGCAACTCTTCGGCGCCCAAGAGATCAGGAAGGGCGCACTGAAGCGCGGCTTCAAGGTACTGCCACGCATCCTTCCCTACCTGAAGCCGTACCGGAAGCTCGCCGTCATATCGGTGATCCTCACCATCCTGACGGCCCTGGTCGCGCTGGCACAACCATGGCCGCTCGCATTCACGATCGACAGCATCATCGGCGACAAGTCGGCGCCCGGCTGGGTGACCGGGATCTTCGGCTCGAGCACTGGGGCCCTGATCGCCTTCGCGGTGATCGCGACGCTCATGCTGACCCTGCTGTCGGGCGGGATAGAGGTCTGGAACGAGTACCTCTCGACCAAGATCGATCAGTGGATGGTCCTCGACCTCCGCAGCGACATGCTCGACCACGCCCAGAAGCTCTCCCTCGCTTTCCACGACACGGAGAGCAAGGGCATCCTGATGTACCGGATCAACAACCAGGCAGCGGCGATGGGCCAGATCGTCGTCCAACTCCCGGTCGTCGCCCAGAACGTGCTGACGGTCATCGGCATGGCCTACATCTCGTTCAGGATCAATCCCCTGCTCGCTCTGCTCGCGCTGGGCACCACACCGTTCGTCGTCTACTCGACCACCTTCTACACCGAGCGCATCGAGCCGCGGATCTACCGAGTGCGAGGCCTGGGGGCAATGAATCTCGCCATCGCCTACGAGGTGCTGGCGATGATCCGCGTCGTCCTCGCTTTCGGTACGCAACGGCGCGAATGGAAGCGCTTTCGCAAGCAGGGAGAGGGTTGGGCCGACGAGACAGTCGGGCTGACGGTGCGCCAGACGGTCTTCAAGCTGGTCGTACAGCTGATCACGTCCTGCGGGACTGCGGCTGTCATCGGGGTCGGCGCCTACCAGGCCGTGCAGGGGAAGATCACCGCCGGCGAGCTGCTCGTGGTCCTCTCCTACATCAACCAGATCTACCAGCCGCTCGAGGAGTTGACCAACACCATCACATCGTTCCAGCAGCAGTTCATCTCCCTGCTGATGTCCTTCGACCTGATGGACATGAAGCCCGATGTCACGCAGAAGTCGGGCGCGCTGCCGCTGAAGAGAGCCCGCGGAGAGATCGAGCTCGACGGCGTCGGGTTCGGGTACGACCGGCGGCCTGGAGTCTTGGAGGACGTCTCGATCCACGTCCCGCCAGGACGCGCCGTGGCGATCGTCGGCCCGACAGGCGCGGGCAAATCCACGCTGGTCAGCCTCCTGCCGCGCTTCTACGACGCCACTGAGGGCAACGTGCGGATCGACGGCAACGACGTCCGTGACCTGAAGCTCGCGGACCTCCGCAGCCAGTTCAGCATCGTCTTGCAGGAGCCGCAGCTGTTCTCTGGGACGATCGCCACCAACATCCGCTATGGAAAGCCGAACGCCTCCGAGGACGAGGTGATCGCCGCGGCAAGAGCGGCGAACGCCCACGAGTTCATATCGGCGTTCCCCGACGGCTACAGCACGGTGCTGGGCGAAGGAGGCGCGAAGACTTCGGGTGGCGAGCGCCAGCGCATCGCCGTCGCCCGGGCCTTTCTCAAGGATGCCCCGATCCTGATCCTCGACGAGCCCACCTCCTCGATCGACTCCCGCACCGAATCGACGATCCTGGATGCACTCGACCGGCTGATGCAGGGTCGGACGACGATCCTGATCGCGCACCGGCTATCGACGATCCGAGGCGTCGACGAAATCATCGTTATGGACGACGGACGGATCGTTCAAGAAGGCACCCACAAGGATTTGGCCGATCAGCCCGGCTTGTACAGGCAGTTGTGGGACGCCCAGACGCGGGCCCAGGGGGCCGAAGTCGTGCAGCTTCCGGCGCCATCCGCAGCTGAGAAGCCAACTTCGGCGCCCCCGGTCGCTCGCCATTCTGCAGGCGAACCCGAGACGCGCGGAAGCGAGGCCGGAGGAGGCAAACCGGATGAAGTCGTCCCCGTCGCCGCGAAGAGCAACAACGAGCCGGACGAGCGGCGGCGGCGCCTGCCTGGCAGCGCGGTGGCGCTGCCGCCCCCGAAGATAGTGCTGCTGGGGATGCTGTCCAGGATCCCGGTCGCTGGCGCGGCCTGGCTGGTCGGACAGTATGTGAACGGCTTCCAGCGCCTTGGCTACGAGGTCTACTACGTCGAGGCGCATGCACGCACGCCGCACATGTTCCTGAAGGACGAGGACGAGCTCGGGACCGAGGGCGCGGCGGCGTACATAGCCGACGTCGCTCGCCGCTTCGGCTTCGAGGACCGTTGGGCGTTCCAGGCGCTCCACGAGGACGGTCGCAGCCTGGGCATGAGCCGAGAGGAGGTCGACAACCTCTACCGGGACGCCGCCCTGATCATCAACATGCACGGTGGGACGGCGCCGCTCCCCGAGCACGCCGCCACGGACCGGCTCGTCTTCCTCGGCACGGATCCGGTGGCGACCGAGCTCAAGATCCATCGCGGCGAGCGCGAGACGATCCAGTTCCTCGACCAGCACGTCGCCTTCTTCACCTGGGGGCTGAACTACGGCAATCCCGACTGCCGCCTGCCCTGGGCGGGCTCGTATTCATTCATCCCCACTCCCCCACCCGTCGTCCTCGACTTCTGGAACACCGAGGTCGCTCCGCCGAGCACATCTCCCTTCACGACGATCGGCAACTGGCGGCAGGCGAAGCGGCCCGTCGAGTTCGAGGGACGGGTCTATTCGTGGAGCAAGCACCAGCGGTTTCTGAAGATCCTCGACCTGCCGCTGCGGACGGGAACACCCATCGAGCTCGCGCTGTCCAGCTACGAGCCTCGCGACCAGCTGCTCCTTGCCGAGCACGGCTGGCGAGTCCGGCCGGGTCTCGAGCTATCGCGGAATCTTGATCGGTATCGCGACTACGTCGTCGGCTCCGCCGGGGAGCTGTCAGTCGCCAAGGAGCAGAACGTCCACTTCCGGACCGGCTGGTTCAGTGAGCGGAGCGCGACCTATCTGGCGGCGGGCCGGCCGGTGATCCTCGAGGACACCGGGTTCGGGGCTGCGCTTCCTACGGGCGAAGGCCTCTTCGCCTTCGCCGACCTCGACGAGGCCGTCGAAGCGATGGCCGAGGTCACGAGCGGCCCGGCGCGCCACCGAAGTGCCGCACGAGATGTGGCTCGCGAGTACCTCAGCCACGAGGTCGTGCTCGGCGACATCCTCGAGCATGTCGGTTTGCGACGCTCGCACGTGGCTCGTCGACGCCGCAGCCTCGCCGGCCCCCGCACAGCTCCCGGACCAGCTTTCCCTGCAGGTTGCCTCGCGCGGCCCCCTGGAGCTCGAAGCCGAGACACGCGACTACATCCTCGGACGTCCGATCCCATCGGTCCCCCACCCCGGCAGCCTCCCGGCGGCCAGCGTGGTGATGCCGGTTGCCGGCAACCTCGAATGCACCCGTCTCGCGCTCGAGAGCCTGCTCGCGAACACCGACGACCCCACCTACGAAGTGGTGATTGTGAACAACGGCTCGCGGAACGAGATCCGCGAATACCTGGAGGTCCTCGCCGCCCGCAACCGGCATCTGCACGTGATCCATAACGAGAAGAACCTCGGATTCGCCGCCGCCTGCAACCAGGGATTCGCGAGCGCGGAAAGCGAGAAGCTGGTCGTGCTCACCAACGACACCATCGTCTCGCCCGGTTGGCTGTCCGGCCTCGCGACCCACCTCGACGACCCCGAGATCGGGCTCGTCGTGCCCACCACCAATTGCGCCGGAGGGGGCGCGAAGGTTCCCGCCGGCTATCGAACCTACGAGGAGATGCTGGGGTTCGCGCGCAGGCGCAACATGCGATCACGGAGGCGATGCGCCGACCGACTTCGACCACCTGGAGATCTTCTGCGCGGCGATCCGCCGCGACGTATGGAAGGAAGTCGGTAGCTTCGACGAGCGCCTCGAGGTCGGCAAGTTCGAGGATGAGTACGAGAACCGCGTTCGCGCCAGCGGCTACCGGGTCGTTCGCGCCGACGACCTGTTCGTCCATCGTTTCGGCGGCGGATTCGCAAAGAGCGGCGCTCCCGATTCCGATCCGGAGGCGATCGCGCGCAGAATCGAGGAAGCCGTCAATCGCCAGCTGCCCGAAGGGTCGACGGTGCTGGTCATGAGCGTGGCGAGGTCGCGCTCGCCGACTTCGACGGATACGAGGTCTGGCGCTTCCCGCAGCGCGACGATGATCGTGACGACGGCGGCCGCCAACCGAACGACGAGGAAGCGATCGCCGAGCTGGAGGAGCTCCGCAAGCGGGGCGCCGATTATCTCGTCGTTCCGGCCACGGAGATTTCGTGGCTCGAGCGCCATGAGGGATTCCGACGCCACCTCGAGCGTTACGCGCTCTCGAGCGATGACCCCGACACCGCGGTCATCTGCGACCTCGGCCAGTCCGCGGATGCCCACGTCGAGGAGGGGCGCGGATCGTGAGCGCCGCAGCGTCTGCGCAGCATCCGTCCGGATGCGAGAGTTCCTGTTCCCGCGCGATCTCGTGCTGACGCCTGTCTCCAGGCGACCGACGCTCCTCGAGGACGCGACGTTGCGGACGATCCTCAATCGGCCCGTGCCCGCCCTCGAGATGAGCACCGCCGAGCAACCCGAAGTCAGCGTCGTCGTCGTCACGCGCGACAACCACCCGTTCCTGCGCCTCTGCCTGGAGAGCGTGCTCGCGCACACCCGGCGTCCCTGCGAGCTGATCGTGGTCGACAACGGATCCACGGACGGGACCGCGGCGTACCTCGAGCGCCTCGCCGAACGAAATCCGAGCCTGCGAGTGATCGCCAATGACGAGAACCGCGGATTCGCGACGGGGTGCAACCAGGGCGCCGCGCTGGCGGCGGGCGACGTGCTGGTACTGCTCAACGACGACACCATCGTGTGCGACGGCTGGCTTGATCCGCTGCTCGCCCATCTCGCGCGCCCGAGGGTCGGGATGGTCGGCCCGAGCACGAACAGAACCGGCAACGAGGCCGAGATCGACGCCGAGTACCGCACCTGGGACGAACTCGCCCGCTTCGCCGAGGCCCGCTCGCGCGAGAACGCGGGCGAGGCGTTCGAGATCGAAACCCTGACGATGTTCTGCGTCGCGATGCGCCGCTCGCTGTACGAGCGAGTGGGGCCGCTCGACGAGCGCTTCGAGACCGGTCTGCTCGAGGACGACGATTACTCACGGCGCGTCCGTGAGGCCGGCTACCGCCTGCTTTGCGCGGACGACGCCTTCGTGCATCACTTCGGTGAGACCTCTTTCGGGAAACTCGCCGCAAGCGGTGAGTACGCCCGGGTGCTCGAGGCAAACCGCGCCCGGTTCGAGGAGAAGTGGCAGGAGCCGTGGCGACCCTACGGCCGCCGTCCAAGCGACCGCTACAGTGAGTTGGTCGAGCGCGTGCGTCGGCAGGTGATGGACACCATCCCGCCAGATGCGACTATTCTCGTCGTCAGCCGGGGCGACGAGGAGCTGCTGCGCCTGGACGGGCGGAGAGCGTGGCACTTCCCGCGCAGCGACGACGGCAGTTATGCGGGCCATCATCCGGCCGACAGCGACGAGGCCATCGCCCGGCTCGAGGAGCAGCGCACGGCGGGGGCCGAATACATCGTCTTCCCGGCGACCGGAGCCTGGTGGCTTGACCATTACGAGGGGCTCCGTCGGTACCTCGACCGCCATTACGAGTGCAGGCTCTCGGACCCCGAGACCTGCTTCGTCTTCGACCTGCGGGAGCGCGCGCAGTGAGCGCCCCCACGATCGTCTGCATCCTCGGCATGCACCGCAGCGGAACCTCGTTGGTGTCGCGGATCTTGAACGTGCTCGGCCTCTACCTCGGCCCCGAGGAGCACCTGATGCGCCCGAGTGCCGATAACCCCACCGGGCACTGGGAGAGCCGTCCCATCAAGGAGATAAACGACGAGATCCTCTCCATCCTCGGGGGCACCTGGCAGGAGCCGCCGCCGCTGCCGGCGGGCTGGGAGCGCAGCCCGGAGCTGGCCGCGCCCAGGCGCCGGGCTCGCGAGGTCATCGAGAGCGATTTCTCAGGATCTGAGCTGTGGGGCTTCAAGGACCCCCGAAGCTCCCTCACGCTGCCGTTCTGGCAGCGCATCCTCGACCCGATGCGGTACGTGATCTGCCTGCGCAACCCGATCGACGTGGCGGCGTCGGCGCGAGCCCGCAACCGCGAGAACGATGCGGTGCCCTTCGAGCAGGGGATCGAGCTCTGGCTCACCTATGTGCGAGGCGCGCTCGCCGCCACCGCCGGGCACCCGCGGCAGCTCGTCTTCTACGAGGACCTGATGGCGGATCCCGAGCCGGTCGTCCGCGAGTTGGCGCGCTTCATCGGACGCAAGAAGACCACCAAGGCCGAGTCCGACGTCCGCAGCGCCATCACCGTCGCCCTCACCGAGGGCCTGTGGCACCACCGAACCGCGGTCCCCAATGTCGTCGATGCCTCCCGCCTCCCCTTCCACGTGAAGGCCTTCTACCTGGCCCTGCGTCAGTTCGTGCCGGGGGTGGAAACCGTCGGGGCCGAGGCGCTCGATCTCCTGGGCGCCTACGCGGCCGACTGCCGGCGACCAGAAGGCCAGGCTCGATGCTGCGGTCGCGGAGCTCAAGCGGGCCCGCGAACATGCCCGGATGCTCAAGCGGAAGCGGATCGCTCTCGAGCAGCGAGTCGCCGAGCGCAGCGACGAACTTCAGCGAGCTACCGCGGAGCGGGACGAGGAGCGCCGCCTGCACAAGCTGGTCGAAGCCGAACGCGAGCAGCTTGCCGCGGAGCGCGACGGAGAGCGGCGGCTGCGACGTCAGCTCGAGTCCGAGCTGGAGGACAGTCGCGGGGAAGCCGGTCGGCTGCAGGCCTCGACCGAGCCTGAAGGCTCAGGCGCCGCGCCTTCCCCGACCGCGCCCCTTCGCCCGGAATACGCCGGCCTGGTCTCCGAGGTGCGAGAGCGGGCGGCGGAGTTGATCCCGTCCGGGGCCACCGTCCTGGTCGCCGGGAAGGGCGACGAGGCGCTGCTGCGACTTGACGGCCGAACGGGGTGGCACTTCCCCATGGCGGAGGACGGGCGCTATGCCGGCTTCCATCCGGCGGGCGACACGGCTGCGATCGCTCAGCTCGAGGCGCTGCGCGCGCGCGGCGCCGATCACCTCCTGCTGCCGGCGACGACGCTCTGGTGGCTCGACCACTACCAGGGCCTGCGACGCCATCTCGAGGATCGCTACACGGCGCTCGTCACCGACGAGCACTGCGCGATCTACCGGCTGACTGCCGAAGAGGGGGCGCCAGGCGAACGGACCGATCGCGAGCCTCAAGCGGGCGATCGCCTGCTTGCGGATACGCACCGGCCGCGATCCCTCCATTCTCGATTGGGGCAGCGATCTCGGGATCGCCGATCGCCTCCCCGAGGAGAAGGTGTTCGCTCCCACGGGCGACTCGCCGACGCTGCCGTACCTCGATGGGACCGTCGACATCGTGGTGCGTGCCTGCCGAGGCCGACCCAGCACGACTCGCCGAGGCGCGCCGAGCCGCCGCGAACGCCGTGATCAGGGTCGATCCGGCTTCGCCGGAGCGGACGGAGCTCGAGTGGCTGGCGGGCGGTGACAGCGGATGGGGCGAGGATGTGAGCGTGACGATGATTCCCGACGCCGACGGGTGGCCCTGGGACGCCACCTTCGGCGTCCTTCGCCGAGGCGCTGAATGACGGCTTCGCGGGAGAGTTCAGCGCGGCCGGGGATCCGGCGACCCTCGGCGCAGCCAGCGAGCGGGCTGCCGCCGCCGGCGTTCCGCTGCGGCAGGTGGAGGCTTCCGCCGGAACGAGCCTGGCGCGGCGGGCCCGAGCGGCGGCGGAGAGCAGCGATCGACGCCTGCAGATCTTTCTCACCGCCCCCGCGATCCCGCTCCCGGGCTGGCTGCCGTCGATCCTTACGCTCCTCGCGCCCCAGGGCGACGCCCGTGTCGTGGGCGCGAGAATTGTGTCCCGTTTCGGGTTTCTGGAGGAGGCCGGGGGCATCCTGGCTGCCGACGGCACACGCGAGCGGCGCGGGGCGGGCGATGCCAATCCCGACCGGCCCGAGTACTGCTTCGTCCAGAAGGTTGACTTCTGCTCGCCGCCGCTCGTCGCCGCCAGCCGGGACCTGTTCGACCGGCTCGGCGGCTTCGACCGTGGCCCGGTGGCGCCGGATGACGCCCTGGTCGACTTCTCCCTGCGCGCCGGCCAGGCTGGCGCACCCGTCTACTACCAGCCGCAGGCCCGAGTCGTGGCGATCGGAAACGGGGATCGATGAAGGCCGGACGCGCACTCGTGATCTCGCCGCGTCTGCCGGAGTTCGACCGGGAGAGCGGCCTGCTCCGGGTCTCGGACGTGATCGACATGCTGCTGCGCCGAGGGTGGGAAGTGACGTTCGGCTGCGTGCGCACGCCGACGGACCCGGAGCGGTACGCGCGCGACCTCGAACAGCGCGGAGTCGAGGTCCACGCTCCGCTCAGGAAGCTCGATTCGATCCGCGACGTCGACGGATTCGATCTCGCGATCATGGTCTTCTGGCACGTCGCCGAGCGCTTTCTGCCCGAGCTGCGCGAAGCATCCGCCTCGACACGGGTGGTGGTCGATTCGGTCGACCTCCAATTCGTGCGCGACATGCGCGACAAGCTGCGGACCCGGGATGCGTCCGGTCCGGGCCAGCTCGGATCGAGCCAGGCGAATGACCTGATCAGGGAGCTCAACACGTACGCAGCCGCCGATGCCGTTCTCACCGTCTCAGACAAGGAAGCGGATCTGATCAACGACCTGATCGGGCGGAACGACCACGCCCTCACCCTTCCCGATACGGAGGAGCTTCCGCGCTCCCCCGTTCGGCAGAGCAAGCGCCACGGGATCCTGTTCCTCGGCAACTTCCTGCACGCGCCCAACCGCGACGCCGCCTCGTATCTATGCGAGGAGATACTGCCGCGCCTCGATCCATCGCTGCTCTCCGAGCACCAGGTCTCGATCGTCGGCACCGAGGCCGGAGAGCAGGTGGGTGACCTGGCCGAAGGGCTCCCCCACACGAAGATCATCGGCTGGGTTCCCTCGGTCATCCCCTACCTCAACAGCGCCCGGGTCTCCGTCGTCCCCCTCCGCTATGGCGCCGGCACCAAGCGGAAGATCGTCCAGGCACTGATGGTCGGCACGCCGACCGTAACCACCAATGTGGGCGCCGAAGGCCTCGGCGTTCGCGATCGACGCGAGGTGCTGATCGCCGACGATCCGCCCGAGTTCGCAGCGGCGATCGAACGCCTGCTTCAAGAGCGGCTCGCGTGGCGCCGGCTCGCGCGCCGAGGCCGCAGGCACATCCTGCGGCTGCACGGACGCACCACGGTCGAGGCGCGCTTCGACAAGGTGCTCGAGGCGGTGCTTGCGCGCCGCGCGCGTCCGGCGCCGGTCAAACCAAGCGCGGACGACGGCATCGTGAGGAAACCCGAATACACGGAGCTCATCCGCCGCGTCCGCGAGGTCGTGCAGTCCGACGTTCCTGAGGGCGCCAAGGTGCTGATCGCCACGCGAGGGGACGACATGTTCCTCGAACTCGACGGACGAAGCGGCTGGCATTTTCCCCGGGACCGCGACGGAAAGTACGCGGGCTATTACCCCGCCGACAGCGATGCGGCGATCGCACATGTCGAGGAGCTGCGGGCCGAGGGCGCCACGCACCTGGTGCTGCCGCGACCGAGCTTCTGGTGGTTGGATCACTACAAGGCGCTCCGAACCCACCTCTACGCCGCTTACCGGGAGATCCGGAGCGACGAGCACGCGATCGTCTTCGAGCTCACGGGTGAAGCCTCGGCGCCGCCGCGGGCGGCGAGCACTGAGGGTGAGGTCACGCCCGAGCTGGTGCGCCGGCTGCAGCCGCCTGCGCTCGCGGCCGCGTCGAGGTACCGCAACGGCAACGGGACTCGCCGGGCGCTGGTGCTCGGCATCTACCTGGCCGGCAAGCCGAACACCGCGGAGCATGTCGCCGGCACCTTCGCCGGCTGTCGCGATCTCGAGGTTGAGCAGCGCTGGATCGCGCTCGGCGGCGAGCCCGCGGACGGAGAGCTCGGAGCGGTAACCGCGATGGCGGTGAGCGAGCCGACGCCCAAGTACGCGCTGCTCAACCGGCTACTGGCCGAGGAGGACCTGGCGGGCTACGACTTCGTCATCAGCACCGACGACGACATCGTCCTGCCGGAGGGCTTCCCCGATCTCTTCCTCGGCGTTCAGGCGGGGGTCGGATTCGATCTCGCCCAGCCGGCCCGCACGCCCAACTCCTATGTCGACCATCCGATCGTCGTCCAGCAACGCGGCGTCCTGGCGCGCCGGACCCGGTTCGTCGAGATCGGGCCGCTGGTCAGCTTCGGACGCGAGATCTACGACCTCGTCTTCCCCTTCGACGAGACGAGCGCGATGGGCTGGGGTTTCGAGAACGTCTGGGCTCACCGTCTTCGCGAGCGCGGCAGGTCACAGGGGATCATCGACGCCGTGCCGATGGACCACAGCATCCGCAAGCCGCTCGCGCATTACGAGTGGTCGGACGCGAACGCCGATCGGGAGCGGTATCTGGCCCGTCATCCGCACATTCCTCTGCAGGAGTGCGTTCGGGTCCTCGAGGTCATCGGGGTGGACCGATGAGCAGCTCCGAGCAGCCGCGCCGCTACTTCTTCGTCCACATCCAGAAGGCGGCGGGGACCGCACTGCGCCAGGGACTGATCAATCACTTCGGCGAGCGTGCCGTCTACCCGACGAGGGGCGTGGACGAAGGCACCGACCCGTCGCAGCCCGTGGTCTCGATCGACTATCTGCGTGAGCGTCTTGCCGCCCGTGGGGACGAGATCGAGGCGATCACCGGCCACTTTCCGCTGTGCACAGTGGAACTGCTCGAGGGCCGCTACACCACCCTGACCCTGCTGCGCGAACCGGTGGAGCGCACGCTCTCGTACCTGCGTCTCCACCGAGAGTGGGTGCGGGCGGATCGCCACAATGTCACTGGAGAAGATCTACGACGATCCCATTCGCTTCAACACTTTCGTGCACAACCACATGACGAAGATGCTCTCGCTCACGCCCGCCGAGATGACGGACGGGATGCTGACCCAGCTGAAGCTCGATCAGCAGCCACCTCGAGCGCGCCAAGGAAGCGCTCGCCGGCGTCGATGCCGTGGGCCTGCAGGAGCGCTTCGATGAGTTCTTCGAATTGCTCGTCGCTCGGTTTGGCTGGCGCCTGGGTGAGCCTGAGACCTTGAACACGACCGATCCGGTCGACGTGCCTCAGGGCTTTCGCGATCGGATCGCCGAGGAGAACGCGCTTGACGTCGAGCTGTACGAGTTCGCCAAGCAGCTGGTCGCGTCGCGGTCCGGCCGCCGGAGCCTCGACGTCCCGGAGGGTCGAGACGACGGCCTTGGACGTCGAGGGTCCGCTGATCAGCGTGATCATCCCTACCTATAACGCGCGCCGCTTCTCGAGCGCTCCCTCGAGAGCCTGACCGAGCAGACGCTGCCGCGCGATGCCTTCGAGGTCGTCGTCGTCGACGACGGCTCGAGCGACTGGACGCAGAGCGTTTGCAAGAAGCTCGCCGATCAGCTCCCGCTCCGCTACTTCCGGATCGAGAACTCGGGGATCTCGGCCGCCAAGAATCTCGGCGTCTTCGCCTCGCAGGCGCCGCTGCTGCTCTTCTTCGACGACGACGACGTCGCCGATCCAGGGCTTCTCGAGGCGCACGTCGAGGCCCACCGGAAGCATCCCGACGAGAAGGTCGCGGTTCTCGGTTATACGACCTGGGCCCCCGAGCTCGAGGTCACGCCCGATCATGGAGTACGTGACCGAAATCGGGCAGCACCTGTTCTCGTACAAGAACCTCGAGGACGGCCAGCGTCTCGATTACACCTACTTCTGGGGCGGACGATCCTCCTGCAAGCGGTCGCTTCTGACCACGTACGGCTCGTTCGACCAGGACATGCCCGGAATAGAGGACATGGAGCTCGGCTTCCGTCTCGCCAAGCAGGGCCTGAGCGTCATCCACAGCTCGTGCCGCCAAGAGCTACATGGTGCGCCCGGTCACCTTCGATCAGTTCGCGCGAGCGATGCCTGAAGCGAGGACGTGCCCTGTGGCGCTTCACCCAGCGCCACCCGGATCCCGCAGTCGAGCGCTACTGCCGGGTGGCGGAGGCGCTCGAGAAGTGGCCCTCGCTCGAGCCGTCAGCTGGAGGCAAAGGTCGAGCGGGTGCGCGAGCTCGAGCAGCGCCACGCCGAGGCGGGCGAGCTGGAGGAGGGCGAGCTGGAGGAGCTGCGGGAGCTCTACGGCTGGACGTTTGAGGCGTTCCGGGCTCGCGGCATCGCCGAGGCAGCCGCCGAGGACTCCGATGCCGCCGCCCGAGCACCTGCACGCGTTCTCGCTCGGCTCGGCCCCCGCGCCGGTGATCTGCCCGGAGCCGATCTTCATCATCGGCTCGCCCAGGTCGGGCACCAGCATCCTCGCCTGGTCGCTCGCCCAGCACAGCGAGCTCTGGACCGAGGCCGAGTCGGACATCTTCTTCTACATGCTCAAGGACGGCCTATCTGGAGCGCGCCTTCGAGACGTCGGTCGGACGGCCCGGACGGCACCTGGCTCCACAACCAGGGCGTCGACCTCGAGCGGTTCCTTGCGCATCTCGGCCTGGGACTGAACGCGCTTCTCACCACGACCAGCAACGGCCGGCGCTGGATCGATCAGACACCCGCCAACACGATCGTCGTCGACCGGCTCGCGGAGATGTTCCCGGGGGCGCGCTTCCTCCACATCCTCCGCGACGGCCGCCGGGTGGTGCACTCCATGGTCAACTTCCACCGTGCCTTTGGCGATCCGGAGGCCGTCGAGCGGATGAAGAGCGCCGGCCGCCTGCCGCTCTGGACGACCGACTTCGCCGACGCCTGCCGAACCTGGGCACGCTTCGTCGGCATTGCCTCAAACTTTTGTCGCCGCCACCCCGATCGTGCCTACACGGTCACCAACGAGCGGCTGATCACCGATCCTGACGATGCCATGCGGGACGTGCTCGACTTCCTCTCTGTGCCGCAGGAACCAGGCCCGGCACGCTTTCTGCGCACGAACCGGATCAACTCGAGCTTCGCTACCTCGGGCAGATCCGAGCAGGCGCCGCCGGCGCTGACGGAGCCATGGCGCGAGTGGTCAGCCGAGCGCTGTCACGCTTTCTTGGAGCTCGCCGGCGCGACGATGGTCGATTGCGGGCTCGCAACGGAGACAGAGCTGTCAGCCTCGCCCATGCCGACCGACCGCGCCGGGAACGGCGCGGGCAGGACCGCAAACGGGCGGCCACTTCCGGGTCTACAGCGACCCTAGGGCCGTGGCGTCGCCCCTTCCAGTTCCGCCGGAGCTCGAGCTCGGCGCGCACCAGACGCGCGAGGAATGGGTCGAATCCGGCCGCTTCGCCGTCGAGCTTCTCTGCCGCACGCTCGAACGGGGGGACCTCTCCGGAGTCGACCTGCTCGACGTCGGTTGCGGCACCAAGCTCGTCAAGACACTGCTCGACAACTCGATGCCGATCGGCCGCTACGTCGGGATCGACACCCAGGCGAAGGTCATCGATTGGCTCAAAGCAAACGTCTCTGACCCGAGATTCGAGTTCCATCACCTCGACGCCCATAACGCGATGTACAACCCGGAGGGCTCCGATTTGGCGAGCTTCGAGGCACTGCCGGTCGGAGGACGGCGTTTCGACCTGATCTGCCTGTTCTCGGTCTTTACGCACCTTGCTCCCCACGACTACGTCGCCATGCTCCGCCTCTTCGTCGGCACGCCGGGCCCGAGACGAAGCTCCTCTTCTCACTGTTCCTCCGGGACCGCGAACGCCGGGGGCCAATTGTACAGGCGGTCGAGGCGGAGGCTCGCGAGCCCGGATCCCGAGGTCAGGAAGCAGACGGAGGCGGCGATCGCACGGGCGCTCGACATCGCGCCGCGCACAGGACGGCCGCGGTTCGTCGACGTGATCCCCGACCACCCGCTCGAGATCGCGAGGTACGAACCGGAGTACGCGCTCGAGCTCGTCGCGACGGCGGCTGGAAGTGCTGGAGGTACACCCGCCCGAGCGCTGGATCCAGCACTACATGATCCTGCGGATCGAGAAATGAGCATGCCGAAGCGTCCGAACTTCCTCCTCGTGATGACCGATCAGCAGCGGGCGGATTCGGTTGGCTACGCCCACGAGTTGGGCGGCCGGGCGCGCCGCGACTCGGACACGCCGCACCTCGACGACTTTGCTCGCCTAGGGGTCATCTTCGACAACGCGTACAGCGGCTCCACCGTGTGCGTTCCTGCGCGGTCTGCGCTGCTGACCGGCATCTTCGATGAGCGCCTGCCGCGTGCCGACGACAGCCTCGCCCTGAAGGAGGGTTTCTGGACCATCGCGCATGCAATGGCTCGCGCGGGGTACGAGACCGCGCTCTTCGGCAAGATGCACTTTCACGCCTATACGCGCACGCCACGGCTTCCAGGTCGTGCGCTCATGCGAGCACCTCGGACGCACGGCCGGCTACGGGCCCGAAGAGGTCGACGACTACCGCCGGTGGCTCGAAGAACAAGGGCTCGCCGATCCGCGCGAGCCGGGCGCAACCAGCTTCCCGCACGACGAGGCGTTCCACCCTGCACACTGGATCACCGATCAGGCCATCAACTTCCTCGAGAAGCGGCACAGCTTGCAGCCGTTCTTCGCCATAGTGTCGTACACGGGGCCCCATTCGCCGTACGACCCGCCGGAGCATTACGGAGAGATGTATCCCTGGGAGGCGGAGAGCATCCCGGCGGACGGCCTCGAGGTGAACCGAGACCTGCCCGAGGTGTTCCAGCGAGCACTCGCGCCGCCGGCCGAGGAGGCTTTGTTCTCGCCCCGGCACGTATCCGCTCTGTCGCCGGAGGGGGTGAAACGGACGCTCGCCCTGATCCGCGCGATGATCCGGCAGATCGACGACCAGGTGGCCCGCCTAATGAGCCACGTCTCGGTCGACGACACGGCCGTTTTCTTCACGTCGGACCACGGGGACTACGGCGGGCACCGCGGATTCATGGGCAAGCTGCCTTGGATTCCCTTCGACGACCTTGCAAGGGTGCCGTTCTTCGCTCTCGGCGTGGGCGTGGAAGGCGGCCGTCGGGTCGCCTCCCCGGTGCAGAGCTGCGACTTTGCCGCGACCTGCCTCGAGCTGGCTGGTCTCAAGCCACCCACGCAGCTCGATACCGAGAGCCTCGCCTCCGTGCTCCGGGGCGCGCCGGAAAACCCTGACCGCGACGTTTTCTGCGCGCACAGTGTGGGCTGACCCATGATCCGCGGCGGAAACCTCAAGATGCTCGGGCACTGGATCGGGGTCAAGATGAGTGGCGTCGAGGCGGTCTATGACCTCGGGTCGGATCCTGGCGAGACTAAGAATCTGGCTCCCGACAACCCCGCCTTGGTGAAGACGCTGCGCGGCTCGCTCTACAAGCCGTTCGAGCAGCCTGAGATGGGTCTCTGGGTCGATTTGCCTCGATGATCGGCGCGCGGCGGCCTTAGCACGGGCGCCCCTAGAAGGGGAACGGGTCCGCGAAGTTGGTCACCTTCGTACCACTGCCGGGCTGGGCGGGCGCCGGTTGGCTCTGGAAGCCTCCGCCTGCGGTGACGGAGTTGGTGCTCCCACAGACGTTCCCGTCGGGTAGCACGATCCAGCCGGTCTCGGTGAACTGCCCTCCGTTGACCGTTCCGCTGGTCTTGCGATAAAGCCCGGAATCACCCGTGGCGACCTGCGCGTTGAAGGAGTTCTGGCCGCCGGCGCTGACCTCACCGCTGGCGGTGTTGCCGTTGAAGGTGACCGAGCCGAGTGTTATACCGCGACGGGCAACCAGCGCGGCCTTGCCGTTCGCGAACGGCGCCGGCCGGATCCACTGCGAGGTCGACTGCCGGATGCACAGGTAAGCGCCGCTGAGGCGATGAGCATCGGTGACAAGTGCGATCGAGTCGTCTGTGCCCTGAACCTGGCCGACGTAGACCCCCGGGGTCACCGCTGCCGAGCCACCGCCACCGCCGGTCGCGGTCGCGGTGCTGGTGGTGTCGTTGCCGCCGCCGCCACCGCAGCCGCCGAGGAGCACAACGGCCGTGGACACCCCGGCGAACAGCATCAGCAAGCGAGTGGGGGAGAAACTGTTCTGGGCCGCCGCGATGGGGGCAGCTTAGCGAAGTGAATCTAACGTCCTACTTAAGGCAGATCGATGTGGCGTCGAGCCCCCTCATGGTCACCCACCTCGAAGACGATCAGTTGACGCGGTCCGGGCGTGTTCTCGTACCCGTTGCTCACAAGGAAGGCCGCACGCCGCGTGCCTTTGTAGTTCGGTATCGCTCGACCGTGTCTCCTTCGTCGCTGGTCGTCTGGTGCATGTCGGAGAATCTCGTATAGCTCGTGCCCGAGCCCTTGTTCAGCAACATCAAGTCGGGCACAGTGCCGTTGTCGCGCTGCAGGACGTAGATATCTGGGTGTGCCCGTCACCGTCGGCGTCTCCGATGGCGAGATTCCACCCGAAGGTAAGCGGCAGTGAATAGTCCACTGTCGGGAACCGCCCCGATCTGTTGCGCCTTATTTCGAGCCGATCCGGCGCAACTGTCACGAGATCGAGCTTGCCGTCGCCGTTCAAGTCCTCGAGCTGGGCGTCGCTCTGCCCAGATGTCGGTACGCCGAACTTCGCGTTGGCGATCGACCACTTGCCGCGCGTGTTGTCGTATATGCGGAACGCGTTTCCGGCGACCTGCCCGGCGCACACGATGAGCTCGTCGTAGCCGTCGAAGTCCCCGGCGGCGTCGCACTGGTTGTCGATCTCCTGGGTGGGCAGGCCGGGCGGGTTCACAAACCGATGGCCGCCGACGTTCAGCCACAGTCGGTTCGGGCTCGGGAAATCGACGCCGACCGACTGTCCGGTGGAGCGATCAGGCCATCGGTCACCGTTGGCGTTGAGTGCCACCGGCAGGCGGCCCCGACCGCCCGGGTCGGTCATGCCGAACTGCTGGGCACGGTCTGTGAACGTGCCGTCAGGGTTCTGGATCCACAGCTCCTTGTCGGCCTGGCAGCTTTCCATGCAGGCGCCGATCGAGGCGTAGATGTCCTGGCGTCCATCGCCGTTGTAATCCAATACGCAGTTCTCGGCGTGCGTTTCCGCGGTCCGCGCGATGCCGGCCTCCGAGGCGACGTCGCGAGCGGTCAGCCCTGAGTTGCCGCCACCGCATCCGGCTCAGGCGATGATGATGAGGCAGACGCTAAGCGTGATCGCTCCCTGGCGATTCAACGTGCTCGACAATCTAGGTTGACGGGATGGGTCGCAGAATGAAGGTGCGCCGCAGGCGCGTCCGCCCCGCCCCACTCGCCGGCGAGGGAGGTCCCATGACCCGTCGACGCACCCAGGTCGCGGTGGCACTGGCAGCGCTCCTGTGGCTCGCCACCGTCGCCGCCGCGATCCTGCTCCCCGGCAACGCCGGGATAGGCCCCGAGACCCCCCGCTTGCCCGAGATCGCGTGCGCCGGCCCGGAGATCGGCGTTGACTCCACCCTCGCATTCGATGGGGACCCCGAGCACCGAGTCGAGACCGTTGCGGCGATCGATCGCTTCCTACACCCCCAGGTAGTGCGCGACAGCCTGCTGTGGAATGAGACCGAGCCCGTGAAGGGCCGGCGTGACTGGAGCCGCACCGACAGCGTCGTGGAGGAGCTCCGGGCCGCGGGGATCGAGCCGCTGCTCGCGGTGTTCGGCTCGCCGTCGTGGGCGAACGGGGTACCGGACTCGATGCGGGCCCACTACCTGTATGTCCCGCCGCGAGGGGCGGCGCTCGACGCGTGGCTCCACGAGTACTCGGACTTCCTCGCCGCAGCGGTCCGGCGCTACCACCATTACGTGCGCCGGTGGGAGATCTGGAACGAGCCCAATCTGGCGGTCTTCTGGCGCCCGCGGCCGGATCCCACCGCTTACCGCCACGTCTACGAGACCCTTCGCGCGACGATCCTGCGCGTGGATCCAACCGCCGAGGTCGCGGTCGGCGGCCTCGGCGGCCTGAGCGCCACATCGGCCCCGAGCATTCGCGGGCTCGCGTTCCTGCGCCGCCTCACGCGTACGAGCCCCCCGCTAGACGCCGTGGCGATTCATCCCTATGCAACAAGCGATCACCCCCCGTGGGTCCACGTCCCGAGCGAGAACAATTTCGACAACATCAAGCGCGTTCACGACCAGCTCGTGGCCGATGGAGAGCGAGCTTCGATCTGGGTCACCGAGTGGGGGTGGTCAAGCGCCAGCGTCGGCACAAGCCCCCAGGCGCCCTACGTGAACAGATCCCTGAAGATGCTCGAACACCGCTATCAGGTTCGTCCGCCTGGCGACGTACTTCGTCGACCATGACCGGCCGCCCGATTTCTTTCAAGGCCTTCTCGACGAGGACCTGAAGCCGAAGCCAGCCGCGCGCGTGTTCCGAAGGCACGCCGACCTCGCCGCTTCGCGCTGCCGCGCGAAGCCTTGAGCAGCTTGGCATGATTGACGCCGTGGTCCAAGCGGCGACTCCGACAGTTGCCCGGGCCCTGCTCGCCAACCTTCCCAAGCTCCACTACTGGGGAGGCGAGGAGCAGGTGGGCGGGCTCAACTCGGTGATCGGGGAACGCATGATCACCGAGCTGGCGCGCTACGAGGCGCCCCGCGTGATCGAGACCGGCGCCGGCGCGACGACGCTGCTGTTCTGCTGCCTTGACCCCGGAGCGCTCGTCAGCATCGCGCCGGACGCGGATCTACGCGATCGCATTTTCGCGGAGGCGGAGAGGCGCCGGGTCGACCTCACGCGGCTGTTCTACGTCTGCGACCGCTCCGAACTCGCCCTACCGAGCATCGCCGCGGGCCGCAATCGCTTCGACGTCGGGCTGATCGACGGCTCCCACAACTGGCCGAGCGTGTTCGTCGACTTCTGCTACATCAACATGATGATGCCGGCGAGCGGGACGCTGTTCGTCGACGACATACACCTCTATTCGGTGTCGCAGCTCTTCCGTCTCCTCCGGCGGCAGGAGCAGTTCGAGCATGTCGCCCTGGACGGCAAGATGGCGACTTTCCGCAAGCTCGTCGACCGTCCCTTCCTGCCCGAGTGGAATCGCGAGCCCTACATCGCAGAGAACAGCCCGGTCTCGGTCCGCTGAGTCTGGTAGCACGTGGGCGACCGAGGTGGCTGGTCAACTGACGGCCGGCGAGCGACCGTCGAACGCCGGTCGATCCATGACGAGGACATACGATGTGTCGACTGAACGGGGGCGTTTACGCCCGCGTCCCGTAGACCAGGTGGACGTCCGTCCCGCGCATCAGCGGCTTCTGCTCCATAGTGAGCCGAAAGCCTCGGCGACGCACCTCGCCGGTTACCCCGCTGTCCCGCCGGCTCCTATCGTGGACGTCGATTTCGATCTGCCCGATCGGCGGCCAATCTTCGTCGTTCCGCTCACGAAGCGCCTCGCGTACGCGGTGATCTTCGGGATCCGCAACCCCAACCTGCTCCCACTCTGGATCGAGTCGCCACTACTCCGCCGGGTCGCGGAGAGGAACCTCGGGAAGGCCAAGCGCGCGGGCTCGGACCAGGTCGGTCGGAGTACCGATGTCCAGGACGGGTCTCGTTAGCCTGTGCGCGCGCAGCTCTCGCCCGCGGCGAGGGCCGCCGGAAACAGATCGAAGCCGAAGTCGAGGGGGCATAGTCCGAGAAGCTCGCCAGTCGAGGAGGCTAGATTCCGCGCTTTTCGAGTAGGAAGAAGCTGTGCCGACGTATCGCCGGGGCGGGATGGAGATTGAGCACATCCAGCCCAGCCTGCTCGATCGCAAGCCGCATGTCATCTGCTCGAATCACGAAGTTCCAGCTGCTGTCCCATGGGCCTGTCGTCTCGTCAGGGAAATAATCAGCCAAGACCCGACCGCCCGGAGCAAGAACCCTGGCGGTTTCTGCTAGGTAGCGTCTTGTCGTCGCAAGATCTACCTGGAGTGAACACCGAAGCGGCCAGCGCCACCATGAACCCCATCCTCGTAGGGGAAGACAGATTCAGTCCCCGCGACGGTACCGACGTTGCCGTCGATCTCTGTGTAGCCAGATTGAACATCAACATGCTGAAACTGAAACCTGCGGTCCCGGGCGCCAATGTGCGACTGCGCCCACTCGATCATTCCCGGGTGGCGATCAAAGCCAGCGTATGAGGCGATCGGCGAATCAAGAAGATGGCGGGCTACCCGGCCGCAGCCGCACCCTATGTCGAGCAGCCGTGAGCCGGGTTCGAGCATCTCCTGGCGTGCGAGATGTTCAGCGAGTCGACGGCCCGCACTCTCGAAATGTTCGCGGAGATTGGGATGGTCCCCGCTGACAAGCCTCATGTACTCGGCGGGAGGAAGGGTCGAGTTCACGACGTTGGAGCCTGTGAGACTAGCCCGCACCGCGATTCCCCTGCTCCGCGAGCATCTCCGGCGAGCGACCGTAGACCGTGCGCCAGTCGAAGATCGGCTCCGGGTCCAGCTCACTGAAACCGTCGTCGTAATGCAGGGCTGACGACGGTATGCGAAGCGAGTCCAGGCGCCGCGCCATGTTCTCGTAATGGAAGTTCATGTTGCCGCGCCGCAGCTCCGCGCGATCGCGCAGCACCCGTGCCCTCATCTGCTCGGCCGATCGCATCGGGTAGTGGCGGAGGTTGAAGAGGCGCCGCGAGGGAGTCCCTGCGAGCGGGTTGTGGTTGAAGTGCCGGATGTTGGTGACACGCGCGCGCCAGGAGCGGATGCGAGGCGGGCAGTCGGTCCTCAGCGCGTAGCGGCGCACGCGCCGGGTCGTCTCGGGAATGTCGGAGTCGTCATCGTCGGTCCACCAGTAGTTGAAGTTGCGGAACTCGATCCAGTCGATGCCGGACCTCTCGGCCTCCAGGAGGTAGTCGTGGTAGGAGCGGTCGCGGGCGGGGCCCTCCAGGAATTCGTCCTGGTCGGGCCATGAGATCCAGTCGTATTCGCTGATGTAGCTCTCGATCAGGTGGCGGGACATCGCCTGATAGAGCTCATAGAAGTCGAACTCGCGAGGGACCCTCTGAATCTCGCGGCAGTGACGCCGAAAGCGCTCGAGGACGGCGGGAGTCTCATCGGTGGAGTCGTGGTCCCAGACGACCAGGTCGTGCTTCTGATCAAGGAGGTAAGAGATGGACTCCTGGAGCAGGTCTCCGTCGTTGTAGCAGAGGAGGACCCCCAGGCAGCGAAGGGGAGTCACGGGTGCAAGCGGCTGAATACGAAGACCTTGTTGATGAAGCCTTCCGAATCCGGCGGCCGATTGAGGCCCTGCTCATGCGCGAGAGAGAAGCCAAGCTCGCCCATCTTCGCCATGAGATCCGAATCCGTGATACCCCACTGCCATACCTGGACCCCGTCGCCATCACGTCGCTCTGCGGCAGCATCCCACGCGTCGAGTTGATCGAACAGTTCTTGGTGGGCGGGCCACGGCGGTACGACCTCGAGGTATTTTTCGCGCCCGAGCTCGATCAGGCGTATCGTGGCGTCCCCCCGCTCCCACTGCGGGTTGGCAATCACGAAGCACGAGGTGGCGGGAGCGTACAGCTCGAGGACCTGATCCCAGTCGGGGTCCACCATTCGTATGAGGACATCGAAGAGCATGATCGCGTCGACCTCCCCGATCTCGTCCACTGTGCGCGGATCCGAGAAGTCGCCGTTGAGCACGTCCATGCCTGGCCGCTCAGCAGCCTGCTCGATCGCGCTGAGCAGGTAATCGCCGGCGCGCCCGACGCCGACGTTGACAAGCGCTCCGCGCCGAACGCCGGGCTTGTCGATCGTATAGAGAGCGTACTGACCGCAGGCTCGGCCGACCTCGAGACTCACGAACGACCGGATTCCAAGCTCCTCTACTGCATGGTCGATGGCCTTGAGCTTGACCTGTCCGGGCACGGGCTGACGTGTGGGCTCATCGGGGTTCGGTGTGGTCGCACCCAACTCCTGCCTCGTCGCCTCGAGCTCCTGCCTCGTCGCCTCCAGTTGGTCCCTGGTGCTCTCGAACTCCAGCTGCACACGGTCGAGTTGGCGCTTGATCGCCTGCTCGCGCATCTGGTGGGCGACCATGATCGCTTGCGCGCAGGCCGCTTGGGCCTCCGCGTGCAGAGCGCGCTGCCGCGGATCCGCACCCGTATCCGGAAGCTGCCCCTCCCACTTCTCCGCCAGCCTGATGTAGGTCTGGATCCAGGTTTCGGGGTCCTTGATCAACTTCAGAGAGTGGTGATGGATCGCGCGAAAGTCGGCGGTGACCACCTTCTTGCCGGCGGCTCGAGCCTGCATGCAGATGTCGAAGTCGTAGCCGTGCAGCTGGCCCAGCGACTCGTCGAAGCGCAGCTCGCGCACGGCCCACGGCGAGAGCACCATCACGAAGCCGTCGATCGAGTCCACCTCGCCCGTTCTGGCGTAGGAAGGGATGCTCTCGGGTCGCCACGAGATCGCCGGGAAATCACCTCCACCATATTCGGTGTAGCGGTGGGTAAAACCCGCCCAGGTCAGGGCGCCCTGCCACCAGGCGGTGCTTCGCACCCCAACGGCACCGGCGCAGCCGACGATCGCGACGTCGGGGTCGCTCAACGCCTCTCTCACCTTCGTCGTGAAGTCCGAGTCAGCGATCTCGACGTCCTGGTGAAGAAGGACGAGGGCTTCGAGGTTCTCGTGGGCAGCCGCCTGGTCGAGTAACAGGTTGTAGTTCCGAAACAAGGAGCCGGCAGTCTGGTGGGCGAGGACGATCGAGTCGGCCTCGGCGGCGCGACTCACGCCCGGCGCCGCACAGCGGTCGTAGGTCTCGGGGTCGGTGACCGCGGTGCCGAAAATGATCACGTCGGGTCCTCGCGGGCTTTCCCCTCGGCGATTTCGAGCCGCTCACGCAACTCGTTCATTTGGCGCTCCAACTCGAGCTCGCGTTCGGTGGGAATGTGGGGCCGCACCACGTTCCGTCCGGGGCGTCCCGAACCGGGCGTCCAGGTGCGCCGGGATCTGCTCGCAGGCCTCAGCGCGTCAGGGTCGGGCTTGCTCTCTCGGCGCCAGCGGATTCCGTTCCAGTCAATGGCCTCGATCGGCTCGGTGATGTCGTTCTCGCGCCGGAAGTCATCGACGGCCGCTCGGCACTCCTTGATCAGGCCGTAATCGTCGACGATCAGGTAACCGCCTGGGGAAAGGCCCGGATACAGTGACTCGAGTCCGACCCAGGTCGCCTCATAGGTGTCGCCATCCAGGCGGACCACGGACCAACGCCGGCCGCGAAGCGTCGGGAGGCTCTCGTCGAAGAAGCCCTCCACGAGCGTCACCCCCTCATCGACACCAAAGCGGGCAAAGTAGTCCCACACCTCCTGAGCCGGGACCGCAAGGAACTCAACCCCGCTCAGATCCAGCTCGTGGTCTTCGGGGAACCTGCCTTGGTCGGGCGCCGGGAGTCCCTCGAAGGAATCGGCAACCCAAACAGAGCGCTCGTCGGCCCCCAGTGAATCGAGTGTTGCGCGAGCCAGGATGGACGCTCCACCACGCCACGCTCCCGCCTCGATCACGTCGCCCTCCACCCCGTCGGTGACGACCGACTCGAGGCACGCTTGGAGGTCGTCAAGGCGCTTCAGGCCCACCATCGTCAAGCCGCTGAAGGGCCAATCTCCACCCCTTGCGCGCAGGACCAACTCCTCCCCCTCCAGCTCCCCGCATTTGACCTGGCTCTCGGGCCGGCGTGTATCGCCGGTCCGGCTCACCGATAGCGTGCGGGCGCCCGCGAGGTCGCACAGACAGAGTTTCAGCAGCTCGAGGTACGCCACCCGCATTGGTTCGGCACCTGGTCGTGGTCGGACAGCGTGGATCTGACGATCGGTCCCCGCCCGGATGTGTTCGGCCCGCAGCGACTCCTCGCTCGGTCGCCACGCAGGGCTATCGGGATCCGGCGTCGGTCCCACCGCCTGGCTATCCGGATGACTGTTCACGCCCGGGAACTTAGCGTGCGGGCGCCATCCCATACCGTTCGTTCGTGATCGTGGTTCAGCGGCGCAGCAGCACGGATGGCCGGGCAGGCCTCGACATCGCCCTCGATCGCCCTTTGCCCAAGTCGGTGCCGGCTGGCCAGGCCACTGCCGTCTTCTGCGCCGGCACCTGCTTTCATCGCCATCAGCGCGTCGCGGAGGTGACGATCATCGCGAACCGGACCAGGCACCGGCCAGCGGCTCAGCGAATGCCCAGGTCCGACCGGTTCCGTGAACTGCACCCGACGCTATCGTCCGAGGAGGCGGCGTCGGTCGAGTGTGATCCCGAGTCCGCGGGAGACCCGGAGCTTCGCTCTTACCGAAGCGGTTTTTGGGCGACGATCCCGATCCGCCCCCCAAGGCAACCCGGCGAGTTGGAGTTTCGTGTCGACGCGCGGCTGGACGACGGGACGACGGCTAGCGCTGCACTCGGCACGATCGCCGTCGTCGAGCCACCCGGGCCTCCCTCGTACAAGGGTCTGCGGGCACCTGCCGGGCTGCCCCTGATCGCGATCTGCATGGCCACCTTCAACCCCGACATCGACCTCTTCCGAGCGCAGGTCGAGTCGATCCGAGCCCAGACCGACCGCCACTGGGTTTGCCTGATCAGCGACGACTGCTCGGCACCCGAGCAGTTCGAGCAGATAGCCGAGGTCGTCGCGGGAGACCGCGCGGTTCGTCGCTCTCACGCGCAGAAAGGCACCTGGGCTTCTTACCGCAACTTCGAGCGTGTCCTGGCAATGGTTCCCGCGGAGGCCGAGTTCGTCGCTCTCAGCGATCACGACGATCGCTGGTATCCGGACAAGCTCGAGTCGCTGAGGGCGGCGATTGGTCCGGCTGAGTTGGCCTATAGCGATCTGCGGCGGGTCGACGCCAACGGACACGTGCGGGCGGAGACGCTTTGGCACGGGCGGCGCAACAACAACACGAACCTTGCGTCGCTTTTGATCTCGAACACGATCGTGGGCGCAGCCTGCCTGTTTCGACGGCGCGTGATTGACCGCGCTTTGCCGTTCCCGGACGGCCCCGGCTGGGATTTCCATGACCACTGGCTGGCCCTCGTGGCCATGGCGCTCGGCGAGGTCGCTTACGTGGATCGCCCGCTGTATGACTACGTCCAGCACCCTAGGGCGGTGCTCGGGAGAGCGGCCTCAGACCAGAAGCCGTTGACGAGCACCAAGCCGCGGGGGTGGCGGGCCCGGCCTGAACGATGGCGTGGCTTTCTCAGTCGCTGGCGTTCCGCCTACTTCAGCCTCTACCTACAGCGCGAGCTGTATGCGCGGATTCTGCTCACCCGTTGCGAGGCCGAGCTAACCGCTCGCAAACGCCGAGGGCTGCGCCTCTTGATCAGCGCGGCTCACTCGCCGCTGGCTCTCGCCTGGCTGACCGCCCGGCCCGCGCGCGCTCTCTTCGGGCACAACGAGACGCTGCGGGTCGAGGAGGTCCTCGTTAGGGGAATCCTCTGGCGCTACTTGATCGTCCTCCGAACCCGGGGACGGGAGCGACCAAGGGGACCGAATGGCGACGCCAGCCTGCCCGGATTTGAGCCGGAGCACCTCGGAGCGAGACAGCGGCAATGGCTGGTGGGGGGTTGATGCGCTCATCCTCCGCTCCGAGTTGCAGGAGCTTGTTACGACTGGGCTGCGGGGTTCGCCCTCAGCCAGTCGCCGACCGTCTTCACGTGGTTGCGAATCTCCGGCGGCATCTCTTCTCGGTGCGAGAGGTAGTAGTCGAAGTCCAGATCCCGGTAGGAGGCCACGATCTCCGGCAGCTCCTCCTCAAACTGCCGGTTTCCGCTGTCGAGGCCGCGCACCAAGCACAGTCCCGTCGGGGCGGTGGGGACCGTCACCATCTCCAGCTCCGGTCGTCGATGTCGGAGCGCCATCGCCGCCTTCCATACGTCGCCGCAATAGAAATACGTCGTCCGCTCGCGGCTCGCCGTCATCTCATCGAACGGGATGCAATCGTGCAGGAGGATCACCGTGCCGGCAGCGGATTGCCTCTCCAGGTTCACGAAGTCTCGCAATACCTGCTCGAAAAGATGGAGGCCGTCGATGAACGCAAGTTCCACTGACCCACCCAGCAAGTTGCCGAGGTCGTAGCGCGCGAAAAACTCATCGCTGGTGAGTTCGTAAATCGTTGCGTTAGGATGCTGTTCCTCGATGCTCGGCTCGGGATCGATTCCGATGCAACGAGTGTCGGCCAGCGCCTGTAGCAACGAAACCCCCTGCTGCACGCCGATCTCGACGTAATTCGTCGGCTTCAGGATCTCGTGGATCCACCTCAGCACCGCGGTAATAGGCCGGCCCCGGCAGGCGCCGCGCGGACTCTTGGAGGTGCTGCGCGAGAAGCGCAGCATGCCGTGCTTCCATCCGTCTCTCACCTTAGTCATGACGGCGAGGGGAAAGGATTGATGTCGGAGCCCAGTCAGTCTGAAGCTGGCGGCCTGCGTGCATGCGCCCCCCGCGATTTAATTGAGCCTCCACGCCGGGGCCTCGGCTGTGGGACTGAACAGGTAGGGAGACGGTGAATACGCAAGAACAAGCAGGCGAAGGATCCGAAGTCACGCATACTGGCGCGGGCCAGGACCCCAGTGACCACACACGCCCCCTGACCGCGGATCGTGCCGCACGAGCCACTCGCCGATACCTCGATCTTCTCCGTGACGCGCTCCTGGATGAGCATTACTTGGAGAACGAGCTGCGCATCGAATACCTCTTGGAGTGCATCAGTGCTGGTAGGGATGCCGATCTCGACAAGCTCGCCAACCCGTCCCGCTGGATGGAACCCGAACTTCGCCGCCTTGAGCGAGAACGGCAGGCGGGTGAACTTCCAACGAGCAAGGCAGGCATGCTGGGCGGATCGGAGGTGCTCGCGTACGCTGGGCTGGGCCGCTCTCGCCTGGAGCACCTCGCGGCCTGTCTCGAGGTGGTCCGTGAGGAGGCCATCGAGGGCGACCTCGTGGAGTCCGGCACCGGCCGAGGCGGTGCTGCGATCTTCATGCGCGGCTTTCTCGAGGCCTACGAGCTGCGGGACCATCGCTTATGGGTCGCCGATCGCTTCGATGGCCGCGGCCCCGCCATCGTCGGCCGAAGGTCAATCTTCCCGCCCGATCTGGACACGGTGAGGGCGGGATTCGCCCGGTTCCACCTACTGGACGATCAGGTTGTCTTCCTTCAGGGCCCACCATCGCGCACCCTCGTCGGGGCTCCCATCGGCCAGGTCGCATTGCTTCGTCTGGACTCTCCTGATCCGGACGAGGTCCGAGCCGTTCTCGACGCGCTTTACGACCGCGTCAAGCCCGGGGGCTTCGTGGTGGTCGACGATTACGGAGCCGCCGAGTGCCAGGCGGCCGTCGACAAATTCCGCGCAGAGCATCATGTGGCCGATCCGGTCGAGCGGATCGATTGGAGCGGGGCCGCATGGCGCAAGGCGTCGCCGGACGGAAGGCGGAAGACGCGGGTCTCCTCGCCTGGCGCACGCCGCGCCGCGACCGAAGCGCCTCAGCCAACCGCGACCAAGGAATTGGGTGTGGTCATCGTGGTCCACAACATGCGCCGAGAAGCGGCCAGGACCCTCCACTCGCTTTCCCGCGCCTACCAGCGGGGCGTCGATGGCCTCGACTACGAGGTGATCGTGGTCGAGAACGGGTCCGAGCCCGAGCAGCGGCTGGGTGAGGAGTTCGTTCACAGCTTCGGCAGGGAATTCCGGTACGTCGACTTAGGAGAGGACGCGGCGCCGTCCCCCGTCCCTGCAGTCAATCGAGGCATCGCCGCCTCGACCGGTCGCGTCTTGGCACTGATGATCGACGGTGCTCACGTGCTCACTCCTGGCGTCCTGCACTTCGGCACGTTGGGGCTTTCCACCTACCCGCCCGCCATCGTCGCGGTGAAGCAATGGTATGTGGGGCCTGGGCAGCAGCCCCAGGCGGTCGCGGGTGGGTATGACCGCGAGTTCGAGGATCGCCTCTTCGCCCAGATCAAGTGGCCCACCGACGGGTACCGGCTGTTCGAGATCGGCCACTTCATCGGCGACCGCGACTGGTTCGACGGCGACTGGGAGAGCAACTGTATCTTCGTCCCGCGGGCCCTAGTCGATCAAGTAGGCGGGATGGACGAGAGCTTCTCCACGCCCGGGAGGCGGCTTCGCCAACCTCGACTTCTTCGACCGGATGGTGCGCTCTCCCGGGGTGACGTCGGTCACCCTGCTGGGCGAAGGCTCGTTCCACCAAGTCCATGGCGGGACTACCACCAATGTCGCCGAGCCCCATGAGCTGGTCAGGTCCTACAGTGATCAGTACGAGGAACTGCGAGGGCGGCGATTCAAGGTGCCGCCACAGCAGGCACGCTACATCGGAAGCCTCCAGCGGGGCGCTCGCCGCATGAAGCCGCGGCGCCTGGACAACTTCCGCGCCTTCAGAAGCGCACACGTCGAGGCGAGCGAGAGGCGGCCGTCTCGAACCATGCCTGTGCCTGAGGACTTGAAAACCGAGTTCATCGACGCATTCTGGCGCAGCGGTGAATGGCATCGAACTGCATGGCTCGGCAAATGGACGCACAGGCCGCCCACCGATCTCTTCGTGTACCAGGAGCTGATCTGCCGTGTGAGGCCGGACTGGATCGTGGAGACTCGCACGGGAGCCGGCGGCCGCGCCTTGTTCCTGGCCTCCATCTGTGACCTGATCGACCATGGCCAAGTGCTGTCCATCGACAGCTATCCACTCGCGAAGCGACCGGATCACCGTCGGATCACCTACCTGCGCGGCGATCCCGGAGCAGAGCGGACGGCCGCGCAGGCGCGAGAGATCGTCGGGAAGCAACCGCGGGCCCTCGTAATCCTCGGCGGTGCCGCTGGTGCCCAGGTGAAGGCCGCCTTTCGCAACTACGCCCCACTTGTGCCGCGAGGTTCCTACGTGGTGGTGGAAGACACGATCCTTGAGGGCAACCCGGTATGGCCTGACTTTGGGGCCGGACCAGCGAAACCGGTCAACGAGGTCGTCGAGGAAGGTGAGTTTGTGAGAGATCTCTCCCTCGAGCGCTTCGCGCTCACCTTCAACGTTGGCGGTTTCCTCAAACGCGTACGCTGAAGAAAGCGCGATGAGAAGCTCTAGGCGCCTGCTAGCGGCGGCGCCGCGATCCGTGATCTCGATGAGCGCGAGCGGCGTTAGGCCGGAGAAAGTCTGGACATTGCTTTCCACGTGGAAGCGCGGAGGCAATCCCTCCAGCAGAGCGCCCGAACCCGCGAAGTGCAAGGCCGGGACCTCCGATCAGCTCCACATAGCGCTTCAACGCCTCGGTCCGCTGGACCGGCAGGTCCTGCTCGCGTAGGACGGACGCGGCTTGAGGGGTAGCCGATGGATCGGCGTAAGTCACCAGGAACAGAGAGTGATCGTGTGCGCGCTGGTAAGCCTCCTGGATCTGAGTCTGCAGCGGGGGCGGTGGATTCCCGAATGCGGGACCCTCTATGTTCGAGAGCCCGAGTCTGACCACGGGATGGGTCTGCGGGAGATAGACGTCCAGCCCTGTGAGCGAGACGGGGGTCAAGTGGATGTAGCCGACGACTGAGGCGCCATCGACCACCACGTCGCCTGGCTTCCAACGCTGCTCGATCGCGTTCGCGACTTCGGCGTACTGCGGCCGTGAGACATCTGGTCCGAAGGTCTTTGCGGCGCCGATCGCATAGCCACCCAGCACCAGAGCGGCGCACGCGATGCTCAGCGGCACTCCGGCGGCGGCGATGACCCCCCCGATTGCGACCGAGAGACCTGGCCAGGAGGCGTTCAAGTTGCGAGCGCCGAACAGGTTCGTGCCGACGGCGCTGACGACCGCCTCGCCAACCGGGGCCGAGAGCGCCAGGATTACGATGAGTGCGGCTCCCGCCGGGATCCGACGCAACGAGGTGGCGAACGGCGCCCTCGAGGTCCGCAGGATCCGCCACAGACGCAGGCCGCCGGCGGCTAACGCGACGAGCACGCCGACGGCGATCAGCGCCCAGGCGAGGTTCCCCGGCACCTCCGAGACCCGCACGTACGGGTAGCCGATGGACCACTCCTCGAGCGCCTTCCTGACGGGCCGCCACTCGAACGGCTCAAGGAACGAGAGGATCTTGGTGGTCGGCGAATTATTGTCGGCGATGAACCCCGGGATCCAGGGGGCGAAGCCGATCAGCACTCCAAGGTTCGCGAGAGCGCATGCGCGTAGTGCCTGGCGCTGCTTCCACAGCACCCAGAGCGCCTGTCCCGCAAGCGGGAACACACACGTGTAGTGCGAATACAGCGCCGCGCACGAGCAGACCGCATAGATCACCCACCAGCGCGTGCGTCGGGTGCGGATCGCGGCCAGCAGCGCCAGCGTCGAGGCGGCTACCAACGCGATCATCAGTGAGTACGCCCGCGCCTCGTCCGAGTAATAGATCATGAACGGGCTGAGCGCCATCACCGCTGCGGCGACGAGGCCGCTCGCCCTGCCGATCGTTCGCACGCCGATCAGGTAGACCATCGGGATTGTCGCTGTACCGGCGAGGAGGGACGGCAAGCGCACCCATTCCGGGGCGGCGCCGATCTTCAGCGTCAGCCAGCCGAGGATGAAGTAGAGCGGCGGCGTGATCTCGTCGTTGGAGCGCACGATGCTGAGCACCCGCCCGAGGCTGTGGTCGTGGACGATCCAGTAGGTGGACAGCTCGTCGCCGAACAGGCCTTGGTCGAAGTTCGAGACTCGGATGGCGAGGCCGAGCAGGGTGAGGAACGCCACCGATGCGGTGAACACCGCTCCTGCCTCCAGTTTCGCTCGATGTGGCCTCGCGGTGACGCTGGTCGGTTGCGTTTCCGACGCTGCCCCTGCCATGCTCGACGCTGCCCTTGTCGAGGTCTCAGGTGATGGGCGCCGTCCCTGCAGGGGCGACAGTCTAGCCAACCGCGAAGCAGGCCACGGTCAGTCGATCTTGGCCTCGGGGAGCCTCGGCGAGAAGCGCGACAGCACGCGCGTTGGCGTCGGAATGCCCCTCGCTCCGCAGTAGGACCGACCAAGCTGTACCGTCCCGGCGCGAGATCGCCAGCGAGGACGGACCTGAGATGCCTAGAAAGTTCCGCCGGACGAAAACCGTGTCCTGGGATCCCGCGCCGGTCGAGCCCGCTGCGGGCGCAGGGCGGGTGACTCCGCCGCGGGCGCCCCTCAGCATCGCGCTCGCGCTCTCGGTGCTCTTGGGGATCGGCTGCTTCGCCGTGGTGACGGCCACAGTCGTCCTCGTGGTCCAGCCGACGCCGATCGAGGGGCTCGCCCCCCTGGCTCAGCGACAGGACGCCGAGACGGTCCTCTATTTCGCGGGCTTCTTCGTCATCCTGCCGCTGGCGCTGATCGCCGGGCCGCGGATTGCCGACGGGATCGCGTCGGGCGCGAGCCGCGAAGGGCTGTCGTTCCTCGCGGCGGCGCTGGTAGCTGCCATGGCCGTGGCAGTAATCCTCGCGCGCGTCCTTCCCTGGGAGAGCGCCGCCGACGTACTCGGCGCACTGGCCGTCTGGTGGGTAGCGGCTGGCGCCTCGCTCGCACGAGCTGCGCGACCAGTACCTTGGAAGCCGTTGCTGCGAGCCGGAGGCCTCGCGCCGGAGGCCTGGTTTGCTGCGGCTGTTCTCGCGGTCGCGTCGCTTCTTGCTTTCACCGCGCTCGACTCGATCAACCTTCTGATGCTCCTAGTCGGCGCCGCGGTCGCGAGCGCCATCCTCGCCGCCGTTCACCGCGGGGTTGACGTCCGCTTGCCTAGGCCCAGAGGCCGCTGGGGGCTCGCCCTGGATGCCGGAGTCGTGCTCGTGCTCGTGCTCACGATTCCGGACCTCGTGATCTTCCGGCCGGACGCTGGTGGGCTCGAGGCGTACAAGGCCTCGATCATTCGGTTCCATCAGGACTTCCTCGTCGGGCCCGCGAACCAGGTCCTGGCGGGCGACGCGGTCCTCGTCAAGACCGCCTCTCAGTACGGAGTCCTGCCGATCTACCTGCTGGCTGCCTGGTTCAAGCTCGTCCCTATCGGTTACGGGACGACGGGCCTACTGGACGGCGTCCTGTACGTGTTTCTCTTCGCGGCCGGGTTCTGTGTGCTGCGGTTATCGGGGACATCGCGCCTGCTCTCGGCCGGCGCCATGGCTTTCGCAGTCGTCGTCCTTCTCTACAACCTGCTCTATCCGGTCGGGGGCCTGCTGCAGCATGGGCCGCTCAGGTTCGGGATCCCGATGGGCCTTGTCCTGGGGGCAACAATCGAAGCGCGCGAGTCGCGGTTCGAGCGGTTCGGCGCGGGCATTCAGTTCGTGCTGTTGGGCCTCTCCGCGATCTGGGCGCTGGAAACTTTCGCCTACACGGCGGCGACGTTTGCGGCGTTGCTCGGCTTCCAGTGGTGGATCCGTCCCCGGTCCGAGAGGCGGCGCTGGCTCGTGCGGCGGGTCGCGCTCGGGCTTGCCGCCTGCGTGACAGCGCACATCCTGTTCGCCGCCGCCACTCTCGTCTTCGCCGGGCGGCTCCCCGACTGGGGTCAGTACTACGCCTACCTACACGTCCTCCTGGTAGGCAAGCTCGCCGACATCACCTACGACTTCTCGCGCTGGTCGCCCGGCGTGCCGGTGGGAGTCGCCTACGCCGCATCTGCCGCCGCAGTGGTTCTCGCCGCGCGTCGGCGCCGGGAACTGGTCGTCCGCGAGAAGGTCGCGTTCACGGCCCTTGCGGGGACGACTGCTTACGGAATCGCCCTCTACACGTATTTCGTCAACCGCTCGCCGAACGACATCCTGCCCTACGTATCATTCCCCGCCGTCCTCGCCGGCACGCTGTGGCTGGGCCTGCTCCTCCGTGGCGCCCTCTCTGACTCTCTGCGTGCGCGCATGGGCGGACTAGCCCTTGCGCTCTCGTCTGCACTCCTCCTTCTCGCCGTCGCCGGGTCGTCGATCGGCGCCCGGTTCCCGGATACGCCTCTGGCGTACGCCGCGCCGGGGGGCGAGTCGCTTTCGTCGGCCCTCCACCGAGTGCGACACCCACCGCCGATCGACGCGCGTGTGCCGGCGGCCCAGGCGATGCTCGATCGCTTCATGCCGGGTCAGCGCCGTGTTCTGATCCTCGTCTCGCCCCTCATCCAGACGGAGATCCTGATTCGAAGCGGACGAGCCAACGCGCTGCCCTTCGATGACCCGGTCGAGGACTCCTTCGTGAGCGCTCCATCCCGGCCCGCGATGCGCCGCTCGGTGGCCGAGCTTAGGCCTGGCGATCGACTGCTCCTTGAGCAAAGCGAGCTGCTCCTCCTGGCCGCGCTCGAGCGCCAGCCTTCTCGCAACCTGCTCCTGCATCCCGTCAAGTCTCCAAATTCGCTGACGCCGGAGCAGGAGTCAATCCTCGTGCGAATCGGGAGACGCTTCAAGCTCCGCATCGTCGGTCGCGACGCGCAGGGCTTCGTGGTCGTTAGCTTGGAGCCGAAGTGATGACGCCCGAGTCGGGCGGCGCAAAGGGACCGACGGGCTCGGCGGGAAGCACCTCGAACCCGCGCTACCCGCTCTTCGACTCGCTGCGGGCGATTGCGGCGCTGAGCGTGTTTGTCTTTCACCTGCCCCAGGTGTTCCGAATGTCAGTCGACAACCCGGCGCGCCCGTATCTCCTTGAGTTGAACGTGGGGGTGGCAGTGTTCTTCCTCGTCTCCGGGTTCCTGCTGTACCGACCGTTTGCTTCCGCCAGGTACCTGGGGAACGCTGCGCCGGCCACGCTCCCGTACGCGGAGAGGCGGGCGCTGCGCATCTTCCCGGCGTATTGGGTCGCGCTTGTCGGCGTTGTCATACTGCTCGGAAGCTCAGGAGAAGCCGTCACCGCCACGCCCGTGTTCAGCGCACATGGGATAGTCGCCTACTTCCCGCTCCTCCAGGTCTATGACTCCAACACGCTCCTGGGCGGGGTCAGCGCCGCCTGGACGCTTTGTGTGGAGTTGAGCTTTTACGCGATGCTGCCCCTCTGGGCCATGTTGCTGGGTCGAATTCCGGCTCGTTCGGCTCCCAGTTTCGTGCGATCCGAACTACTCGCATTGGCGGGCCTGTTCCTCGTCGGCGCCACCTGGACCGTAGTCGCCTCCCTGAATACCCGAGTCTCCGCCGGTGTGTTCCTGGACGTCACCCAGATAACACCGTGGCTCTACGTGCTGCCCGCGTACCTCGATCAGTTTGCCCTGGGAATGGCTCTGGCAGTGTGTAGCGTCGCCGCGGCGGATCGTCCTGTTCAACCCAAGGCCATACGGGTCGTCGATCGCGCTCCTTGGGTCCCGTGGCTGATTGCAGGTCTCGCGTTTTTCCTCTTGGGCCACGTCGCCAGGTGGGCTCCGGACAGCTTTGCTGGGCGTTACATCGCCACGCATGAGCTGCAGGCCCTATTCGCCTTCGCTCTGCTGCTCCCAGCGATCTTTGGCGACCCGGACCAGGGACTGGTCCGCAGGGTTCTGGCAAACCGGGTGCTGCTCTGGGTGGGCCTGGTGTCCTACGGCGTGTACCTGTGGCACGCGGTAATCATGGCGAAGCTGACGGACCTCGGCGCGTTGGACTCGCTCAGCTCCTTCTGGTACGGGACAATCGCCCTCAGCCTGACGCTGCTGCTAGCCGCTGCCAGCTTCTACGGGGTCGAGCGCTACGCCCTCCGTCTCAGCCGGCGGCTCTCCCATCGCCGGCGCTCCCAGGATGCGGACAACCGGATGCGAGACTTGCCGAGCCATGAGCGCCCGGAGCCCGGCGTGCCGTGATCAGGGCCTGAACTTCGCCGACGGGATGATTCGCCAGCGATGAAGCAGCAGGCGAACGCCGGCCCCTAGCGTCTTCAACGCGTAGAGTGAACGGCTCGCCTCTGAGGAGGCTTCGTTGACGCCGGCCAGGCGGGCGAAAACCCGAGCAGCGCCGAAGGAAGATTGTGTCATTTCCGTGCAGGCCGGTCGGCGCGAGCTGCCCGCAGCCCGATATAGAGTTCGGGTAGAGCTGACGCCTACTACTGTGGTTCGGTCCCGGCATGTCCGACTTCAACCACTTCTTTGATCTCGCCCCCTCGGACCAGAACGCTCTCGACCTCTTCGCCGGCGAATGGTCCTCGGAGCCGCCCCCCCGGCATACCCAGCTCAAAGCTGGCAGCACGCCCCTCTTCGACGACCCGCGCATTCGCTGGGCCCACGAGCACCTCATCGCCATGGGCCTCGTCGACGGTTTCACCGATCGCGATGTTCTCGAGCTCGGCCCGCTCGAAGCCGGCCACACCTACCTTCTCGACCGCTTAGGGGCCAGGTCCATCACTGCCGTCGAAGCGAATGGCCGCGCGTACTTGAAATGCCTCGTCGCCAAAGAAATCTTCGGCATCCCACGCGCCCACTTCCTGCTCGGTGACTGCCTCGAGTACCTCCGCACCACTGATCGTCATTACGACATCGGCGTTGCATGCGGAATCCTCTATCACATGACCAACCCCGTCGAGCTACTCGAACTGCTAGCCCGCCGTTGCGAGGCACTCTTCCTCTGGACCGTTTTCTACGACCCAGACTTTGTTGCGAAGCACCCCGGCCCAGGTGCCAGGTTCTCCGAAGCCGTTTCGATGGAGCACGCCGGCTTCAATCACACTGTCCACCGGTACAACTACGGCTCGTCGCTCGACTCCAAAGCCTTCACCGGCGGTGGCGACATCTACAGCTACTGGATGGAAGAGCCCGAGATTCTCGCCGCCCTCCGTCGCTTCGGATTCACCGATGTACGAACGGAAGAGCAACCTAACGTCCACGGCACTGCTCTCATGCTCGTCGCGAGGAAATAGGTCGAACGGCGCCTTGCGCCCAGGTCATCGCTCATAGCAGCATCCAGCCGCCCGTGTGCCGCCCGCCCTAGGCGGAGGGGATGCCGGCGGACAGGGCTGCGTACACCGCTGGGTGGCGCCCAACGCTGCCGCAGGACAAGAATCGGTCGAGATCTCACCCGATGCCGGCCTGTTCGCAGAAGCGTGGCAGCACCCGGTTGCGCGTCGAAGTACTCCTCGGCGATCTCCGCGGGCCGCCGCGCAGTGCTCGGAATAGCGGCCGGCGATCTCGGCGGCGCCGGCGACGGCTTCCGTCCAGGTCCTGAACGCCAGCAGACCTTCCCCGACCGGCAGGATGTGGCTGAAGCCGGTGTCCTGGACGAGAACCGGCTTGCCCGATGCGAGGTAGCGCACGCTGCGATCGCTGAACCAGCCGCAGGCGGTGTCGACGTACATCCCCTGGGCCGCCGAGAACTCGGCGCCGGAGCCCTGGACGTAGGTGCGCAGCGCGTCCGGATCGCCGGCCACTCGCTGCGGGTCGACGATCGCCCAGCCGTGCCCCACGCAGGGCGTCGAGGTCGCCCTCGTCGCCGGGGTGGATGTCCAGGGCGATCTCGAACCGCTGCGGAGAGCGGCTGGGGCAGCTCGATGAACTTGCGGAACTCGTGCACCTTGAGGCCGTAGCTGCGTCCGCCCGTGCTCGACCGGGCCGAACGGCCCGCGCCAGGTCGCGACGGTGGTGAAGCGGTCGCCCTCCACCGCCTGCGACCAGCGGCCAGTCTTCGAGCACCACCGGCTGGCGAACCGGATGCCAATCGATGCCGCCGGTCGGAATTGGGCAGTCGTCGGCGGCCGATCAGCTCGCCGATCGTGAAGTAGGCGTCGTGCCCCTCGACGTTGGCGCCCGGCGAGGCCCTCCTCGTGCCAGAACTGGGTGAAGCCGGGGTCGATGTCCACCATCACGCGGCGGCGGAAGGCGCTCGAACAGGCGCGGGAAGCGTCAGGTGGCCGCTGATGTTGACCAGCGTCGCCTCCGCAGCAACCTCCAGCAGCTCCTCGACCGGCGGGCCGACGATCGCCTCGCCGCCCTGTCAGCAGCGCCGCCCGGCTCGGCGAGGCTCGAAGCGCTCGGTCACCGCCCGGAACCAGGGGCGAGCCGGCTCGTCCCGGGCCATCGAGTCGGCGAGCTGCTCGACGAACCAGACGTCGATCCCGAGCCGCTTGCAGCCCGCGGACCCAGCTCAGCTTCACCCACGCCTCGCCGGCCTGTCCCGGCTTGTTGGCGAGGGCTCCGGCGACGATCACGACTGCTCATCGCACCCCGAGCTCCTCGAGCAGGCGCGGAAGCACGCGCTCGGCCGCGAAGTGCTCCTCGGCGATCTGCGCGCGCCGCGCGGCTGTGGCGCTCGTAGTCGCGGTGATCTCCTCCACACCCGCCGCGGCCTCCTCGAGCGTGGAGAAGGTCAGGAGCCCTTCCCCGCTCGGCACGAGACCGTCCAGCCCGGTGTCCTGGGCGAGCACCGGCCGGCCGCTGGCCAGATAGCAGGCGCTGCGGTCGCTGAACCAGCCGTTGCGGGTCTCGACGTAGAGGTTCTTGGCGACCATCAGCTCCGCCGCCGAGCGCTGCACGTAGTCGCGATAGCGCCACGGGATCGCCCGCCACCATCGCGCGGGTCGACCAGCTTCCAGCCGTTGCGCCTCGAGCTGTGCAAGGTCCTTGACCTCCGCCTCGTCGATGTCGAGCGCGACCTCGAACCGGGCTGCGCTGCGGCCCGGGAGCTCGAAGAAGCGACGGAACTCGTGCACCCGCAGACCGTAAGTGCGCCCCTCGTACTCGAGTGGCCCGAAGGCGCCGCGCCAGCTCGCCACCGTGGTGAAGGCGCTGCCGGGTTCATGCTGAGCTGGCCACTCGGAGAGCTCGACCGGCGGCTTCGTCGTCACCCAGTCGATTCCGCAGGTCGGGACCCGGCAATCGGCGGCGCCGATCCGCGCCGCCGACCGTCACGAAGCGATCGTGGCCCGGAAGGGTCTGGTGCAGCCCGAGCTGCTGCCAGATCTGGCCGAAGCCGGGGTCGATGTCGAGGAAGGCCCGTACCGGGGCCGCCCCGAGGATCTCCTCGTCGTCGAGGAAGCCCATTACGTTGAGAAGCAGCGCCGAGCGCCGCGTCAAGCTCGATTACCTCGGCGCGGCTGCGGCCGCGACCTCGCGCCCGCCGTCATAGAGCAGCGACCACCGCTCACCGAGCCCGAACCGCTCCATCACCTGCGCCAGGTAGCTGAGATTCACCGATGAGCGAAGCCCGGTCGGCTCGCCGCTCGGCGCCGACGCACATCTCCGGCTCGAGTCGATCGACGAACAGCACGTCCCAGCCAAGCTGGCGGAGACCGAGCAGGTACTGGAGGAAGACCCAGGTGTGGCCGCCGATCTGCGGTCGCTGGGCCAGTGACCCGGCGACGATTATCGTCTCGGGCATGGACCGGCCAAAGGAGTGGGTCGCCATGAGCGCTCCGACCGTCATCGTCAGCGGGACGATCGCAGCGACGCCCTGGCAAGGCGGCGCGACCTGGGCCGTGCTGCAGTACCTGCTGGGGCTCCGCCGGCTCGGCTGCGGCGTCTACTTCGTCGAGCCGCTTGATCGTCCCGAGGTGCTGTCATCCGACGCCTCCCGCTACTGCGAGCAGGTGATGCGGAGCGTTTCGGCTTCGAGGACCGGTGGGCGCTGGTTCCTCCGCCGGGAGCGGACCCGATCGGAATGACGCGCGCGCAGCATCGTGTCCGCCGCTCGGCGAGGCCGACCTGCTGTTGAACCTGGCGGGGAAGCTGACCGACGCCGACGTCTTCGACCAAGTCCCGGTGCGCGCCTACCTTGACCTCGATCCCGTCTTCACGCAGCTCTGGCAAGCGGCCGAGGGCGTCGACATGCGATCTCGACGCCCACACTCACTTCGTCACCGTCGCCGACGCGATCGGCCGGCCAGGCTGCCAGATCCCGAGCTGCGGCCGCGACTGGCTGCCTACGTTGCCGCCGGTCGTGCTCGACGAGTGGCCGGTCGCGACGCAGATCGAGGACCTGCGGGCCACCACGGTCGGGCACTGGCGAAGCTATGGCTCGATCCACCACGACGGCGTCCAGTACGGCCAGAAGGTCGCATTCGCTGCGGCCGCTCATCGACCTGCCCAGCCGAACGTCCGGCCGGCTCGCGCTGGCGCTTGCCATCCATCCCGACGAGACCAATGATCTCGCCGCCCTGAAGGAGAACGGCTGGGCTCTGCTCGACCCCACGGAGGTCGCGGCCACTCCGGATGACTACCGCCGCTTCGTGCAGGGCTCCTGGGCGGAGTTCGGGCTCACCAAGGCGGGCTACGTCGTAGCCGGCTCGGGCTGGTTCAGCGATCGCAGCGCCTGCTATCTGGCCTGCGGTCGGCCGGTGCTCGCCCAGGACACCGGGTTCGGGCGCCGCCTGCCCACTGGCACCGGCCTGCTTCGCCTTCTCCGACGCCGACGACGCGGTCGCGGCCTCGAAGAGCTGCAACGCGACTACGAGCGCCACCGCGCCGCCGCTCGGCAGATCGCCACCACCATCTCGACTCCGACCGCGTCCTCGGCGCCCTGCTGGAGCGCCTGCTGCCAGTGACGAAGCCCGTCTCCGATCAGGAGCTGATCGCTCTGCTGGCCGCAGCGACGCATGGGTCAAGACATCCTCGAACTGGCGCGGCGGCCCTACCGCTACGCGACGAGCGCCCCGCTCGAGGAGCTCCGCGTCGAGATGGACGACGGCGCGGAGATGAAGCTGATCCTCAAGGATCTCTCCCGCGACCGCCTGCTCGGAGACGCCCGCACGACGAAGCCTGCGTTCCTGCACCAGCCCGAGCGAGAGGTGGAGACCTACCGCCGCATCCTCGCCCCCGCGGGGATCGGGCCTCGCTGCTTCGCGGCGGTGGCCGAGTCGGATCCGACCCCGCCACTGGCTGCTGCTCGAGAAGGTGCCGGGAGTGGAGCTCTGGCAGGTCGGCGAGCTCGCCGTGTGGGAGGAGGTGGCGCGCTGGCTGGGCGGCTTCCATGCCCGCTTCGCGGAGCGGCTCGACGAGCTGCAAGCGTGCGAACCCCTATCTGCTGGAGCATTCCGGCCCACTGGTATCAGTTCGTGGTGCGCGCGGGCCAGGGCGCGCTCGGCGAATCAGGACGACCGGCGGGCACCTACCCTGGAGAGTGCGCTTGATCGCTACGAGCGAGGTCGATCGCCCCTCTGGCGGCGCTCCCTCGGACCTTCGTGCACGGCGAGCTCTATCCGTCGAACGTCCTCGTCGTGCGTGAGACGCGCATCCGCGGGTCTGCCCGGTCGACTGGGAGATGGCGGCGATCGGGCCCGGGCTGATCGACCTTGCGGCCCTGGTCGGCGGATGGGATCCAGCCGGAGCGAGGACGCCTGGTCGCCGCCTACCTCTCCGGACTGCCCGAGGGAGACGCCGCCCGCCCGGCTGCCGAGACGACTGGACCGCCGACCTGGCCCGCTGCCGGCTGCATCTCGCCCTGCAGTGGCTCGGCTGGTCGGCGGACTGGCGCCCGCCTCCCGAGCACGCCCACGACTGGATCGGCGAGGCGCTCGATGCTCGGCTCTCGAGGAGTTGGGGCCTGGAGATGAGCCGAGCGCGTGCTGATCGTGAACGCCGACGACTTCGGGCGCTCACCGGGCGTCAACCGAGGCGTGATCCGGGCGCACGAGGACGGGATCGTCACCAGCGCGACCCTGATGGTCAGGTGGCCGTCCGCCGAGGAGGCGGCCGCCTACGCGCGCGGCCGTTCGCTCAGCGTCGGCCTCCATCTCGACCTCGGCGAGTGGGATATACCGAGACGGCGAGTGGCACCCCCGCTACAAGGTGGTCTCGGAACCCTTGGAGGAGGCGGTCGCCGAGGAGATCGGCCGGCAGCTGGAGCGCTTCGAGGCCCTGATGGGAAAGCCTCCGACTCACCTCGACTCCCACCAGCACGTCCACCGCGAGGACCCGGTCCGCACCGCGCTGTTGCGAGCCGCGCACCGTTTGCGGGTACCGGTGCGTGGAGTAACGCCTGGGATCGGCTATCTGGGTTTCCACGGCCAGGACGGCAGGGGCAACTCCATACCGGACGCGATCAGCGTCGAGGCCCTGGTGCGGACGATCGAGGAGCTGCCGCCCGGGGTCACCGAGCTGGGCTGCCACCCGGCCGCCGAGGCAGATCATCCCTCGGCCTATGGCGAGGAGCGGCTCCGCGAGCTCGAGGCGCTCTGCGACCCACGGGTCGCGGCCGCGATCCATCGCTGCGACATCGCCCTGCGATCGTTCGCCGACCTGACCGGTCGACCAGGAGTCTGTTGAGCTGGATCGGTATCTTGCCCGGATCGGCAGTCAGGGACGCCCTGTCGAACTTCGGTGCTCCGCTCGAGTCGGCGCTGAGCGTGAGCGCTGTGCTGCTGCCGCCGCCGACTGAAATCCGTTCCATGGAGAGCGGGAGCCGTGATGCGCTCAACTCGGCTCCAGGCTGGCTTTCGGGCTTCGCGAGGCCGCGTGGAAAGTCGACGAGCATGTCCTCTGGCCCGTCAACGACGCCATCCAGCACAAGCCGAGCGAGGACGGGCACCCGCCGGAGGAGCGGCGATCCTGGTGGCGCCGCCACGGCGTCGATCTGGCGATCGCGGCGGGCCTGGCGGTGGTCGCCTTCCTTCTCCGCCGCCATGGGCTGCCAACCGACGGGCTTTGGCTCGACGATTCGTTCCAGTCGGCCGCGCTGCCCGCCTCGCCCTCCGACCTGTTCGCGGTCAGCGCCGACCATCCGGGCTTCACGACGCTTCTGATCGGCTGGAGAGCGCTCGGCGGCGGCAGCGACGCTGCCCTCACCTATCCGACATGGCCGCCGGCGTCCTCGGCCCTGCGCTCCTCTACCTCGCGCTTCGCTACTGCGGTTATGAGCGCTCGATCGGCGTCCTCCTGGGGGCGGCGCTCGCGGTGGCCGCGACCGACGTCGTCTATTCCGGGCGGGTCAAGACGTACACGATCGACATCCTGATCGTCCTCGCCCTGGCCTTGATCATCCCGCGCCTCACCCGGATCAGGTGGCGCTGGTGGACCGGCGCTCGCCTGGATCGCCAGCGGCGGCGGTGCTCGCCTTCTGGAGCGGCTTCGGGCTGATTGCCGTCGCTGTCGCGGGGCCGATCATCGTCCTCCACCCCAGATTCGACTTCACGCTGCGCCTGGTGGCGCGTCGCCCTGCAGGAGGCGATCTGCGTCGTCCTCCTTGCCGCGGAGAACCACGCCCACGACGTCGGGGTCCTTCAGGACCGGTTCCGCACCAACTGGGATGCCTTCATCGACTTCAACAACCCGATCCAGTTCGCCGGAGACTCCTTCGTGCACTTCCGGCGCGTGGGCGAGTACCTCGTCGGGGCGTCGCACTGGCTCGCCGGTCTGTGCATCGTGGTGGCGATCGTCGGGCTCTGCGTCGCCGCCTGGAACGGCCGCCAGGCCGTGCGCGCCCGGTACCTGCTCCTTCTTCTGCTGGTGGTCTTCATCGCCGGGGTTGCAGGCAAGTTCCCCTTTGGGCCCAGCCAGGGTTCTCTTTACAACAGTGGCGGCCGCGTGTCGCTGTGGCTGATCCCCGTCGTCGCCATCGGCCTGGCGGCCGCGCTTCACGGTCTGCGAGACATCCTTCCCGGACGCGCTCCCCGTGTCGCGTTCGACGCCGCGCCTGCGCTCGCGGCCGTGGCCATCGTCGTCATCGGCCTCTCGCGCGATCAACTCGCGTACCCGTTCCCCGGCGGCCATTCCGCGACCCAGTTCATCCAGTCGCAACTCGGCGAGGGCGACGCGGTCCTGCTCGGCTATGGCAGCAGCTTGTCGTACGCCACCGAGTCGGGTCTCCACTCCGGGATCGAGCGCGTCTCAGACAGCTACATCGGCTTTGTGCCCACCTTCGACGACCCGAGGGTGCACCGGATCGCCTACGCTCATCGACCCCCAGCACGTGGCCCCCGAAGTCAGCCAGGCCGACCGCGTGTTCGTCTATTACGCCGAGCCTCCGTACCCCCCCGAGGCAGAACTGAGGACGCAGCTCGCCTCCACGCTGAGCGCACTTGGCTTCCGACCGCAGCCGACCCGGACCTTCCAGGACGCCACAGTTCAGATCTGGACCCGTGCCGGCGCGGCGCCCAGGGCCGCGCTCCGGCGTCCGGGAACCTGGCGCTATCCGACCTGCCTCCGGGATGGAGGTTCGTCAGCTCGCCGAACCCACCTCCTGGGACACGGATCCTGGACTGCTTGCCGGATGTCCCAGCCGGCAGCACTCCCAAAGTTGTGGCGGCCACTGGCCCCCCCGGCCTCGCCGTGGTCTCCCAGCTGGATCAGTGGCCGAGCGCGGTGGCCGCCTCGCGGGCGGTGTCGGCATTCAGGCCGCCCGGGCGGCACAACGTGCGTTCGGTCCTCCTTGGCGCAGGCCTTCGCCGCGCCGGGCTCCCGCTGAGGGTCACGGTCAATCGCGTACCAGCGCCTTCCGGCGCAGGGCGCCCTGCGGTCGCGTATCACGTGGTCGGGCGAGATCGACTCGGAGGAAGCGCCGGCGTCGCGGGCACGGTGCTGTTCCTCGCGCGCGGCAGGACGACCGCGCTGGTCGGGGTGGTGCGCGCCGGGCCGGGACCGTTCCGCAGGCGCTGCTGGGGCAACTGGCGCAAACACTCGCTCAACGCATTTCCGGGGCATCCCGGTAAGAACGGATCTGCGACGGCTCGGACTACCGGGCGCGGGTCGCGCGCCAGCGGTTGTCGTGGAAGACGAGATCCGCGTTCGGCCCCGGGACCAGCTTCCTGAGCGGCTTCGAGGCCCGAGAGATGAACGTGTTGCGGAGGAGCCGAGCCTGCGTGTACGGGAAACCGGCCGGGAGACCGGCGAGATATGAGGCCCGCCAGGGCTTGTTGCAGGCGAGGCATCCGGTGATCTCGACGAGCGGCCCGTCCCCGACGGCGGACTCCACGTGGTTGCCCGTGATCTCGACCCGGGTCATCAGCTCGCCACCCCTCACCCAGAAGCTCGGCTGGCCCGAGCTCCCGTCGTTTCGGCTGACGTTCGACCGGATCGCGTTATTGCGCATCCTGTAGTAGGGGTAGTGCGAGGCGCTGCACGAGCAGACCAGGAACCCCGTGCCCCCGTTGTCGTGGGAGTAGTTGTGGACCATCACCGAGTTCGACACGCCCCGGTCGAAATCGAAGCCGTCACCGTCGTGGTGGATCGTGCGGCTGCCATTCGCATACGACTCGTTGTGCGTGAACAGGATCCGGGTCGAGTCGAACGCCCAGATTCCGACACCCCCTTCGGCAGCTCTCGCGTTGGCGAATGCCACGCTCCTCTTGACCGTGCCGCCGTCCACACCGAAGAGGACGATCCCGCCAAAGGCCCCATTGCGATAGGCCCAGGACCTGCTCACCCGGACGTCCCCGATCGTGTGCTGTCCAACGGCCGGGTCGTACGTCCAGATCCCGGCGCTGGCGTTGTCATGTGCTTTCACGGCGGTGACGCGCAGATGCGAGATCCGGCCGCCGTCGACCTGCGAGCCGACCGCGATCCCGTTGCAGAACCCGCTGACGTCGACGTGGTCGACGCTGATCCCCTGCTCGATCGCGGCGTCGGCGCGGTCGGACGCTACGCGGACGCCAGCCGCTCCATAGCGGTTGCCGCTCCCGGCGTCCGTGCGACAGACAGGGGTGTGGCCGACGAGGTCGACTCCCGACACCCGGATTCCGGCGACGTCGATCGCCGAGATCGCGTCCTGGCCGGACGGCGCCAGCACGGTGGCGCGGCCCCCGCCGTACGAGCCGATCGTGAGCATCGCCGTCCGTGAGGTCGCGCTGAGATTCGCGCTCGAGAGCCGGATCGAGCCACTGAAGCTCTGCCCGCCTCGGAGCAGGATCGCGTCCCCGCCGCGGAAGTCGACCTGTGTCAAGCGCGACAGGGTCTTCCACGGCGCGTTCGGGCTTGTTCCAGGGTTCGAATCCCGTCCTCGCACGGCGTCCACGTAGTACTTCGCGCTGCCCGCCGGGCGCGAGCTTTCGGGTCCTCCTCCAAGCCAGCCAGCGGCCACCGAGGCGGCGACGCCAACCGCCACGATGAGGCAGATCGACAGCATCCATGCCAGCCGCATCCCCTCCCTTATAGCGTTGCCCGACCTCATGTCGAACCGCGTATTGCGATCTTTATACGCGGGGACAATGCCGCTTTCGTGCCCGGACCTCTAATCTGCGCGCGTCGTATGAATCAACCCGGCGCGCCCACAGGCGCGCCGTTCCTGCGAGGAGGCTGCCCCGACGATGCTCAAGACCCGCGCTCAGAACGTCGCATCCGCCACCTGGAGCCCCAACGGCGAGGCTCTGGGGACCGTCGACCTCACCAAGGACGACAACAACCCCTTCGGCGTCAACGTCTTCTCCCCGGCGGTCCAGAAGAAGGTTCTGCAGAAGGACGTCTACGAGAAGCTGCAGGCCACCCTCGAGCACGGCGAGGCGCTCGACATCTCGCTGGCCGACGCGGTCGCCGAGGCGATGAAGGAGTGGGCGCTCGAGCGCGGGGCCACCCACTTCACCCACGTCTTCCAGCCACTGACGGGTCTAACAGCCGAAAAGCATGATTCTTTCTTCGAGCCGAACCGCGAGGGCAAGTGGCTCGCCAAGTTCTCCGGCAAGGAGCTGGTCCAGGGCGAGCCCGACGCCTCCTCCTTCCCGACCGGCGGCATCCGCGAGACCTTCGAGGCCCGCGGCTACACCGCCTGGGACCCGACCAGCCCGGCGTTCATCCTCGAGAACCCGAACGGCGCGCTGCTCTGCATCCCGACCGCGTTCGTCTCCTGGACCGGCGAGGCGCTCGACGCGAAGACGCCGCTGCTGCGCTCGATGGACGCGCTCTCTCGGTCGGCGATCCGGGCGCTCAAGCTGCTCGGCGCCGACGACGCGCAGCGCGTCTTCACCACCGTCGGGCCCGAGCAGGAGTACTTCCTGATCGACGAGAACTACTTCTACGACCGGCCCGACCTGGTGATCACCGGCCGGACCATGTTCGGCGCCAAGCCGGCCAAGGGCCACGAGCTGGACGACCACTATTTCGGTGCGACTCCGGAGCGCGTCCTCGCCTGCATCATGGACTTCGAGAACGAGCTCGCCAAGCTCGGCGTTCCGGTGAAGACACGCCACAACGAGGTCGCCCCGGCTCAGCACGAGATCGCCCCGGTGTTCGAGAACTCGAACGTCGGCTCCGATCACCAGCAGCTGACCATGCGGATCATGCAGAAGGTCGCTCGCAAGTACGGCCTCGTCTGCCTTCTGCACGAGAAGCCCTTCGCCGGCGTCAACGGCTCGGGCAAGCACAACAACTGGTCGATGGGGACCGATACAGGTCACAACCTGCTCGACCCCGGCGACACTCCCGCAGACAACATCAACTTCCTGTTCTTCTGCGCGGCCGTGATCCAGGCGGTCAACAAGCACCAGGGACTGCTCCGGGCATCGGTCGCGGATATCGGCCAGGATCACCGCCTCGGGGCCAATGAGGCGCCGCCGGCGATCATCTCGATCTTCCTTGGCGCGGAGCTGACGAAGGTCTTCGAGGCGATCTCCTCAGGCACCGGCGACCCTCACACCCCCGGCTCTTTCCTCGAGCTCGGGTCCGATGTGCTGCCCCCGCTGCCGATGCACGGCGGTGACCGCAACCGGACCTCGCCGTTCGCCTTCACCGGCAACAAGTTCGAGTTCCGTGCAATCGGGAGCAGCGCCTCCCTTGCCTTCCCGAACACCGTGCTGAATACGATCGTCGCCGAGGCGATCGACGAGCTCTCCGACAAGCTCGAGGCCAAGGGCGGCGACGACCCGGCCACCGCGGTCACCGAGGTGGTCAAGGAGGCCTACGACGCCAACAAGGAGATCATCTTCGACGGCGACAACTACGACGAGGCCTGGCACAAGGAGGCCGAGGAGCGGGGCCTGAAGAACCTCCGCACCACCCCGGACGCCCTGCCCGAGGTGCTCGCCGAGCCCACTGTCTCGATGATGGGCAAGTACAAGGTGCTCAACCAACGCGAGCTCGAGTCGCGCTACGAGGTCTGGCTGGAGCAGTACATCATCCGCGCCAACATCGAGGCCGAGACCGCGGACTCGATCGCCCGGACGATGATCCTGCCGGCCGCCCTCCGCTACCTCGCGCTCGGCGACGACGCTGGGATCGGGGCTGTGACCGAGGAGGCGACTCCGCTGGTCGACGCCCTGGTCGCCGCGATCAAGCAGCTCGACGAGGCCAACCAGTACCCCGACGGGGTCGAGGGCATGGACCTCGCCGTCTACGCGCGCGACAACCAGATCGAGGCGATGGCGAGGTCCGCGAGGCGGCGGACAAGCTGGAGAAGATCGTCCCCGACGACCTCTGGCCGCTGCCGAAGTACGCGGAGATGCTCTTCATCCGATGATGCGAGGGCGCGCGTCAGCGCGACCCGTTTGATGAAGCTACATGGGTATTCTTTGACTGAGTCAAAGGATGCCGAGCAAGGGGCACACGCGCGAGGAGCAGCGGGTCGCGGCGGTCCGCGCCTTCAACCGCTTCTACACGCTCCAGGTCGGCCTGCTCTCCCCCGGCTACCTGGACAGCGAGTTCTCGCTGACCGAGGCTCGGGTGCTCTTCGAGGTCGGCAGCCGCGAGCCGATCGAGGTCGCCGCCCTGCGCCGCGATCTCGGCCTGGACGCCGGCTACCTGAGCCGGATGCTCGACCGCTTCGATCAGCGCGGCCTGATCTCGCGCGAGCGCGCTCGCGACGCGGATCGCCGCCGCCAGCTGGTCGAGCTCCCGGCGAAGGGCCGCCGCACCTTCGCGACTCTCGACCGCCGCTCCCGCACGCAGCTCGGCGGGATCCTTCGCGCCCGCACCGACGAGCAGCAGCGCCGCCTCGTGGAGGCGATGAGCTCGATCCGGACGATCCTCGGCGAGCCCCTCGACCGGAGGAGGGTGACGATCCGCGAGGCCGAGACAGGGGATCACGGCTGGGTGCTCGAGGGCCACGCCCATCTCTACGCCGACGAGGAGGGGTGGGACGAGTCCTTCGTCGCGCTCGTCGCGGGCGTGATCGCCGAGTACCTCGAGAACCATGATCCGGTCCTGGAGCGAGCCTGGGTCGCCGAGCTCGAGGGGCAGCGCGCGGGCGCCGTCTACTGCGTCCGCCGCTCGGCCGACGTCGCACAGCTGCGGCTGCTCTTCGTCGAGGACTGGGCGCGGGGCCTGGGCCTGGGCGGCAAGCTCGTCGATCGCTGCATCCGCTTCGCGCGCGGCCAGGGCTACGAGCGCATGGTGCTCTGGACCAACAGCTCGCTCGAGAGCGCCCGCCGGATCTACGACGCCGCCGGCTTCGTCCAGACCAACGAAGAGCCACACCCGGTCTTCCCGGAGAGGACGGTCGGCCAGGAGCTCTGGCTGGACCTGAAATAGGCTGCCGGCCATCGACTTCCAGGTCCGCAAAGACGACCTGCACGAGACCCGATTCGCCGACGCCGAGGCGCCGGAGATCGCGGACGGCGAGGTCCTGCTCGGCGTCGACAGCTTCGGCCTCACCACCAACAACATCACCTACGCGGTGATGGGCGAGGCGATGAATTACTGGGACTTCTTCCCGGTCCCCTCCGGGGACGGCTGGGTGCGGATGCCGGTCTGGGGCTTCGCCGACGTGGCCGCGACGAAGGCCGACGGCGTGCCCGAGGGCACGCGGATCTTCGGCTACCTGCCGCCCGCCTCCCATCTGGTCGTGCGGCCGGACCGCGCCAGCGAGCTCGACTTCGTCGACGTCTCGCCCCACCGGGCCAAGCTGCCGGCCGCCTACAACCGCTACATCCGGGTCGCGGCGCTCCCCTTCTACGAGGAGGCGCAACGAGGACCAGCAGATGCTGCTCTGGCCCCTCTACTTCACCTCGTTCCTGATCGACGACTTCCTCGACGACGAGGGGTTCTTCGGCGCGAAGGCCGCCGTGCTCTCGAGCGCCTCCAGCCGCACCTCCTCGGCGCTCGCCTACCTCGTCAACGACGGGAGGGGATCGAGGTGATCGGCCTGACCTCGCCGGGGAACGTCGAGTTCACCGAGTCGCTCGGCGTCTACGACCGCGTCGTGCCCTACGACGAGCTCGACTCGCTCGAGCGCGAGCCGGCCGTCTACGTCGACGTCTCCGGCGACGCCAAGGTCCGCAGCGCCGTCCACGGCCACTGGGCCGATCAGCTCAAGCACAGGCCGCCGTCGGCATCACCCACCGCGAGGATCTCGGCGGCGGCGCGGACCTGGCCGGCCCGAAGCCGATCTTCTTCTTCGCGCCCGACCGGCTGCGCAAGCGCACCGAGGACTGGGGCGCGCGAGGGCCTCAACGAGCGGCTCGCCGAGACCTGGCCGCCCGTACGTCGAGTGGACCCGGGGCTGGCTCCGAGGTCGAGCACGGCTCCGGCCCGGAGGACGTCGAGCGCATCTACCGCGAGCTGCTCGACGGCAAATCCGACCCGGCGGTCGGACACGTACTCTCGCCTTAGTGCGGACTACATCGTCGTTGTGTCCTTGTCGCGGCCGTCGCGTGGCGGCTGCGGCTCCTCGTCGGGCGGCGGCCGGGCAGCCTCGCAGTCGCCCCGACCGCAAGTGACGACCAACCCGAGGTCGCAACGCTATGACCGCCGCTCGCATCGGCCTGCTCGCGGCGGGCGCGTATCAGCCTGCGCGAGGACGGTGCTCGGCCATGCGCGTGACCGAGGCCTTCACCGCTTCATCGCGGCGAGCGGGCTGCCGGCTGTCGCCTCGGCGGCCGGCGAGCCTCCGTGATCGTCATGCTCGACAGCGCCCCGCAGGCCTACTCCGGCTGGAGCGGCGAGGTCGTCGAGTTCGGCCAGAACGTCGACTGGCCACAGCGGCCGCCCAGCGCCGTACCCGCGCACCGATCAAGCATCTCGGCCTGGACGCCGACTGGTTCCCGCTGCAGAGCCGGCTGCTCACCACCGACGGCGTGCGGCTGGTCACGTCAAGCTCCACGCCGGGCTTCGGCCCGGTGCGCCGAAGGCGGCTCGCGATCGGGCTCGCCCGCGTCTACCTCGGCCCGCCGCACGACCCGCCCGGCTATCTAGACCTCGAGCCGCTGCTCCTCGAGGTCGAGCTCGCGCTCGACCCGGCGCATCACGTCGGCGCTGATCTCGCGCTGGTTGCGCAGCCGGACCAGCTCCGCGCGCTGGACGGCGTAGATCTCGTGCATCAGTCGCTGGTAGGCGAGCGAGCCCTCCTCGATGCCGTCCGTCGTCCTCGATCTTGCCGGCGCGGGCCGCGAACCGCCGCTTCCGAAACCGGTAGAGCGCTCGGACCCGCTCGATCGTGCCGTCGCGGGTCCACTCCTCGCCCTCGAGCTCGTCGACCCGGTCGAGCGCGGCCTTGGCGATCACCAGCCTCGCCTTGATCTCCTCGTTCTCCTCCTCGGCGCCGTCCTCCACCACGCCGAGCCTGCGGATCAGCCAGGGCAGGGTCAGCCCCTGCCCGACCACCGTCACCAGGATCAGCGAGAAGGTGATGAACTGGATCAGGTCGCGGCCGGGGAACGGGTCGCCGGCGTTGGTCTCCAGCGGCAACGCCAGCGCCGCGGCGAGCGAGACCGCACCCGCATCCCGGACCAGCCGCCGATCACCGCTGCCGCCAAGTTGCCCGCCGCGCGCAGCTGGGATGGCCGCCGGTCCAGCGTCCGGATGACCACCGTCATCATGTTGGTCCAGATGAACCGCATCGCGATCACGGCAACGCAGACGATCGCCGCGTAGCCGACCACCTCGCCGGCCGGCCTGCCCGCTGAGCCCGTCCACGATCGTCGGCAGCTGCAGCCCGATCAGGATGAAGAGGGTCGCGTTGAGCAGGAAGGTGAGGATCGACCACAGCGCGAAGCCCTGCATCCGGCTCTCGGGCGAGGCGATCTCCGGAGCGCGGAAGCCCAGGACCAGTCCGCACGCCACCACCGCCAGGACGCCGGAGACACCGAGCTGGTCCGCGGGGATGAAGGCGCCGTAGGCGCTGAACAGCGAGATCGCCAGCTCGGTGTTGACGTCGGTGACCCGCTTGCGGATCTCCGCGATCCCCCAGCCGACCGCGCAGCCCGATCGCGACTCCGCCGGCTGCGTCCCCGAAGAACTCGAGCACGGTGTGCGACGGCCGAGACCCTCTCCCCGATCGCGGCGGCGACGGCGACCTTGTAGGCGACCAGCGCCGCGGCATCGTTGACCAGGCTCTCGCCCTCGAGGATGTTGACCATCCGCCGGGGCGCGCCGACGCGCCGCATGATCGCCGTCGCCGCCGCCGGGTCGGTCGGGGAGACGATCGCGCCGAGCGCGAAGGAGACCGCCCAGGGCAGGTCGCATCACCTCGTGGGCGATCACCCCGACGCAGGCCGCCGTGAACAGTGTCAGCCCGACCGCGTTGAGGACGATCACCCGCGCGTCGTCGCGCAGTGTCGCAGGTCGGCGAAGAAGGCCGACTGGTAGAGCAGCGGCGGCAGGAAGACGAGCAGGACCAGGTCCGGGTTGAGGTGGATGTCCGGGATCAGGCCCAGCAGCCGCCGATCACCAGCGGGATCGGGTACGGCCTCAGCCAGTTGGCGACCGCGTTCAGCCCGGCGGCCGAGACGAACAGCGCCGCGGAAGATCTGCAGATCGTTCACGGCGATCGGCGCTTCGAGCTCAGCCGTGCTCGCGGCGATCGGCCTCTCGCGAGACCCGGTCGGCCGAGATCGCCCACCACCACCAGGGACTCAGTCGCCTACATCGCAGGATCTCACCTACACGGTCAAGTCGGGCCGTGACGTGATCCGGCCGCTGACCACCGACGCGTCGCTCAACGGCGGGCAGACCGGCGGTCAACGCAGCTGGATCGTCGACAGCCCTCGACCATCCTTCAGCCGTCAACGGGCAAGACCGGTCATGCTACCTGGTGACGCTGCTCGGGCCGGCGCGCCTCCCTCGACGCCGAACAGCTAGCCTCGACGCGGTCTAGGAGGCGCGGATCTTCGCACCGGCTTCGCTCGCGCAGCAGGCGGCGCAGGATCTTGCCCGAGGCCGACTTCGGGATCTCGTCGACGAACTCGACCTCGCGGATCCGCTTGTAGGGGGCGACCCGCTCGGCGACGTAGGCCATCAGCTCCTCGGGCGTCGAGGCCGTCGTCGCCGACGACGACGCACGCCTTCGGCGCCTCGCCCCCGTCCTCCATCGGCACGCCGATCACGCCGGCATCCCTCACCTTCGGGTGGGAGACCAGCACCGCCTCGAGCTCGGCCGGCGGCACCTGGTAGCCCTTGTACTTGATCAGCTCCTTGAGCCGGTCGACGATGAAGAAGTAGCCGTCCTCGTCGACGCGGCCGATGTCGCCCGCTGCGGAGCCAGCCGTCGCTCGGTGATCGTCGCGGCCGTCGCCTCCGGGTTGTTGAGGTAGCCCAGCATCACCTGCGGGCCGCGGATCCAGATCTCGCCCTCCTCGCCCTCGGCCACGTCCTCGCCGGTCTCCGGGATCGACGAGGCGGGCCTCGGTGTTCGGGATCAGCGGGCCGACGCTGCCGGGCGGCGTCTCGTCGATCCGTCGGCGAGCCGGCTCTTGTGGCTCACCGGGCTCACCTCCGTCAGCCCGTAGCCCTGGCGGATCGGCGCGCCGATCCGCTCCTCGGCCCTGCGCGACGAGATCCGCATCGAGCGGGGCGGCGCCCGAGATCACCATCTTCAGCGAGGAGGTGTCGCGGCCGTCGACCTGCGGGGCGGTCGCGAGCGCGAGCACCATCGGCGGCACGATGTGGAGCCAGGTGACCCGGTGCCGCTCGACGATCTCGAGCAGGCTCGTCGAGGTCGAAGCGGGGCATGGTGACGATCGTCGAGCCCTTCGCCAGGCCCATGTTGAGGACCACCGTCTGCCCGTAGCTGTGGAAGAACGGAAGCAGCGCCGACCAGCGTGTCCTCGTGGTCCAGCGGCATCGAGTTCCAGGCCTGCTCGATGTTCGCCACCAGGTTGCGGTGGGTGAGCATCACGCCCTTCATCAGCCCGGTGGTGCCGCTCGAGTACGGGAGCACGGCGAGCTCGCTCGGGATCGACCTCGACCTCCGCGCGGCGTCGCGCCGGGCTCGGCCTTGGCGACGAGCGCGGGCGGGTCCTCGATCAGCAGCACTGGAGCCGGCGTTCCCCTCCTGCTTGCCCCTCTCCTCCGGCGTGAGCAGCGGGTTCATCGGGGTGACGACCCCGCCCGCCCGGAGGATCGCGTGGTAGGCGATCGCCCACTCGGCGCTGTTCGGGCCCGACCAGAGCGACCACGTCGCCCTTGCCGATCTCCCTCGGCCTGGAGGCAGCGCGGCGACCGCGTCCACCTTGGCGGCGAGCTCGGCATAGGTGGTCGTCTCGCCGGTGGCGCTGTCGATGATCGCCGGATGGTCGCCGCGCGCGGCCGCCCCGCCGATCACGTGCTCGGTCAGCGTCACGTCCGGGATCTCGATGTCCGGCTCGGGGCTGCGGTAGATCAATCCCTCACTCCTCACGGCACAGCTTAAGCCGGCCGCGGCCTAGAGGTCCCAACCGAAGTAGACCTCGACCCGCGAGACCTTGTCCCCGTCGAAGGTGAGCACCTCGGTGTTGCGGCCGCCGCCGTCGGGCCGCTCGATCTCGTAGGTGACGATCACCTCGTCGCCGGACTCGACCACCCGCACGAACTCGAACTCCTGCCCCGCCCCGCCCCGGGCCAGCAGCGCTCGAAGTAGCCATCGCGGTCGAGGAGCGGGTCGGGCGGGCTCGAGAAGGATCAGTCGTCGGCGAGGTGTTCCTCGAAGAAGTCGCGGTCCCCCGCGGAGAAGGCTCGGTAGAGCTCGCGGGCGAGCTGCTTTCGGTCGGCACCCATGCCGGCGACCCTACCCGCCTCCTCACCAAACTCCTCGATCACCCGGCCGCCCCGGCCGCGGGTGAAGAAGCTGAACGACCAGCGGATCAGCACCAGGATCCGGTTCTGGAAGCCGATCAGGTACCAGATGTGGATCCACGAGCCAGAGGAACCAGGCCGGGAAGCCGCTCACCCGCAGGCCCTTGACGTCGGCGACCGCGCGAGCACGGCCGATGGTCGCGACGTTGCCCTTGTCGCGGTACCGGAACGGCTCGTGCTCGACGGCCGCGCAGCCGGGCCTTCACCACCTTGGCGGCGTAGCGGCCCTGCTGCATGGCGACCGGCGCGACCCCGAGCAGCTGCTGCGGCTCGCCGTCCTCATCCAGGACGCGCACCATGTCGCCCGAGCGCGAACACCTCCGGATGGCCCGGCAGGGTGAGGTCGGGCGCCACCGAGCGCGACCGGCGCGGTCGACGCTCCACCCCCGTCGCCTCCGCCGAGGCTCCGGGCCAGCGAGGAGGCCGTCACGCCGGCCGCCCAGATCACCGTCCGGGCGGGAATGCGCTCCTGGCCGTGCTCCGCGACCTCGATCGTCACGCCGTGCTCGTCGATCTCCACCACCGTGTGGCCGAGCAGCGGCGTGACGCCGAGGTGCTCGAGCGAGCGTGCGGCCTTCGCCGAGAGCTTCGGCGGGAAGCTCGTCAGCACCCGGTCGACCATCTCGACCAGCAGAATCCTCGCCTCGGCGCGGATCCATCTCGCGGAACTCCCGCCGCAGGGTGTCGCGGGCGAGCTCACCGATCTGGCCCGCCATCTCAACCCCGGTCGGTCCCGCCGCCCACCACGACGAAGGTGAGCCAGGCCGGCCGCGCCTCCTCATCGGTCTCCAGCTCGGCGGCCTCGAACGCGCTCAGGATCTGCGCGCCGGCACCGCGAGCGCGCTCTCCAGCGACTTGACCTCCCGCGCGACCTCCTGCCACTCGTCGTGCCCGAAGTAGGAGTAGTGCGAGCCGCCGGCGACGATCAGCGTGTCGTAGGGGATCGTGAGCGGCCCGCGTCGCCGCGCTCGGCTCGACGCGCACCGCCGCCCCTCGAGGTCGAACTCGGTCACCTCGCCCATGAGCACCCGGACATTCCGTCGCCGCCTGAAGATCCAGCGCAACGGGAAGCAGATCTCGGCCGCGGAGAGCGCCCCGGTCGCAACCTGGTAGCTCAGCGGCTGGAAGAGGTGGAAGTTCCGGCGGTCGATGAGCGTCACCTCGACGGCCCGGCGCGGCGGAGGCTGATGGACCGCCTGTCAAGAGCCCGCCGAAGCCGCCGCCGATCACCACACCATCCTCGAAGGGCGGCTCCACGTGTGGCGCCGTCACCGCTCATGAGCTCCAGATCAGATCGACTGCCGTTCAAAGAGGCGCACGGACACCAGCATGGCAACTACGGCAATTGCGACCACTTGAGCCGCTCGCCTCCGCCAAGCCAGCCGACGTGGTCGCCTGGGCAGGCCCGTCGGCGCAGCGCTACCTGACCGGGCAAGCTCGACTAGCCCGCTCCGCTATCAATGGAAGGGTGACCCCCGCCCTCCAGCTGCGCGGCCTGACGAAGCGCTACGACGACGGCACCCTCGCGCTCGACGCCCTCGATCTCGAGGTGCCCGCCGGCAGTTTCTTCGGCCTGCTCGGCCCGAACGGCGCCGGCAAGACCACGCTGATCAGCGCGGTCTGCAACCTGATCCGGCTGACCGAGGGCGAGATCACTGTCTTCGGCCATCCGGGCGGCTCGATGGAGGCTCGGCGGCTGATCGGGATCTCCGAGCAGGAGCCCAACCTCGACCGCTTCCTGACCGTGCGCGAGACGTTGATCTACCACGGCGGCTACTACGGGATGAGCGGCGCGGCCGCCGCCGAGCGGGCCGAGGAGATGATCGACGTCTTCGACCTGCGCGCCAAGCGCGATACGCGCGCGCCCAAGCTCTCCGGCGGGATGCGCCGCCGGCTGCTGCTCGCCCGCGCGCTGCTGCACGAGCCGCGGCTGGTGATCCTCGACGAACCGACGGCCGGGGTAGACCTCGAGCTCCGCCACGAGCTCTGGCGCTACATCCGCCGCCTGCACGAGCGCGGCACGACGATCCTGCTCACCACCCACTACCTCGAGGAGGCGGAGGCGCTCTGCGAGGAGATCGCCCTGATCGGCGGCGGGCGGATCATGGCCCGCGACACCGCCGCCGGCCTCAAGCGGCGCTTCGACGCCGCCACCCTCGAGGACGTCTACATGAAGACCGTCGCGGCGGGGCGCCGCGAGCTGATCGAGGAAGCGACGAGTCGAGCGGAGGCGGCCGCGCGGTCGGGGTGATCGGCGTCCCCACCAGCGCCGGCGCCTTCGCGCCCGGACAGGAGCGAGGCGCCCGCCGCCCTGCGCCGGGCGGGCCTGGTCGGGCTGCTCCGCTCCGGCGGCGCCGAGGTCTCCGACTACGGCGATCGCGAGACCTGGCGCTGGCGGCCGGACCGCGACCACCCCTCCGCCCAGAACCTCGGCATGGTGGTCGAGATCGTCCACGATACGGCCGCGCGGGTGGGCGAGGCGATCCTCGCCGGCGAGTACGAGCCTGGTCCTGGGTGGCGATTGCACGGTGGGGATCGGCACCGTCGCCGGGCACATCGCCAGCTCCGACGGCGTCGGCCTCGTCTACTTCGACCTGCACGCGGACCTGAACATCCCCTCGAGCGTGCCGCCCGGCGCGCTCGACTGGATGGGACTGGCGCACATGCTGGGCGACGGCGGGCGCTGAGCGCGAGCTGGTCGAGGTCGGCTCGCGAGCGCCACTGCTCGCGCCCGAGCAGGTCGTGCTGCTCGGCTGGGGGCCCGAGCAGGCCACGTCGCACGAGCTCGAGACCATCGAGCGCCTCGGCGTCGGCGCCATCCCGTCGACCAGGTACGCGCCGATGCCGCCGGCGCGGCGGGCCGGGCGCTCGACCGGCCTCGTCCTCCCGCGCGGATCGGGTGCTCGTCCACTTCGATGTCGACGTCGTCGACTTCACGGATACGCCGCTCTCGGAGAACCCCGGGCGGAACGAGGGAATCGCCTACGAACGGCGGCGGAGGCGCTTGCGGTGCTGCTCGCCTCCCCGGCGCTCGCCGGCGTCACGGTCACCGAGCTCAACCCCGACCACGTCGAGGAGGGCTCGGGCTCGATCGAACGGCTGGCCCGCGATCTCGCCGCAGGGCTCACGGGCTCTTCCGCTGCACGAACCACTCCGTGAACTCGCGGCAGCGGCCCTCGTCATCGAAGCGCATCACGAAGCAGTTGTCGTAGACCCTCGCCACCGGGCCGCCGGGCTGATCGCGGTAGGAGCTGGTGCCGGTGGCGACCGCCGCATCGCCGTCCACCGCGAAAGCGCGGTAGGAGGCCTCGTAGGTGCCCGGCTCGTCGCGCTGTGAGGCGTCCGGGTGATCGCCCTCGCCGACCCATGACTCGACCACGGAGTCGCGGCCGGTGATCGGCTCATCGGCCGGGTGGTAGCGGAAGGAGATGTCATCGGAGAAGAGCGCCGCGACCTAATCGCGGTCGTAGGTCATCCAGGCCTCGACATAGGCCTCCAGCCAGCGGTCGACGTCCTCCCCCCTCCTCACCGGCCGGGTTCTATCAGCCCGCTCTCGTAGGCGAGCACGACCGCCTGGACCCGGTCGCGCACCCCGAGCTTGGAGAGGATCCGGGTGACGTGGGTCTTCACCGTCGCCTCGCTCAGGTGAGCTGCTCGCCGATCTCCGCGTTGGAGAGCCCCGGGTGACCAGCCGAGCACCTCCATCTCGCGCTCGGTGAGCTCCTCGAAGCGCTCCCGGCGGACCTTGTCCGCGGGCGGGCGGCCGACGAAGCGCTCGACCAGGCGCTTGGTCACCGCCGGCGCGAGCAGCGCCTCGCCGGCGGCGACAGTACTGACGGCCTCCGCCAGCTGGCCGGGCGGCGCGTCCTTGAGCATGAAGCCGCCGGCGCCGGCGCGGAGCGCCTCGAAGACGTACTCGTCGAGGTCGAAGGTGGTCAGGACGAGGACCTTGGCCCGTCCCCCTGGGCCATCAGCCGCCGCGTTGCCTCGATCCCGTCGAGGCGCGGCATGCGGATGTCCATGATCGCCACGTCCGGATGAAGCCGGATCGCCTCGTCGACCGCCTGCGCGCCGTCCTCGGCCTCCCCAACCACCTCCATATCGGGCTGGGCATCGAGCATGCCGCGCAGGCCGCTCCGCATCAGCTCGTGGTCGTCGGCGATCAGGATCCGGATCACGCGCCGGGCACCTCCAGCGGCAGGCGGACGTGGACGTGGAAGCGGCCGTCGTTCTCCCGCCCGCCTCGAAGCTGCCGCCGAAGAGGCGGGCGCGCTCCTTCATCCCGACCAGGCCGTGGCCGCCGCCTCGCCGGCGGGCGCCACCATCGGTCTCGTTCGAGACGTCCAGCTCGAGCTCGTCGCGCGCCGTAGCGGAGCGTGACCCGCGGTCGGGCCGCCGCCGGCGTGCTTGCGGGCGTTGGTGAGCGCCTCCTGGACGATCCGGTAGACGGTCAGATCAAGCCCGGGCGAGAGCTGCGGGCGCTCACCCTCCTCGGAGAGCTCCACCGGTGTGCCCGCCGGCGCGCGCCTCGTCGAGCAGGTCGGGCAGGCGGCTGAGCCCCGGCTGCGGCGCGTAGCTCGCTCGTCCTCGCGCAGCACGCCGAGCAGGCGGCGCATCTCGGTCATCGCCTCGCGCGCGGTGCGGCGGACGGCGTCGAGGTGCTCGCGCGCCGCGTCGGGTCGCGTTCGATCAGCCCCTCGGCGGCGCCCGCCTGACGGCGATCACCGAGACGCTGTGGGCGATCACGTCGTGGAGCTCGCGCGCGATGCGGGCCCGCTCCTCCGAGACGGCGCTCCGGGCGAGCTCGCCCGACTCCGCGACCGCCAGACGCGCCTGCTCGGCGCGACGATTGAGCAGCAGACCCAGCGCCCAGGCCCCGCCGATGAAGAAGCCCATGATCGCGATGTTCGGGCGCGCTTCGGACCCGTGCCTCGTAGAGCGGCTAGAGGTTGAAGAAGACGATCGCGCCGCGATCGCCATGGCGAGCCCCGCGATCGCGCTCTCGAGGCGGCGCGAGTAGAGCGCCACGGAGAAGACCGCGAACAGGATCGACGGGAAGGGAGTCGTTCCCTGCTCGGGCTGGGTCCGCGACGAGCGAGAGGACGATGGCGGCGGCGGCGATCACTGCCATCACCGCGAGCGGCGCCTGGCGCCGCCAGACCAGCGGCACGGTCACCACCAGCGCGAACGCGACCCAGGCGGCGGTGCTGCCGCCCGGCCCTGACGAAGGCCGCCTCGAGCAGCGCCCAGAGCGCGAGCACCCCGGCGATCAGCAGGTCCGAGCGCAGAGGGCGAGCGGGCGCGCGCGCGAGCTTTAGGAAGGGATCCACGCGCCGAAGGTAGCCGCGATCGCGCCCGGCGCGTCCGCCTTCGGTCGTGCCGCGCATACGACGAAAGTCGTACCCAGGTCGCGACTCGCGGCGGGCGATCTCGCGACCTCCGCCCGATGGCAGCCGAGAGCCGCGCCCGGCGAGCATTCGCGGCGTCACTCGACTCAACCAAAGGAGCCTCAAATGTCGTTCATTCGACACTCGACTCGCAAGCACTGCCGACGATGGCCGCAGGCGCCGCCTTCGCCGCCGCCGGAGTCGTCAATGCTCGTCCACCCCATGCGACAGCGGCGAGGACGTGGTCGGCGTCGCCGGCCACGCTCTCCCTGTCCCTGTTCGCCCTGGCGCTGATCCTGGTCCGCCGCCGGCTTCCTCGCCCTCGGCGGACGCGCCCGCGTCGACCAAGGCGGCGAACCGCCGCTGCAATCGGCACCCTGCTGCTCGGGGTCACCTGGTCACCTCGGTGATCAACGGCCACGACCTCCCGATCTTCGTCGCGGTCGCCCCGATCAGCAACGCGCTCTGGCTGTTCGGCTCGATCGGCCTGGCGGTCTCGCTGAAGCGGGCGGGTCGGGTCCCGCGCGCCGTCTACATCGGCCTGCCGCTGGTCTGGATCGCCTCGATCCCGCTGGGACAGCTTCGGCGGCACGCTGATCGCGGGCGCCTACTGGATGGCCGTCGGCTACCTGCTCTCCAACGAGCAGCCGGCCGAGGCCGCGGCGGACGGAGCTCGGGCCTGATCGGCCCGAGCTTCGTTTCCGCTCAGACCTTCTTCCGCTGCACGAACCACTCGGTGAACTCGCGGCAGCGGCCCTCCGAGTCGAAGTGCATCACGAAGCAGTTGTCGTAAACCCGGACGATCGGGCCGCCGGGCTCGTCGCGGTAGGAGCTGATCCCGGTCGCGACGGCGACGTCGCCCTCGACAGCGATCGCCCGGTAGGCGGCCTCGAAGGTGCCGGGCGCGTCCCGGTCGGAGGCATCCGGATAGTCGCCCTCCCCCAGCCACGACTGGACCACCGCGTCGCGCCCCACGATCGCGTCGTCGCTGGGGTGGTAGCGATAGTTGATGTCGTCGGCGAAGAGCGCGGCGATCTTGTCGCGGTCGTAGGTCTCCCAGGCCTCGACGTAGGCCTCCAGCCAGCGGTCGACGGCGGTGCGGTTCACAATTCGATCCTATGGATGAGGGCGTGCTCGCCAACCCCTGGCAGGGCTTCCTCTGGCTCTCGCGCCGCGAGTGCCACCGCGTGCTGCGCCTCTGGACGCAGACGACGCTCGCCCCGGTGGTCTCCTCCCTGCTCTTCATCGTCGTCTTCGGCCTCTCGCTCGGCGGGCGGATCAAGCAGGTGGACGGCTTCGATTACGACCAGTTCATCGTCCCGGGCCTGATCGCCATGGCGATGGCGCAGGCCGCCTACTCCAACAACGCGAGCACCATCTTCCAGGGCCGCTCCGACCGCTACATCGACGACGTCCTCGCCGCCCCGATCCACAACTGGCAGGTCAACGCCGGCTACCTGATCGGCGGAGCCTTCCGCGCGCTGATCATCGGCGTCGGCCTCGCCGCCTGCGCGATCCCGATCACTGGCGTGCCCGTCGAGCACCCGGCTCTGCTCGTCGTCGCCGTGCTGCTGCTGGTGGTCGGCTTCGGCGCCCTCGGCACGATCGTCGGCATCTACGCCGAGACCTTCGACCACACCAGCTTCATCAACAACATCGTCATCCTCCCCCTCACCTTCCTCGGCGGCGTCTTCTACTCGGTCAGCCGCCTTGGCTCACCCTGGGAGCAGCTCTCCCACGTCAACCCGCTCTTCTACGTGGTCGAGACGATCCGCTACGGCTTCCTCGGCACCGCCGACGTCAGCCCCTGGATCGCCTTCGCGGTGGTCGCGGCGATGTGCCTGGCGCTGCTGGCCTGGAGCCAGTGGCTGTTTACGAGCGGGCGGAAGTTGAAGCCGTAGCGACGCCGCTCAGTGCTGTCAGTTGGGTAGTAGTGTCGGTTCGGGCTGCCGTTCACCGAGATCAGCGAGCCGAAAGGAGACTCATGGCCACAGCCACGCTGTCAAGGGAGGTGCTGGAAGCGCACCCATGGCCCGCTCGGATCGACCGCGATGTCCTTGCCCGTTGCATCGATGAGTGCCTCTCGTGCGAACAGTCGTGTACCGGCTGCGCCGATGCGAGTCTGGCGGAGGAGGACGTCATCGATATGCGGAGGTCGATCCGGCTCTGCCTGGACTGTGCCGATATCTGCGCCGCAACCGGCCGCCTCCTCACACGTCAGACGGAGTACAACGCTTCGACGGCGAGGGCGCAGGTTTCCTCCTGCAGGGAGATGTGTGCCACCTGCGCCGAGGAGTGCGCTCGGCATGCCGAGCACCACGAGCACTGCCGGATCTGCGCCGAAGAGTGCCGGAGATGCGTAGACGCCTGCTCGGCGATGCTGGACGCGATCGAATAGATGAGCGGGTCGGACCGTTGACGCTCCCAACAGATGAGGGGCGAGGAGGACCCGCCAGCCCGGCTAGCGGGTGACCGGAGCCTTCGCCTCATCGGAGGCATCAGCCTTGGGCAGCGGCACGGCCGCCACCTCGTAGGCCTCCGGCTGATCCAGCGTCTCCCGCTCCAATAGCGCATTGGCGAGGGACTCGAGGCGTTCCCGCTCTCGGGTGAGGAGGTCGACCACGTCGCGCTCGGACTCGTCCACGATGCGGCGGACCTCCTGGTCGACCAGCTCCTGGGTCGGCTCGGAGGCGGGCACCGTGCCGGGCAGGAGGACGCCGTCCTGGCGGCCGTCGGTGACGGCGATCGGGCCGACCGCGTCGCTCATGCCCCAGCGGCCGACCATGCCGCGGGCGACCTGGGTGAGGTTCTGGATGTCGGACTCGGCGCCGGTCGAGAGGTCGTCGAAGATGACCTTCTCCGCGGCGCGGCCGCCGAGCGCGACCTTGATCTGGGCGAGGAGCTCCTCGCGGCGGTAGTTGTAGCGGTCGCTCTCCGGGGTGGAGAGGGTGACGCCGAGGGCCTGGCCGCGCGGGATGATCGAGATCTTCCGCACCGGGTCCGCGCCCGGCGTGAGCATGCCGACCAGGGCGTGGCCGGACTCGTGGTAGGCGGTGCGGCGGCGGTCCTCGTCGGTCATCACGATCTGGCGCTCGGCGCCGAGCAGGATCTTCTCGATCGACTCGGTGAAGTCGCTCTGCTGAACCTTGGGGTGCTCGTGGCGGGCGGCGGTCAGGGCCGCCTCGTTGACGAGCAGGGCGATGTCGGCGCCGGTGGAGCCGGGGATCGACGCGGCGATCCGCTCCAGGTCGACGTCGTCCGCCAGCGGCACGTCCCGGGTGTGGATCTTGAGGATCTGTACGCGGCCGTTCTGGTCCGGCGCGTTGACCGCGATGCGCCGGTCGAAGCGGCCCGGGCGCAGCAGGGCGGGGTCGAGGATCTCCGGCCGGTTGGTCGCGCCGAGGACGATCACGTTGGTGCCGGGCTCGAAGCCGTCCATCTCGGTGAGGATCTGGTTGAGCGTCTGCTCGCGCTCGTCGTTGCCGCCGCTGAGGCCGGCGACGTTGCCCGAGCGCGAGCGGCCGATCGCGTCGAGCTCGTCGATGAAGACGATCGCCGGCGCCGCCTCCTTCGCCTGCTTGAAGAGGTCCCGCACGCGCGAGGCCCCCACTCCCACGATCGCCTCGACGAACTCCGAGGCCGAGAGGTGGAAGAAGGCGGCGTGCGCCTCGCCGGCCACCGCGCGGGCGAGGAGCGTCTTGCCGGTGCCGGGCGGCCCGTAGAGCAGGACGCCGTGCGGGACCCGCGCGCCGAGCCTCGTGTAGCGCTGCGGGTTCTTCAGGAAGTCGACGATCTCGACCAACTCGTCCTCGGCCTCGTCGATGCCGGCGACGTCCTTGAAGGTGACGCGCTGCTGCTCGTCGGGATTGATCCGCCGGGCGGTGGCGCGGCCGAAGCCGCCGAGGATGCCGCCCCCTCCCGCCCCCGCCTGCCGGCGGGCGAGCCAGACGAAGAAGCCGATCAGGAGCAGCCAGGGCAGGAAGCCGAGCAGCAGCGTCCCGATCAGCGAGCGGCCGGAGTCCGGCGACTCCGCGTTGACGGTCACGCCCGCCTGGGTGAGGAGGGTGGTGAGCTGGCCGTGGTCGATGAAGGACGGGACCTCCGTCTTGAAGTCCTTCACATTCACCGGCTTGGCATCGCCCGGCGGGTCGTAGGTGGTCTCGTGCTTGAGCGTGCCCTCGATCGAGTCGCCCTTCGAGCTGATCTCGCTCACGTTCTGGGACTGCACCTGGGTGACGAAGAACGGCTGGTAGGGGATGCGCGGGCGGTCCGGGGCGCCGCTGGTGAGGAACGAGATCAGCAGGTTCACCGCCAGCAGCCCGAGCAGGAAGGCGATGAACATCCGGCTCCGCGGGATCATCGGCTGCTTCGGCGGCGGCGGGGCGCCGCGCCCGTCGGGCGCCGGCTGCACGCGCCAGCCCTTGGGATGCTGCTCCGGCGGCGGAGCCTTCGGCGGCGGGGTGGCCGGTGGCGCGCCGTCCTGGGGGGAGTCGGGAGGCAAGGTCTACCCGCGGCGCTATGCCGCGCCGGAATCGGCCGGTGGCGGCGAGCCCGGAGGCTCGGCAATGGCCTCGTCGAAGGAGTCCTTTGCCCGCTTCCGGCCCTTGCCGTTGACCCGCGGGTCCGACCGGTCGAACTTTGCCTTCTGGCGCTTGACGTCGGCCAAGGCCCCGACGACCTCGCCTTCCTCCAGCCTGACGACGTGGTTCATCAACGGTGGCTGCTCGAGCTTCGCCCGGAACGGCTGAAGCCCTGACTCAGGTGTGATGTCCGCGACGTACTCGTAGACCCCGGCCGTCTCCGTCGATTCCTTGAACTTCTTGGCGACGATCTTCGCGCTCGCGGGCTGCCAGCTGCGGCCGAACATGCCCGCACGATAGCCAGACGACTACCCAGGCGGGATGTTCTGATTCCGGTGGAGAACGTTGTCCGGGTCGTAGCGGGACTTGAGCTCCTGCAGGCGCGCAAAGTTCTCTGGGCCGAAAGCGGCGCGGACGCGGTCGAGGGGCTCGTCGGCCTGCATGTAGTTGGCGTAGCCGCCGCTGGTTGACCAGGGCTCGAGCACGGCGGCGGTCTCGCGGGCCCAGGCGATCGACTCATCGTCGAGCGCCGGGTCGAGCCAGTCCGCCATCACGCTGACGTTGAAGGCCGCGTCGCGGTAGCCGAGCGCGGCGCTCGCGGGATCGACGTCCTTGGGGGCGCCGTGCAGCGACTCGATCAGGATCCCGCCCGGCGGGCGGCCGAGCGCGGTCATCCGCTCGGCGAGCTGGTCGATCAGCTCGTCGGGGAGCTTGCGCAGGAAGTGGCCCTTCCAGTAGTTGCGGTCGACGCCGTAGCCGGGGTTGAAGACGAGCTGCTGGTCGAGGAACGACTGCTCGCGGACGCCGTCGTCGAGGCCGGGCAGCTCGCGCAGCGGGTGGAGCTCGGTGGGATCGTCGCCCTCGCCGGTCCAACAGGGGACTACGACCGCCTCGGGCCGCAGCTGATCGTCGGTGGTGATCTGCGCCTGGATGCTGAGTTCGTTCGGCCCGCCGACCGCGGCGTCGCGGAAGCGGCGGAGCGCCTCGCCCACCCCCTCCCCCGCGTAGGTGAGCGGGCCGCCGACTACGCGCTCGAGCGGATGCAGCCGCATGCGGAGCTCGGTGACCACGCCGAAATTGCCGCCACCGCCTCGCAGTCCCCAGAGCAGCTCCTCGTGACCAGGGTCCTCGGTGCGGACGACGCCCTCCGCCGGGCTCACCAGCGTCGCGCCGAGTAGGTTGTCGCAGGTGAGCCCGTACTGGGCGGTGAGGTGGCCGATGCCGCCGCCCAGGGTGAGGCCTGTGACGCCGGTGGACCCGACCACGCCGCCGGGAGTGACCAGGCCGTGGGCTTGGGTCGCCTGGTCGAAGTCGAGCCAGGTGGCGCCGCCGCCGGAGCGGGCGACCTTCGCGTCGGCCTCGACCTCGACCACGCGCATCTTGGTCAGGTCGATCACCAGCCCGTCGTCGACCGCGCAGTGCCCGGCCGGGTTGTGGCCGCCCCCGCGGACGGCGATCTCCAGGTTGTGCTCCTGGCCGAAGGCGAGCGCCGCCGCCACATCGTCGGCATCGACGCAGCGGGCGATCGCCGCCGGCCGGCGGTCGATCAGCAGGTTGAAGCAGAGCCGCGCGTTGTCGTACTCGGGGTCGGCGGGCGCCAGCACGTCGCCGCTCAGTGCCTCCCTAAGCTCGATCAGCGAATCGCTCATCGAGGACATAGACGGGCCCGGAAGCGCGAACTCATCGCTGCATTGTGGACATGACCGCCGCTGTGAGAGATTGGGGACGTGTCCCGCCCCCGGATCCTGCTCTGCCCGCAGTTCACCGAGGTCGAGTGGACGATCGCGCCGCTGCTCTCGGAATGGGCCGAGGTCGCCACCTTCGACGCCCCCGGCGTCGGCGATGAGCCGATGCCCGCCGGCGATCCGAAGGCCTTCGAGCGCGAGCTGGTCGTCCAGCGTGCGCTGGCTGAGCTCGACAAGCTCGGCTGGGGCTCGTACTTCCTCGTCGGGGATGCCTGGGGAACCGCGACCGCCGCGCGCGTCGCCGTCGCCAGGCCGGAGCCGGTGCTCGGCCTGGCGCTCGGCCACGCATCCCCCGGCTACGAGGCCGAGGGCGCGCGGCCGGCGGTGAACAAGGAGGTGACCGCGGCGATGACCCAGCTCCTGCGCAGCGACTACGACTCCTTCGTCCGCTACGGGATGACCCAGTTCACCCAGGGCGCCTTCGACGAGGAGACCTCCAAGCAGATCGTCGCCCGATTCCCGCCGATGGAGATCGCCTCACGGGTCTGGGACGCGAACACCAAACGGCCGGAGCCGCTGGCCGAGCTCCTCTCGCAGCTCGACGTGCCGATGCTGCTGGTGAAGCACGACGGCTGCCTCGTCTTCACCGAGGAGGGCTACGAGGATGCAGTCCGCGCCCTGCCCGAGGCGCGCAGGACCAGTGTCGGCCAGGCCCCATCGGCGAGCGACGAGTTCGCCGCGGCGCTCCGGGACTTCTGCGAATCCGTGCTGAGTTGACCGCCGAGCAGAGCCAACCAACCGATCGCTTCAGGATCCTCTGCGTCGACGGCGGCGGCATTCGGGGCCTGATCCCGGCCTTGGTGATCGCCGAGCTCGAGCGCCGCATCCAGCAGCGGGCCGGGCCGCAGGCGCGGGCCTCCGACTACTTCCACATGTTCGCCGGGACCTCGACCGGCGGGCTGGTGGCGCTCAGCCTGACCGCGCCCGACCCCGATCATCCGGAGCGCCCGGCCGTGAGCGCGGACGAGCTGGCGAGCTTCTACGTCGAGGACGGGCCGGACATCTTCCACCGCAGCCTGCTCCAGAGGCTCCGCACCCTGTGGGGCTGGATCGGGCCCAAGTACACGCTGGGGCCGCTGGAGGAGGCGGTCAAGCGGCGGCTCGGCACGACCGAGATCCAGAATGCGCTGCGCGAGCTGATCGTGACCTCATACGACATGACCAACCGTGAGCCGTACTTCTTCAAGCGCTGGCGGGCGCGGGAGTCGCCCGAGTCCGATCGCAACCGGCCGATCACCGACGCAGCCCTCGCCACCTCCGCGGCGCCGACCTACTTCCCCTCCCATGAGGTGGACGGGCGGGCGCTGGTGGACGGCGGCGTCTTCGCGGGGAACCCGGTGATCGTCGCGATCGTCGAGGCGCTCAAGCGGATCGACGACCATCCCCACAACCTCGACCAGGACGACCTGCTGGTGGTCTCCGTCGGCACCGGCCTGCACGAGGAGGGGTATCGCCAGGACCAGGTCAGCGGCTGGGGCAGACTGGGCTGGGTGCTGCCCCACGGCGGCGAGCCGCCGATCATCGGCGCCACCCTCGACGGTGCATCGGACGGCGCCGACCACTGGGCCCACACCCTGCTCAACCACCCCACCGATCCGAACATCCAGCCCGCGGACGTCGGTCATGGCCCACGCTTCTTCCGGCTCCAGGTGCAACTGCACGAGTCGGTCGCGCTGGACGACGCGAGCCAAGAAGCCTTGACCGAGAAGCTCCCGGCCGCCGCGCAGGAGCTGATCGCTTCACACAGCGCCGAGCTCGATCAGATCGTCGAGCGGCTGCTGCGCTTCGACCCCCTCCCCTACGACCCGGCCTAAGACCCTCCCGACTCCAGGATCCGCTTCAGGTCGGCGAAGTTGGAGTCGACCCCGCGCTTCACCACCCGCGAGGCGATCGGGCCAAGCGCTCCCGCTAGGCCGCCGAGCTCGACCTCGGCGGCCAGCTTCATGACCATCGCACTCCCGTCGCCGGAGAACCGGTAGCGATAGGTGAATGGAGTCGGGCCGGAGGTGGTGCGGATCGCGAACTCCTTGGGCCGGTTGAGATCGAGAACCTCGAGCCCGTTCTCGGCGGGGCCGTCCGGCAGCTCGCGTTGCATCACGTAGGTCGCCCCCACCCCGGTCTCGCCGGGCGAGGACTGGCGGACCGACTGCACCGCCGAGTTCCAGCGCGGGAAGGTGGTCGGATCCGAGACGTAATCGAAGACCTCTTCCACGGGCCGCTCGATCGAAACGCTGGTCTCGAAGTTCATGTGGCTCGGCGGACCCTACTGCGGCGGCGCGGCGGTCAGCTGGCTCAGGTTGAAAACCGCGCCCTGCGGGTCGGCGAGCACGGCCGACCGGAAGGCCGGGGTCTCGACCGGCGGGTTGACGACCGTGCCGCCGAGCTCGGCGTTGCGCGCGAGAGCGGCGTCGAGGTCGTCGATCCAGAAGCCGACTGCCCAATACGACGGGACCTCGTCGGGGATGCCGTGCGCCTTCGCATCCATCATCACCGCGACGTTCGAGCGCGGCACCGGCTGTGAGGGCGTGCCGCCGACGTAGCCCTCGACCAGGGCGAGGGTCATGGGGACGCCGCCTCCCATCTCGAATTCGTCGTAGCTCCAGCCGAAGACCGCGGCATAGAAGTCCTTCGCCGCTGCGATGTCGCGGGTGTGGAGCACGCTCATCGACCAGGCGCCGGGCTCGTTGACGATCTGCGCACCGTGATTCTCTCCCACCTGCCAGGCGGCGATCACCCCGCCGGTCGGGTCGGCGAGCAGCGCGAGCCGCCCGCCATCGAGCGCGTCGAAGGGCTCGAGGATCACCTGCCCCCCGGCCTCGCGCGCCTTGGCGACGATCTCATCGACGTCGTCGACCCAGACGTAGGTGCCCCAGACCGGCGTGTGGCCCTCGATCGGGGGCGGCGAGCCGATGCCGGTCACACGCCGCCCGCGCATCGTGCACATGAAGTGACGGCGCGGAGCGCCGGGCGGGCTCGTCTCCTCGGCGTCCCAGCCGAACAGGGCGGTGTAGAAGGCGACCGCGCCCTCCAGGTCGGGCTGCCAGGTGTCGACCCAGCAGGGGACGCCGTGCTGGTAGCCGTCGCGCTCGCTCATGCGGCGAAGGAGCCGTACTCGATCTCGGCGCCGGTTCGGTAGACGGCCTTGATCACGCCGTTGCCGAAGACCTGCGAGTCCGCCACCTCCAGGCCCGCGGGCACCGTGCCCTCGCCGAAGAGACGCTTACCCGTGCCGAGCACCAGCGGGAAGATCAGGAGGCGGAACTCGTCGACCAGCCCGTGTTCGAGCAACGACTGGATCAGGTTCGCGCTGCCGTGCACCTGGAGCTCGGGGCCATCCTGCTCCTTCAGGGCGCGCACACCGTCGGGCACGCCGCCCTCGACCAGCTTCGAGTTCTCCCACTCGAACTGCTCGAGGGTGTTCGAGACGACGTGCTTGGTCGCCGCGTTCATCACCGGGGCACCGGGGTCGTCGCTTGTCGGCCAGTGCGCCGCAAAGATCTCGTAGGTCCTCCGCCCGATCACGAACTCGAACGGCTTCGACATCCACTCGCCGATCGCGCCTCCGATCTCGTCGCTCCAGTATCCGGTCATCCAGCCCTCGTGCTCGAAGCCGCCGCTGGGATCCTCGCCGGCGCCGCCCGGCGCCTGCATGACGCTATCGAGGGTGACGAAGCTGCTCACGATCAGCTCTCGCATCTGCGCCTCTCCTTTCGTGCTTTGGAACTAACGACGGGTCCGAGGGCGAGAACTAATCGGTCTTGCCCGCGGCGGCCCGAATCTAAGCGAGCTCTAACTGACCTCTTAGGTCGTGCTGACGCCCGCGGGCCACGATCGCTGCGATGGAGTCCTATGCGGGCGCGGACACCCCTGCGGCGGTCGGGCACCGCAGCGATCGCCTCGGCGGCATCGACGGCAACGAGCTGCTCACCATCGCCACCGCCGCGGTCCTCACGGTGCTGCTCGCGGCCGAGGGGATCACCCTGCTCAAGATGGACTCGCTGCTCAGCGTCCACATGTTCATCGGGCTGGTGCTGATCCCGCCGCTGGCGCTCAAGATAGGCAGCACCGGCTACCGCTTCGCGCGCTACTACGCGGACTCGCGAGCGTACGTCGCGAAGGGCCCGCCGGCGCTGCCCCTGCGTATGCTCGCGCCGGTGCTGGTGGCGAGCACGATCGGCATCTTCGTCACCGGCGTCCTCCTGCTCTCGCTCGGGCACAAGTCGGACCAGCTCGTCTTCCTCCACAAGGCCTCGTTCATCGTCTGGGCCTTCTGCTTCGGCATCCACTTTCTCGCCTACCTCCCTCGAGTGCTCTCCTCGCTGCTCACCGGCTGGCGCGGCGCGCGGGCCCACCCTGTCCCGGGTGCCGGCCTGCGCGCCATGCTGGTCGCCGCCTCGCTCGGCGCGGGGACGGCGCTGGCGATCTCGCTCATCGGCGCGATCTCGGGCTGGCACGGCGGTTCCTCCGGCTAGCGACATCGCCCGCTATTCAACCGTGTGGTTAAATAGCGCGGCGTATGACGACGGCTCAGCTCGACCGGACCTTCGCCGCCCTTGCCGACCCGACTCGGCGGGCGATCCTGAAGCGGCTCGCGAAGGGCGACGCCACCGTCAGCGAGCTGGCGGAGCCGTTCCCGGTCTCTATCCAGGCGGTCTCCAAGCACCTCAAGGTGCTGGAGGGCGCCGGGCTGGTCACGCGCGGGCAGGCGGCACAGCTCCGCCCCGCCCACCTCGAGGCCGAGGCGCTTAAGGAGGCCGCTGCCTGGATCGAGGGCTACCGCCGCTTCTGGGAGCGCGGCTTCAAGCGGATGGAGCGCCGGCTTGGCGGCCCCGATGGCTGACGCACCCAAGCCCGACATCGACATGGTCTGGACCTTCGACGCCCCGCGCGACGAGGTCTGGCGAGAGTGGACCGAGGCCGAGCGCTTCGCCGATTGGTACGGCGGCCCCGAGTACAAGATCGCGCTCGACGAGATCGCGATGGAAGTGCGTGAGGGCGGCAGGTGGACCGCGGTGATGCGCGGGCCAAGGGATCACGTGATCCACTGGGACGGCGAGTACATCGAGGTGAAGGAGCCGGAGAAGCTCACCTTCACGGTCTCGGACCGCCCCGGCGAGGACGTCTACGACCTCTGCACGGTCGAGTTGAGCGATCTCGCCGGCACGCGCACCGAGATGCGCTTCACCCAGTCCGGCGGCCACATGCCCGCAGAGGCCTATCGCCGCGCCAAGGAAGGCTGGTCCGGCTTCTTCACCCGGATCGCCGAACGACTGCAAACGACAGGAGGAGAGACATGAGTGGGAGGATCGTGGTCACGGAGTTCATCTCGGTCGACGGGGTCATCGAGGACCCGGGCGGATCGGAGGACTTCGAACATGGCGGTTGGAGCTTCGATTACGACCGCGGCGAGGACGGCGACAAGTTCAAGATGGACGAGCTGATGGACGCGGAGGTCCAGCTGCTCGGCCGGGTGACCTACGAGGGCTTCGCCGAGGCCTGGCCATCACGCGAGGGCGACTTCGCCGACAAGGTCAACAAGGGCCGCAAGGTGCTCGTCTCGACGACGCTCAAGGACCCCGAGTGGGAGAACACGACCGTGATCTCGGAGAACGTCCCCGACGAGCTCAGGAAGCTCCGCGAGGAGACCGACGGCAACATCCTGGTCGCCGGCAGCGGCACGCTCGTCCGGACGCTGCTCGAGCACGACCTGGTCGACGAGCTGCGCCTGATGGTCTTCCCCACGATCCTCGGACAGGGCAAGCGGCTCTTCCCCGAGGGCATCGGCCGGCTCAAGCTGAAGCTGACCGACGACCGGACGGTCGGCAAGGACGGGGTCAGCGTCCAGGTCTACGAGCGCGCCGCCTAACCGCGCGGCCCGCCCGCCGGGGCTCAACCCTCGGCGGGGGGGATGTTGTGGTTCAGTCGGAAGAGGTTGTCCGGGTCCCAGCGGCGCTTCACAGCCCGCAGCCGGTCCCAGGTATCGCCCGGGTAGGCCGCGCGGATCGTCCCCTCGTCCTCTTCGCCCATGAAGCCGACGTAGCCGCCCTGGCCGTCCCTGCCGAGGGCGTCCGCCAGCCCGGAAACCCAGGCGTCGTGGGTGTCCTTCTCGTCCGGGTCCGCGTACATCGCCGCGACGTTGACGAATAGCCCGCGGTCGCGGTGGGCGAAAGCGGTGGCGTCGTTCGGGACGCGCGCCAGCGCGCCGCCGAGCACCCGTAGCTGGACCGCCTTCATCATCGCCGTCGACTTCGGCAGCCGCTCGAGGATCGCCCCGGCCGCCGCCGGCTCGAAGCCGTCGGTGAACCAGTTCACCCCGGAGGCCATGGGGGCCGCCTGCTCCGGGCCCTCGTAGAGCTCCGGATAGCGCATCGGCCGCACCATGTCCGCGAGCGGCTCGGCGAGTCCGCGGAAGGGAGCGATCACGGCTTCGGCCTGATCGACCGGCCCGACGTACGCCATCAGCCCGATGATGATCGGCTTACCGTGCGCCTCCTCGGGCAGGAACGGCATCTGTGGGGCCAGCATCACATTGCCGATCACCGAGAGCTCCTCGGGAGCGGCCTTGGCGGCCTCGACAAAGCCGGTGATCACCTCGGCGCTCGCCGGGAGCACCAGCATCCCGCCGTGGATCTCGGAGATCTCGTGCAGGCGGAGTTGGAAGCGGGTCGCGATGCCGAAATTGCCCTCACCCCCGCGGATCGCCCAGAACAGCTCCGGCTCTGCGGATCGCACCCGGCTCCGTTTGACCGCGGCGATCAGGTTGAGGTGGAAGCGGCGCAGCTCGGGGTTGCCCGGCTCGAACGGGCGCCGCGCCAGGAAGACCGGTAGCCGCACCTGGCGGCCGTCGAACTGTCCCTCGTGCCACAGCGTGGCGCCGGGCAACGTGGCAAGCGCGACGGCCGCTGCGCGTTCGCGCTCAGGAGGCTGCAGCGTCGCCGCCGCGCAATTATCCATGAAAGAGGTGGGCTTTGAGTGCCCCTGGGGGAGGGCCGGTGGGTCTGGGTACTCAGCGAGGCATGACAGAAAACAGAGTCGTGCGGCACGTCTTGCTCGAGCTCGAAAGGGCGGGCCGGGATTCGCTGTGCAATCAGACTGGCTCGGAGTACTACGGCGAACTCATGCTGCCGAACGCGCTGATGGCCCTCGCGAATGGGATGGTTTTGGATCGAGACATGGTGGTTTCCGCGCCCTCCGAATCTCCACCGTGGCGCACATACGCCATTGGCGATGTGCGTCTCCATCGGGGTGGACAACGACCATCCGCGGCGGCTGGGATTGCCCGGATCTCGTTGCGCGGCACCGTGTTGAGCGACTCCCCGGGTGAGCATGGTGGGGTTGTCCGGCTACATCATCGATTTCTGGGGCCTCGGCTAGATGATCGCCAAACGAATGGGTCTCGCAACGCAACTGCAGACCGCGGGGTATCTAGGTGCGGCCTACCCAGTTGTGCGCTGGGGCTCCGATGCCCGGCGTCGGCAACGTCGCCTATGGCCAACCTGGGGCGGCACATCCAGTCCGGGCCAGACACCGGGCTATCAGACCCACGGCCCGCTGCGCGAGCCGGTCCCTTACACCTGACGCGACATCGTCTTCTTCGGCCAGCCCACACGAGGCGGCAGATCGTTGCTGAGCCAGACACCGATGCTCGGGACATCCAGATACAACAACACCGCCGCCTAGACGGCAAATGATTTTCAGTCGGACCGAACTGGTCAACCGCGCAACGGTGGTGGTGCATCGCTACGGCGGCACGTCGATAAGTTCACCGGAGATGGGATCATGGCGGTGTTCGGCGCGCCGGTGGCGTTGGAAAACCATGCAATCCGAGCGTGTTTGGCGGCGCTCGGTATTCAGGCGGAAGCCAAGCGGCTTGGCGTCGACGTTCACGACCGCGATGGTGTGGACCTGCGGCTGCGGGTCGGGTTGAACTCAGGCCAGCTAATCGCAGGCGAGATCGGTGCGGGCGCTGCGGGTTACACAGCGGGCGGTGAGGATTCGGGCCGTGTGGTTGGCCCGCTCGAGGTCGCACTACCACACGAGGTCGGCGCGGTCGATCGTCTTCGCCGCGAGCTCCGACTGCTCGACGCCGAGCGGAGACAGGGGCGGGTCGGCCTGGCCCTGCCGCTTGCTGGCCGCGTTCCAGGTGGACTGGCCGTGGCGGACGACGAGGATGCAGCCCGCGTTCGTGGTGGCTCCCGACACGGGCGCCGACGCTACGGGGAGGGATAGGTTGGGCGCCATGTCCGAGACGGTGGTGGTCGTCCCGCGCGTGCGCTTCCCCGAGGGGCCCGTGTGGTGCCCCGACCGCACGCTCGTCTTCACGAGCGTGCCGGACGTCGCGCTGTACCGGGTCGACGTCACGACCGGCGTGGTGTCGACCGTCGCCGTGGTGGGCGGAGGCGCGAACGCGGCCGCGCCGACCACCGACGGCGTGGGATGTCCGGCGAACGGAATCTCCACCGCGGGAGTGAAGATCTGTATCCGACCGGCCTCCAGATCATCGAAGAAGATGGTCTCGCTGTAACCAAGACCGGTAGCGAGCTGCTGACGCTCGTTCGGATCCGGGATGGCGGCCCCGTCCAGCACGACGCCCAGCGGATTGCCGTATTGGCCGTCGGTGTCGGTGAATACCCGCAAGACTTCGATGTCGGTCACCCGTTGTCCTAAGCGAATTCGTCGTGGTTTGAGACTCTAACAACAGCGGCGCTTGTGGTGGGGCCGCCATCGCGCCCGCCTAACGGTAAACCGCCGACGCTGACGACTTCAGCCCAAATCGGACTCCTCAGCCCGTCATACCGAGCCAATGCCCGCTCGGACGTGAGGCCGCGCATCAGATTTCAGCCGAAGTCCCGGCACGGCCCACATCCGATCTATCGAAGAAGCGGCGCAAAAGTTCTCGCGCCTCCGCCACGTCGACGCAGGTGTTGACTAGCCGAGTGATTCCGCCGTCACCGTGATGAAAGCCGCGCCGCGCCTCAAAGGACCCGAACATCGCCCGCTCTAGAAGCCACTCGAAGATCGCATGCCAGCGCCAGCTCCAGCCCACCGGCCAGCGCCCACCCGTTCACCGCGGCGATCGTCGGCTTCGTGATGCGATGCAGCCCGCGGGTGATGCCGCCGAAACCCATCTCAACGATGTTGCGAACGCGGCCGGGCCGCGCGTCCGCCGCGCAATCGGCCGCGCGTCATGAATGGGGCCGGTTGCTCGCCGAGCCCGTGGCGTTGACCTGTTGAGAGCAGCCGCGATCGTCGCACACACTGACCGCAACCCACGGCGTCTGTAGCCGCGAAGGCACCGACTGGTTCAATCCCAGTACCGCGCACAAACGTTGACGCAGGCCATAGGTGGGTTTTCAGCCGACAACTCGGCGGCGTGAACTAAACGTGGGGTGTGCGACAGATTTGTAGGTTAATCGGATTTGATCTTGAATTGAACTGCTGGCCTGCTGGTCATGCGGTGGCGTAGCTGGCGTTCTGGTTGTGCGGCTGTGTCCAGATGTGGTCGAAGCGGTCGCTGGCCTGGTGGCAGCGCAGGGTGAGGATGCCGGTGGCGCCGGGGATGTTCCAGCGCATGCCGCTCAGTTTGAGGCGTTGACCGACGATGGATTTGCAGCCGGCCTCGACGACGCCGGAGCCGACGAACAGGCCGTGGGCGCGGAAGTAGGCGTAGCGCATCCGGTGGGCGTTGGTTTTGAAGTATCCCAATGCTTTCGCGGTGTCGTTGGCGATGTCGTCGGGCAGCTGTGGGTGCAGCAGACGTTCGGTTTCGGTGACGAGTGTTTCGATGTTGCCGGCGTCGAGGTCGGCCAGGCGGGCGGCCAGCCAGTCGGGGTGGGCGTCGCCGAGTGTGCCGGTGAGCTTGGCGGCGAGGCCGTGCAGGTGTTCGCGGGCGTGGTAGAGGTCCACGATGGGGGTGGCCTCGGGCAGGATCGTGGTGGCCAGGTTCCAGATCCAGGGCGCGCCGTCGCCGAGGACCACGAGTTGGCGGATGTGGTCGGCGCCGCGGCGGCGGGCCTCGGCGTGCACCAGCTGGCTGGTCAATGCCCGCGATGTCAAATATCTACCCGGCCGACCCAAGACCGACAAGCTCGACGCCGTCTGGCTGTGCAAGGTCGCCGAACGACAGATGCTGCGCCCGAGTTTCGTGCCCCCCAAACCAATTCGGCAGTTGCGGGATCTGACCCGCTACCGCATCGATCTGCTCGGCGCCCGCACCGCGGAGAAGAACCGGGTCGAAAAGCTCCTCGAGGACGCGTTCAACGGGCACTTCGATAACCACCACGCATTCTTGCTCACCCGGATGCTGGGCCGCATCGACGCGATCGACGCCGACATCGCCGCAGTCGACGCCCAGATCGAGGCCCAGCTGGCCCCTTTCGCCGCAGCGGCGGCCCGCCTCGATGACATCCCGGGCGTCGGCCCGGTCGCCGCCGCGATCATCTTGGCCGAGGTCGGCGTCGAGATGTCCCGGTTCCCCACCGCCGGGCACCTGTGCTCGTGGGCGAAGTTCTCTCCCGGCATCTGCTCCTCGGCCGGCAAGTCCAAGGGCAACGGATCCAGCGGACACGGCAACCGCTACCTCGCCCGGGTCCTCGGCGAGGCGGCGGTCGTGGTCGGCAGAACCGACACGTTCCTTGGGGAGCGTTATCGCCGTATCGCCAAACGCCGCGGCAAGAAACGGGCGATCGTCGCCGTCGGTCGCTCGATTCTGGTGATCGTGTGGCACCTGCTGTCCGACGAGCAGGCCGTGTTCAATGATCTCGGCGCCGATCACTTCACCCGCCACGTCAACTCAGAGACCAAGAAGCGCAACCACATCCGCCAACTGGAGGCCCTCGGCTACACCGTCACCCTCACCCCAGCGGCGTAAACCCCATACGGGTCACCATTATTTTCGGATTAGCGGATGTGTCTGGACCCAATCCTGCTGACCGCCACATCTTTCGTGGCAATTGATGGATAATTACCATTATCCATCTGTAACTCCTACGGTTCGAACACCAGCAGCGGTTTGCCCCCGGTGGCCCTTGAGCCGGGGGCGGCCGCGGTTGCCGGTGCGGGGTGGGGCGGGCGCGTACAGCGCGGCGTTGGCCGGCTGCCGGGTGGTGACGGTGCTGCGTTCGACCAGCAGCGCCTTGCTGTGGTAGGCGGCGTCGCCGACCGCGTGGATACACCTGTCCGGAAACTCCTGGGCGAGAAGCAGAATCAGCTCACGCGCCAACTGGACCGGGGACGCGGTGCCGCTGCCGCGCCAGAGTCGCAACAGCACCGGCAAGCACACCGGATGCGCGCAGAACGGCAGCCGCACGAGGATCGCGGCGATCACCCACCGGTTGCCCCGGCCGAGCGCGTTGGGATCCTGCCCGGACCCGTCGTGGGTCCAGAACGCGCCGAACACCTTCGGCCCCCAGCGGCGGAACAGCGTGTCATCGACCACCACAACGATCGGCGCACCCGCGTAAAGCAGCCGATCCACGATCAGCCGGGCCAGCACCAGCCCGATCCGATCCACGTCCCAGCGGTGATGCGAGAAGAACCGGCAGCACGCGTGAAACGACACCACCGCAGCCACCCCGGCGCCCACCAGCATGCCCACCACCGTCCGCCGCGCGGTCTGCGCGACCAGCCCGTGCGTTTGGATGAACTTCGCCCGGCTCCGCCCGCACTGTCGGCGGCGCTCATGGCTGCCGCGATTCGTGGCCCTCGGCGCGCTGAAGCCCTTCAACGGTGGTCGTCAGCCTTGCGGCGATCTTGTAGGCGCTCCGACTCGCCTTAAGTAGCTGCTGATCACCACCGACAATGTGTCGGTGTATCAGTTCCCCGATAACAAGTCGGCGATGAGATGGGCGTCCGTCTACCCCTGGGGATACGTCAACTGCACGATCCTCCTGGCGTTCCACGAGGGCGGCAGTAATCAGACGGACCCTGCGCTGATCCCGCAGTATCAAGCTGTTCTCGACGGCTTGATGACGGGTAGGTAATCAAGAACACAAGAAGTCCCCAGAGAAGCCTGGGGGTTTGTTGTTTCTACAACGGTATGAGAGGGTAGCGGCCTCATGGTGTGCCGCCACTGCAATCATCCCCGTCACGAACACAACGAAACCGGTCACTGCCAGCGTCAGCTGTTCCAGGACGGGCGCTGCGACTGCCATAACCCGAGCCGTCTCAGCGAAGATAGGTCGGCGTGATACGGGCACCGTATGCGTAGGCCTCCGGACTCATGATCGCCGCCTGCACACTCATCTCGTTGACCAGCGTCGACGCCCTACGCGACTAGGCCCAGCCGCCCGCCGGGAGCACATTCGGTGCCACCGGGCGACCCGGTGGGAGACTTGCGCGGTGGCGTACGCGATCTACTCGGTCGAGATCACCCCCAGGCACAACGCAACCATCAGCCGGACGCAAGCTTACGGGCCGGAAATGTAACTGTTCTTGCGCTGCAACTGAAACCGTGAAGCTGCAATGGTTTACCATTTGGCCTACCATCTGGGCTCAATCCGACCGGCCCAACCGGCCGATACTTACCTCGACGTGGTAGCTCTCCGCATAACGGGGCTATGGCCAGTTCGGGACCTGCCACCACCACCGGGGCCAGACGCCACCGATTACTACCTGTCGTGCAAAGGTTCCTGAGATACCGCGCGTTCAG